>NZ_CAUTDQ010000009.1:0-50863 GCF_963537375.1 uncultured Gemella sp.
ACTTCTTCTTGAACATTTACAGCTTTGATTAAGTCTTCAGTCCATTTTGGTCCTGATGGATTACTTGGATCGATTGGTGTTACACCTGGAGTTGGTTTCGGATTGTCGTTACTTGTTGGTTTAGTTGGATCAAATGATGGAATATCAACTACTTTAGCTTTAACTTTAACAACAAATTCTTGATCTTTCTTAGGATCGTTATCGAATGTTGTATTGCTTACACCAGTTCCTGGATTTTCGAATCCATCAGATACTAGTATATAACCTTTATCTTCTAATTTCTTAATAGCTGCTTTTACTGCTGCTGTATTAAGAGTTGCAAAATTATCACCTGTTTTACCAATTTCCACTAAGTCTTCTGCTACACCTGGTGTAATTACAGTATCTGGGTTATTAGCGTCTACTTCTACAAACTTAACTGTTGCACGTTGTTCACCTTGCTCATAGAATACATTTACTTCGTAATCATCCGCTAATGGATCAATTGCATCAGTTTTATCAATCGCTACTTTATCTGCTAAGTAACCAGTGATAGTTGGTGATGTAACATTGTTGAACGCATTGTCAGATTGTTTCTCAGCTTCAGATAATTGTTCGTTTGCTGGTAAGTTAGTTGCTGTACTTCCTAGAGCTTTCCACTCTCCAAAGCTTACAGCTGCTACCTTATTCTTATCTGGAGTTTCTTTCTTAGATTCCTCTTTAACTTTAGCAATTATTGCATCATAGTATGCTTGACGAGCTGCTTCCTTAGCTGCTTGAGTAGTGTTAGCACGGTCTTGAATTGCTTTGTTCTTAACTGCTTCTGCTACTTTAGCATCATTTAATGCTTCTTTTTCATCTTTAGCATCTGTAAATGCTTTTTGCGCTGCTGTTGCATTTGCTGCTGCTGTTTTTGCCACTGCTAAGGCATCTGTAAACTTAGTTAACGCTGCATTTTTATCAGCATCCGTTGCACTATTGTCTTTCACTTTAGCTTCGTATTCTGCTTTAGCTGCTGCTACTTTAGCATTTTCTGCTTCTAGAGCTTGTTGAGTTGTAACTACTGCTTTAACTAAATCTGAGTTAGCTGCTGCTAGGTAGTTTGTTCTAGCTGTATTACGAGCTGCTAATGCATTATCGTAAGCTGTTTGCGCTGCTTGTAAAGCTGCTTCTGCTGCCGCTTTAGCATCTTTCTGAGCTTGTGTAGATTCACTTGTAATAACTAATGAATTGTTTGCTTTCTTAGCATCTGCTAATGCTTTTTCAGTTGTTGTAACATCCTTATCTGCTGTTGCTAATGCTTGCGCTGTTGTTGCATCTTCTTTAACTTTTTCTGCTGCTGCGTTGTATTGTTTTTCTACCTCAGCATACTTAGCTTGCGCTGCTTGTTTTTCTTCAGGAGTAGCTTTTGTATTTTCTGCATTGAATGTAGCTGTATCTTCTGGGAAGACTACTGCTGCTAATGCCATATCGATAGTGATATTACGTGTGAAGTTCAATGTTTCTGTTACAGATTCTGCTGCTTTAGAACCATCTTTTTTGTATTTATAGTTGATTGTACGTGTTACATCCGCTCTTTCTGTCTTAGCTCCTGTGTCACGTTTGTGTCCTAAGAATACATAGAATGTTTGGTTCTGTGCTTTTTCACCTGCATTTTCTGAGTCTGCTACTGACTCTTCGTCGAATTTACGTCCACCAACGATACGATTTCCATCATCATCATTTGTAAATCCATCACGTTTTAATTCGTATCCCATAGCCTCATATTTCGCAATAGTTGCCGCTGTTGAGTATTTGATACGAGTTGCTGAATCACCGTAAAGTGTTTCATCTTTTGTGATTGTATCTGTCGCTGATTTATTAGCTTCTAATGTTGAACCTGTGTGTGTTTCTAATACACCTTGGTCTGCATTGCTGGCAGCATCCATATCGATATATACAACACGAGCTACTTGTTTATCAGCTTTATAGTATACATAAACATCGAAATCATCTTTGTTGTCTGCACGTACTGCTGATACCATTGGTTCATATGAACCTACGTCTTGAGTGTTCACTTTACCATCTTTAATTGTTGGTGTGTATACCCCTACTGGAGTTTGGTTAGATGAACGTACATGTGATTGTACTCCATTCTTCTCACTCTTAGTATATTCTGTTTCTGGTAATTGCACTTCTGCTGTGTAACCTTTTAATGTAGGAGAAATGATATTCGTGAAGTGATCATTTTCCGGGTTAATAGACTTCCATGCACCAACGATTACTGTTCCAGCTGGTAATTGTGTTCCAGCTTTAACAACATCTCCTGGTTTAAGTTGAGTAACTTGAGTTGCCTCTTTTACTACTTCTCCTGTAGCTTTACGCACATAACGATCAACTGTGATTGGACTTTCTAGAGTCATCTCTGTAGCTACTGTGATGTCTTTTTCAGTTTGTCCATCTTGAGACATAACAATGTAGTCACGGTTATATGTTAATGTTTGTTCGTTTGTAACTGGTTTACCATCGATTGTTAAGATTGGTGTTTTATCTTCAGGAGCTGTAGATGCATCACCTTCGTAAACATAGTGAATTTTACGTGTGATAGTCGCTGTTAAGTTAGGAGTTACTGTTGGTGTATATGTTGCATAACCGTAGTCAGTTCCGTAACGTCTTCTTACGCTATCAGTTGCATCTGGATTATCGTAGTCGACATCAGGTTGTTTAATCGTTACACCTGTACCTACACCTACGAAACTTGGGTGTGGAGTGAAGACAACTGTTGCATCTTCGTAAACTGTTTCACCTTTTTCATTTGTAGTTTTCTTAGGAACTAATTTATATGTTCCTTCGTTTTCAATTTCGATAATTCCATTTTCGATGTCGATTGTCGTATATCTACGTTCTACCGTTGTTACTTCACCTGTAGTTGGGTTAACGTGTGTTGCTTTTGGAAGAGTAAGGTTTGTTAAAGGTACTGTTTTCCCTACTGTTCTAGTTCCTTTAGGGATAATGTTGTTGTAGTTAACATAAGATGTATTATCTACTGTTACAGAATCTCCTTTATTACCAATTAGCTTATCAACACTTGTTTCATCAACTAGTCTAGGTTTTAAAGTAGAATATGATTTAGGTATTACATCTCCTTTTTGTAACGTAACTTTCCATGTAGTAATTTGTGCTCCATTTACTATTGGTAGAGGAGTTACCAGTTGATCTCCTACTTGTAATTTTTCTCCAGTATTTACTGTTACTTCAACACCATTTCTAAGTACTGTTACTGGTGACGGAGCTGTTGGTAGCGCTCCCTCTAAAACAGAACCCGCTGGAACTTTTCTTGGAGAATTCGTTGTACCTTCTTCTCCAATACGAACACCACTTACTGTTACTCCACCTGAACCAGTAATAGTAATCGCTCCATGTTTAGCAATTTCAGTTCCTGCAGGAACTTTATCTGCTGGTTTGAATGTTTCTGTTCCACCATCTTCATAAGTTAAAGTTGTTTCTTTATCTACTGGTGTATCTACTTCATATAGTTTACCAGGAATATTTTTAACCTCTGAGAATGTGATAGGTTTTGTTTTGTCTATTAATACGTGCGCTTTATCAATTTTCGCTTCATCGATGTGCTCGTTATTAATAGATTCTACTGTACCGTGGTCTGGAATTCTTGGAGTTGCTGATTGTTTCTTACCTTGTTCATCAATCGTAGTTTCATCTTTACCAACAGGTTTAATATCAATTACTGTAGGTACATAAACCGTATCCATAGACTTGTAATTATTAACACCGTTGTTAACATTTCCACTAATTTTATCTTTATCTGCTAATGTTGTAGAAGCTGCTGATGCCTCAATTGTTTGAGTTGACGCTTCCCAACCTGTTGAGTTGTTGTTATCATCCCATGCACGAATTGCAATACCTTTGGCTCTTCCTACATATCCTATTTCAGGCTTGAATGTTACAGTAGTTTCATAGAAACCTCCTGTAACCTCTTTATTACCACCTGCTGTAGCTGGGTTAATTTTATATGTTCCGACTTTATTACCAACACTATCATATTCTATATATTCAGACATTAGATATTCAGTTTTGTTATTATTAGGGTTAACTACTTCTAATGCAGTTCCTAATACTTTATTATTCTTATCTTTAACTTGTACTAATTTCCCTGATAATACTGTTGAGTCCTTCTTATCAATGAATACTTTTCCTTCAGCATTAGTATAAATTGATCCGTCAGAATTTTTACGTAAGCTAGAGATTATTCCTTTTGTTCCTAAATCTGTCTTATCTTTTTCTGCATTAGGATCTAATGTTGTTACAGTATTAGGGTTAACAATTTTATCTGTTAATACGATTTTTGGTGATAATTCAACGTTGTTGATTTGAGCCCAGTTTTTGTATCCTGAGTCTTTTGATTTACCATTTGCGATAAACATCGCATTAGTTGGAACTTTAATAGTTTGTTCTTGTCCTTGGTAATCTTTAGTTTCATGTCTTGTTCCACGAGGGAAGTGAGTTACGAATGTTTGGAAGTCCTCTACCTCACCAGAACCAGCAAGTCCTGTAGATTCACGGATATCTTGCTCTTCTAATGCGATACGTAAACGCACCCCTGCTTTATCTATAGAAGTATCTAATAATTGAGCTACATTTTTGAATTTAACATCATATGTTTTTTGACCTGGAGTTACTTTGATTAATTCTGATGCTTCATCCACATCGAACTTACCATTTCCGTTAAAATCTACCCATCCACGTAAATATGCTTCTTTATTATTTACACCAGGGTTAGCTTTAACTCCGTAAAGAACATATTCAGTATCACTTGCTTGACGAAGCGTATATTCACCTTTAATTTTCTTACCAGTATTATCTACTGCATCTGGATCAAGTAATTGTGCTTCACCTTCATCAGGGATTGCTCCAACACCAAGTTTTTTAGTAGTTGAATTGTAAATACCAATCATTGGTAAGTTAGTTACTGGATCTGGTGTTGTAAGTACATCACCTTGGTTTACAGCTACTTGCGTACCATCTTCTTTTCTAATTACAGCATTTCCACTATCTGTAACAATAAATGTACCTGTATCACCTTTTTGGTTCGTTACTTTTACTTGTTTAGTAGGATCTGTTTCTCCCGCACCAAGTTCTTTTTCAACATATTTGTTTGTCATTACAAGGTCATCAAGTACCCAGTCTCCTGATTTTTCATTTGCAGTTGAACGGAAGTCTGGATCACCTGGTTGATCACCTAAATAAGGTTGTGTTGCTGTAACCTCTTGGTTATTTTCTACTTTATTAAAGTTACCGATTATGTGTTTAGCACTTCCATAAGATTTCGGAGCATCTCCACCATCTGTTACGACAAATCCAATAAATCCTGACACAGAACTTGTTGAGTTACCATAGAATGATAAGTTACTTACACCTTCTGTCAGTCCGATTGGTAATCTATATCCATCTCCAACAGCTGTAGAGAATGAACCAAATGTTTTATTACCGTAAGCTGATGGACTTACCCATTCAGATGGATTATATCCTGCATCTCTCATGTCTCCAATATCACCTGCTGTTGTTAATTTAACAGGTTTCTTATTAGGGTTTGAGAATTTTAATGTATCTGTAGCAGAAACCCTTGCATCTACCGAACCATCAGTCCATAAGATAGAGTTACCATAGAAATCTCGTGTAATTTCAACATGTCTTCCATCTGTAGTATCGAAAAGTTTCTTCTTACCATTAACTACTTCTAATGAAGTTGTTTTAACACCACTTGGTAGGATAAACGCTGCTAAACCAGGCATTGTACCACCTCGTAAGATTGGACGTCCTTCAGCATCTAACACTTGACGAACTTTGATACCATTAGTGCTACCTATTTTAAATACATTTTGATTGTTATCATCTTTACCAATGTATCCATCTTGGAACATTCCATCTTTTGTAGTAGTCATTCGTGTTCCAGTAGAATCTAAAATGGTAGGATTCCCCTCCGCATCTAATACCGGAAGATTATCTTTTTCTGATACAAGAACTTTCGCTCCTGATGCAGTAGTTAAGTAATATTTAGCCTCAGTTATGCCGTTTGTTACAACATCTTCTCTAGTAGTTTGCCAATATTTATTAATAAACATTGGATTCCCTGCACTATCAACATAAGCTTTTCCATTCTTATCTACTAGGATTGATGTTCCATTACCATCGACAATAGCATCTCCGTTATTATCTAGTCTACGGTTGTCCCAATGGATTTCCATAAGTTTTTCCCAAGCTCCACCGTCTGTTTCGAATTGAGAATACTCACGAAGACCTGATTCATCGGCGTCCGCCACAACGGCATTTACTGGAACAAGTTGTCCATTATAAGTCGCTTCTAAGTATAATGAAACCCCAAAGTTCGCATGGTCACGTGATGAACTAAACGCTGTTAATCCTTCACGTTTCGTTCCTGTTGGGTTTGTTTCAGAGTCTCCTTCTCTTCTTTCACGGTAAGTTGTTTCAATCCCAGCTTTACGAAGATAACTGTTCGTTTTATCTTGTGTTGTTAATAGGACATCAACACCACGTCCACCACCGTCTGGAGCATCAACAATATCATAGACAGCAGTTGTATCTGTAGTGTTTTTACCATTCACACCATTTGTATAATATCTTAATCTATTTCCTTGTCCTTTTTGAGGATCTGTAGCTACTTCTTTCGGAGCTAGTTTAGAAACAGTGGCACTTAATCGATATCCTTCAACACGAGTAGGTACGTCGAATTTCATCCCCACTTGTAATACTTCGTAAATTTCCCCTAATTTCTTAGTTGTATATGTTGTAGGGTTACCAGCATTCGGAACTCTTACATTTGTTTCCCCTTGCTTACCACCACTATAATAAATATGTTGTTCATACTTAGCGATACCCATTTTTAAGAATGCATCATCTGTTGATTTTAATTTAGTTCCTTTAGCGTAAAGAACTCCATCAACTGTGTAATTTCTTCCTAATGTTACATCGCGGTACATTGAGAAGTACCCCTCTAATGTACGTCCTGTTGTACCAGTATTCGCATCTAATTGTTTATACAATCTTCCGTCTGGTGTGGCAGTTGTGTTCTCGTAGTATCGCACCGGAGAAGCTACTGTACCATCTCTATAAGTGATTGTTGCTGACGCAAAGTTGAACCAGTTAATAGAACTTGATAATTGTTCAAGATTCTTAATCCCTGCAGATGCAACCATTACTTGCCCTGGTTCAAATGTTACAGATCCTGAACCATCTGCATAAGTAATAGTTGTAAAACCAGCCGCTTGCGATCCTCTTGTTTTGTTAACTGTAACAACATCTTCATTTGTTAATCCTGGGTTCGATGTACGGATTTGTTTAATAATCGCTGCAACTTCAGAATCAGTCAAGTCTTCCGCATTAACTACTGGCGTTAATTCTGCTGGCGGATTATTTCTAGCACCAGTTGTTGTACCAGTAGTACCATCTAATAATCCCTCGATTTCACCTTTGTGTCCTGCACGTTTCATCGTAGCATAAACAGCTTCGATAGCTCTTTCTAATTCTTTACGTTCTTTTTCTGAATCTTGTTTTGTAGATGAATCAGAGTTGAATACTTCTAGAGCTTTCGCAATTTGTTTTTCTGCAGCATCTACTACAGCTTTAATTTCTTTTTTAGCTTCTGCTGTTACTGCTCCAGCTTTCTCTGAGAATAATTTTGCCGTTTGGTTAATTACTTTCGCTTCTGAAACTGTTTTTTCCAGGTTTTCTTTAGCTACTTCTTTGTCAGATTTCTTGTCTTCTTTTTTAACTTCCGATTTGTTTTCTTCAGCTTTTGTCGCTTCTAGAGACTTGTTAAGGAAACTTATTGAGTTTTCTAACGCGACCGTTTGAGCATCTACTTGAGCTTGAGTTGCATTTTCAACTACGATAAGGTCTTTTGCCTTATTAAGTTCTTTTGCAGCATCAACTGTTAATTTTTGTTGAGTTTCTGATAGGTCACGTCCTGCAAGAGTAACGAATAAGTCGTTTAACTTATCAATTTTCTCTTGTAGTTTAGATTTGTTTACTACTGCTTTTTCTACTTTCACTTCCGTTTTCGGAGTTTCTTCTTTAGCAGTTGTTGTATTTGCTACTGTTGACGGGGCTTCTTCTGACTTTTTATCCGAGTCAGACGATACTTTGTCATTTCCAGTAACGTTTTCTACGTTAGACTCTTGCTTAGAAGCTAAATCTGCAGCTTGTGCAGCTCCTCCAAGAAAGAAGAACCCAGACGCGATTAATACTGAAGCAGCACCAGCATTGAATTTTTTAATTCCGTACTGATTGTACTTTTCGCATTCACGTCTACTATTCATTTTTGTATTATTTTTACTAAACATGTATTTCTCCTTTGCTTTTTTTCACAATAATTTATTTTGAATAAAAACCATAATAACTGTATTGTATCATCTTACAAAATAGACCTTAAACTGACTTAAAAAACTGCCTTATTTTTTTATAAAAACAAGAAAAATTAAACTTAATATTTTTTTAATTTTATCTATAAATATTTTTACACTTTATTTAAATCGTCATCATTATTTTTCAAATGTCATTTACATTTGATAAAGACTATCATTTCAGCATATTATAAGATACTATAATTATAATATAAAATCGTATTATTATCAATTATTTTCATGTTTTCTACCTATATATTACCATAAAAGCAAATCCTTACCTTTTAAATAAAATAATATTTACATTCACAAACTTAAAGAATTATTTAAATCCCTCTTTAATCATCGTCTAAAACGTTATATTAACATAATCTATGAACCTTCACCATCTATAACACTAACGATAAAAAATATCTCCAAGACATATTATATTTTTATATTTTTGTAATTTTTGTAATTTATTTAACTTAAATTTGTTAGTTGTGTTTTTGTTTATTTCTGTAATTTCTCATCATTCAGCAACCATAGGTTTCTGAAAATAACTGAATCGCTATAATCAACACGTTTTATATATTTTTTCCAAAGTAATAGATAGACATAAGCTTAGAACTCAATTTTTCATATTCTGATTTTAACTTTTCTTAATTAAATCTAAACAAAAAAACTCCTTCGTATAAATTACAAAAAGGATACATCTCGCACAACGCGAAATGCATCCACAATAATATATAAATTCTTTCTAAGTAATCTATTTACTTTATTTTTTAAAGAATAATCTTTACACATCTATTTTTGACGTTTTTTCACCGCCATCGCTATTCCTGATAGCATAATCATAAACCCAAGAGAAACCGTGTTAGATGTCCCACTGCCTGTATTAGGTAATGCTTCTGATTTTTTTATATTTTTCATCCCAAGTTGCTCAACACTCTCCTCTAACCTTTCAATCGTCGGTAAACCTTGCAGTTGGTATCTAGGATTAGGAATATCACCAGATCTACCTACAGTTACTGTAGGTAATTCTACAGCGCCAAGTGATGAAGTTGCCGCTCCCTGCAATCCTCCCCTATATTCTGGCACTTCTAATACTGGTGGAAGTATCAACGATGCTCCCCCTTTATACTCTGGAAGATCCAATATCGGCGGGGCTACTACCGATGCCCCTCCCTTATACTCTGGAAGATCCAATATCGGCGGGGCTACTACCGATGCCCCTCCCTTATACTCTGGAAGATCCAATATTGGAGGAGCTACTACCGATGCTCCTCCCTCGTACTCCGGTACTTCTCTTATCGGTGGTTCTATCGGCGACACTCCTCCTTCATACTCCGGTACTTCTCTTATCGGTGAATCTGTCGGCACTTCCCAGCTTGGTTTTACAAGATCATATTGGTAGACAATGGTAGTTATTCCTTCCACTACTTTTCCCGTTTCTGCTGTCGTATTATTGAATTTATCAGAAACAGCATAGATTCCGTGATAATTATAGTTTTTACCGTCCAATGCTGTGATTTTTTCCAACCATTTATCTTTAGCATTGTAATCTGGTATCGACCAATCTCTTACTTCGTCTCGAGTCGAGACAACCTTATCCCCTGATTTTGTAGTATATGTGTAAGTTGTTCTTAGAATTGCATCTTTTACTAGAGTTTCTGCCGGTTTTATTTCATTTCCTTCAGCATCCACATACTTAACAACTACAGAACCTTTTACCTCTTTTTCTACAGGGTTTGGTTCTTCTTTGCTTACTAAGCGATAAACATATTTAACAATCACTTGAGGTTTATCGAATACACTTGTTTCAGGTGCAGAATCTAAAGCAAGTCCATCAAATCCATAAGTAAACCCTGTTTTATCCGCTATAATTGTATCTAATCTCTCTGGAGTCGTATCATAAACGGGCGTTAATTTTTCAACAACACTTTCTTCTCCTACTTTCGTCTTCCCTGAAACAACATCATATATTTTTCTAATCTCATAAGGTACTTCGTAAACTACATCACTTCTCAATTTTTCTCCAGTATTCGATACATATTGAACCGTCAGTGTCCCTACTTTTTCATCACGAACATGTGACGGAATCATAGCACGACTTGTTACCATTCTATAATAATGATTTACGACAGGTGCACCTTCACCCATTACTTTATATGCACGAACAGGTGCGATAATCTCCGTAACAACATAATCTGTTTCTTCTCTTGTTGTTACCACTTGTTTAGCAAACTCCGTCTCTTTAGTAGTTGAATCTGCATTCACAACTTTTATTTTACTCAAATCATCAGAAATAGTTACAACACCTTTATTCGCATACACAGAGTCTTCTCTACTCTCAATCTCAGGATTAACTTTTTCCCAATCGCTATAGTGTTCCGGTTCGGCATCTTTATGATATGATAGTATATAACCTTTTTGTATACCTCTATCAAACCCAAATTTTAAATAATTTTTCTTCGTTTCTGTCACATCAGTATGATTATCATACTGATCAACAATTCTTTGAGTAGAATCCACGTAAACAGATAAATCATCTAATACATGTTGCCCATCTTCAATTTGCTTTCTTAAATTTTTAAGAGCTTCTTTATTTTGCTGGAAAAACATAATCCCACGGTCTGATTCTATCGCTATATCAATATTGTTTTGTTTAATCATCTCTATCGTATTTGCGATATTCTCATCAAGCTTAGCTTTTCTCGTTTTTAAATCTTGTTTTTCCTCATCACTTTTTGCATTTTGATTGAAATATTCTAATATACCATATACTTCAGAATGCATAACCTCAAGAATTTCTCTTAAAGATTCTTTTTTAAAGTCATGGACTTTTGAACTAGTTATTCCAGGTGGAAAATCTTTTGAACTATTAGAATAAAATAAACTAGTTTCATTATTAAACGTAACTTTACCGTCATCTGCTGTTCCGAAGATTTTATCCTCTCCTATTGTTGGATACTCTCCAGTTAAAGGTTGGTCCCAAAACGCATAAGATGGATATCCCTGAATCCCTTCTTCTCTGACATACGGTTCAGTTTTATTGTACTCTGGTGTTGCAGGAACTATTTCTCTTCTATAATTAATCGTATTAACAGTTCTTGTACCACTACCATGAGCATATGTATCTCTATCCATCACAAGAACTGTATCACCTTCTTTAAGAGTTACATTCTCTTTCGTGAAATCTTTAGCAGTTGCTTGCCCATTTTTCCACGCGTTCACCGCTTCTTCATCACTGTTGATGTTCGATGCTTCTACATACTTCCCGTAATGTCCGTCAGTTGTTTCTTCTACTAAGTAGACTTTTCCTGTAATTTTACCGTAATTAATTTCTCCCAAATAATTATGCATTCCTTCAGGAGACACAGAAACATCTATATTATTAAAACGAGTTTTTTCATAAACGGCTTTTTCTTTATCTACTACTTCTGAACGCACCAAACTATACGCTTTGTTATTAGCTTCAAGCTGGAACTCTCTACCTGTGTTTTCATTAATTCCACTACCAGTTCTTTCTATCCCCGATCCTCTATAAGCTTTACCATCTGTATCGTATGAAATGCCTTTTTTATCATAGTTTGTATAAACATTTCCTTTTTCTTCATAAATTTTAGATTCTGTTATTTTAGAACGATCTTCTTCTAATAAATAGTTAACCGTAGCTTTTTTTGAAAAATTAACTCTGTCTGTCCCATCAGGATCCCCAAAATGTTCATTTACTTTTGGTAAGAAAGTTACTTTTCCAATAACAGCATCTACGGTCACTTTCTTAGTGGGATTTTTATCATCTGTAAAAGTTGTTTTATTACTAGCTGATATTTTGTCTGTAACACGCTCATTATCTGCTCCCGTTACAACTGTTGTTTCACTTCTATCTCCTGAAGTCACATTCGCAAAAGCAGTTCCACCACCAACAAGCATAGAAAGTCCCAGTATTACCACAGCTCCTATTAATTTAGAGTCAGTTCGACCATTTTTGTATTTTCTTAATGAAAATTTCTCTTTCTTACTATTTTTCAACATATACCTTACCTCTATTACGATACTATTTCTCTGATAATATTATTTTTCCCTTTAAATTCGTACTTTTTCTTTCTATAAAAGACACATGAAAAATTACTAATAATTTTTAGATAACAAAATATCATTATAATTTTATCATATCAATCGCTTTAATTCAATCAATCTCTTACTATAGACCATTTTATCCATTAATTAGTTCACATAAAATTAATTTTATTTATTTTTTGAAAAAAGATATCCCAAGATAATAACTTCCAAGGACATCTTTATATTTTTCAATAATATTTTTTTCTTTTTGAAATATTAAAATTACATTTTCCATCATTTTCTGATTATGAACTGTTTTCAGAATACTAAGTTACATCAGATAGTTTTCTTTATAAAACCATTCAATAAAACTAGAATATTTCTTTCTTATAGCTATTTTTATTATAGTTTCAGAACTCTCTTATAATCTTCTACAAGATTACTTTTCAAATACTCTCTTGCAAATATCGAAGATGTATATTCAT
The DNA here is from genome assembly GCF_963537375.1 of uncultured Gemella sp. Lineage (GTDB taxonomy): Bacteria > Bacillota > Bacilli > Staphylococcales > Gemellaceae > Gemella. The sequence continues at coordinate 12,926 of NZ_CAUTDQ010000009.1, forward strand.
CTTCTTTTTGATATTTTTCAAGTAATTCCACTAATTCTTCTAATGAATTAAATGTTCTTGTATTATCGCAGATACTTGCATAATATTTATGTGCTAAGTCCACATTCGAAAGTAGGCAGACCAACCCTCTTGATGATGCTTCTACCGCTGCATTAGCAAAACACTCACTAAGTGAGCAAGAAATATATCCTTCATGCTTTTCATATGGAACTTTTGGTATAAAACCTGCGAATTTAACATTTTCCGGCAGATTTTCTTCTTTGTATCCTTTTGGTAGATTTCCATAGATAGTTAGCGTACTACCCGGCGTTTCTCTAAACGCTTCTATCGCTAATTCACATTTTTTTACTATCGTCATATTCCCAACTATGCACCAGTCTTTTACTCTTGTATATACTTTTTCTTCAACTTCTTCTACATACATCGGTGGTAAAAATTTTACCTGATTACTTCCGAGTCTACTTTCCAAGACTGGACTCGCCACAAGGTTAGTACACCACCCTTGCAATACAAATTTCATGAATGGAGCTAATATATTATAATGCGTATACGCAAATAATTCTCTTCCTGTATTTTGGAAAAATTTTCTAAGTTGCAGCGGGTATTCATTAACCATATCTATAATGAACCTATCATCTACCGTTGAATTTTCTACCAAGTATTCACTCACGAGCTGCCACTGCGACAAAAATTCTCCTGTTTTCTTTACATAATATTTATGGTAACTTTCCGAAACATTACCTTCCAGCACCACCCCATTTTTACCATAAAGGGTAAATTCATTAGTTTTCGGAATATATCTATATAATAGTTGCGAAGTGTAGCATTCTATATTTCCATTTTTGTAATGAACAAGACCTACGAAGCCTTCTTTAGTATATTCTACTTTTGATATGTCTTCCAATGTCTCAGTAAAACTTTTATCGACACTAGGTTCGTCTCGTGCTATATCGGATTTTTCGAAAATAACATGATAAAAATTTTCAAATCCCAAGTCTTTAAGAGTTTCCACAAAGTTAGGTACAAAAATAGATAAATTCGTAACAACTAACTGCTGATCAACACCTATTTGTTTAAAAATATCCTGACGTGCCAATTGACTTCTCTCAAATCCATATATATTAAACGGCACGCCTTCTTTTATCGTAAATACTTTTGTCATCTATTACCTCATCACATCTTCTAATTTTAATCCGCGACTCCTTGCCAACCTATTTCTAAAAATCATCATTTTTCTATATGAATCAGACAGCCTATAATATGCTGTTACCGTATTTAGCACCAAAGCATTATCTTTCGTTACCATACGAGCCCACAAATGCCAATCTTCAAATCCATCAAATTCTGAATCATATCTTCCCGCTTCTTCGTAAGCTTCTTTTTTGAAAATGACAGTAGAATGATTGAAAACATTCCTATAGGCTAAAATTAACCATAATTTTTCTCCCGATAGAGTATTAAAGTTATTCCTTCTTATACCTCCAGGAATCTTATTCTCATCTTCTATAACTTTCGAACTAATTATATCCAACTTCGGATTTGAGTCTATCTCATTAAGAAGAAAATCCAAATGCCACGGCATCCATTCATCATCAGAGTCTTGTCTTGCGATATATTTGGCAGTTACGAGAGAAATACCTGCATTAAGGGCTTTTGAAATTCCTCCATGTTCAATTTTATGATATATCACTTTATTATCTTCTAAATATTTTTTGCATACAGCTTCTGTCTCATCAGTCGAGCCATCATCTACAATAATTAATCTATAGTTGTTGTGAGTTTGATTCAGTACTGATTCTATAGCTACAGCCACCGTTTCCTCACTATTATAAACCGGCATAATAATATCTACAGCAGTGTCTGACGAAGATAAATCTATACACTCTATCCCTAAATCACTAAATATCTGCGCTTCGTTCGTTGTTAAGAATGTTCTAAAACTTTTCACACTAACACCTGGAATATCTTTTATCAAAACGAATGACGTAGAGTAAAAACCATATACTTCAACAAATTCGTATTCAGCCAACAATCTGTAAACTTCTTCTTCAAAGCAAAATTTGGTAGCTACTGTAGTAGCATTTTCTATATTCAAAGGAACTCGCGGATGAGGATAATATAAGATATCTCCCAAATTGATTACAGCTTTGTTAGTCAATTTTTCTGTAAGTTTAATGTCTTTATCATCTATAGAAGAACCTAAGAGCTGTCCTAAAAACACTTTAACTGTTTTCCCGTTATTAGCCCGCTTAAAATCATCCGGTTCTACATTGAAATTCATTTTTATAAGTTTTGAAGTTGGAAAAATTGTATTTGTATCAAATATTGTATAATGTCCTTGTGACAATTCTATAACATTTTCTAAGGTCATGCCGTTGTGTGATACTACTCTACTTGAATTTACAGTATACATGTTTGGCGTTATTAACGACGTACTACCGTCATCAAAAGTGTAAAGCTGCATAGGTGCAAAAATGAATATACCTAAAGCAATCGGATTATCTAAACTAGCAAGATAGAACTTTTCTACCTTAACATTCTCTAGTTTTTTTCTAAGTTCACGCCCCCAGCTTTCATCTTCTATAAATAGAGTATCTTCGCAAAATTCAGACATTTTCTCAGCGTATATTTTTTGCCTATCATCATTGGACATTCTTTGATAGATTCCTATAAATTGTTCTCCAGTTGTCCTCGCAATCTCTTTAGCTATTAAAACTTGAAACGGTGATGTACAAAAAATTATATTCATAAACACACTCCTCTCTTTTCTTTTTAACTACCTCTACACTACGTAATAATCATAAATAATTTTATCATGCAAAAATATGGTAGTCAAACTAATATTAGCTATGTTAATCGAGAACTTATGTACTTAATCAACTTTCACTTAACTTCTAATAAAGCTCATCAGCGTCTCAGATTTAATAAATCGTCTCTCTCTAAAAACTCAATTGTTTTTAAAAAATCTAAGCAGCAGAATTCCACCTAGATTTCTAGAGCGATCTTTTCCCATGCTCCGAACTTAACAAAGAGTCGAAATCCTCAGATTGTACAAAACGACCGAAATACCAATGTAAATATTGATATTTCAGTCGTTTCCATCATTAATTTTCAGTTTTTACAAAGAATTATTCTTCTCTTTGACGTTTTCTCACTGCAAGAGCTATTCCCGCAACTAATGCTGCGAATCCTACAGCCGCCATATTATTTGTTTCGCTACCTGTGTTTGCTAAACGTTTCACCTGCGCTGATGCTCCTGGTTGACCTGGGATATTCTCTTTTCCAGGTGTTTTTGGTTCCGGTTTTGTTTCAGGCTGCGGTGCTGGAGCTGGTTCTTCTGGGATATCTAGCTCTGGTTTATCCACCGTTGGTGGATCTAACGGTACTATTCCACCTTCATATTCCGGCTTATCTACCGTTGGTGGATCTAATGGTACTATTCCACCTTCATATTCTGGTTTATCCACTGTTGGTGGATCTAACGGTACTATTCCACCTTCATATTCTGGTTTATCCACTGTTGGCGGATCTAACGGTACTACTCCACCTTCGTGTTCTGGTTTTTCTACCGATGGAGCTCCTATTTGCATTACATATTGGTAAACAATGGTAGTAACCCCTTCTTTAACCAATCCTTTTTCTTCTACAGTATTATTGAACTTGTCAGAAGCTGGAAGAACACGTCTTAGTTTGAATGTCACTCCATCCACTTCGATTGTTTGAGGTGCTGTTACTGCATACTCTTCACCTGTCGCAGTGTATGTAGTCTCTGCCTTGTCTCCTGCGATTGTAGTACTTGCTTTTTCTACTACTACGTTATCTTTTGCAAGGACATCTGATGCAAGGGTGTTTTCATTAACATCTACAAATTTAACGATTACTGTTCCTTTTTTATCTTTTTCAGCGTCATCTACTTTTCCTTCAAATCCCGGTACTTCCACTGTTGGTGGTAACGGTGGAATGAATGGATCTACTTCTTCTGCATATTGATAAATAACCGTTGTTGTTCCTTCTGGAACTTTTCCTGATTCTTTATCTGAGTTTCCTAGAGTTGTTGACACTGGTAGTACTCGTTGGTAAACATATTTCTTACCATTAAATTCTATTGTTTCTTTACGATTTCCTACTGTGCTATATTCTTCATTTGTTACTGTGTATGTTGTTTCTGCATCACGATCTGCATAAACTTTAGTTGTTGCTTTTTCTACAATAGCATTTTCTTTTACAGTTACTGGCGTAGCTATTTCGTTTCCTTGTTCATCAACGAATTTAACAATTACCGTTCCTTTTTTGTCTTTATCTGCATCGTGGTCAATAGTATCTGGATTCTCACGATATTTAACAACTTCACTACTATCAGTAGATTCGTGCGTTACTGATAATTCCGCTACTTTTTCTTTGTCTACAGAGTATTTATCAATTTTTGGTGATACTACTTCAGCAAGTTTTTGTTCTTTAGTCCATTCGCTTGTGTATACTACTTCACCAGTTCTACTGTTGATTTCTGCAGTTCTTGTGAAGCGTGCATTTTGATTAACAGGTGTACTTGCTTCTTGTCCTGCTTTCGGTCCATTTTCGTAAACATAAGTGATATTACGTTTTACTTCTTTTAATACTCCTAACTGTTCATATGTACGATTTTGTGGATCGTTTGGAATCTTGTCTCCTGGTTTTGGAGTGTTCGGAGTATTGTCATTTGGTTTTGTTGGATCATTTGGTGTTCCATCTCCTGGTTTCGGAGGAGTTGGTTTGTTTGGATCATTTGGTGTTCCGTCTCCTGGGTTCGGAGTATTTGGAGTATTATTATTCGGTTTATTTGGATCAACTGGGATAATTTCATCGTATTGATAAACAACCGTTGTTGTTCCTTCTTTCACCTTACCAGTTTCTTCTGTTACGTTATTGAATTTAGTATCTACTGGTAATACACGATAGAACGTATATTTCTTACCACCTGCTGTGATGATTGTTTGTACTTTATTGCTTTCAGTACTGTAATCTACATCGTGATTTGTAACTTCATCACGAGTTGATAGAACTACATCACCTGACTTAGTAGCATAAGTTTTCGTTGTTTTAACAACAGCATCTGTTACTACATTTTCAGCATCTTTGATTTCATTACCATTAGCATCTACGAATTTAACAACTACAGAACCTTTAGTCTCAACTACTTTAGATGGTGTTGTTTCTTCTTGTTTATCAAGTGTGTAGCTGTAAATTACGTGTTTTTCACCCTCAGTTACATCACCAGTTGCTGGAGCTGAGTCAGATGTTAATCCTACATATTTATAAACTAAACCTGTAGCTTCATCTTTTAGCGTTGAGTATTGTTTATCAGTAGTATCATATCTTTCCGTAACTGTGCGTTTTTCTTTACGTTCAGATACTTTTACTCCTTTTGAGTAAGTTACATAAGTGTCTTCATACTCTAGAGGAACATTATTCTTCACTACTTCTGTTTCTTTTAATGTTTTTAACGTTCCATCTTCGTTGATCACAACGTGTTTCACATCAACAGAACCTGTTTTTGTAACTTCTGATTTAGATGGAGTTTTCTCTTCTTCACTTACTAGACGGTATTCGTAAACAACCTCTGTTCTTCCTTCTACGACTTTACCACTAGCAGCTGGAGAATCTTGTTTTAGACCTACATACTCATATGTGAATCCAGTATCAGCATCTACTAATGTTGGATATTGTTTTGGAGTTGTATCGTAGTTTTGCTCTACAGTTGCAACATCTGTACGTTCATCTACTTTTGTTTCACCTGAATATAAGCTTACAATCGTTTTTGTTTCTAAAGTTACATTTTCTTTATCAGTTTCTGATTTTAATGGTTTTCCATCAGTTGTGACATACTTGATAACAACACTACCTTGTTTAGTAGCTGTTGCAGTTCCTGCTTCTTCTCTTGTAATCTTCAAGTTATAGTAGTGAGTTACAACTGGTTTTGCTTCACTCATTACTTTATAAGCGCGAATTGGTGTGATAACTTCTTTTGTTGTGAAGGTAGTTGTATTATTAGCTGTTATTTCTTTAGCACTAAAGAAGTTACCACCTTCATTCTCATAAAGCCCATCTTTTTCTTTTATTTCTTCTTCCGTAAAATCCTTATAGACCTTAAATTCCACAAGCTCTTCGGGTGATGCTACTGTAACTGTCCCGTCTTCTGCAATACTTATCGTTCCTTTTTTAGTTAATTCAGCAATTTCCTGATCACTTGGAATTGTTTCAATAAGATTCTGCGTAATTTCTTCTTTCGTAGCAACTACGTCATATTTAATTTTAGTTGTTCTATATAATCCAAAAGTTGCAGTATAAAAGTTGTCATCATCCGACAGATATTTATATTCATCTATAATCGTTGTAGTTTTTAAAATATTTCCGTCGCGTTGTTTAGTTGACTTCTCTTGTTTGACTGTGAAATCACCAATTGCTTTTTCAATAGCTCTACTAGAGTATTTTTCTGTCGTATCATAGTTCAGTTGTGAAGGATGATAACCATATTCGATTCCACCATCTGCTTTTCTGATATAACCTATATCATATCCATTATTTGCATAATCTAAAGCTTGAGCTTCTACCAATTTATTCAATTTTTCTGTAGCTGCTTCAACTTCCTTCAAACCTTTGCTATCTTCAAACTCTTTAGCTTTTTCTTTAGCAAATTTTAATAATTGATAGTAATAATAATGATAGTCATTTTTTAGGATATCAACTGGTGTAGCATTCACTAACTCTGCATCCGCTTTTTTTATTGCTTTAAAGAAATCATTTTTATTATAACCTTCATAATCATTGCCTAGTTTATAAATTTCTGTTACATTGCTTATTGCCACATCATCTGCAGTTCCAAACACTCCATCAGCACCTGCTTTATAAAATTCAGTAGCTGTAATCTCTTTAGGATTTAACAAGTAAGTCTCTAAGGAATTAACTTTCGTTTCTTCTTCATTCGAAGGCAATTCTAACTCAAACGATTGCGTACTATATTTTTTGGTAGTTGTTACTTTCTTACTATCACCCACCGCATAAGTATCTTTATCCATCACAAGAATTGTATCTCCTTCTTGAAGGGTTACATTCTCTTTAGTGAAGTCTTTAGCATTTTCTTGACCAGCTTTCCATTTAGCTACTGCGTCTTCATCGCTCGTTACTCCGTTAGCTTCTACGAATTTTCCGTATTGTCCATCGGCAGTTTCTTCAACTAGGTAAACCTTTCCTGTTGTTTTTGTATAGTCGATTTCTCCTAGTTTATTGTGCATTCCTTCTGGTGATACTCTTGCTTCGATGTTGTTGAAGCTTGTTTTATCGTAAGTTGCTTTATCAGCACCCTCTACTTCAGAACGTACGTATTCATAAACTTTGTTATTTGCTTCTACTGTTTCTTTTTTACCAGTAGCTTCTGTAACAGCATCTCCTGTTTTGGATACAGTTGATTTACGGTAGTCTTTACCGTCTGTATCGTAAGCAATTCCTTTTTTATCATAAGGAGTTGTTACTGTTCCTTCTCCTACTTTTACGGTTTCTGTTGGAATTAATTCAGATTTATCAGATTCTAGTTTATAATTTACAGTTGCTTCTGTTTTGAAGTTTACTGTGTCATTACCGTCTACATCACCTGTGTTATGATTCGCTTTTGTTGGTTCAGCTATATCTTTTCCTAATACAGCATCCACTTTTACAGTTTTAGAAGTTGTATCATCTGTGAATATTGTAGCTGATGTAGAGGCTACTTTTGAAGTGTCACTTACTACTGTTGCTGTGTCTGTACCGTTTGAACTTACATTAGCTAAAGCTGTTCCACCACTAGCTAACAATCCCATACCTACTAATAATGTTGCTCCGATTAGTTTCGAATCAGTGCGTCCATCTTTATACTTTCTTAATGAAAACTTTTCTTTCCTCTCGTTCTTAAACATTAATCTTTCCTCACTTTTCTCATGTTCATTGTATAATTTTAGCTAAAAACACCTCTTTCCTCGAGAGAATTTTCGTTATATAAAAATTACTTTTATTACAAAATTCTCTACACAAAATATTGTATTTTATAATCCTACAATTATTTTTAAATTACTTATATAAAAACTTGCTGATAGTTTTATAATTTATCTTCTAAATTATAAAACTTTTCTTCTAAATTATAAAACTTTATATGGTTCATGTCAACTATTTACACCTACTTTTATTAAGCAATTAAAATATTTTTTAGAAATTTTTCCTTTCAAGAAATCCTATAGTGATAGAAATCTTTATTACACTTTTTAAAAATGAATTTTGAAACATCATCTACTTTTATAAATTATATGTTCCAAAAATATATTAAAAATTCAACACTTAATTTTTAAACATTTACAATAAATTACTTCTCATTTATTTACTATTATCTATCCCTAATTTTAGTTTTACTATATTTTCAATGCTTTTTAAACACTATTTAAGGTTATTCGCAAAAAATATCAATCTCAAAAAGCTATTTCTTTCATCTAACTTTTAAAGATCGAGACATTATTCAAAACTATACAGTATTTTCATGACTGAAACTTAATTATCTATAATTCAAAAGGACAGATAGTAACAATTTTACTTCCTGTCCTTTGTTCTTACGTTATATTCTGAATGAATTTTCAATAGTTTCTTTTGAAGTTTACGGTGATATTGCAACTTGGTTTAAGCATTATTTTACCATTTAAACTATAGGTATTTTTCGAATTCTTTCTCAGACACTCCTAGTTCTTCACACGCATACTCTTTTGTTATTACACCTTTTTTTACTAAATCTATCAGTGTACCTAATCTCCCCTCTTCGATACCTTCTTCTCGTCCTCGTTGAAGCCCTTGTTGAAGTCCTTGTTGAAGTCCCTGTTCAATTCCTTGTTCTAACGCCTGTTCTTTCGCTTCTTTCACATATGCTAAATGAGCATTCCAACCATCCCAAGCTCTTATGTATTCATCAAACATAGCTTTATCCTCCTTATTCCACTCTTTTACATCTAGTATTCTGTCCGCCTTCGTTATTATCTTCCCTGGTTGGTGTGTAAATGGTTTGTTACCAAATAATTCCATCCAACGCACTTTATTATAACTTGCTTTCATCTCTGGCTTGTATTTTTTTAACTCTAAGAATGCTATTTGTACTAGATTTCTTTTCTCCTCTATTCCTTTTACTCTAACTTTTAGTTCTTCTTTTGTTTCACTATCTCTTAAACTAAAATTGTGAATCGCTCTGTCATCTTCGAAGTAATTTTCTTCTGTTATCGCTACAGCGTAGACGGGTATTAATTCTTGAGATAGATAATGTGTCTCTATCCCTTCTTTTTTATACTCGTCTAAGTTTTGAGATACCTGGGAGCAACTCAAAAATCGTGATTTCATAGAAATCGATTTTGTCGAGTTGCCCCCGCACAGGTTATTAGACATCCAAAAAGCTTTTAAAGCGAATTTGGATGTCAATAAACCACTGCGCCTAATTATTAATTTAGAACTTTTTTATATTAATCTTTCTCTTAACTGACTCTATTCCACAATCTTTTTATAAAAATCAACCTGCATAGCTACTTGAATTTCTATGACAACTTGTGTTTTATCATTTAATTCCGCAAGTACATCTACCTGTGTCGTGAAATTTGGTAAAATTTTACCAGTTGTTACGTGTATCTGCGTTCCTTCTAATATTTTTACACTTTCGACTGGTAATTCTAAAATATCACGAATAAATTCCGCGGTTATTTCTGTATCGCTAAATATTTTTTCGCCATTAAATCCATCATTGGTCGTGTGTTTTTATGTCTTATGTTTTCCATTTTCGGAAACCTCCCTATTTATTATTTTTTTCATAATTAATTTAATTTTTCATAATCCCTGATAACTCTTTACCTTCATTATACTCCAAACTACCTTTGTTTTCTAACGAAAACACATTTTAACAATACAAAATATATTATCTAAAAGTTTCTTATAAAAAGTCTATATATTTTGAATAATTTCTTACTCAAAAATCACAGTAACAAATAGTAGCCTTTTCCTATTTAGAACTCTTCTAAAATCCATAAAAATAAGCCGCCAAAGTCTCGAGAACTAAATCTCGAAACTTCAACAGCTTTATTATTTTAGATATTTTCTTATAATATTATGTCTTACTAAAAATTATTTTACTATCTTTTTACCGAAGCTTAGTGATGCGATTAATAGTAATGCACCTAATACTGCTCCGATTACTAAAGCTAATAAGTACATAAGTGGGTTACTTACCGCACCCGCTGCGATAGCGAAAATTCCTCCGTGAGGAGCTTTTGATACAGCACCAAAAGTCATACTTAGCGCTCCAGCGATACCACTTGAGATGAATAACGGTGGAATAACGCGTGCTGGGTTACTTGCAGCAAACGGGATAGCTCCTTCTGTAATGAATGATAATCCCATTACGTAGTTTACTAATGCTCCACTACGTTGAGCTTTTGGCCAGATATTTTTGTTGATTGTTGCTGATACGGCGATTGCTAATGGCGGTACCATACCACCGATCATAACCGCAGCCATTACATCACTTCCTGCTGCTCCTGCAGATGTTAATAGAGCTGTACCTGTTACATAAGCAGCTTTGTTAATTGGACCTCCCATGTCGATAGCCATCATCGCAGCTACTACGAATCCAAGGATGAATTTACCGCTTCCGTTAAGACTTTCAATAAAGTGTTTTAATCCTTCCATAACACTTGCCATCGGTGCGTTAATTAGGAAAATCATTAATAATCCCATAATTAGTGATCCTAAGATAGGGAATAGGAAGATTGGTTTAATACCATCTAATGAACGAGGCATCCAGCTGAACGCAATTTTAGTACGTGGATTATTCCACCAGCTAAGAACCCGGCTACTAATGCTCCTAAGAATCCTGAAGGAGTGTACGCTAATAAATCACTCTTCAGACCTAAAATACTTGGATCTGCTAAAATACCACCGATCATACCAACGATGAATCCAGGACGGTCAGCGATAGAGCGTCCGATGAATCCAGCTAGGATTGGTAACATCATACTAAATGAAATCTTACCGAAGTAGAATAATACTTCTGCAACTTTGTTGTAAGATGGGTCTTTCGGATCAAATGAGTTAATACCCCAGATGAATGATAATGCGATAAGAATACCACCAGCTACTACGAATGGTAGCATGTTACTTACACCTTCCATTAGGTGTTTGTAAGCACGACGTCCAATACTTTCATTCGCTGAAGAATCTTCTGAATCTTCTGCTGCTCCGTCGTGTTTGTAGATAGGAGCTTTTCCATCTAGGATTGTTTGGATAAGTTCTTCTGGTTTGTTAATTCCATCAGCTACTTTTGTCATAATTGTTGGACGTCCATCAAAACGCGCAACTTCTACTTTTTTATCAGCTGCAACGATGATTCCCGTTGCTCTTTCGATATCTTCTTTTGTAAGTTTGTTTTCTACACCGATTTGACCGTTTGTTTCTACTTTAACATCTAGTCCCATCGCCTTAGCTGTTTCTTTGATTTTTTCTGCAGCCATAAATGTGTGGGCAATACCTGTTGGACAAGCTGTTACCGCGATAATGTATGGTTTTTCTCCACTTGGAGCTGCTTGTTTTTCTTCTTCTTTTGGAGCTTCTGTTTTCGCTACGAAATCTGCGAATACTTTTTCTACGTCTGATTTAGTTGTAGCAGCATCTAGTCCTGCTTTTACATCTGCATCCATAAGAGCTTGTGATAATGAAGCTAGAGCTTTAAGGTGCTCATCTGCTCCTCCGTCTGGCGCACAGATCATAAAGATGTGTTTTGCAGGTTGTCCGTCGAAACTCTCCCACTCAACACCTTCTTCACTTTTCGCATAAACGATCATAGCTTTATCGAAATCTGCACTTTTAGCATGAGGGATAGCTACGTTTTCTCCTACTCCTGTAGTTGATTGAGCTTCACGAGCTAGTAATGCGTTTAAGAAATTTTCTTTACTTGCGATAATATTTTTTTCTACTAACATGCTTGTTAGTTTATCCAGAGCTTCTTTTTTATCAGTTGCGCTGAATCCGAATTGAACTAAGTCATAATTTAGAACATCTGTTAATTTCATTTCTTTCTCCTTTGTTAATTTCATATTTCCGAGGAAATATTTTATTTTTCTTCAAACAATTTGTTTTTATTTCGTTTGAGGGATTGATTTCTAATTTTCCCGGCATTGCCTATTAGAATTTTATTTTAATTTTTTTACATCAATCTGTGGTAGTAATTCTTCTATTAATTTCTTACTTCCTACTCCTACTGAGAATGATGTTGCACCACCTGCTGCTGATGCATAGCGCAAAGCTTCTTGGTAGTCTTTTGTTTCATTGTATTTGGCAACGAACATCGCAAGCATACTATCTCCTGCCGCAACAGTTGATACTATCTTACCTTTAGCTACGTTTACTTCGAATACTTCTTTGTCTTCAGTTAATAGTAACGCTCCATCTGCTCCACGTGAAACAAGGACATTTTTCGCACCACGCTCTTGTAATTTTTCAGCATATTGTAGGATTTCTTCGATACCATTTAGAGTCATCCCGAACATTTCTCCAAGTTCGAATTCATTTGGTTTAACTACGAATGGTTTGTACTGAAGTGTATCTAGTACTAACTCCTTATTACTATCTACAACTAACGTTGCTCCTGATGCCGATACTCTCTTAGCGATTGCTTTAAAGTCTTCTACACCCATTCCCGCGATAACATTACCTGATAAGAATACTACATCTTCTTTCGTCAGTACTTCTAATTTAGTAAAGAAGTCGCTCACGTTATCTAGATTTACACTACTACTTTGACCGTTAATTTCAGTCTCAGTTTCTGTAGTTAATTTCATGTTGATTCTAGTCGCTCCGCGCGTTTCTACAAAATCATGTTTTACACCTAGGTTATCTAGTTCTGATTTTATAAAATATCCCGTGAATCCAGCGACAAATCCCCACGCCTTACTATCAACACCAACGTTGTTTAGTAAAATTGAGATATTAATACCTTTTCCACCTACTACATACTTCGCTTCTTGTGTTCTATTTAGTTTTCCAAGTGCGAAATTTTCCGCCGTTATCAACATGTCAACAGCTGGATTTAAAGTAATTGTATAATACACTTTTAGTCCTCCTTCATACTTTTTACTTCTATTATATTTTTAAATTTCTTATATTCTTCTGGAACTTCATACGATACTATAATTATGTCATCTAGTTCGGCAAATTTTTGGAATTTTCTATGACCGAATTTCGATTTATCAGCGAGAATATATTTCTTCTTACTACCTTGTATCGCTATCGTTTTTATAAAAGCTTCATTTTCTTCTGCGGTCGTCACACCGAAACTTTCATCTATTCCGTTACAGCCGACAAAACACATGTCAAAACTGTATTTCTTTAATTGTTCAACGGCTGAATATCCTATCACCGCCTGTGTAGAATGTTTCAATGTCCCACCTAATATTATTATATGAATTTTGTTATTAATAAGTTTAGGTAAATGATATGTTGAATTCGTCACAACAGTTATCCTTCTGTCTCGAAGGTGTTCGATCATCTCATATGTCGATGTCCCTGCATCCAGATAAATCGTCTGCCCTGACTGTAAGATATTATCACAAAGGTACTTTGCAACCGCTCTTTTCTCCTGAAGATATTCTTCACGTTTAGCTTCAACACTTTCTTCGCTACCACGTGCTGCTGAGCGTTTCATCGCACCACCGTGAGTTCTATACAATAAATTTTTATCTTCTAGGTTTGTAAGATCTCGTCTTATCGTAGCTTCCGAAACATTACAATGTTCCATCAACTCCTTTAGGTTCAACGAACCTTTTTCATCTAACAAATCTAAAATTTTATTCCATCTTTCGTTTACCAATTTCTCTTCTCCTAACTCCCATGATTATTATATCTAATATAATATAGCTATTCAATCAAAATCAAGCAAAAACACTCATAAATAATCAAAATAAATGATTAAAATGAGTGTTTTTATTTTTGTATTTGATTGTTTTTCTAAATGATGAGCGTTTCTCTGTTTTCAGAGTGATTTCTAAAAATTTTTCATAAAACATTAGCCAGCATAGTTCAAATCGATTTTTGAAATTATCACCGAGGATTTTTTCCTGTGCAATGATGAGCAATTTAATATTATTGTTCCGCTCAATCGATAATTAACTTTCAAAATTTCTGTAATTGAATTTTACTACTCGTGAGTATTATACTTTAGAGTAGTAAAATTATCAAAAAATGAAATACCTATAGTTATAGTTCTGAATCTAGCTATATTAACCCAATACAAAAGAGGTTCGAGTATTTCTACCTGAACCTCTTAATTTTGATCTATTAGGTCATTTTTTTATCTTCTTTTTTTGAATACAGCTTCTTCTTCAGCTTTGTTCAGCTTTTGAAGTCTTCTGCTTCTAGCTCCACCTGCAGCTTCAACTTTTACTTCTTTAGTATCTCCTACTTGCGGTACTTCTTCTACTGCTGGAGCATCTTCCACTTGTGGTGTTACTTCTACTACTGGAGTAGCTTCTACTTGTGGTGTTACTTCTGCATTTCGCTCTTCAACAACAACCTCTTCCTGTTTTACTTCTGGAGCTTGTTGTTCTTGTTCCCCAACTGGATTAAAACCCTGATTTTGCTCTCCTTGCGGTGCATTTGGATTTACATTTTGTTGAGGTTGTCCCTGTGGATTAAACCCTTGTGGCGGTTGTCCTTGGAACCCTGGATTTTGGTGTCCTTGTGGTGCATTTGGATTAAATCCTGGTTGTCCTTGTGGGTTAAATCCTTGTGGCGGTTGTCCTTGGAACCCTGGATTTGGACGCCCTTGCGGTGCATTTGGATTGAATCCTGGTTGTCCTTGTGGATTAAATCCTTGTGGCGGTTGTCCTTGGAACCCTGGATTTGGACGCCCTTGCGGTGCATTTGGATTGAATCCTGGTTGTCCTTGTGGATTGAATCCTTGTGGTTGCCCTTGGAATTCTGGGTTTGGACGCCCTTGCGGTGCATTTGGATTAAATCCTGGTTGTCCTTGTGGCGCATTTGGATTGAATCCTGGTTGTCCTTGTCCTTGCGGATTGAATCCTTGATTCATATCATTGTTAAAGTTTGGTTGATTTGGAATTGGATTTCCAAATTGATCATACTGTTGATTGTTGAATTGTGCGTAATATTGTTGTGCTTGGAATGATTGCCTAAATAAAAACTTAGAAAACTCATCATTATTATTCGTTTCAACTTTATTCGCTGGTAATGACATTAAAATAAAGAAGAAAATAATAACATATACAGGTGTAATTAATGCTACATAGAAGTATGCTAAAATTACGTATAATGCAATTAGAATTGAAGCAAATAGAGTTGTGAAACCTACATCTCTTAATCTTCTACAAAAACTTGCTGCGATTGGAATGTGTAATAAAATAAATAATGCTGTAATGATGTATAATAACGAAGCGAATTCACTATTATTTCTTAAGTATAATTCAGCTGCATCTGAAAAACCAATTACATTTTTAAAGAATCCTATTGAATTATATTTTTTGTATACACTAGCAAAAATACCTGTGTACACACCAGCGAAAATAAGATAGATTAGTCCTACAGGAAACCAGTGACCAGCTCTTGATGTAAATCCTGTGTAATCTACAGAACCTTTAAAGAAGTCTGTAACTGCAGTACCAAAACTAACTTTTCTATATCTTTGGTCTATCATAAAACCCCTCCTATAAAATAATTAAATAAATATATAACTATAATATAATAAACACCCATTATAGTCAATTGAAACATGGTTAAAGCATGTAAATTTTACTCTATTTTTCTTCTTTTTAAATTTTAAATTGTCATTAATATAAAATTCATACATCCGTTCGTACTATCACTTTTGAAAATAAATAAAATTACACTAAATATAACACTTATCTAAAAACTAAAATTTCATTTTAATTTATCCTATAATATCTTGATTACATCCTCTAAACACTATCACATGCATCAAACTCATGCCCAATTGTACATAAAAAAACAACTCAGGCTATAAATAACCTAAGTTGTTCTTCTATCATTATATTTCTGTTCTTTGTAAAACTTCTTTTGCTTCCGCTATAGTTTCTTCTATTATACTTTTAACCGGTCGAACTCCATTCACTAAACCTGCGATTTGTCCTGCCATAACAGAACCATTTTCTACGTCACCATCATAAACCGCTCTTCTTAGTGAACCTAGAGTTAATTCTTCTAACTCCATAAGTGTTGAAGATTTTTCTTCTAATTCATGATATCTTTTCGTAAGTTCATTTTTAATACCACGAACAGGTGCTCCAAACTTTTCTCCTGTTAAGGTAGTCGATGTGTCAACCGCTTCTAAAATCATGTTTTTATACTCTGTAGAAATCGGACACTCTTCAGAAGCTAAGAATATAGTTCCCATCTGAACTCCACTTGCTCCTAAACAATATGCAGCTGCCATACCGCGACCATCCGCAATTCCTCCAGCTGCAATAACGGGAATTTTTACCGCAGCAGTCACCTGTGGTAGCAATGCCATCGTAGTACTAGTTCCTACGTGTCCTCCTGCTTCCATCCCTTCTACAACAATCGCATCACAACCTAATTCTTCCATTTTCACCGCAGCTTTTACCGAAGGAATTACAGGAATTACTTTTATTCCTGCCTCTTTTAAGCGCGGCATGTATTTTCTCGGAGTACCTGCTCCTGTTGTAACAATTTTTACCCCTTCTTCGATAACAACATCGATTATTTCATCTATATTGTGCATCATAAGCATAAGGTTGACACCGAAAGGTTTATCTGTAAGTTTTTTACACTGTTGAATTTCTTTACGAAGTTCTTCTGGACTTACTCCTCCTGAAGCTAAAATACCTAACGCTCCCGCATTTGATACCGACGAAACAAGTTCGTGTCTAGCTATTTGAGCCATAGCTCCCTGAAATACTGGATACTTTATCCCTAATAATTTTGTAATCGTCATAATTGTTCTCCTCTGTATATTTTATATAATAATCTTCGCTTTTCTGTTAGAAGATAAATCTCGCCACTAAATAACTAACTATCATCAATATCACTGATGACAAGAAGCAAGCCGTAAATACTCTCACACCGCGTTCCTTAATAACTTTGAAGTTAACGCTCATTCCTAAAGCCGCCATCGCCATACCTAAGAATACATACGCTGCATCTACAAAAAACGGAGCTAACGGTTTTAAGAAAGTAACATAACTTCCTAAAATACTCATAAAAATGAACCCTAAAATAAAGTACGGCATCGGAACTTTTCCTTTTGTTTCATCTTGAGTTTTTTTGTTAACCACAATCAATACACCCGCTACTACAATAAGCATAAGAACACGTGATAGTTTAGTAAGAATCGCAGCATCAAGTGCCACTTGTCCACCTGCTCCTCCTGCCGCAACTGCGTGAGCTATTTCATGAAGACTTCCTCCTGTAAATACTCCGTAGTTATAAGCATCGAGTCCTAGATGTGGTTGTAAGGTTACTTCTATTAAGGTAAACACTGTACCTAGTATCGCAACAACCGCAACCGCAAGTACGCTGTTATCTGTTTTCGCTCGAAGTTGACCACTTACCCCCATAACTGCCGCAGCACCACAAATACCGCAACCACATGAAGAAAGTAACGCAAGCTCATGATCCACCTTGAAAACTCGACACATAAAGTAGGTTAAAGTCACCATGAATAACACGATAAAGAACGCTACAATCAACGTCTTTTTTCCTTCTGATAGAAGTCTATCTAACGCTAACTTGAATCCTAATAAAATTATTCCAAGTCGTAAAAATTTATTACTTATAAATGGAATATCCGCCTTAACCTGCTCTTTTAATCCTTTTGCTGTTTGTAGTAACATACCTATAACAAGTGCTATTACCAAATGTCCAAACAACTTTAACGCAGGAACTTGAGCAAGATATTTTGCTACTAACGAAATAATCAACATTATACCTAAGGTATAATAAAAATTAACACTCTTGAATCTTTCCATACGAGTTTCCCCTTTTGTATATTTATCTAATAAAAACTATTTATAGTTTAATTATACTATCTACATTACCTGTATTCAAGATTACACGAAATAAAAATAATAAATCATCAGATTTTAAAAAAGACGCAACTACAAAAGTTACGTCTTAATTTAATCATTTATCGTTTACTTTTTTATCCTAATAACAAGAATAAGTAGTGAGCTATAACTCCAGCGGCAAGACCACCTATCGTATGTGATACGATTGCTTTTGAAGATAATTTGCGTACTCCAAGAGCATCCATCATACCGATGTGAGTACTTAAGTATCCACTCCAACACATCCCCATCGCCGTGAATACCGCAATGTCATTTGCTCCAATTAGTCCACTTTTCAGGAATTCTGGGACTAATGAAATTGCTCCACCTACCGCTCCTAAAGCTGTAATCGGGAAGGCAATTGCTTCTGCTGAGTGGAATCCAAATAGTGGTTCTAGAATGAATGTTAGTTTTTCTCCTAACCAAGGTAAGAATCCTACACCTTCATATGCAGCACCTGTGTATCCTCCTGCTGGCATTTTGAATGTTAACATCATTACGAAAGTACAAACTATAAGTACACCTGGAATGATTGCTAGACCCATTTCTACCCCTGTTTTGCCACCTTCTAAAACAGTATCTAATACTCGTTGGAACATATTTCCATCACGTATTATTCTTACCTTATCCGATGCTTCATCTGCCTCACCCATTTCAATTGCTGGCTCATCTGCTTCATCTCCGTAGTATTTTCTAGTCTCTATTAACATTAAACGAACACTTATAATACTACCTAGGATTGCTCCAACATTACCGATGATTGCTGCTTTAATAAATCCTTCTCCTTGCCCCATCATAAACATCGTTACGATAAGCCCCATACCAAAAGCTGTTCCTAAGTTACATAAGGCTGGCACTTGATATTTTTTAAAGAAAGATGTAAATCTTTTATCTTTTGCAAATGGAATAATAGCTGGGTTATCTGATAAATACGTAGCTACTGCACCTGTAACACTCGCCCCAGGCATTCCCCAAAGTGGTTTCATAAGAGGTGCAAATATTTTATTGATTAATGCTATCGCACCAAATTCTGATAGAAGTGCACTTATAGCACCTGCGATAACCGCCATTGCCATAATGAAAAATACTGTATTAAGCAGTAAATCATGGGCTGTTGCCATCATCGTTTTAAACATAAGTGGTGTTCCCATTTTTCTAGCCATCAGACCAAATATTAGGAAAAATATAGCTAAGAAGACAAATGTCTCTAGGCTTATTGCTTTTTTTACCACTGAATTTTGTTTGATTTTCTTTTTCTTGGTTGTATCCTCACCCATAAAAATCGTCCTTTCTGATTTTATTTTAAAAATTTATTCAAAAGTTTACATATTTTAAACTGTACTAATACAACTTATGTAAATATTATATCATAGATTCTTTATCCTTGCAACTATTTCAACAATTCCGAAACTAATTAAACTAAATTACTATTATAAAATTTTCAGGATAAGACAAATCTATCTCAATCTAACCCCTCCACATCAACACCCGAGAAAGATACCACTCCTAAATAATTTCTTAAAAAATAAAATTAATTATATTTATATTTTACCACTTACTACCTTATAGTATTAGTACAGTTATGTTTTAGTGTTATATTTGTATTATTATCATACAAATATCTAATATTTTTATACTAAAGTTGTTATAGAAATATAAAATTAATACACTTTACATACTATTTTCCGAGGTCTATTAATTGCTTTAAACTTGGTTTTTTGATAAAATTTAAGAAGTAATAAAAAAATATATAGGAGAAAATAATTTCATGCGATTGAAAAATGAAAATAATAATAAAATTTTAAAGTTTTCAATTAGAAAATTATCTCTTGGTGCAGCACCGGTCGTTATCGGGGCTTTATTTTTTGGAAGTTATGCACCAAGTGAAGCACTTGCCAACGAAAACAGCACAAGTGTTAAATATACTTATCTAGCTGAAAATGAATTGACCGAAACCGAGAAAGCTTTAATTAAAAGAAGTATTCCGAACGATGTAAAAAACAACGAAACATACTACATGGTTTATAAAAAAGAAGCACAAACTTCCGCTAAACCTACAGAATTAAAATCATTACCAAATACTGGACAAAGTTCACTTCCTGTAGCAGGACTTGGAATCGGTACCGCAGTATTAGTGGTTCTTTTAATGTCAAAAAAACACAGAAACAAAGTTCTTAGCATTGTGTTAATCGGGGCTATGGGACAAAGCATCGTTATACCTTATCAATCATTTGCCTTTGAAAACAAAGAATTAGTGCAATACAACACACAAACAACAGTGGCTAATTCTGCAGAACTTGCGAATGGTGTAATTAATATCGATGGTTATCGCTATGTTGGTTACTTCACACTTAGTGATTTAGGCGCTTTACCACAAGGTGAAGAAAAGCTTCTTCCAAAACCAACACAACCAACAGTTGAACCAACACAACCTGCTCCAGCACCTGCAGTAGACCACAAAATAACTCCTGATGAAGGACCTAAAGCACCAGTTGAAAACAAACCTGAACTTAAATCAACTACTGAAGTTGTTCCTTTCCAAACTATCGAGCAACCTGATGCTACTTTACCTAAAGGACAAACTAAAGTTGTTCAAGAAGGAGTTAACGGTGAACAAATCGTATTCAGCGAAGTAACTACTATTGATGGTAAACAATCTAGCAAAGTTATCAAAACTTCAATTACAAAACAACCTGTAAATAGAGTAATTGCTGTTGGTACTAAAGAGGAAGTTGCACCTACTCCAGTCGAAGTTAACCAAAATAAACCAGAAGCTCCAAAGCCTGTAGCAGTTAAAGGAACTCAAGAAACTGGTAAAGAAGGGCAAGCTTTAACTCAACCTGAACTTCCTGAAGCTCCAAAACCTGAGGAGACTAAACCTACTCCTCAACCGGAAACTCCAAAACCTGAGGAAACTAAACCTACTCCTCAGCCGGAAACTCCAAAACCTGAGGAAACTAAACCAGAAGAAAAAGTAGATAAAACTGCACTAAAAGCTCAAATCGATAGAACTCTTGCTCTTATTCCTTCTGATTATTCTGCAGCAAGCTACAACGCTCTTAAACCAATTTTAGAAGCTGCACAAAACGTCTACTCTTCTGATAGTGTTAAACAACCTGAGGTAGATAGTGAAACTGCGAAACTTAAAGCAGCTATTGATGCTCTTAATATTGACAAAACAGACTTAAACAACACTATCGCAGATGCTAAATCAAAAACTAAAGATCACTACAGTGATGCAACTTGGGCTAATCTTCAATCTGTATTAGCTGAAGCTGAAAAAGTTACAAACAATCCAGCAGCAAAACAAAGCGAAGTTGATCACATCAATGAAAAACTTAAAGCAGCTATCGCAGGATTAAACACAGATAAGACTGAACTTGAAAAACAACTAGCAGATGCTAACTCTAAAGTCTCTACAGACTTCAGTCCTGAAACTTGGTCTACATTAGAAGAAGCTAAAAAAGCAGCTCAAGCTGTAGAAGATAACGCAACTGCCACACAAGCTCAAATCGATGAAGCCGCTAAAAAACTTAAAGCCGCTATCGACGCATTAAATGTTGACAAAACAAAATTACAAGAACAAACTAAAGATGCAGCTACTAAACAAGAAGCTGACTATAGCCCTACAACTTGGAATGAATTCAAAAATGCTGAAATTAAAGCTAAAGAAATCAACAACCAAACTACTCCACTTCCTAAACAAAGTGAAATAGATGCAGCTACTAAAGCTCTTCAAGACGCTATAAAAGCTCTTGCTGTTGATAAAACTGCATTACAAAATGCTATTAATACAGCTAACAGCAAACGTAAAGAAGAATACACTACTCAAACATGGAAAGCTTTAGAAGAAGCACTTGCAGCAGCAAACACTGTAAACGCAGATAAAGCTACTACTCAAAGCAAAGTAAATGCAGCTACTGAAAGATTAGAAGAAGCTATCAAAAACTTAGTTCCATTAACTGAAAAACCAATACTAAAATTTGTAGATACTGACAAGAAAGTATTAGATAAAGAAGTAGTTGCTAAGTATTCTCTGGAAAATCCAACTAAGACAAAAATTAAATCAATTACAGCTACTCTGAAAAAAGACGGAGCAGTTGTTAAGACTGTAAATCTAACAGAAGATAATCTAAATGCATTATTAGATAATCTAAAATACTTCCAAAAGTATACTCTATCAACAACTATGGTTTACGATAGAGGTAACGGTGAAGAAACTGAAACTTTAGAAGATCAACCAATTCAATTAGATCTTAAAAAAGTTGAAATTAAAAACATTAAAGAAACAAGCTTAATTAGCGTTGATTCCGAAGGTAACGAAACTGACAGTAGTTTCTTATCATCTGTTCCAGGCGATGTAACTCCATATTACTTAAAAGTTACAACTCACGATAACAAAGTAACAAGACTATCTGTTGATAAGATTGAAGAAGTTACTATAGAAGGTAAGACTCTATACAAAGTTACTGCAACAGCACCTGATTTAGTTCAACGTAACGGTGAAAATAAACTTAGCGAGACATATACTCACTACTTCGCTAAACCAAAAGCACACGAAGGTGATGTATACTATGACTTCAACGAACTTGTAAAAGCTATGCAAGCTAACCCTACTGGTACATTTAAACTTGGTAGCGATATGAATGCAGCGAACGTTAACCCAGCTGGAAAATCATATGTAACTAACTTATTCAAAGGTACATTAACAAGTACAGACGGTAATAAATTCGCAATTCACAATATTTCTAGACCTCTATTCTCTAATATTGAGGGTGGTACAGTTAAAAATGTACTACTTGAAAATGTTAATATTAATATGCCTGAAACTGATAAAGTTGCCCCATTAGCTAATACTGTTAAGAAAGCAACTATTGAAAACATTAAAGTAACTGGTAATGTAACTGGTGCTAATGATGTAACTGGTATGGTTAACAAAATGGATGAAGCAGATATGACTAACGTTGCATTCATCGGTAAAATCCATATCCAAGGTAATAAAAACTGGTGGGCTGGTGGACTTGTAAGTGAAAGCTGGAGAAGTAACACAGACAATTCTTATGTCGAAGCTGATATTACAGGTAACAAAGCTAAAGTCGGTGGACTTGTTGCCAAATTAGATCACGGTGGAAATCCGAATGACGTTGGTAAACGTGGTCGTCTGAAAAACTCTGTTGCCAAAGGAACAATCGATCTTAAAGAGCCTGTTGAAACAGGAGGACTACTTCACTCTAACTGGTCATGGGGACTTGTTGAAAACAACGTAACTATGATGAAAGTTAAAAACGGCGGAGAAATCCTTTATGGTTCAAAAGATATTCAAGAAGATGATTATTTCGGTGCTAACTGGGTTAAAAACGATAACGTTACAGTTAACGACGTGAGTGAAGGTGCGAAATCTTATCCACGTTCTAACAAATGGAAAGGTGTTTCTCAAGAAGAAGCTAATGCAAAAATCGCTAAGATGGGAATTACCGCTCATGAATTCACAAGCACAAAAACTGTCGAAGACAAACTTAATAACATTGTAAACAAAGATGATCAATACAAAAACATCGATGACTACGACGCATCTCGCGAACTTGCTTACCGTAACATTGAAAAACTTCAACCATTCTACAATAAAGAGTGGATTGTTAACCAAGGTAACAAAATCCCAGCTGGATCAAATCTATTAACTAAAGAAGTATTATCTGTCACTGCAATGAAAGATAATGAATTCGTAACTGAACTTGCTGATGCCAACCGTATTATCGTTCACTACGCTGATAAGACAAAAGAAATCTTTAACATTTCACCTAAAGAATCTCAAGTGAAACAAGTTAAAGAATACAGTATTGCTGAACTTGGAGAAATTGTTTATACTCCTAATATCGTTGATAAAGATCGCAGCGGATTAGTTAATGATATCGTAGCTAAATTAAGCCCTGTTGAATTACAATCTGATGCTGTTTACAAATTGTTCGGAAGAAATGGCGATGGAAAAGTTAACGCAGTTAAGAACCTTTACTTAGAAGAAAGCTTCGCATACGTTAAAGAAAATCTTAATAAATTCGTAACTAAATTAGTTCAAAATGAAGATCACCAACTTAACACCGATGAAGCTGCTAAACGTGCATTAATTAAGAAAATTGATGACAATAAGGCTGCAGTTCTTCTTGGTTTAGCTTACTTAAACCGCTACTATGGAGTTAAATTCGATGACTTTAACATTAAAGAGTTAATGTTATTCAAACCTGACTTCTATGGTAAGAATGTTAGTGTCTTAGATAGAATTATCAATATTGGTTCTAAAGAAAACAATGTAAAAGGTAACCGTACTCAAGATGCATACCGCGAAGTTATCGCCGGCGCTACTGGTAAAGGTGACCTAAATGCATTCTTAAAATACAATATGGAACTATTCACAAGTGACACAGACTTAAACGATTGGTTCATAAAAGCAACTAAAGATAATGTATATGTTGTTGAACCAACAACTACAAATCCTGCATTTGCAGATAAGAAACACAGAGCTTATGAAGGATTAAATAATGATGTTCACGGTAAGATGATCCTTCCACTATTAAACCTAAAAGATGCTCATATGTTCTTAATCTCAACGTATAACACTATGGCTTACAGTTCATTCGAGAAATACGGTAAGAACACAGCAGCAGAGCGTGAGGCATTCAAGAAAGAAATCGATAAAGTAGCAAAAGCTCAACAAAATTACCTAGACTTCTGGTCTCGTTTATCATTAGATAAAGTTCGTAATCAACTACTTAAGAGCAACAACATGGTACCAACACCAGTATTAGATAACCAAAACTATCCAGAAGGTACTGACAAATACGGTCACACTGCTAGTGGTAAAGATGTTGCTCCTATTCGTGAATTGTACGGACCAACAGATCGTTATCACGCAACAGACTGGCGTATGGGAGCCGTCGCTCGTGTTTATGGTAACCCTTATAAAGATGATTCAGTATTCTTCATGGTTACTAGTATGATTAGTGACTTCGGTATCTCCGCATTTACTCACGAAACTACTCACGTAAATGACCGTATGGTTTACTTAGGTGGTTCAAGACACCGTGAAGGAACTGACTTAGAAGCATTCGCACAAGGTATGTTACAATCTCCTGCTGAAACAAGTCCAAATGGTGACTTTAAAGCGTTAGGACTAAACATGGCATATGAACGTCCAAATGATGGAAATCAATGGTATAACACTAATCCAAATGATCTTGCATCTCGAGAAGAAATCGATCATTACATGAAAGGTTTCAACGATACTCTAATGCTTCTTGACTATCTTGAAGGAGAAGCCGTACTTGGTAAAGGAAGCAAAGAATTAAACAACGCTTGGTTCAAGAAAGTTGCTAAGAAATTACGTGGGGCTAATACGAAGAACCAATACGATGAAGTTAGAGATCTTAACGAAGAAGAAAAAGGTTATGCATTAAACTCTGTTGACGACTTAGTAGATCACAACTTCATGACTAAACACGGTCCAGGTAATGCTATATATGATCCAACTGGATTTGGAACTGCCTACGTAACTGTACCTATCACTGCAGGTATCTACGGAGGTAACACAAGTGAAGGTGCTCCTGGTTCTATGTCATTCAAACATAACACATTTAGAATTTGGGGTTACTACGGATACGAAAAAGGATTCTTAAACTATGCTTCTAACATGCTGAAAAATGAGTCTAAACAAGCTGGTAATGCTACTTTAGGTGATGACTTCATCATCAAGAAAATTTCTGATGGTAAGTTCACTTCTCTAGAAGCTTGGAAGAAAGCATACTTCAAAGAAGTTGTAGATAAAGCTAAAGCAGGATTTAACCCTGTTACAATTGACGGTACTACATACAGTAGTTATGAAGACTTGAAGAATGCATTTGCTGCAGCTGTTGAAAAAGATAAAGCTACTCTTAAAAATGGATCAGTTAAATCTGACAACACCGTTGCTCTTAAAGAGAAAATATACAAAAAACTTCTTCAACAAACAAATAGCTTTAAAACTTCTATCTTCAAATCATAATTCAAACAACAAAAACCTAGATTTAGAATTTTCTAAATCTAGGTTTTTTGATGTTTGAGATATGTTTCTTTGTAAAGTAAAATATATGTTGAAATTACGTAAACCTCATAATTAAACATGAAAAAATTCAGGACTTAAAACTTAGTCCTGAATTTATCTTTTTATATTATATCTACTTCTTTTTTATATTGATCTTTAATATTTTCATCAAGAACATCGTCACTGATAATTGCAGTAAGGTCTTTTAGTTGGAAAAATGTATAAAATGCGTGTGTTGAAAATTTGCTGTGGTCTGCAAGAACATAACGTTCAGTTGCATTATTAAGAATCGTTTCATTACAACGTCCTTCTTCTTCATCAGAGATAGTAACCTTCTCTAAATCTATTCCATTCACCCCAACAAACGCCTTATTTACACTTATTTTACTAAGCGCATCTTGCGTGAAGAACCCGATAAATCCTTTTGTTTTTTGACGGTATCTTCCTCCGATAAAAATAAGATCACAAGATGGATTGTCTTTAAACTGTTCGAATACTGTTAATGAATTCGTCACAATATTGATATCTCTATCTTGAAGATACTCCGCTAAATAACTCGTAGTACTACCTGGTCCTATAAAAATAGTCTCATTATCTTTTATAAGCTCTGATACTTTCCTAGCGATTTGTTTTTTCTCTTCAACATTTACAGAGATTTTCTTGTTATAATTATCCTCTTGATAGAAGTTTTTCGGTTTTAATTTCGCTCCACCATGTATTCTAGTAAGATGCCCATAATCTTCCAACTCCTGCAAGTCACGACGAATTGTCATCTCTGTAACATTCATGTCATGAGCAAGATTGCTAACACGTACTAAATGTTTGTTTTTTAATTCATTTAAGATATAACTATGTCTGTCTATTTTTAACATTTTTTCTCCACTCTAAAATATAAATTTACCATTTATATTTTAACACTTTTTTCGAAAATATAAAACAGAAAACATAAAATAACTATCAAAACGAACGTTAAATCTAACATAAAAACAAAAAACTAGCCGCTTTTAGACTATAGTAGCCCTCAAACAACTAGTTCTTATTCATTATTTTTCTTTATCTTCTTTTACTTTTTCTACTTTTGGTTGTTCTGTAGCCGCGACAACTCGCATATTCAGAAGTTTATCGTATAGCATTATTGGGTTCTTACGTTTAAGCACATATTTCTCATATAACCAGAATATTGCAGAAACTGGTACTGCACCCCATCCAATAGTAACTTTAATTAAGAATTCTCTAATTAAATATCTAGAAAATTCAATTTTTTTGTTATCTGTAGGCACTATTCGTACTTTAAGAAGTTTTTTCCCGATAGTTTGCCCTTGCCATTTATGTGGAAGGTATCCATATAATAGAACTGCGAAAATAACTATTGAAAGTGTCATATATAATGCATTTCTTTCGTTTTCCGCTCCACCTTGTGCACGTAAGTTCACAGTAGAATATTGGAAAATAATCGCTATCGGTAAGTAGATTGCTAAGTCGATTAAATAAGCAATTAGACGTTTTACAGGTGAAGCTTCTTCTCCATAAACATCTAATAATGGTGTTTCAACCGGCGCTGAAGCATCGCTTAGTGTTGGTTTTATATTTCTATCATTATAGCTGTATGAACTATTTTTTTTAATTTTCTTAACCATAGTTCACCTAGGCTTCTAAGTCAACGTTGTGGTATACTTGTTGAACATCTTCACAATCATCAAGCATTTCTAACATTCTTTCGAATTTAGCTTTATCTTCTTCGCTTAATGTTACTTCATTTTGAGGAATCATTGAAATTTCAGCAACTTCAAATTCTTCGATTCCAGCTGCTTTAAGAGCTTCTTGGATTTCGTGGAAGTTTTCTGGTTCACCATATACTAATGTTAACTCATCTTCTTCGATAATATCACGAGCATCGATATCAGCTTCCATAAGGATTTCTAATAATTCGTCTGCACTCTTACCTTCAACACCGATAACTGCAGTGTTGTCGAACATGTAGTTAACAGAACCAGTAACACCTAAGTTACCTCCGTTTTTTCCTAATGCTGTACGTACTTCAGCTGCTGTACGGTTAACGTTGTTTGTAAGTGTATCGATGATAACCATTGTTCCACTTACACCGAAACCTTCATAACGTAATTCATCGTAGTTTTCTTCACTTCCACCTTTTGCTTTTTCAATAGCACGGTCAATAATGTTTTTAGGAACACGGTAAGTTTTCGCTCTTTCTAAAACTACTTTTAGATTTCTGTTACTTTCTGGATCTGGTTCTCCAGTTTTTGCAGCTTGGTAAATTTCACGTCCAAACTTAGCATAAATCTTACTAGTATTAGCGTCTTTTGCCGCTTTTTTTTCTTTAATATTATTCCATTTACGACCCATAGTCTTTTAATCTCTCTTTCTTTTTATAAAATTTTCCATTTTAGTAAAATTTCCTCGCCACAATGTAGCCAGAAAGTTATTACATACCATTCTATATTACTATATTTAAGGCATTTTTTCAAGCACTGACTAAGCTTTTTCAACTATCTTCTTATTAACTCATTTTCTAAAATGTAATTTCTAATAACTATTAGATAATAGCTATTTTAAAAGGTTATATCGGGGCTCATCTTTGCTGAAACAAAAAATTCGAAGTATAAGGAAACCCTCATACTTCGAATCTATTGTATAACCAAAGTTATTATTTGTATTCTACAAATTTGTTGAATTCAGCTTCATCAACGTTTGTTAATTTAACAATCCAAGATTCTTTTGGATCAGCTGAGTTTAAAACTGTAGGCTCTTCTTCAGCTTTTTTGTTGTATTCTACAACGTCCCCTGCTAATGGAGTATTGATGTCTAATACAGTTTTTGATGCTTCTAAACGTAAGATAACATCATCTTTTTCTAATTTGTCTTTTTTTGAGAATTCTACAAATCCTACAGTACCAACGTCATCTTGTAATTCTGCAGTTGGTCCAATAATATATACACCTTCGCTTTTTTCAATCCATAAAGCTTTTGCTAATTTTTTCATTTTACAACCTCTTTCTTTATTTTATAATTTTTTCTAAGTATCGATGACCTTATTTCATCATCGATTTTTACTCAAAGATACATTATACATTTAATAAAATTAAAAATCAACTAAAATAATAATAAAAGTGATATTAATTTTCAATTAGTTTAATATATTAAACCATTCTCTTAACTCAATATCAAATCTACCAATTCTTGCGCTTCTACTTTTCCGAAATAATGAGCTAAGTCTATACTTTCTAATACTTCTAGCAAGTCTTCTTCTTTTACCCTTACTCCGATTAGTTTTTCCTCAATATCACCGATATTACCTTTTCCGAAAAAGTCTCCGTAAATTTTAGCTTTTGTAATTCTTCCCGCTTCTACTTCCAAGTTAAACTCGACAGTCCCAATCCCAAGACGAGCATCTCTATTGTAATTATAGCGTGGTGATTTCCCGTAGTTCCAGTCCCAGTTTTGATATTTTTTAGCAAGCAACTCATCAATTTCTCGCCAATCATCTTCTGTCAGTTCGTAACGTTTTATATCTTCAAGATTTTCACAACCAAACAAACGACATAAGTATAAATCTTTAAAATCTACTACAGATAAGTTTCTATATTCCTCATCTAAATACTCTCTAAGACCTATAACTCTACTTCTTACCGAATCTATTCCTTTTGACTCAATTTTCTTACGATTAGGTCTTAGTACATTGACCATCGCATCATAATCGACATCTAGAAGTAGCGTATATCCCCCGTAAATTTTTCCATTAACAAGAGTCATCGCAGCTCCACTTACCTTTTTCCCATCAACAACAAGGTCATTTCGTCCTGTTTGTTCAACCTTACTTACTCCCAGATCACGTAGGATATTTACCGCAGGTTCATAGAACTTTTTAAAATTACCATAGACATTACTATCACCATTCATAATAAGGCAGATATTCACAGCTCCTTCGTCTAAAAATACCGTTCCCCCTCCTGTATCGCGTCTAACAAGGGTAATTCCGTGAGTTTTCATATACTCATGATTAATCTCTTTTTCGGCATTTTGGAAAAGACCAATCTGTACTTTTGGTTTGCAACAATAAGGAAATATTATATCCTCATCTAAGTTTAATTTATTCAAAACATGTACTTGTATCGCTAAAGCTACTGCCCCATCGTAAATATATTGTCCATTTCTTATCGGCTCTATTAAATACATAAGCACTCCTCATTTTCTAAAGCATCATAATATAAACGACTACTATTATTTAAGTCTATCCTTATATAACAGTAGCCGCTTCATCTTAATAGTCTTTCGTTCTTTAATTACTACTTTCACTCCTCTGGAGAGCTTCTTAATAATTTTCTTCTAATTTTCTAAATTCATCTCTCGTGTGTTGTGGCAGACTCTTACCGTAGTCCATCATAAGCACAATATCCTTAAACGCGGCTTTGGGTATCGCTAGTCTTTCGATATCATCCACACCTACATCCAGATTAATATCTCCCTCACGATTTTCTTGGAATTTAGCTACAAAATCTGGTTCAGCCACAAAGACGCTAGATAAACCTACCATCTCAGCGTGCATAATAGCTTCACGGCTCTTTTCTATACTATTAATTCCACCAGTCGCCATCAAAGGAACACGTCCCGCTAGATGTTCATGAACTACCTCATTAATCAAACGACCTTCATTAGGACCTTCAGCACGGACTTTATTTAGATAAATATTTTGCCCCCAGCTCGCTATCGCAATATAAGATAACGGCACTCTTTCTAGTATCCAATCCGTAAGTTGATTGAATTCTTCAACAGTATAACCAATTATCGCACCACGTGTTTCTTCTGGTGTCGCTCTATATCCTAAAATAAAATCCTCAGGCGCTTCGTCTTTTATAACTTCATACACCGCTTCAAACACTTCAAGAATGAATCTAGCTCTATTTTCTAATAAATCTACACCATATTCATCATGGCGTTTATTCGATACTGTTGAGAAAAACGTCTGTAACATTAACTTTTGCGCTGTAGATATTTCTATTCCAGCAAAACCTGCTTTTATCGCTCTTCTCGTCGCATCTTTATATTTTTGTTTAATCTCATCTATCATCTCATGAGACAACTCTTCTACCTCATGTTCAAACGGAAGATGCAACTTTAACTTACTTGGTCCATAAACCTTATGGCGTACCCCATAGTAATTAGCACCCGCTCCTGAATAAGTCAGTTGCAAAATAGCCTTTGCTCCAGCATCTTGCATAGCGTCCGCCATCTTAGTAAGTCCTGGAATACAGCTATCATTATGTGCACCGAAACCAAACTCGAACAACTGCCCGTCAACATCGACATAAGCTGCCCCTGTTACCTGTAGCGGTGCTGACTTGGCACGTCTTAATGCATAATCCAAGTCTTCTTTTGTGATAATTCCATCTTTTGTAGAAGAATTAGTCGTCATCGGCGACAGCACGAACCTATTTTCTAACTGAACACCATTTGCTAGTTTTATGGGAGTCAATAATTTTTCCATAAACTCACACCTCTTTTACATAATTTGTAAAACTAGCTTAAGATTAAGTCTACTAATTCTTTCGCTTCTACATTTCCAAAGTAGAATGCTAAATCAATACTTCCTAGAGCTTCTAGTAAGTCCTCTTCTTTTACCCTTACTCCGATTAATTTCTCTTCTACATCAGCTACATTTCCTTTTCCGAAGAAGTCTCCATAGATTTTCGCTTTTGTGATACGTCCTTCTTCAACTTCTAAACTGAAATCAACTGTTCCGATTGCAAGGTGGGCATCACGGTTGTAGTTGTAACGTGGTGATTTTCCATAGTTCCAATCCCAGTTACGATATTTTTCATCCGCTAATTTTTCAATTGCAGCCCAGTCTTCATCTGTTAGTTCATATCTTTTCGCATCTTTAATATCTTCGATTCCCATTAATCCACAGATGATTAAGTTTTTGAACTCATCGATTGTTACGTTTTGGTATTCAGGTTTTAATAATTCACGCATACCCATTACACGTGCTCTTACTGATTCAATACCTTTTGATTCAATTTTTTTACGGTTTGGAGTTAAAGCATTAACCATCGCTTCGTAGTTTACATCAAGAAGTAATGAATATCCTCCGTAAATTTTACCACGTACTAATGTCATCGCAGCTCCACTTACTTTTTTGCCACGAGCAGTTAAGTCGTTACGTCCTCTTTGTTCAACTTCTGTAGCTCCTAAGCTGTGAAGTACGTCTACTGCTGGTTGGTAGAATTTTTTGTAGTTTCCATATACATCTGTATCCCCAGGCATTAAGAAACATACGTTAACAGCACCGTT
The DNA here is from genome assembly GCF_963537375.1 of uncultured Gemella sp. Lineage (GTDB taxonomy): Bacteria > Bacillota > Bacilli > Staphylococcales > Gemellaceae > Gemella. The sequence goes on from NZ_CAUTDQ010000009.1 coordinate 45,425, forward strand.
ATCAACATACACAGCACCACCACCTGTATCACGACGTACTAAGATGATGTCTTTTTCTTTCATGTAGTCGTGGTTTACTTCAGTTTCAGCATTTTGGAATAATCCAATTTCTACTTTTGGTTCGCAGTAATATGGGAAGATTACAGTCTCATCGATATCGATGTTGTTAAGTACATAAACTTGCATCGCCATTACTAGCGCTCCATCTGGTAAATATTTTCCGTTTCTAATTGGTTCTATTAAATACATAATATATTCTCCTTTATTTGTTAATTTTTGTTAATGTATTTTTTAGCTAATGTTATTTTTTATTGCATTCTTAGCATAATTTAATCTGCAATACTATAAAATCTAATTGCGAATTTTTTCACAATCTATGTTATGCACTTGATGCGCACTACCCGAAAATTTATTACGGGGCTGACCCAAATTGCCTAAATTTTAACAAAGTGTATATGGAAACTCATAGACGCAGTTGTTTATTGATATCTAAAATCGCTTTAGAAAAGTTTTTTAGATATCTAATAAACTGTACGGAGGTAACTCGACAAAATCTTGTTTCTCGAAATCACGATTTTTGAGTCACTCCCATTTTTCCAACAACTCTTCCACTTCTAACGTTAAATCTTTGCTATTTTGATTAAACCACAATACCCTTGAAGCAATTCTTTCTGGGAATTGGTATTTCTTCTGATTCATAGTAATCATCAACGCCTGTGGATTTTTATCAAGTTCTCTATAAAATGGATATTTTATAAACTGAGGTGTCGTAAACCCTACCCCTATCTCTATAAACAATGTTTTCTTATCACGATTTTTTTCTAAAAATTCATTATACTTATCTAGATGTTCAAAAAAGATTGGATCTTCTACCATTCCTTTTTCAGCATTACGTTTATTAACTTCAAGCGGAGCTCCACATTTTGGACATAGTGGAATAGACCTGTAGTCAACTTCCATATTTTCCTGTTCCACAGCTAGTCTACGCATTAAAGCTTCATCTTGATACGTCTTCGCATGGCAATGTTTACTACACTGCATAAGCCCGTACTTCCCTTGAATGTGGAAGACTTTATCCATATCATACCCCGCAACATCGAACGCATTATCCGCATTAGTCGTAATAATATGGTAGTTTTTATCTTTTAGAATATTTTTTAAGGCTGCGTAACTTGCCCCAATAGGTTGATCAAAGTAATTCAACAAAACAAAACGACTTTGAAACGCCCAATATTCTTGTGAACTAGGGAAATCAAATAGGCTCGCCTGTAACATATCTAAAAATTTATATTTTTCTACAAAATCTTTAAAGTTACTCGTGAATCTTTCTCCTATGTAGGTGAATCCATCCGCAGCTGACATTCCAGCTCCTATTCCTATGACTATCGCCTCAGCTTCTTCTATTAACTGCGCTAATTTTTCGGCATTGTTTTCTTCTAACTCTATCGCCTTCCAAGTCATTAATTTTTCTCCTTTTTGGTCATTAGCTCTTTTGCTAAAATCTCAATAATATTTTTTCTTCTTTCTATAGTTGGTACTAAAGGTATACACATAAGTTCTTCCAACTCTAATTCTGTAGCTAAATCTCTAAGTTTTTCTACTACAATATCCTTTGTACCCCAAACTAAACGTGTTCTATTTTTTTCTACTTTTTCTTTATCAATTTCAGCAATTTCATACTCTTTTGCTGTTTCTATGCTAGGAAATCTATTGAATTCTGTAAATTCTTTCTTACCAAGAAGCCATACATCTAAACAACGTACCAAGTCTTTTGCCTCTTGCTCATCTTCCCCTATCGCTATAAATACCGCAACTACATCTTGTGGTGTTTTTTGTTGTTCAAGCATCTTTGTACGATAAGTTTGTAAACATCTCTTTGCTGTTTCTATATAATCTACAGCTTGATTAAAGAATAGACCATATACATAGTTTTGCCCTAACTCTGCAGCTAGATTCGCACTTTTCTCACTAGTTGATAGTAGCCACATTGGACCAACCTTCGCTTCTGGTGGTTGCACCAATGTTTCAGTTCCTGTTAACATCTCCAATAATTCTGTACAACTTTCATTGTATTCATCTCGTGTTATCGGCGTCGTATTCATCAGTTTTTGAACTACTTTAGTTCCAGGATTATTACCTATTCCTAAATTCACCCTATTTGGATACAAAGCACTAAGGAGTTTTATCCATTCGCTGATTTTATATGGTGAATAGTGAGGAATCATTATTCCACCTGTACCTATTTGTATTTTTTCTGTATTTTGCAAAAGATGCAACATAAGTAGTTCTGGGCTACTGCTCGCAAGTGCTGGTACCTGATGATGTTCAGCCATCCAAAAACGACTATACCCCAACCTTTCTGCTAAACAAGCTAGCTCCGTACTTTCTTCTATAGCTTCTAATGCAGTTTTCCCTTCATCTACAATAGCATAATCTAAAATACTAAGTTTCATAGTATTATCCTCTTATATTTTATCTTATTTTATATAACTTCAAATATCTAGTTTCTTCTTTTTAGTATTTTATTTTACACTCTTCAATTTATTTTTACCTTTTTATATACTTAATAATCTGATATAATAAATTATAAGAAAACCTTTTCTGAAATTACGAACTTATTATATCATATTTTCAGCAAAAGTACACATACCTAGTACCATTACTTTGAATTTTTTTTATAAAAAAATTATGGTAACTTAATCTACTGAATCTGCATTTAATTTACATAATTTTAGATAATATCAGCAGTTTATTTTCTATATTATTTTTTATTGTTGTACATTTTCTGGTATAGTTGTATGTTATTTACATTACTTAAAGAGGTATTTTTTATGGAATCAAAATTATTAACACCTGTCAAATTGGCTAATGGAATAGAACTTGAGAATCGCTTTGTCCTTTCTCCGATGACTACAAACTCATCTACCGCAGAAGGCTTCATTACAGAAGAAGATCTTCTTTACGCTAAAAGACGAAAAAATACAGCACCTTTGCAAATTACCGGTGCTGCTTATATAAATCTTGAGGGACAACTTTTTGAATATGGTTTTAGTGTACATGATGATGCATGTATTCCAGGTTTAACAAAAATGGCGAACGCTATGCAGTCTGGTGGAGCAAAAGCTATTTTGCAACTCACTCATGCTGGTCGTTTCGCTAATCACTATGTTACTACCAACAAACGCGCCGTCGGCCCAAGTTATATGGAATTAAACTCGCCTGTAGAACACATCGTTCATCCTCTTTCTATAGAAGATATACAAAAAATAAAAGAAGACTATAAGCGTGCAGCAAGCCGTGCAATCGCAGCTGGTTTTGATGGTATCGAGATATCTAGTGCTCAACGTCTTTTACTTCAAACATTCTTTTCTACCTTCTCAAACGAACGCCACGATGAATACGGAGTAGATACGTTAGAAAACCGTTCACGTTTCATCCTTGAAGTTTTTGAAGAGGTATACGAAGTAATAAAAAAAGAAGCTCCGGCAGATTTTATCTTCGGTTATCGTGCAACCCCTGAAGAAACTCGTGGTGAAGAAGTTGGTTATACTGTAGAAGAATTTAATCAACTTACCGACTGGTTATTAGAAAGAGTGACACTATCATACATGGCAATCGCAAGCTGGGGGCAAAATATTTATCTAAATACAGTGCGTGCAGAAGGTCCTCATCATGGAAAACTTATTAACGAAGTAGTCTATGAACACTTAAATGGAAGAATACCTTTAATCGCGTCAGGTGGTATCAACACTGTAGAAAAATGTGAAGCTGCAATTTTACATGCTGATATGATTGGTTTATCTTCTCCTTTTGTCGCAGAACCAGATTTCGTTGAAAAACTAAAAGCGAATCATATAGAAGATATAAATCTAAATGTTGGAGTTGAAGATATAGATCGCCTAGCTATTCCAAAAGCTGCATTTAAAGACATCGTCCTTATGATGGACTATGGTCGTTCACTCCCACAACACACTAGGGATGAATTTAGAAAATTAGAAGAAAATTATTAAATTATATAGTTTAGAAGAAATTCAAAAATTTAGATTCAAACATCTTTGTTCTTGAATTTCTTCTTTAACATCACTTTCTTTTATAGATAAATCTATAAATTTTATGTAATTTTATAGAAATACATAAATTTCTCTGTATATAGTTTTGCTATTTACTTTATTTACATAAATTCCCACCTTAATAAAAGAAAATTATAGTTCACATAATTTTTGTAACAGAAATTTAATATTTTATTTTTTATACATTTACATCCTCTTTTTAATCATTATATTTTTATTTTTATCAATGCACTCTATTACTATAAAAAACTGTATTAATATGATTTCATTTTATATTTCACTAATTTATGTTCGTTTTTTCATATAATTATATTTATTTTATAATTATATAGTTTTTGGTTTACTATACGGTTATAAAGTTACATAGGTTACTAAAGTCCTTGTTTTCTGTTTTTCCTTCTAGTATAATAGAAATTATGAATACACTAATTGTCTATGGATGTTCTTTCTACACGATTAAATTGAACATTATAAAAACATAGTCATTATTATATAAAATATATGAAAAAAGGGGATTTATTTTATGACAACTCAAAGAAAATATTCATTACGTAAATTTAAGGTTGGTGTAGCCTCTGTTCTTGTTGGTATCGGTGTTGCTACTACTGGTGCTGCTGTAGCTCATGCTTCTGACACAACTACTAGTGAAACTCAACCTGTAGCAACTGCACCTGCATCTGGAAGTACAGACGCATCTGGAACTACTGAAACTCCTAAATCAGAAGTTACAAGTCCAGAAATCAAACAAGCTGAAGCTGACGCTAAAACTGCTGAAGCTAGAGTTACTGAAGCTCAAGCAAAGGTAGATACAACTACTACTGCAGCTAACGAAGCTGCTACTAAACTAGAAGCTGAAAAAAAAGAAGCTGCTGATGCTGAAGTTGCTAAAACTAAAGCTGCTGAAGCTAAAAAAACTGCTGATGCTGATTTAGAAGCTGCTAAAGCTAAAGCTGCTGAAGCTGATGCTAAAGCTAAAGAAGAAGCTAAAAAAGAAGCAGATGAAGCTAAAAAACAAGCCGATACTAAAGCTGAATTAACAGCTGCTTTAGAAAAACTCGAGAAAGATGCTGTAGAAAAAGTTAACAATAATGCACAAATTTCAGATAAAGCTAAAGCTATTGAAGAAGTTAAAGCTACTATTGGTAAGGAAGATTTATTAAAAGCTATCGAAGCTGGTGATATTAAAGCAACTGATGCTGCAGATGCATTACCATCAGAAAATGATGTGAATGGAGTTGAAGGACCTACTACACCTGCAACTTCTGGTGATAAAAACTCTCTTCCTGCTGATTTAAAAGCAAAAATCGATGAAGCAGAAAAAGCTGATGCTGCTCGTCCTGCATCAGAAAAAGCTCAAGATAAAGCTGAT
>NZ_CAUTDQ010000010.1:0-49633 GCF_963537375.1 uncultured Gemella sp.
GGTAAGACTTCTTCTCTTAACGCCTCACCTTTCTCACTTACTACTAATTCCGGTAGGGCTTCTTCTCTTAGTGATTCACCTTTAGAATCTGTATAAATACGAATAGGAATATTTATTAAATCAAAAGAACTATCACTATACTTAGCTTTAATAGTAACATTGGTATCCCCAATTTCATTCATATTTGTACTAGTTAATAATTCGTAATTAATATTTTTCGGGATTCCATCTTTCGCAATTTTCTTAACAACACTGTCAAGATTGATACTGTTGCCTTGACGTAATAGAACTTTATTATCATTAATTAATTTTGGTGAATATTTTCCCGCTTCAGTTAATTCTAGTGCTGTACGTTTATTAATAACATCCATTCCTAGTCTTGCTAATTCCCTAGTCATATTATTAATAACCAGCTGTGTAGATAGAGTATTAGCAAGAGCTGATGAAGCTTCACCTAATTTAGTTGATAAATTTGCTTTAGCAAGAGAATAATTACTTACAGAATTCGACGTTTTATCTGATAAATCTACAATAGTATCTATTAACTTATGTGCAGCATTCACTACAGAATTTAATTCTTGTTTATTAGCCTCATTAACTAAGATAGGTACATCAATTTCATTACTAGTATTATCATCAAGATAAAGTATTTTTACTTTTGCATGTTTTGTACCTAAAGAAGTCATTCCATCTTTTTTAACAACCGTTAACTTAGTATTTACAGGTAATATACTCTTATTTACTTTATTTATAATATCGTTATCTTTTAATATATCTCCAATAATTACAGAAACTGGATTTTTATCTACTAGTTTCGGTAAGAATGTTTTATTTAATGTTCCCTTTTCAGGCTTTACAATTTTTAAATTATTGATATTATTTACTTTTACAACTTTTCCATCGATATTTTTTCTTGTACCAAAATTAAAATCTTTATTACTATTCATTCTACTTTCAAAATAAGATGTTGAAGAATGCTTCCCTTGGCTACTTCCTACATTTTTAACATATTTTGGTCTCAAGTTACCAGGTATGATATTGTCGTTATCAGTAAAATAATTTTTAATTTTACCGATTTGCATCAAATCATTAGAAATATTTTCTTCTTCCTCTGGAACTCCCCAAAACCAACCACCAGTTTTTATTCTAGGTGCGTTAAAAGTGTATGTTTCTCTATAGTAATTATATTTATTTTTCTCAGCTAACACACTAGCTCTTAAAGCTAAATATCCACCTAAAGAATGACCTGTAATATATAGATTTGTAAATTCTTTATTATTTCTAAAGCTATTTATTAACTCTTTAGCAGCCTCACTTTGATTTGATTCATTCCCGAAAGCTAATGCTATGTCGGCTTTCAAGTCTCCACCTTGTCCCATATTAGTTCCTGCGAATGCAAGAACCTGAATTTTCTCACCTTTTAAAAATGGGAAATTATTTTTTGTTTCAAACAATACCGCATCTAATCCATTATTCTGATGAAATGTTTGCTTCACAGTCCAATATGGAGATAATTCACTATGAGTAAGTCTTTTTATTTTATCTTTTTCTACACCAACTGGCAATTTATTAGATAAGATATTTTTTACACTTTCATCTGATTCATATGCTAGATTCATAAACATAGCCATATCTCTTGCTGAAATATTCCAAATTAATTTGTCTCTATCTTCTTTATCATTAAGACCATCACCATCTGTATCTGCAAGTCTTGGATGAATATCATATCCTAAATATGTTCTTCCATCTTTTTTATAGATATACAATTCGTCTTTATTCGCAATACCATCACCATCATCATCTCCATCAGGATTAAGTACAGCTTTTTTATAGATTAAACTATCGTATTTTCCACCTTCTAATCCAATATAACCTTTGGCTATATCTTGTGCATATTTAGCGGTTAAACGAGAAATAATTTTTGTACCCTTTTCTACAGGAGCTTCCACATCCTGAGATGAAGAACTAGATACAGTATTACTTTCTGTATTTTTATTAATTATATTCGTTAGTAAAGTTGCAATATTTTGACTATCATCAGTTCGTCTATCCAAAACGTTTAAATTACTGTTTGAAGATTGGTTACTGTTAGAATCAGCTTGATTAACAGTATTATTTTCGGCTGTAGAAGTAGTTACACTTCCTGTTGATCTAGTAGATGAATTTATAGCCTCTGTATTTTGAGTTGAATTGTTTCTATTTTCAGCTGCAGCAACTACTCTAGTCTCTCTATTATTTATATCATTATTATTCTGTGCATTAGAAGTTGTTACTCTATTTTCTATATTTGTACTTGTTACGTTTGTGTTTCCAATTTCATGAGCACTCGCATCACTTCCTAAAAATATAAATGCTCCAATAGCAACTGAAGCAATACCAAAACTAAGTTTCTTTATTCCATATTTCACTAATTTTCTTTCAATATTATTTTTAAACATATTTCCTCCAAGATTCCATCTTAAATATATGTAATTAAATTTTAATTAACATCATTTTTAGTTAACTAATCATTCTACATTGATTAAGTATACACGAAAATAACAAATATAACAAACTTAAATTTTGAGTTATTTTTATATTTAGTAGTTTTAAGAATGAAAGATGTTTCTTACGTATCTAATTTATTTATTACACTATTTATTTAATTAGTAACTTTTACTTCTAATATCAGCTTATTATAGTGAAATCCGAAATTCCATAAATTATAATATTTCAAAATTATTAGTATACTATATACTTAACTTAACTCCTAGTATTTAATAAAAATTTTCAAAAAAAATAAGCAGATTACTAATATAATCCGCTTAAATATTTATTATTTTGCAACTAAACTACGAATAGCGTTACGATCTATTTCAATTTCAACCTTTGGTGCAATTCTTACTTTTACTGTTACTGTCCCTACTTCAACGATATCTCCGTAAATTCCAGCGAAAGTTACGATTCTATCTCCTTCTTTTAATGAATCTTGTAGAAGTTTTAATTCTTTATTTCTTTTAGATTGTGGTCTAATAATCATGAAGTACATGAATCCAAAAAGAAATACTATCATAATAATATTAATATATGAACCTTGCATGTTTTACCTCCGTTTATTTATAATATATGTTTATTCTACTATATACTAAGTAAAAAATAAACCTTTTCTATTCTTTTTTTACTAAATTATTAGAAATTCTTAGGATTTTCTTGGTTTAATCCATATTTTTCAAAGAATTCTTCTTTGAAATCTAGTAATCTATCTTCTCTAATAGCTTGTCTAATATCTTTCATCATATTAATTAAGAAATGAATATTGTGTGTTGTTGCTAATCTTGCTCCAAAAATTTCATCAGCTTTAAATAAATGACGAAGATATGCTTTTGTATAATTTTTACAGCAGTAGCATGAACATTCTGGATCAAGTGGTGTAAAGTCCTCTGCATACTTAGCATTTTTCACTACTACACGTCCAGCAGATGTCATACATGTTCCATTACGTGCAATACGCGTAGGTAACACACAGTCAAACATATCTACTCCTCTAAGTACTCCTTCAAATAATGCATCAGGAGATCCTACTCCCATTAAATATCTTGCTTTATTAGCTGGTAATAAAGGTGTAACATGTTCTAAAACTCTATACATTTCATGTTTTGGTTCACCAACTGATAAACCTCCGATAGCATATCCTGGAAAATCCATACTTACTAGATCCTTAGCACTTTGTTCACGAAGGTCATTAAATCCTGCACCTTGAACTATACCAAAGATACTTTGAGTTTTTGGATTTTTATGTGCTGCTAAACATCTTTCTGCCCAACGACTAGTTCTTTCCACTGATTGACGGATATATTTATAATCATGATTATAGTCAGGACATTCATCAAAAGCCATCATTATATCTGAACCTAGAGCATTTTGAATATGCATTGCTTTTTCAGGTGATAAGAATAATTTTTCTCCTGACAAGTGATTTTTAAAGTGAACTCCCTCTTCCTCAATCTTTCTCATTTCACTAAGAGAAAATACTTGGAATCCTCCTGAATCTGTTAGAATACTTCCATCCCAATTCATAAATTTGTGAAGTCCACCTGCTTTTTCAACAATTTCCTCACCAGGGCGTAACCAAAGGTGATATGTGTTTGATAAAATAATATCAGCACCCATACCTTTTACTTCTTCTGGTGACATTGCTTTTACTGTAGCTTGCGTTCCAACCGGCATGAATACCGGTGTTTCAAAACTACCGTGTGGTGTATGAACAATACCTAATCTCGCACCAGACTGTTTACATGTTTTTATATGTTCATACCAAACTGCATTTTCTTTAACATCTCTCATATAAAAATTTCCTTTCAATAATTATATTATTATCATCGCATCCCCAAAACTGAAGAAACGATATTTATTTTCAACTGCTATATTATATAATTCAATAACTTTTTCTCTATCATAAAATGCACTTACAAGCATTATTAATGATGATTTCGGCAAATGGAAGTTAGTAATTAAACCATCAACACATTTAAATTCAAATCCCGGATAGATGAAAATATTTGTCCAACCCGAAGCTGCAACTATTTTTCCATTATTATCTCGAGCAATCGTTTCTAAAGTTCTTGTTGAAGTAGTACCTACAGAAAATACTCTTCCACCATTTTCTTTTGTTTTATTAATAAGTTCCGCTGTTTTTTCATCTAGTGTATAATATTCTGAATGCATATCATGATCTTCAATATTTTCTACAGCAACAGGTCTAAACGTTCCCAGTCCAACATGAAGAGTTAAATATGCTATATTTACTCCTTTTTCTTTTATTCTATCTAATAGTTCATTTGTAAAGTGAAGACCAGCAGTTGGTGCAGCCGAACTTCCTACCTCTTTTGAATAAACTGTTTGATATCTTTCTTTATCGCTTAAACGCTCTTTAATATATGGAGGAAGTGGCATAGTTCCAAGCTCATCTAATCTCTCCTGGAATATTCCTTCATATACAAATTCAAAATGTCTAAATCCATCATCAAGAACTTTAATACACACAGCTTCCATAATACCATCACCAAATGATACAATACTTCCCTCTTTTATTCTTTTTGCTGGTTTAACTAGACATTCCCAATCATTATGTCCTAGGTTTTTTAATAATAATACTTCTATTGCAGCTCCAGTATCCTTTTTAGCACCATATAAACGAGCTGGCATAACCCTAGTATTATTTAATACCAAAGTATCTCCAGGATTAAAATAGTCTATAATATCTGAAAAAACTTTATGTTCATGTGTATTGTTTTTTCTATCTACACATAGTAATTTACTAGTATCTCTTTTTAAAAGAGGAGTTTGTGCAATAAGTTCCTCTGGTAAATAAAAATCAAATTGTTCTAATTTCATCTATAATCTCCTTTAAAAGTTACCTTTACTATTATAGCTTGATTAGCTTAAGTTAGCAAGTATCATCATAATAAATTGTAATTTTTTCAATTTCTAGCAATACTAAAATATAATAAATAAAAATTCGAATCAATACTATAAATAATATCAATTCGAATTTCCATTTTATTTTTTGTTACTTCTTAAATATTTAACATGAGCCAAGATATTAGTAGCTATTCCTAATCCTATACTTAATACAAGAATTGAACTACCACCATTACTTATAAATGGTAATGGAACTCCGGTCATCGGGATAGAAGCCGTAACTCCACCAATATTAACTACTCCCTGTACTACTAATAGACTTGCGAATCCTAATGAGTACATCGCTGAAAAAGTATTTCTTGATTTTGTACCAGAAAATATTACTTTTCCAATGATAATTAATAATAAAGTTACTACGAATAAAACACCTATAAAACCTAACTCCTCAGCTATAATAGCAAGTATGAAGTCTGTATGCGCTTCTGGTAAGTAACCTAATTTTTGAATAGAATTTCCTAATCCTCTACCAAATAATCCTCCATTACCAAATGCAACATATGAATTTATTACCTGATCGGCTGCAGCTGCTAAATCCTCAGAAAATGGATTTAAAAATACTTTTAGACGATTTGTTCTATATGAAGTTCCACTACTGAATAATGCACTTTTTAACATAAATAGCATTAACACTGCAGCACCTGCTATTATCGCTAGTGATAATATTTTTTTTATGTTTTGCGAATGCATATTAGAGCATAAAGTCATAATACCCATAACCGACAACGTGATAAGTATCATTCCAGTATCATTTTGTAGTGCTATTATAGTAACCAATCCTAAAGGTATACCGAATATTTTCAGTAATTCTGAACTCGTACAAATTTGTCTTAATTTCACTTTTCTAGTTTCTAATATATATGCCATATACATAATGATAAATAACTGTGCTAAAGTTGATGGTTGAAAACTGAACGCACCTATTCTTATCCAAGATCTAGCACCATTAATTGATGGCATAAATAAAGGTACAAATAGTAGAAACGCTATTACTAGATATCCATTCATTAAAAAGCTTTTATTTTTAAAAACTTCAAAGGGTATTGCAACAGAGAATACTAGGAACGCTATATAAGCGAGTACTACCCACATTGCCTGTCTTTGTAAGAAGTATGTTTCACTTACTGGAATACCTGATGTGAAAGTCCCATACTTATTACCAATCATACTAGCACTATAGACCATCATGCAACTTAAGACTAACAATACTAGAAGTGTTAATGCCACTACCCAATCTAATCTCACATGTCTACGTTCATGCTTAATTGATCTATGTATTCTTCTTACAAAATTCATATTAGTTTGCTTTACTTTCTTCTGCTAAATTAGAGTACATTTCGCTAGCTTTATTTTCTAAATCAGCTAGAATTATGCGACCTGCTTCTTGTGAAATACAACCTATCTCTACTGCTAAGTTTATTTCTTTAGTAAGACCATAGATTTGAGTATCGATAACATCTTGATAAAGTGGACATTTTCGCTGACCTTTTACCGATACACAAGCATTAATCATCTCTTCAATCTTCACAACATCTTCTTCTATTCTTCTACGAACCTTAATAAATATTAGGTTATTTTCCATTTCTTATCACCTATCCTTTTGATAATTCATAATTAACTTCATGTCTTATTATAGCAATCGCTCTTATAAAATCTTCTTTTGAAATTAATTCTAATCGTCTTAATTCTCTCACTTCATATTCTACCATACTTAATGTATGTTTCCTATTCTTCATATATATAATTATACCAAATGATTTCAAAAATTGTTGTAAATCATAAAAATTTTTCATTTATATCACCTTAAAAATTACTCAATTCATCAACTAGGTTTTTATTAGTTTCTCTACCATCTAATTCATAAGCTCTTTTTGCATACTCTTTTGCTTTTGAATAGTTACCTTCTTGGCGTTCAATTATTGCTAAATTATAATACAGCGGTGCAAAAGAATCATCAAAATTTATTCCATCAAGAAAAACTTTCTTAGCATCTTGTTTTGTTGCTGTAGTCATCTTAACCATACCTAACTCATAATAAGTTAAAGCTGATTTATTCTTAGAGTTTAATTCTGTTTCTAAATTGAATATATCTTCATCATTATATGTTTTTAATAATCTACTATCAACTCTCGAAACTCTAAATCTGTTAATTGTACCTTTCGTATTAACACCTGAGAATAATAATGTTTCTCCAAGCAGACAAAAAACTATCATACAAATTAGTGCTATATAAACTCTTTTCTTAACTAAAAATAGTTCTATAAATACTCCTAATACAAAAGAAAAAATATATAAAACTATAGAAGTATCAAATAATATTGAAACCAAGGCTAGATAGACAATTGAGATTGCACCAGAATACATGAATTTCAAATTATCATTCTTTTTACTAAGCTGCCCCATAAAAATAGAACCTAAAAGCGCAATATTTGAAACCAAGGCAATATCTAGCGTCCCTGAATATCCAAATATCAACAAGAGATTAAACACTAAAGAAACTATAAATAATAACCCCAGACTCTTCAATACATTAAGTGATTTATTAAAGAGTACTGAGCTAACACCAATTGTTGCCAATATTACCAACAATTTCATAGAGTTATCTACTGTAAAAACACTAGTAAATACTCTATAAAATTGACCACTTATAATTTTTTGATAGCTATACTCGATATATTGATATGCAGAACTATTTCTATTCGATAAATAAATTATAAAATAATTTATTAAGAATAAAATTAAATAAAGACCTGATAATATATTATATTTTGCATTAAATACATTTCTATCTAATGCCTGTCTCTTATATAATTCAACAACTCTATTTTTATATCTTAAAGTGTCAGGTGTTCCTTCAATAAAACTCTTATCTTTTTCTTTTAAAAATAATTTACTGTTCTTCTCATTATATAAAATACGTTCAATAATTATGCTATTTGATATTCTATACTTTTTGTAATCTTCTATAATATCATCAAATTCAGGAGAAACATAAAGGATTTTCATTTTTAAACTACTCAGTTTAAACATTTTTTTCAGTCTAATTTCATTTCTAATAACATTAGAAACAATGCTGTCGATTTCTGTTGATTTAAAACTATCTCCGTATATAAATCTTATTAATTCATTATCTTCATTAATAAGCCATACATCTTTTTTTTCTGGACGATAATATAATATACTATAATTATATTTCGTTATGTATAGGTATATAATCTTCCAAAATTTTTTATCATTCATAATTTCGTCACTAATAGTAAAACTTAAATAGACCTAGGTCTATTTAAGTTTTACTTTTGCTACTTCTTGTGAGAAATCAACAGTTTCATTTAATTTTAATACTTCGATATTTTCCACTGCATCCATGTTTGTAATAACACAAGGAGTAATAATGTCTTTAGCTTTTTCTTTAACTAACTCTAAGTCATAAGTTAATAAAGTTTGACCTACTTCAACTCTATCTCCTGCAGATACTGCTACATCGAAACCTTCACCTTTCATAGCAACTGTTTCTAATCCAACGTGAATAAGAATTTCTACATCTCCTGATTTAATTCCAAAAGCATGTTTTGTTGGGAATACTTGGATAATTTCTCCAGCTACTGGTGAAATAAGTTTCCCTTCTTCAGGAATAATAGCAAATCCATCTCCCATCATTTTTTGAGCAAATACTGGGTCCGGTACTTCTGTAATATCTACTACTTTACCTTTCATGTATGAGCTTAAGACAACCTCATTTACTTGCTCTTCTTTTTTTCCGAATAATTTAGATAAAAATCCCATCTTAATCCTCCATATATATTTACCTTCTTAATATATATTATATACTTTTATTACAATTTTTTCAATTAATTTTCGGAAATAATTTCAAATTTAATACTAAAATATTTCTATTTAATTATTGATTTTAAAATAATACAAAAAAGAGAGATTTTCCAAATATGATTTTGAAAATCAAATTTATGAAAAATCTCACTTAAATATTTATTAAAACTTCAAATTTTAAAAAATTTTATAACTTTTTAGTATTTTTAAGTTTATAAATTGAACTATATCTACATTGCTATTCTGCTTCTGATTGTTCTTCAGTTTTATCAGAGTTTTCTTGATAAAATAGTCCATAAATATATTGTTCAGGATCAAATACTTCTAAATCATCAATATTTTCCCCTAAACCTACAAGTTTAACTGGAATACCTAGTTCTTTCTTAATAGCGATGACTATACCACCTTTAGCTGTTCCATCAAGTTTAGTAAGAATAACACCTGTTACATCACTTACTTCTTTAAATGTTTTCGCTTGTAGTATACCGTTTTGACCTGTTGTCGCATCTATTGTTAAAAGTACTTCATGTGGCCCTTCTGGAACTTCTTTTTTAATTACACGGACAATTTTTTCAAGCTCTTTCATAAGATGATCTTTGTTTTGTAGACGACCCGCAGTATCACAAAGTAATACATCATAACCTTTTGCTTTAGCAGATTGAATAGCATCAAAGATAATCGCTGCTGAATCAGCTCCCTCATGTGATTTTACAATATCTGCACCACTACGTTTTGCCCAAACATCAAGTTGATCAATAGCTCCTGCTCTAAATGTATCTCCAGCAGCTATAAGTACTTTTTTTCCTTCTTTTTTAAGATTATGAGCTAATTTACCGATAGATGTTGTTTTACCTACTCCATTAACCCCTACAAATAAGAATACTGAAAGTTCTTTCTCCGGAGCATAGTTTAATTCAGATTTTACAGTTCCTTCCATGTACACATCGACTAACTTCTCAATGATCATACTTTGAAGCTCACTTGGTTCTTTTAGATTCTGTCTTTGTGATTCAACTTTTAGATAATCAACTAATTCTAATACAGTATTGTAACTAACATCTGATTGAATAAGTAATTCCTCTAAATCTTCAAAAAACTCTTCGTTAATTTCTCTATATGAACTAATTAAGTTATTAAGTGCATTAGAGAAGTTATCACGTGATTTTTTTAGTCCTTTTTTAAATTTTTCAGTTACAAACTGACTCTCGACGAACTCTTCATATTCATCAAGCGAAATCAGTTCTTCATTTAATTCTTCTTTAGCAGAAAATTTTTCTTTTAATTTTTCAAAAAAGCTTGCCATTGGATACTCCTTATATTTCTTTTTTATATGATAAAGGGAGTGACTCAAAAATCGCGATTTCAAAGAAATCGATTTTGTCGAGTCACCCCCGCACAGTTTATTAGATATCTAAATAGCTTTTATAAAGCGAATTTAGATATCAATAAACCACTGCGTCTATGAGTTCTCATATGAACTTTGTTAAAATTTTAGGACTTTTGGATTAGTCCTTTAATTTCTATTAAAGCTTCCTATATTTTAGGGAGTTTTAATTTTTATTATTTCAAATAATATTCTTATAATCAGATTTTAATAAATCAATATCGACTTATTTATGTTTCATGTACGGGAACAGTAATACGTCACGGATTGAAGCTGAGTTAGTTAATAACATAACTAATCTATCAATTCCGATTCCTAATCCACCTGTTGGTGGCATACCGTATTCTAATGCTTCTACGAAGTCTTCATCCATTTCATAAACTTCTTCATTACCAGCATCTTTTTCATCCATTTGAGCTAAGAATCTCTCTTTTTGATCGATTGGATCGTTTAACTCACTAAATGCATTAGCATGTTCACGTCTAACGATGAATAATTCGAAACGATCAGTAAATCTTGTGTCTTCTGCATTAGTTTTTGCTAATGGAGATACTTCTACTGGGTGACCGTAAACAAATGTTGGTTGAACTAATGTTTCTTCTACAAATGTTTCGAAGAATTCATTAATAATGTGTCCAACTTTCATATCTTTTCTAACCGGAACATTGTGTTCTTTAGCTAATGCGTGCGCTTGTTCATCAGTCATTTCTGGCCAGAAATCAACTCCAGTTACTTCTTTAATAGCATCTACCATGTGTACACGACGCCATTTTGGAGTTAAATCAATTTCATCTTCACCATACATAATTTTTGTAGTACCGTGAATTTCATTACAGATGTATGCAATCATAGACTCAGTTAAATCCATAATATCATTGTAATCAGCATAAGCTTCATATAATTCAATCATTGTGAATTCAGGGTTATGTCTTGTTGATACACCTTCATTTCGGAATGCACGACCTATTTCGTATACTTTTTCTAATCCACCAACGATTAAACGTTTTAAAGGTAATTCAAGTGCAATACGCATGAATAATTGCATATCTAGTGCATTGTGGTGAGTTACGAATGGACGAGCAGCAGCTCCACCGGCAACTGAGTGCATCATAGGAGTTTCTACTTCTAAGTATCCTCGTTCATTTAAGTAGCTACGCATAATTTGAATAATTTTAGAACGTAAAATAAATGTTTCTTTACTTTCTTCATTCATAATTAA
This sequence comes from uncultured Gemella sp., assembly GCF_963537375.1. Lineage (GTDB taxonomy): Bacteria > Bacillota > Bacilli > Staphylococcales > Gemellaceae > Gemella. The sequence continues at coordinate 11,886 of NZ_CAUTDQ010000010.1, forward strand.
GTCGACATATCTTCTTCTGTAACGTTCTTCAACATCTTTAAGTCCATGGAATTTGTCTGGTAATGGACGTAGTGCTTTTGTTAAAATTTCAAATTTATCAGCTTTAACAGATAATTCACCTACGTTAGTTTTGAATAGTACTCCAGTTACACCTACAATATCCCCAAGGTCAAGAGTTTTAAAGTACTCGTAAGAATCTCCTACTCTATCTTGACGAACGTAAATTTGAACTTGACCACCTAAATCTTGAACGTGAGCAAATCCAGCTTTACCTTTACCACGTTTTGTCATAATACGTCCTGCAATTGTTACAGAAATATTTTTTTCTTCTAATTCTTCTTTACTAAATTTATCATATTCTGCTACTATTTGATCTGAAAGATGTGTTCTTTCAAATTTAGTTCCAAAAGGATCTAAACCACTTTCTCTCATAGCTTCCATTTTTTCACGACGAACAAGCATTTGATCATTTAAATCTTGTACATCTACTTTAATTTCTTCTGTCATGTTAAATTCCTTTCTAGTATAATCTAGTAATTTTATTCAGATACTCCCTATTATAACACATTTTCATCCGTTTTGTTAAATCTTTAAGAAGAATTTTACTAAATTTTTTAACATTTAATCTTTATACTATTAATTGAAATATTCTAATTTCAATCTTTTATTTAACATAATCTCATAAATAAATATATTGTTAAATTTTCTAACATAATTTGTTAAATTTTTCTTCTGAAACTATTGTTTAGCTATAAAAAATAAGATATAATAAGTACGCTTAGAAATAAATAGAAAAAACAACCATAAAAATTTTAAAAATTAAATATTATTAAAAATATTCCATATTATAAGGGGGGATTCTTTTGGAAAACTTAAAAAAAGAGATTGGATTTTTTGGAGCATTCTCTACAGTAGTTGGTGTAGTTATTGGATCTGGGGTATTTTTCAAAGCAGCCGTTATATATAAGACTACAGGAAATGTCACCCTTGGATTACTTGCCTGGATTCTTGCAGGAATAATAAGTATTTGTGCAGGATTAACTACTGCTGAACTTGCTGCTGCCATACCGGAAACCGGGGGTATGATAGTTTGGGTTGAAAAAGCTTATGGAAAAACAATATCATACTTACTTGGTTGGGCTCAGGCTGTAATATATTATCCTGCCAGTATAGCTGCCGCCGCCGCTATTTTCTCAACACAATTTCTAAATCTTTTTGGTGTTGATAAGAAATATTCAATACTTGTAGGAGCATGTGCCGCTACTACGGTAACGGGTTTAAACTTACTTGGTAGTAAGGCAAGTGGTCGCATTCAAACTGTTGCTACTATTTGTAAACTAATACCTATTATTGCAATTATTGTTTTCGGATTATTACAACCTAATCCTACGACAATTGAACTTTTCCCTAGTAGTTCATCATCATCAACTAGTTCTACACCTCTAGCTGCTCTTGGTGCTGCAATGTTAGCTGCCATGTATGGTTATGACGGATGGAGTAATGTTGGAACTATTGCTGGTGAAATGAAAAATCCGAAAAAAGATTTACCACGCGCAATTTTATATGGTTTGCTTGTAATAACAGCTATTTATCTACTAATAAATGTAGCGTATCTACTTACTATGCCTATGGAACAAATAGCAGGTAACGGTAATGTTCCTAATGACGTAGCTACTAAGTTATTTGGACCAAATGGTGGTAAAATAATAACTATTGGTATTATGATTAGTGTTTACGGAACTATGAATGGTTTTACTATGACAGCTATTCGCATTCCTTATGCAATGGCAATGAAAGATCAGATTCCATTTAAAAACTTTTGGATCAAACTAAATAGATTCTCAATTCCATATTTCTCAGCTTTAGTAACTTTAGTTTTAACTATTGCGATGATGTTTACAGGAGAATTTGATACTCTTACAGATTTTCTTTTATTTACAATTTGGATTTTCTTTATAGCAACATTTTTCGCTGTATTTGTCCTTAGAAAAAGAGAACCTGATATGCCACGCCCATATAAAGTTCCATTTTACCCTATAATTCCTTGGATTTCTATCATAGGTGGAGCTTACATAGTACTCGCTGCTATTATTACTCAATTTACATTAGCTATAAGTGGTGTTATTATTACATTACTTGGTTTAGTATTTTACACCGAAACTCATAAAAAATTCAAAAAATAACTATTTAAATAAATTATATAAATTTAAAACTCAAATAAAAAATGGATCTTAATATTCTTTCGTTAATAACGAATGACTATTTAGGGCCATTCATTTTATTGATATTCAATTTTTTTTTTGATAAAATATGATTATAACTTCTTTCATTTTGTAAAGAAGGTTGAAGTTATCCCCCTAGCATTTTGCTACGGATAACTTCAATATTTTTTTGTAAAATCATGCGAGGTAAAATGTAAATAAGGAGGAAGTTTTTGTGTTAAAATTTATTTTAAAAAAAGAAACTATACTTACAACTTTATACACAATTTCATTGTCTTTATTAATAAATAGATTCTCAATAGAATACTTATATATGAATAAGTCAATATATGGATTCATTCATTTTATACTACTTTCTATAATTTTCTTTAATAGTTGGTTACTGGAAGTAGTTCACTTAAACAGATATGGTAAAGATAGTTTTCTAAATTATTTCTTTTTAATTTTTCAAACTTTTGTTATCTTAAATTTATTAATAAGAAATACATTTGATATTAAATTCATTCTTGCAACATTAGTGCTTTTATCTGTGATATTGAGTGTTCAACACATTGTGGAGTACATCCTTACAGATAATAAACAATTAATGATAAAAAAATTAACAGAACCGTTTAGTTACATTCACACTGGACGAACATTAACCCTCTTTTTAGGTTTAATATTTATTGATTATTGTTATTGGTTTATATTTCTTTCTTTTACGATAAGTCAGCTATTCCCTAGTTTCATATCTAGAAGTATACATGTAAGAGATATTAATTTTAATCATTTAACTAGTCATTTATTTATTATGACTAACTTTGTTACTTTTTCTCTAGCACTAAGTGATTTAAAACTTAATATCCCTGTGAATAGATATTGGTTAATTAGTATTATTTTTATTATTTTACTAAGTATCTATTATAGAATTTTCAAAACTATCGATCGAACTTTAACTAAGCAATCTGGTAATACATACATAATCGGAATATATTTTACAATATTTAGTATAACTTTTATTAATCAATTTATTATTTCAGAATTCAATTTGATATATATACTTCTAGCTATTTTAACAATATATATAAGTAAACTATCTTTTAAACAATATAAAAAACAAACCCGATGATAATCTTTCATATTTAGAAAGTTTATCATCGGATTCTTCTTATCTTGCTTCTTCGTAATCTAACACTTCAGACACCTTACTAGCAATATACTTCGCTAATTTTTCATGATTTTTTTCATCTAAGTGAATACAATCGATTAATGAAGCCTCTGCTACACGCCCCGCATTTAAAAAGTCTACTTCATATTTATCACTAACCTCTTTAAATGTTTGAGCTAAGAATTTTGATTGTTTTAAACTATTTTCGTCAAATTCCCCAAATAAGCTTTGTCTTTCTACTATTTCATCACGTAATGGAACAGGTGAAACAACAAGAATCTTCGGAATTTTATATCCAGCGATTAAATGAGGATTTCTTATATATTTAATATATTCTTCAATCCCTCTAGCAATATGTTTCGCACTCGGATTAAATTGTTTTTTCAAATCATTAGTCCCTAACATAATTATTACTAAATCTACAGGTACGTGACTTAACATTAAAATTGGTAGTGTATCAATACCACATCTAACAGGTACAATCGTATCTTTTGCAGTAACTGTTCTTCCACAAAGAGCTTCTTCTATAATAGTATCATTAGAACGAAATTCTGCTAGTAATTTAGTCCAACGTTTATCAGTTCTTACTCCATCCTCACCTGGAACATATCCCCAAGTGTTACTATCCCCAATACATAAAATACGCATAATTTTCTCCACCTTTTTTCATCTAAATTCTTCTTAATTTTATCAAACTAATATAAAAAAAGCAATAGAGCCAGATGATAAAAGTACTAATAATTGTTATCAGTGCAGTATTTTTGTAAAGTTCTACTTCATGATTTATAATAACAATATTATAAATTAAGGAGGATAAAATGATACAAACAAATTTCCATCATAAAAAACATTATAAAATTCAATCATATTCAAAAAAAGTACTTTATACAACATTAATTTTAACAATAAGTTTTGCATTATTAGAATATATCGGAGGGCTTCTTTCTAATTCATTAGCATTATTAGGTGACTCATTCCATATGTTCTCTGATGTTATCGCATTAGGTTTTAGTTTAATTGCTTTGATATTCAGTTCAAAAAAGCCAAATAAAAAATACACTTTTGGTTTTGTGAGACTAGAAGTATTAGCTGCCTTTATTAACGGTTTAATGCTAGTTGGTATTTCTATTTATTTAATTTTCGAAGGGTTTATGAGATTCTTCAATCCTAAAGACATTGATTTCAAATCAATGCTTATAATATCGTCAATAGGATTAATCTTCAATATTGTAGTAACAATAATTTTAACAAAAAGTTTAAAAGAAGAAGATAATCTTAATATCCAAAGTGCTTTATGGCATTTCCTTGGTGATTTAATCAGTTCAATTGGAATTATAATTTCTTCAACAATTATTTACTTTACAAACTATCAAATCGTTGACGTTATTATGAGTATTATTATCAGTATAATATTATTTAAAGGTGGATATAAAATTACTAAATCATCATTTGTAATTTTAATGGAAGCTACTACTCTAGATACTGAAGGAATTTACAATAAAATCAAAGAAATAGAAGGTATTTCTGATATTCATGAATTTCACATTTGGCACACTGATACAAATGAAATCAACGCAGCAATGCACATTCTTTTAAATGAGTATAATACAGTTAAAGATTACACAATAGTAGAAAATGTAAAAATACTTCTCAAAGAAGAATATAATATTGAACATTGCTTTATCGCACTAGAAAATATTAAATACAACGATCATAGTTTATAAAAAAAGGAGTCTAAGTTGATATTTTTTCAACTTAGATTCCTTTTTATAATTCCAATAAATCTATCGTCTTCTCAATTTTATACGTAGGTACTACCTCTGGATTAGAGATTTTATGAATATCTACTAAACAACTATCAATCCCTGCATTATTAGCACCTAATATATCCGATGTAAGAGTATCTCCTATCATTAAAACTTCATCCTTATTTTCAACACAGATTTCTTTTAAAATAATATTAAAAAATTCTTTATCTGGCTTTTTACTTCCAATTTCTTCGGAAATAAAAATCTTCTCAAAGTATTTATTAAGATTATTATTTTTTAATCTTGTATGTTGAGTAACACCTATTCCATTAGAAGCTACATATAATTTATGAGTTGTTGTTAATTTCTCTAACATCTCAATTATTCCATCAAAAAGTTGATTTCCTTCAGCAAGATATCCTCTATATCTATTATCTACTTCACCACCATCAACTTCTCTATCAAACAACTTAAAAAATCTTATAAATCTTTCACTAGTAACTTCTTTATTCGATATTTCTCCACGTTCGAAACTTCTCCATAAAGATTTATTTATCGTTTCATATTTTTCAAACAACTCATCATTATACTCAATATTTTCATCTTCCAATAATTTTTTAAAAGCTAAAACTTGTGCTTTACCGAAATCTAATAAGGTATCATCTAAATCAAATAATAAATATTTATACTTATCTAAAATCATCTGTACTCTCCATCTTTTTATTATCTATTTATTATAACATAGAGTATGATTTTTTAGAAAAAATAGCTTTACTTGAATTAGAAATTGTATTTCAATTACTTATTTATTTTTAAAATATTCACGAACTCGTGGAGCTACTTCTTCTCCAAATAGTTTTATAGCTTTCATTATATCTTCATGTGGCATAGACCCAAGAGGTAGGTGTAGCATAAATCTATCTAATCCTAATGTTTCTATCATATCAATAAGTTTATTTGCAACTGTTTCTGGACTACCTACTAACATAGATCCATCTGGCCCTACGCTATTTAAATATTGTTCGAAAGTAAGAGGTCTCCAAAATGGTCTATCTTTCGAAATTGCATCAACAACCTGTTTTGTAGGATGGAAATATTTTTTAATCGCTTCTTCATCCGTTTCAGCTACGAATCCCCAAGAATGTGAAGCAACTTTTAATCTATCTTCACTATGACCTGCATTACGTCCTATAGCTCTATAATAATCTATTAAACCTTTGAAAGCTTTGTATTGCCCTCCAATTATAGCATATGCTATTGGTAATCCTTTTTGAGCAATTTTAATAGTTGACTCTGTATTACCTCCTGTCGCTACCCAAATAGGAAAATCTTCTTGAACACTTCTTGGATATACTCCTTTATTATTAACGCTTTGAGTATGTTTTCCTTTCCATGTTAACATTTCATTAGCTTTAATTTTCTCTAACATCGCTAATTTTTCATCGAACAGTTCTTCATAATCACCTAAATCATAACCGAACAACGGAAATGATTCTGTAAATGATCCACGACCTACCATTACTTCTGCTCTACCATTAGATATTGCATCAATAGTTGCATATTGTTGATACACCCTTACTGGGTCTGATGATGATAATACTGTTACCGCTGAACTTAATTTTATATTCTTAGTAACAGCTGCGCCAGCTGCAAGTAATATCTCAGGTGCTGATACTGCAAAATCTTCTCTATGATGCTCACCAATTGCGTAAAGATCTAAACCAACTTCATCAGCAAGTTTCATTTCCTCAATCATATTTCTAATACGTTCATCATGTGCAGGTGTTATTCCTGTACCTTCAATTTCTGTAGTTTCACCAAATGTACTAATTCCTAACTCTATCATTTTATGTCCTCCTATATTATCTCAATTTCAAGATATTTATTTATTAAAAAAGGTATAAGCCTCTAGTTTATTTTTTTTAAGATTTCTTTTAATATTACTAACTCTTTGTCATTTATTTTTTCAAAAATTCTCTTAGTATTTTTTTTATGAATTGGAAAAATATCATCGATTAATTTCATTCCTTCTTCAGTCAACCTTATATAAGTTACTCTTTTATCCTTTTGGCAAATTTTTCTAATAACATATCCTTTTTTTTCAAGACTATCAACAACATAAGTTGCACTACCACTAGCAAGCAATATTCTATCTCGTATTTCTTGAATACTCTTCTCACCTTTACTATATAAAAATTCCATAACAGAAAATTCAGTCGCATTAATTGGATAATTCTTTAAAGTTTTCTTTAAATCATCTACTAATAAATTGCTTGCTCTCATTATTCCGATAACGGCTTTAAACTCATTATTCATAAGTATTCTCCTGTTTTTACTATAAATATTTCTTTTGACAATTATCTCGAATATGAGATAATTGTACTTTATTAACTATATATTGTCAAAGAAATAACATTAAAAGACATCTAGAGATAATTCTCTAAATGTCTTTCTTGATTATTCTGCAAATTGACTTTGATATAATTCTGAATAGAAACCTTTTTGTTCTAATAACTCATCATGGTTTCCTTGTTCGATAATATCCCCATCTTTTAACACAAGAATCTTATCTGCATTTCTAATTGTTGATAAACGGTGAGCTATAACGAATGTAGTACGACCTTCCATAAGTTTATTCATAGCTTTTTGAATTAATACTTCTGTACGTGTATCTACACTTGAAGTTGCTTCATCAAGAATTAATATAGGCTTATCAGCAAGTATTGCACGAGCGATTGTTAATAATTGTTTCTGTCCTTGCGAGATATTTGAAGCATCTTCATTTAATTCCATATCATATCCACCCGGTAAAGTTTTAATAAAGTGATGAATGTGAGCTGCTTTAGCCGCTTCTATAACCTCTTCGTCAGTAGCATCCAAACGACCATAGCGAAGGTTTTCCATTATTGTTCCTTTAAATAACCATGTATCTTGTAGTACCATCGTAAAGTAAGAACGAAGCTCAGCTCTATCTAATTTAGATATATCTTTTCCATCAATAAAGATATTTCCACCATTGATATCATAGAATCTCATAAGTAGTTTAACCATTGTTGTCTTCCCAGCACCTGTAGGACCAACTATAGCAACCATCTCACCTTTTTTAACATCACTAGTAAAGTTTTTAATAATAATCTGATCTTCTACATAGCCGAATTTAACTTTATCAAATACAACATTACCCTCTTTATTAGTAACTGTTTCAAGTACTTCTGCATCTTCTTCATCTTTAGCATCTAAAAACTCAAATACTCTTTCTCCAGCCGCAGCCATCTTTTGAATTTCTGACATAGACTGTGCTATTTGACCAATTGGTTGAGTGAAGTTTCTTATATATTGAATAAAAGCTTGAATATCCCCTACACCAATTGTTCCTTTAGAAACTAATAATCCACCAGAGAATACAATACCAACATAACCAAGGTTCCCAACAAAGTTAATCACAGGAAACATTAATCCTGAGAAAAAGTTTGCTTTCCAAGATGATGTATATAATTGTTTATTTTTGTCGTTAAACTCTTTTACACTTTTTTCTTTATAGTTGAATGCTGCAATAATATTTTGGCCTGAGAAACTTTCTTCTACTTGCCCATTCACATCAGAAAGCATTTTTTGTTGACTTCTAAAATATTTCTGACTCCATTTTGTTATAGCACCTAATAATATCCCCGAAACTGGAATTAAAGCTAACGCAATTAATGTCATTAGAGGACTTATTGTAAACATCATTACAAGAACACCTAATACAGTCGCCGTATTAGAAATAATTTGTGTAAAACTTTGGTTTAGCGATTGTCCTAAAGTATCAACGTCGTTTGTTACACGTGATAAAGTTTCACCTACTGTACGTTGTTCAAAGTATCCAACAGGTAAAGTATTTATTTTCTTACTAATATCTTTACGAATATCATAAGTCATTTGTTGAGAAATATTACTCATTAACCAACCTTGAATAAACATAAATAATGATGAAAGTATATATAAACCTAATACAGTAAGCAATATTCCAGCTATTTTCTCAAAGTTAATACTACCTTCATTACTAATCTTAGCTACTAATCCTTCAAAAAGTTCTGTAGTTGCTTTCCCCATAATCTTAGGTCCTACTATACCAAATACAGTACTAGCTAATGCAAAGAATACTATCAATATGCTTGAGAGTTTATACTGTGTAAACATCAATTTGATAATTCTTTTTAATGTTCCAGAAAAATTAGTTGCTTTTTCGATTTTTGTATCTCTATCCATGATGTTTACCTCCTTTTTTTAATTCTTCTTCACTAAGTTGACTTTCTGCAATTTCTAAATACGTTGGACAACTTTCTAGAAGTTCTTGGTGTTTTCCAATTCCTACAATCTTACCTTCATTCATTACGATAATCTTATCAGCATTTAGAATTGTTGCGATACGTTGAGCTACTATAATAGTAGTTATCCCAGCCATTTCTTCTCTTAAAGTTTTTCTTAATTTAACATCTGTTTTGTAATCTAATGCTGAGAAACTATCATCAAAAAGTAGAATCTTTGGATTTTTCGCTAACGCACGAGCGATTGAAAGACGTTGTTTTTGTCCGCCAGAAACATTTGACCCACCCTGTGAAATTTCACTATTAAACTTATCTTCTTTTTCATTAATAAATTCTATTGCTTGAGCAATTTCAGCAGCTTTTCTCATTTGTTCATCTGAAATATTTTCATCAGCAAATTTAATATTTGATTCAATATTACCGCTGAATAATACTCCTTTTTGAGGAACAAATCCTAATATGTCTCTTAATTTACTTAAGCTTATATCTCTGATATTAACTCCATCAATTGAAATTTCACCTTCACTAGCATCGAAGTATCTAGGAATTAAATGAAGCAATGTAGATTTACCACTACCTGTACTTCCTATAATAGCTGTAGTTTTTCCTGCTTCTGCTTCAAAACTGATATTACTTAACACTGGACTATCCGCACCATCAAATGTGAAGCTAACATTGTTAAATTTAAGCGTACCTTTTACATCTTGAAGTTTACTATCATCAATATTTTCACCATCAACAACAGTTACATCAGTAGCTAATACTTCATTAATACGACCAGCAGCAACTTCTGCACGAGGTAGTTGCATCATTAAGAATGTAAAGAACAAGAATGACATTACTATCTGCATTGTATATGTTATAAATGCCATCATATCTCCAACTTGAATACTACCTGAATCTATATTTTTTCCACCAACCCAAATTATTAATAATGCAATTCCATTCATTATTAACATAATCATCGGCATAAGTGCTGATAATGTTCTGTTGATAAAAAGTTGTTCATTTTTAAGAACAGTATTTTCTTTATCAAATCTTTCTTCTTCGTATTTTTCACGACCGAAAACACGAATTACAGATATACCAGTTAATGCTTCACGAGTTACTAAGTTAACTCTATCAATTAACTTCTGCATAATTTTGAATTTCGGCATTACTAAGAATGAGATTATTCCTAATGTTAAACCTAGAATACCTACACCTAATGCAATTATCCAAGTCATTCCAGTATCTGTTTGTGTAACTTTGTAGACCCCGTATACTGCCATCATCGGAGCATAAATTGCAATAAATAACATCATATTTAAAGCATTCTGAATTTGTTGAATATCATTCGTACTTCTTGTGATTAATGAAGCAGTTGAAAATTTATCAATATCTTGTTTAGAAAATGATAATACCTTATTATACAGTTTTTCACGTAAATTATAAGCTATCTTCGAAGAAATTCTACTCGCTATGAAATTCGAAATAATACTTCCAATTCCAGAAATAAATGTCACAATTATCATCATAATACCTACTTCTTTAAGGTAGTTTTTTCTAATCTCATTAGTGTCAATTCCTACATTATTTCTATATTCTTCTTTTACATAACGAATACCAGCCTGTTTTGTAATCATATCTGCTGAACTTCCTAGATCACTTATTGATTTTTGTTTTTGTTCAATTAAGCTATCTTTCTTAACTAAACCTAATTTTACTCCTTCTGCAACCTTAGCTAAGTCTAGTTTTTCAGATTTTGCACCAGATACTACAGTCATAGTATTTTTTAATATATCATTTAATTCACTACGTTCTTGCTCATTAATACTATCAAGTTTATAAATATCACCATCTTTTGTATATTTAGATGAAACTTTTTTAATTTCATCATCAGTCATAAATAATTGTAACTCGTTAAAAGATTTTTCACTGATTTTCTCAGGTACTGCATCTGGAATACCGCTTTGTTGTATACCTTTATCGACAATATTACTTGTGTAAGTTGGTAACGCAAGCTCTGCGACAACACGAACTCCTAATATTGCAACTAAAAATATCATCGGCACTAAGAAACCTTTTAAATATTTAATTAGTTTCATTGTTATCCTCCTTATCTTTTAGTTCTTCTCTTAATACTAGATTTGTTTTTGTTAGTAATATATTAAAAGCATCCTTTTCTCTAGCATCAAATTTATCCCACATAGACTTGAACCAAGTTTCATAAGCTTTTCTATGCGATTCAATACATTCGATTCCTTTTTCAGATAAACTAAGATATTTTTTTCTTTTATCTTTTTCATCTGTACTTTGAACGACAAAATCTTTTTCTAGTAATTCACTTACAAGTGCTGTAACTCTAGGTTTTGTCACACATAATTCCTCACCTAATTCTTGCATAGTAATTTTTTCTCTAGATGATAAAAATAACATTGCCTGAAATTCAGGTTTTCTGTATGGAGTGTCACTTTTTTTATGAATTCTTTTCATAATTAAGCGGAATTCTTCCATCATATCGATTGCCTGATGATATGATATTTCATTTTCACTCATTTTCTACCTCCTTTATATTTGTAAATTAGTTAATAAAGTTAACTAATTAGTTAACTTTATTAACTATTATATTTTATTTTATATCTTTAGTCAATAGCTAATTTAATTATTTCAACAAAAAAAGATTAACCTAGAAATTCTCTAAGTTAATCTTTATTTTTATTTACTAAATACCCATGCTTGAGCAATATTGTTTTTCAGATCATTTTCTGTGAAACCGTTATAGCTTGTAAGTTTTACATCATCATCATTTGGATCATTTATATAGAATTTATCATCTTCAAAGCCTCTAATAACTTTGTACGTTACTCTATCACCGAATACACCAGATTTTAATCTAACAAGAACTGGCTTATTGTCTTTTATAGCACTCTCTATATTTTCAATTAATTTGTCCGTCTCAACTCTTTCAACCTTAAGGTTATACTTATCTGCAAAAGCTGGGACAATTGTAGGTTGTGTTCCTTGATTTTTAATATAGTATTTATTTCCTGCCCAAGACGCAAGTTCTTCTACTGTTGCTTCATCTTTACCTATGTACTTCGCAATCATAGCAAGTGAAATAATAGCATCTCCATTAGTCTCGATTGTTTTCTTACTATCTAATCCATATGAAATATTTTTATATGCATCTTGTTTCATATAATACATAGGAACAGAAAGACCTTTTTGAGGTAAGTTTAGTAGCTGTTCTTTTCTCTTAGCATTATAATTATCTACATTTATTAGATAATATAGGTAACCCTCGATTCCCTCTTTTAATGAATCTATATACTGCTTATTCACAGTTTCATTATTCAATAGGTCAACATCAACTTTTTTATCTAAATTTGCTGATATAACTTTTACTTGTGGTAATTTATCACTAAGTTGAGAAAAATTCCCTTGTTTTTCAGAAGACGATACTTTTGATAAATAGTGTTCTGAAAGGTTTTTCTCGATACTTCTCGCTACTATTGCAGACTGTTGAGTTCCGTAGTATATTTTCACTCCAAAACTATCTTTATTAGTAGTGTTTATAGTATCTATGTCCATTAACAATTCTACTGAATTTTCTGCGGCAATTTTTGTTATTTCTTCCTTTGTAGGCGAAACGTCATCATTGTCCCTAGTTAAAATCACTTTTATACCATCTTTTTCTAATAATTCTTTTAGCTGTTTAGCTACTTTTAGATTATAAGACTTAGAGTGTACTCCTTTATAATCAACACCCTCATCTTGTTTTGTTACTGGATTTAATAATATTGAATAAGATTTTAGCTTTTCTTTATTTTGATCTTCAGGACTCTTTTGTCCACTTCCCAAAATACTCCATCCTGGCACCCATCCAACAAAACTATCATTTGTTTTGATTTCATACCAAGTATCCGACTTACTTAACATTTCAACATTATCCCCAGCAGTTACTTTTTTTAATACTGGATATGTATCATCCGGACCTGTTCTCAGCTCTATTTCTTTAGAAATAGTAATATTATTCTGAGCATCAGCCGAAGGATTCATCTTTTCTCCAATGAAGTTTATAAGCCCTCCTATTACTAATAATAATAGTAGTGCAAATATTACTAATAATACTCCATTTCTATTTCTTCTTTTTATTCTCATATTAATTTCCTACTGATAGTTTTTCGTAAACAATAGTTACTGGACCATCATTAACAATATTCACTTCCATCATTGTTTGAAAAATTCCAGTCTCTACCTTTACACCTTCTTCTCTTAGATATTCATTAAATTTTTCATATAATTCATTAGCTTTTTCTGCACCCGCAGCACTCGTAAAACTAGGTCTATTACCTTTCTTAGTATCGGCATATAAAGTAAATTGAGAAACTGATAATATACTACCACCTACGTCTTTTAGACTTAGATTAATTTTATCATTTTCATCTTCAAATAAACGAGCTTGAGCTATTTTCTTAGCTAAATACTTTGCATCTTCTTCAGTAGATTCCTTATGTACTCCTACTAGAAGACAGTATCCTTTATCGATATTTCCCACTATTTTATTATCTACACTTACACTAGCTTTTTTAACCTTTTGCAATACAATTTTCATATTTCCACCTATTTAACTATTCTTTCTACACTATAAACATCTGGAATTTGTCTAAGTTTTTTAATCATGAATTCACATTCACTAACATTTTTCACATATATTCCAATAGTTATTACACAAGTTTTATCAACTTTGGATTCAGAATTTAATTTTTTTATTTCTACTCTACTCTCACTTAATGTTAATAGTACATTTTGTAATAATAAATCTCTATCGAAAGCGTGTATTTGCAATGTAACACTATAACGACGAGCATTTAAGCTTTCTACCCACTCAACTTCAAGTAATCTAGCTTTATCCTCTTCTGTTAAATTAGGACAGTTGTGTCTATGAACAGTAACACCACGTCCTTTAGTAATAAATCCTACAATTTCATCTCCAGGTATAGGCTGACAACATTTTGATAATCTAACAAGTATATTATCGACACCTTTTACATAAACACCTGTTTCAGTCACTATTTTTTTAGTTTCTTCTGCATTGAAAAGTTTCTCAATTTTTTCTTGAGTCATCTTTTCTTTTCTGATTTTCTCTGTTAATCTAGCAAAAATTTTATTGGCTGTTATACCACCATAACCAATAGCAACATACATTTCTTCAAGATTAGCAAATTTATATTTATTTAATGCAACTGCAATGTTTTCATCAGTTAACACCTCATCAATATCAAAGTTATTTGCTTTAATCTCATCTTTTAATAATATTTCACCTTTAACTAAGTTTTCTTCACGAGCAGCTTTTTTGAAAAATGCTTTAATTTTGGATTTAGTTTGTGATGATGTAGCAATTTCTAACCAAGAACGTTTTGGCCCTGTAGAATTTTTACTAGTACGAATATCACAAATTTCACCAGTAGATAATACATAATCAAATGGTTCTATTTTATCATTTACTGTTGCCCCTACCATTTTATTACCTACTTCCGAGTGAATCGCATAGGCAAAGTCCACAATACATGATCCTTTTGGCAATTCTATAATATCACTATTTGGTGTGAATACATAGATTTTATCACTTAATAAATCTACTTTTAATGATTCCATAAAACTTTCTGCTGTTGCTTCAGTTTCATCATTTTCCGCAATTTTTTGGAACCAGTTTAATTTTTCATAGAAGTTATTATTTTTATTTACTTTCTTACCTTCTTTATAAGCCCAGTGAGCGGCAATCCCTTTTTCTGCAATCTCATGCATTTCATAAGTTCTAATTTGAACTTCTAGAGTTTGTCCATCTGGTGCTATCACCGTAGTATGTAATGATTGATACATATTAGGTTTTGGCATAGCAATATAGTCCTTGATTCTTCCTGGAATAGGAACCCAAAGATTATTCACTAGACCTAAAGTAGCATAACAATCCGCTACACTATCAACTAATACACGAACAGCTAACAGATCATAAATTTGGTCAAAAGTTTTATTTTGTTTAACCATTTTTTTATAAATACTATAAATATGTTTCGGTCTACCAGTAACTTGGGCTTTAATATTGTTTTCCGCTAAAATCGAGGTAATACTTGAACATGCATCTTTTATGCTTTCTTCCCTAGCACTTCTTTTCTGTTTCATCATTCCTACTATTGAAAAATACTGAGATGGATGTAAATATCTAAGTGAAGTATCTTCTAGCTCCCATTTTACTGAACTTATCCCCAATCTATGAGCTAAAGGTGCATAAATCTCAAGTGTCTCACTAGAAATTTCGCGTTGTTTTTCCTCTCTCATATATTTCATAGTTCTCATATTATGTAGCCTATCTGCTAACTTAACGAAAATTACACGTAAGTCCTTTGCTATAGATACAAATAGTTTTCTATGATTTTCTGCTTGTGATTGTTTTTTAGAGCGGAATTTTACTTTATCTAATTTTGTAACACCATCAACTATTACAGCTATATCTTCACCAAATGTTTCTTTAATATCATCAAATGTATACTTAGTATCTTCCACAACATCATGTAAAAATCCTGCACAAATTGTTGCATAATCTAATTTAAGCTCAGTTAAAATTCCTGCAACTTGAACTGGGTGTAATATGTATGGTTCCCCTGATTTTCTAAATTGTCCTTCATGAGCAACTTTTGCAAATTCATAAGCTTTTCTTATTATTCTTATTTGCTCTTCTGATAAATATTTACTCGCCATATCTTCTACATTTTCATAACTATATGGATATTCAAGATTCACAGAAATTCCTCCTCTATCAAAATTTAATCTACCCTTTATAATACCACAAATCAAAGAAAATTTCCCGTGATTTAACTAAAAATATTACAATTTTATAGTATTTTCATGATTTATTTAATTAGCTATTAAAAACCATATTAGTGATTCAATTGATAAAAATTCTCGACAATAAAATTATAATGTATCTTTTTACTTTATAAACAAAAAAAATCTAGTTCAACACGAAATAGAATTTTTTTATTTATTATTTAGTGTCTACATCTTGAGATAAATCAACTTTATCTAAAGGAATTAGTTTTGTTTTATATCTAATTTTGTGATATAGATAGAAGAATAAGAAGATTGGAACTCCCATATATGTTGTTAACATTCCGCTCCAGTTTACAACACCTTTAGTAATAAGCTCCGTATCTTGACCGATAATAACGATGATACATAATACTAAAGCGATAATTGGACCAACTGGGAACCATTTAGCTCTATATTTTAGATTATTTAAATCTTTACCTTGAGCAATGTAAGCTCTTCTAAATCTATAGTGACTTAATGCAATACCTAACCAAGCGATAAATCCAGTTAATCCACTAGCCGCAACGATATAAGTATACGCATTAGCACTTGTAAGTTGGATTAAGAAAATTAAGAATACTACTACAGCTGTTGCGATTAATGAAATAACCGGTGTTCCATATTTTGTAACACGTCCAAAAATTGGGTACGCAAGTTTATCTTTACTCATTGCATAAAGCATTCTTGTTGATGCATACATACCTGAGTTACCAGCTGATAGAATTGATGTTAGAATTACTGCATTCATGACACTTGCTGCTAAAGCAAATCCAGCATTTTTAAAGACGATTGTAAATGGTGATTTAGCAATTTCTTCCGCACTTGCAGCACCTAATAAATCTGGTGAAGTATAAGGGATTAATAATCCGATAACTAAAATTGCTAGTACGTAGAAGATTAATATTCTCCAGAATACTTGTTTTACTGCTTTTGGAATACTTTTCTCTGGGTTTTCACTTTCTCCAGCAGTAATACCGATTAACTCAGTACCTTGGAATGAATATCCAGCGATTAAGAATACTCCAAGAGTTGCAAGAATTTGTCCAGATAAAGAAGAATCTTCTCCAACGAATGGTGCATCACCAATTGTTAAATTTTTGAATCCAATGTATTCTCCACCTAAAATACCGAAGATAGTTAAACATCCAACTACTAAGAAGATGATTACTACTACTACTTTGATAAGTGCGAACCAGTATTCACTTTCACCATAAACTTTAACACTAAGAGAGTTTAAAGCGATAATAATAACTAGGAACAATAAACTCCAAGCCCAGTGAGGAAGTACTCGCATAGGCTCCCAATAACTAATTGCTAATGCAGATAACTCTACGTCAGCTGCTACTGTAATTACCCAGTTAAACCAATAGTTCCATCCTAAAGCAAATCCTAATGATGGATCCACATAACGTGTTGCATATGTACTAAATGACCCTGATGTAGGAAGATATGTTGCCATTTCCCCTAATGATGTCATTAAGAAATACACCATAAGCCCGATACATAGATAAGCTACAATAGCTCCCCCAGGTCCGGCACTCTGAATTGCTTGACCACTTGTCATGAATAATCCACTACCGATACATCCACCGATAGCAATCATACTAATATGACGTGATCGTAAATTTCTTTTTACTTCTGTTGCATTATTGTTATTGCTGTTGTTTGTCATAATAAAAACCTCCTTGATAAAATAAAAAAGCATAACTTCTACCATATTTGCACGGAGTTATACTTCACATTATCTCTCCAAAACAAGATATTAGTAGCGCAACATAGCCTTACGACTATGACAGTCCTATACTTAGTTCAATATAGGCCCAACAATATTAACATAGGATTAATATCATTTCGGCGACGTTTCCTTTCAAGTAATCTCATCAAGCCCTACACTTTCAATTACTCTACTAATAAAAATCGCAACCTCTACCTCACTTATTTTGTGAGGTATATATTCAATTAACTGTTTATTAGTATAATATACTTTTTTACTGTTGTCAATAAAAATTTTAATTTTTCTAAAAATTCAATTGAATTATTGAATATATTTTATGTTCCTCAAAAAATAAAAGTAATAATATTATATTTATATCTAATATTCTATCAAAAATAAGGAGATCAAAACCCTCCTTATTTTTGCAATACTCACAAGTATCTTTTTATATTTATCAATTTGATAAACAATTGACTAATTAATCATCCTTCTCTTTTTTTTCTTTTCGTTTTTCAATAGTTTATAGTTTGTTATTATTCCTAGTAGTATTATAATCTCTAGTATACTTAATAAAATCTTCATCATCTTTCTCCCCCCTTGATATACAAAGAAACTAAAAATATCAATTTATATTAACTTATCTCTCGCAAATCATACCTTGTCTATATTCTTCTAACAAGATTTTTAACAATTCAATTTGTTTAAGTATCTTAACTCCACTATCAGTATCAACAACTTTTTTACGACAAAGTTTATCTACAACTCTCTTAGTTGAGATAATATCCGTCTCATTTTTGATTGCTTCTTCTTTACTTTGGAATATGTCGTGACTCATTATCTGTAATCCATAAGAGTTGTAAGTTAGCGTATATCCGCCGTGTCCTGTTGTTTTATGGTATGCTCTTGACATTCCTCCATCAATAACAATCGTTCTACCATTAGCTTTTATTGGATTTTCTCCTTTTGTTTCTTTAACTGGTGTATGTCCATTTATTATATGACCCTCGCTAGTTAAACCAAACTCATTTAGTAACTTAATGCAAAACTCTTCATTATCTCTAAGTTTGTAATAAGCATTTTTCACTTCTTCATGAGTAGCTTTATCCTCGATAAAATATCTTTCAAATGTTGTCATATCACATTTTCCAAATAGTGGTGAATATTGTCCTTGCCAAAGATAGAAAAATAATCCATTATCCTCTCTACGATCACAATAAAATATACTACGAATTTTTTTATCGAAAAAGTCTAATAATTTTTTTCCAGAATACTTATGACCTTCATAAGAAAATTCCTGGAAGTTACCTTTCTCATCAACAGGCATACATCCATGTAACAACAGATTGCCATTATAACAACAATACATACCACCTTTGTTAATGAATAATTCAACATGTTTTTTCAACTTTTCACTTGTTATGAATGATTCTTTTAATCTATTAATAATCTTCTCTTCTTCATCAGTTAATAGATAAGGATTTTTTTCATCAACCGTTGGGAAATTGCATGAAGTTAATGGATATTCTTTACAATTAATTTTTACCGTTTGTTTTTTGAAGTTTATCTTATCTAGTAATGCGCGTCTTTGTAATTTAAATTCAGGGTGTTGGTCGATAATTTGTTTTTCTAGTTTAAATTGAATTATCGCCATAGCTTTATGCATTCTTGCTATTTGCATAATTTCATGTTCACTATATTTTAACTCATCATTTTTAGATAATTTCGGTAGAAACTCTTTACAATTATCATCTTTATAATATGTTTCACTAAAATTTAATAGGTTTCTAAGTGGAATTCCGTATCTATCTTCAATAATGTCCAAATTATCATATCTTGCACATATTCTTATAACATTTGCTAATGATATTCTATCTCCAAGATAAGCACCTATCCATAGCATATCATGATTTCCCCATTGAATATCAAGCGAATGATAATTCAGTAATCTATCCATTATTTTATCAGGAAACGGACCTCTATCATAAATATCACCTACAATATGTAAATGATCTATTATTAACTTATGAATACTTAATGATAATTCGATAATGAACTTATCCCCTGCACCTAATTCAATTATATTTTCTAGTATTTTATCATAGTATTCATTTTTATAACTACTTTGCATTTTGTAAAGTAGTTCTTCAATAATATACTTAAAATCTTTTGGCAAGATTTTTCTTACTTTAGATCTTGTATACTTTCTTGCAGCTACCTGTGTTACTTCTAATAAACGAAGAAGTATTATTTTTTGAAACTCTTTATAATCACATACATCGAATTCTTTTCTTAAAAGATTTAATTTTTCTTCTGGATAATAGATTACTGTAGCCAGTAAATTCAAATCTTTTTTAGGTAGTCTGTTTCCAAACACTTCTTTAAGTTTTTCTTTAATAATACCTGAGCCGTTTCTCAAAATATGATCAAAGGCCTCATATTCTCCGTGTATATCACTTAAAAAGTGTTCTGTTCCTTTTGGCAATGTTAATATTGCTTCTAAGTTTATTATCTCCTTGGTTGTCTCATCAATATTTTTAAAATTTTGAGATAGTAATTCTAAATGTTCCCTAGAAATGTTCATGGTAATCTCCTTCTTAATTTTTTCAATTAAATCTTAACATACTTCTATTCGTAATTCAAGAAATGTACACGTTGTTAAGAAACGATAAATCACTCTTTAGATTTTGAACTATAAAAAATATGAAACCAATGTAAAACATCAGTTTCATATTTTATTATAATATTATTTTAATTTCCCTACGAATTTTTCCATTTCTTTCATTTCTTCAAGCGTATCAGCTACAAGAACATACATCGTGTTACCTTGAAGTTCAGCGAAAGCTTCTGGCATTCTTAAAACTGCTTTTAATTTATCTTGATATTTATTTCTGATTTCTTCATCTGAATATACATAATCTTTATAATCACGTCTTGTTGAAGCTAAACCATATTTCTCATCAACATTTAAACCGTTGAATGTTTCTTTAACTACTTCTGCGTAAACTCTGAAATAATCTGTTGAATGTGCAAAGTTATAAACATCCACAGCAAACGCTCCTGCAGGGCGGTTATTGTACTCAATCGCTATATAATCATTTTTAGTTTTAAAGAATTCAATATGGAAGAAACGTTCTTT
Source organism: uncultured Gemella sp. (assembly GCF_963537375.1). Taxonomy (GTDB): domain Bacteria; phylum Bacillota; class Bacilli; order Staphylococcales; family Gemellaceae; genus Gemella. The sequence goes on from NZ_CAUTDQ010000010.1 coordinate 33,012, forward strand.
CATTCCAAAAGCCTTAACAGCATTTTTACCGTATTCTACTAATTTAGGATCTAAATCTTTATCAATGTAATAAACCCAATCTAGAGTATTGTTATTCAATAAATCTAATGGTGTGTGATAATATACAATACTTGTATAAAATACGATATTTCCTTTAGCATCAACTAATCCATCGAAAGTTACTATGTCAGAATTATCAACGAAAGGTTCTAAGAAGTAGTGCGTAGTTCCATCCCATTCTTTTTTGAAATTTTCTACATCTTTCTTATCTTTAAGTTTATAAGTTGCCGCTGCTCCTACTCCATTATCAGGCTTAGCAATTAATGGAAGTTTTAATTTTTTCACACCTTTTTCGATGTCACTATCTTTTTTCACTAAGAAACCTGGTACAACAGGAACTCCAGCTTTTTCAAAGTATTTTTTCATCTCTGATTTATGTTTTGTTTTCTTAAGATCATGTTCTTTTAAACCAAATACATTAAACTGAGTACGTAAAGCAGCATCAAGCTCCATCCAGTGCTCATTTTGAGATTCAATTCTATCAATATGACCATGTTTGTGATATAAGAATGCAACTGCACGTTTTACTTCATCAACATCATCTAGGCTATTAACTCTGAAATATTCAGTAAGAGCTTCTTTAAGTCTTTGATCAAGTTGTTCGTATGGTTCTTCTCCAATTCCCAATACATTAATTCCTTGATTTTTTAATTCAATTGAAAATTTTTGAAAATTGTGTGGGTAATATGGTGATATAACTATGTAATTCATAAATACTTTCTCCTCTTCTTAATTATTATAAATTTAATTTATCTAAAAAGTATGGCATTTGGATTCTCCACCAAGGCCAGTCGTGTGCAACATCGTCGCCCCAAACATCAAACCATGCTGAAATATTTTTTTCTTCAAATGCCTTTTTCAAACTGTAAAATGATGGTAGACCATCTTGTTCCCATGGTCCTAAACCAGTACAAACTATAATATCTGCATTTCTGTAGTGATCTATAAACCATCCATCATTTTGATTCCAAATATTATCACTAGGTGAATTTCTGTAGATTAACTCATCATTACCATACTCACCTACGAAAAATCTAGCATCATAAACTCCACTTAGAGCAATAACTTTTCCAAAAACATCCGGGTGCTGTAAGAAGATATTAAACGAGTGATATCCTCCCATACTACAACCTGTAGCCATCATTTGACCAAACCAACCTGTTTTATGCTTAATAAATGGTATTGCTTCTTCAATTACATACTTCTCATATTGTGTATGTGCTAATGCTCTATCATGACCATTTTTCCAATCGCATAACCATGATTCACTATCTACACTTGATAATGTGAAAAATTGTACTTTCCCTTCATTAATAAATCTTTCACAGGCATGTATCATACCAAAATCATAATACTCATTGTGTGTTCCCCCAGATGATGGAAATACAACGATCGGTAATCCTGCATGTCCATATCTATTAAGAACCATTTCTCTTCCTAAATTTCCACTATAATGACTTAAATTCTCTATATTCAAATTAAATAACCTCCATTTTCTATAAAATACTCTTACCAGTTTTCACTAATGAACCTTAAACATTCCGGTAAATATTTAGCCCAACATTCTTCGCTATGCTCACCATTAGCTACTACATTTAACTTAAGCTCACTAGTTGATAAACCAGCATCAATTAGTTGTCTATAATAATCTAAACTTACATCTATATATAGTTGTTTTAAATTACCATTTGCCAATTGTTTATCTGTATCGTCACCTTCATTTGTTCCTACTTCAATATATACTCTCTGATCCGAAACTTTATGTTTTGATATATATCTATCAAATTCAGGTTTATTTAACCAATTTGCTGATGAAAATACTCCTAGACATCCTACTACATCTTTATGTTCTAATCCTATATATTGTGAAATATTAGCTCCTAAAGAACTACCAATCATCGCTGTGTATTCACGCTGTGGTTTTGTACGATATGTATTATCGATAAATGGTTTAACAACATTTACAAAAAAGTCAGCATACTCAGATCCTAATCCACCTAATGTTAAACCAAAATTTAATATAGGTAAACTTGAGAATTTCCAAGGTGCATATTCATTCATTCTTCCTTCATTATCATTATCTATACCAACTATTATCATTTTTGGCATATCTGGGTTTCTTTTTATCGCCGGAATTACTTTCCATGAGTGTCCGCTAAAAGATTCTCCACTATAAAAAACATTTTGACCATCATTCATATAAACTACTGGATAATGTTTATGTTCATCTTGAGCATATCCTTTTGGTAAAAGAACTCTAATACGACGATTCTTCCCTGTATACGGAACTTTTAACTCATGCTCTTTCATCTCTAAATAAAAATACGCATCTCTATTCATTAATTTTTTCCTTTTAAATTATTATAGCTATAATTCTACAATATTTCTCACATAAAATCAATTAATTGAGTGTTATTTTCTGTAATTTTTCTGAAAAATTAATTTTAACATATTTTTTTTATAATAAATCATAACACAATGTACATTTTTAAATATAAATTTATTATAAATTGCTAAATAAAACAAAAACGGATTGCATAAAACAACCCGTTATTTTCACCTTAAAATTCACTGTATACATATTCTTGAACATTAGAAAAATCAGTGATAAATGAATATATTATTATTCCCATTATTATAATATAAAAGAAAAATATCCATAACATCAATTTCTGATTTTCCGTCATTTTACTTTTTAAGCTTGTAAAGATCTCTTTCAAAATCAATCCATCCTCTCCAACCTAAATGCATTGCATCGTACATATAATATTCCTCATATTCTTTACTAGAATAATCCATTACTTCTATGTTATTCTTTTTAGCAATTTCTTTTAAGTTATTATATGCAACCTGTCTTTTTTCACTATCTATTCCTGTATAATCACTCCATTTACCATTAGCAGGAAGTATTGCGAATTTCATATTTAGATTCAAGTCTTTTACTATTGATAAAAGTATATCTAAATCATCATATTCCTTAGACTCATCATATTTTGTATTTTTAGAACTATTTTTCAGTTGATCATATTTTGTTTTAATATACTTATCGTAATAAGTATTATCAATTTGATAATCATTGTTATTAGTTCTTTCTTTTGCTTCTTCCGTTACTTTTTTATCTAATTCATCCCAATTGTAATTTGGCGTCATATCTCCGCTTAAAGGATAATTTTCTCTTCCTTTATTTTTATAAAAATTATATTTATTTTTTAGACTAAAGACATAATTATCTATCTTCAAAAATGTCCCAGTGAAGAAATTACCCTTTTCTCTTAGAAAGTATCGTTTATAGCTTCTATGCTTTTTATTTAACTCTTTATTTGTAGCTGATAGTTCAATAACTCTATTGATAAACTTTTCTTTAGTTTCTTTACTAATTCTATCATTAGCCATAGTATTATAAACATGCTCACTAGATATTCTTGATAAAAATGCATCTTTCAAGATACCATTTTTATTATCAAACCATTGAATAGATTGAATCATTACGATTTGGTTATTCATCACATCATTTCCAATAGAACCTATCGTTGCTGCATGTATAATATTTTGAGAGTTTCCTACTCCTACCTGCATAATATTAAAATCATTATAATTAAATATTTTCTTAGGATGATAGTTTTCATTTATTGTTGTAGTTAATTCTGACGATCCTAAAAGTAAAAGTGTATTAGGTGTCATGTTTTCTAAAATTATATCCTTACTCTTGTACTTTTCAAATGATGTACTATACCTAACACTATTATCACTTACTTTATAATAGTCTTCTATCTTTTTTAAATACGTCTTATCTAAAATTACAAGTGTAATTAATACCAATACTATTGATATTAAAAATGCTTTTAATCTTATCATCTTTACTTCCTATTTTCTATGTACGAAATTACTTTATTTGGTGTATCTATTTCTTCATATGTCACTTCTGTAGGCGCTATGCTTAGTCCAAAGATTTCTTCTATTTTCACTAACATTTCTACAAATGCTAATGAGTCCATAAGTCCTTCTTCTTTCATATTTATATCTAAGTCTTCTCTTACTACTTCGTCTTCACAGATTTCTTCTAACATTTCTAATACTTGCTCTTTTATCATGCTTTTTCTCCTAACTCAATATTATTTTTTAAGTGCGTGGCTTAATAGTTTATAAGGTTCTCCTGAGAAAATATATAGACCTATTATCACTAAGTTGATAGTTACGAACCAACTAAGTACTTTGTACCACGTTTCATTTTTATACTTTTTGTAAAATTTACTTTTCTTTTGATAATACTCAAATCCTGCCATTAATAAACCATGGTAGAATCCATATGCTATATAGCTTATCGTTAAACCGTGCCAAAATCCCATAAGAACCATGTTTATCATGTAGGCATACATCGCTGTATTCAGCCTTTTCTTAAATCTTTTTTTCTTTGTTGCTTCCATAAAGACTCTTGAGAATACAAAGTCTCTAAGCCACGTTGATAAAGTAATATGCCATCTATTCCAGAAGTCTTTTATATCTATACTTAGGAATGGTTTATCGAAGTTCATCGGTGTTCTTATTCCTAAGATATTACTACTTCCTACAGCCATTAAACTGTATCCTGCAAAATCAAAAAATAAATACAGTGTGTATAAGTACATATATTTCACAGAGTACATAAAAGATGTATGAGTCCCAAGCCCTACTAAATAATGATAACTTAATGTTGAGAATACTACTTTATATAATAATCCCAAAATTAGCCTATATATTCCTTCTCCAGCTAATTCTAAGTACTCTGTCCTCGACATTTTTTCTTTAATTTCACTCATAAAACGTCTACTTCTATCTATAGGACCAGCACTTACAGTTGGGAAAAATAGTAAAAATTGTACATAATCTACTAAATTGATCTTATCTTTTATTAGTCCATCTGATATTTCTATCATAATTTGTATCGTCTTAAATGACATATACGATATTCCAATGAAGGCTAATAGATGTAAGTGCGTGATTGCAAATACTTTATTTATTACTAGCGGCAATATCGATAATACTACTAATATTTTTAGATGTTTTTTATTTTCTGTATTCTGTGCTATTTCCACTAGTACATACTCATAGATAATAAAACCTACTAGATAAGATAACATCGTTGTATTTTTACCATATATAAATGCAGCAAATATTAATGATAGTGCCAATATATAATATTCAATTCTTTTACCTAGGTAATTTATTATAAAACCTATCACCAGAGCTATAGTTAAGAAAAAGAAAAATTCATTCCCGTCAAAATAGCTCATTTTATACTAACTCCTTTAACTTTTTCTTGTCTATTTTACCATTATTGTTTAGTGACATTTCTTCTATGAATACTATTTTTTTAGGTACCATGTATTCTGGCACTAATTTTTTAAGCTCTTGTTTTATTTGTTTAGTTACTTCAAAACGCTTTTCTATTTTTTCGTTATATACTACAAATGATGTCAGCGCCTTTACTTTTCCATCTTCATAACTTGGAACTGTCGCCGCTTGACGAATTTTTTTATTTTTAAGTAGATTATTATCTATATCTTCTAGCTCTATTCTGTGTCCGTGTAGTTTTACTTGGAAGTCTATACGTCCTTCACAAAACAGCATGCCGTCTTTAAAGTATCCTAAATCTCCTGTCAGGTAACTTCTCTCTTCTTTCCCATCTACTTCACCTATACCAAATCTTTCACCTGTTATAGTATCATTTTTGAAATAACCTTTTGCGACAGTATTTCCTGTAATTACTATCTCACCTTTTCCTTCTTCATCAGGATTCTCTAGGTGTACTTTAGTACCCCACTTCACTTCTCCTACTGGTAGGTTCTCATGGTATTTTTGGTTTAATTCTTTTGTTATTTTCACCCATGTGACCATTACTGTAGATTCTGTTGGTCCATATGTATTTATTACTTGAGCATTTTCAAAGTTTTCGTGGATTTTGGCTACAGTAGTACTAAAAAGTTTTTCTCCACAAAATACAAATTGTTTTACTTTTGGCATTAAGCTTTGATTGAAGTTTTTATCTATAAAGCACATTTCAATAAATGATGGTGTTGAAATCCATATTGTAGCATTTGATTTATTCAATTCCTCGAACATTAATTTGAAGTTTTCTTGATGTTTTTTATCTATTTGTACTAAAGATGCCCCTAGATAAATACTTGGCCATAATGACATTACCGATAGATCAAATGAGAATGGTGGATGTCCTAAAAATACTAGTTCTTCTTTTTCATCATAATATCCTGTATACCAATGTAAGAAATTATTCAAGTTGTTATATGTAATACACACACCTTTTGGTTTTCCTGTGCTTCCTGATGTAAATATAATATAGAACAAATCTTCATCTTTTACGTAGTGTTCTTTTGATATTGAACCTTGAGTAGTTGATAGTATTTCTTTAGCAGATTCTACATCTAGCATTTCTCTAGTCAGCTCTATTTTTTCTGTAACAAGCACTAATTTTGAATCTACTGTTTCTACGATTTCTCCTACCCTGTCTTTAGGTGTGTTTATATCTACTGGGCAGAATGCTCTTCCTGATTTCACACACGCTAAAAAGAACACTAACATGAACGGATGTTTATGTCCATATACTACTATAGGGTTCCTGTCTTCTCCTAGTTTCTCTTCTAGATAAAACGCAAGTCTATCCGAATACTCTATTAAATTTTTATATGTTAAATTTTCATTCTGATACATATTATTAATATATACCTTTTTAGAACTATTTCTATACTGTTCTAGTTTTTCAAAAAAAGTTAATTTCATATTTATATTATCCTTGCCTTTATCATTATTATTTATTATCTAATACAATCTATTACTTCTACGAAAACATATGTGAAAAGAAGCTACTATTTCACTTATACTATTATAATATAAATCTTATCAAATGTGATTAAAATTTAATAAAAAAATAAAAAAATTAGAGATAATCTAATTAATGCGTGTGTTTTAGTAACCATTTTATCGAATTATCTCTAATATTATATTTTTTTCTTTAAAAGATTATAATAATCAATTAAAAATCTATTCTTTCAACAACTTTTCTTTTAATTCTTTCGGTTTAAGAGCCACTTTATATTTATAATCTAATTTCGTATCATTATTAGATGCAAAATTAAATAAAGTTTGTTTTTCAGCAAGATACTGATTATCTACTTCATAATTGTTTAGTGAGTAATCAAATAAGAATATTTTTTCTAATAAACACATCACATTGTGAAGATTTTTATTAACCATTTTTTCTAATTCTGGACTACTATAAGCTTTATGTGCATCAGCCCCATGGATAGAACCTTTCTTCGCGGTTCTAACATACATAACTTCTGGTGCAATTTCTAAAAAGTCTTCTTTTAATATTAAATCACTATTGGCTAAACCTCTTAATCTGTATGTTTTTAAATCTTTTCCTAACTTGGCAATTTCTCTATAAAAAATTCCAAGAATATCCTCAAATTTCTTATCAAACATCAATTCGCACGCTAACGCGTATGTTAAAATTTGAGAAATAAATCCTAATTCAATACTATCTAGCGTAAAATCTGTCTGACTACTCTTATAATCGATAATAGAAATATTTTTATCTAAAACATCAACCCTATCTATTACACCGACAAATCTAATAGGTGGAATATTATATTGTTGCAATAGTTCTTTTCTATTAATTTCACCTGTTTCAATATTCTTACAAGAAATAATATTATCTTCTATCTCTAAAGAAAATGGCTTTTCTAAGAATGTCGGCATGAATTTTGTTAAAGAAAAATATTTTATTTCAATTGCTATTGCTATCTCTAATCTTTGAAGCATATTAATTAAAATATATTTATGAGTATTTAACAATTCTATTAATTTTAGAGTTTCTAATATGTCTTTGTTATCACTATTGTAAACAACATCTCTTACAATATCTTTTATTTTAAATTTTCTAGCGATATCTTCATCTTCTTGAACTTCAATATCCATTTTACTTCCACATTCAGCAATAAAACTAACGATTCTTTCATCTGCCATCACCGCATGGAAGAATCTTCCTGAAATAAGATTATCAATATCTATATCTCTTTCTTCTACTATTCCAAGAACTCGTTTAATGAAGAACTGATATGGATTTCTCTCAAAATCAGAAATTTTAGATATACTAAACTTAGAGAAAGTATCTTTTTTCACTTCTAAAAATTCTTTGATTGTATTCTCGTTAAGTTCAAACTTGTAATCTCTAATTATTTTAGATAAATAATTTTTAATACTATTATCTTTAGAAAAGAATATTCTATCATTTAATTCATCTAGTACTTCATAACTTTCAATATTCTCCGAAGATATTAACATCTGATAGTTTTCTAAAAACTTAATCATAAGTTCTACCAAAATTTCTACTTCTTTCGTCTTACTATCTTTTACTTCCATAAATCTTCGATAGACTTTTGAAAACAAGTAGTTAAATTCTTTATCAGAAACAATTTCTGAAAAATTTTCTAAATAATAACTATAATCTGAAATAGAAAATTCTAATATTTTTGAAGTTTGTTTTTCTTCTAATTGTGAAAACAATGATTTTACTGTACTCAAATATGGAGAAGCAAAGTTTTCTTTGAAACTTTTATCTAATAAACTATAACATATATATGTCTTATCTTTTGCGCGAGTTAAAGCCACATAAGCTACAAATTCTTCATCAATAAGAGCCGCTTCTTTAGTTGGAGATAAGAAGATATCCCTTAAAATTAGTTCTTCCTTATCTTTATCGTCTATTAATCCTGCACTCTTCGATACTGGTAATACATCTTTGTTAAATCCAATAACAAAAACAACTTTTTTATTTTCTACCTTAGCTAAATCCATTGTAGACATAATTATAGAATTGTTTATCTCTGGTATTGAACGATACTTGATAGTAGTTAATCCAGCATTAAAAAGTGTTACAAATTTTTGATATTCAAACTTATCATTACCAAAATTCTCATTTATATCATTCATATATTCCAAGACTTTTTTATAAACTTGTCTATCAATACTATCCACTTTCAACTCATCTATATCATCATAATCTCCATCTTCTTTATCGAGATACATTCTGATTTTACAATAGTCAAATACATCAACTAATTTTTTCACATAACGTTTAACTTGTAGATTATCTTTCATAGATACTTCAGAAACCTTAGCAGAGAATTCTAATAGTACCTCTTTACAAATTCGTAGTTGTTCTGTAGAATATTTAATTGTTTTTTCAACAAAATAATCTTTTAATATATCATTAGAAGAATTTACTAATTTCTCATTTAATATATTTTCAACATCATCTACAGAAATTACTCTAACTTTTTCTAACAAATCATTATAACTAAACTTAGTAGTTGATGATACAATTAGGTTGCTCTTAGAAATTCTTTCTTTAATCGTATCCACATCTAATTCTGCTATTAACTTTCCTAATTGTTTTTCATTAACGCTTGTATCATCTAATAGAATATAAGAAATAACTTTTTGACGATAAATATTCTCGAAGTTTGTTAACCTAGTCTTTAATAGGTTTAATAACCTAATTTTAAAATTTCCATCATTAAAATTTAATACTTCCTGAATAAATTTAACTAAACGATGATTACTTGTCTCTATATTTTTATCTAAATGTACTTCTATATTATAATCTTTAAATATATTCACATAGTTCTCATATGTATTATCACGATAAAGAATAGCTATATCTTTATGATCAATGTTTTTTTCCTCTTTTAATTTTACTATTTCACGTGCTACTTGTTTAACTTCTAATTCTTTATTCTTAGCACAAATAATCTCAATGCTATCATCAGTCTCATATTGTGCAGTAAAATTTTTATAATATTTCTCAGCAAGAATACTATTTGAAATTCCTATGAATCGTCCATTTTGGTTTTCTAGTATACTGTAATTCTCTACTATACTGTCCTTTATATCAAATTTTAATACACGCACTTCTTCATTTTTAATAAAAGCTACTAATGAAAAATTAACATCTTTATTATTTTTCACAATTTCATTCATACTGGCAATAATTTCATGAGATTTTCTGAATATATCTAGTTTGTATTTCTCTTTGCTAAATAAATCTGAAAGATAAAAACTATTATATTTCATCTTTTCTAATTCATAACCTTGAATCAACTGCGAAAGGTCGAAGTTAAAATATCTATTCGCATCACTAATTACACTTATTATTAATTTTTTAGATTTTTTAGCTAATTTCTCTATAAAATTATACTCTTGAGCTGTAAAATTATAATAAGCATCCACATAAAATACATAATCACTTAAATCAATATATTCTAAATATAATAACAATTCAGTTATATAATCTACTTTATCAAATGTACTCTGTTCTTTTAATAATCTTGTGTACTCTACATATATTTCTAAAATTGCTTCTAGTTTTTCACGATGACTTTTTTCTAGATTACTATTTTTTTCTAAATACTCTTCTAAAGTATTTATACTTACAGTATATTCCTTTAACTCATTTATAATTTCTTCTACAACTTCTATAAAACTCGCATCTTGTAAAATTCGTTTTACTAAAAAATTCTCACTATTTTCTAATTTTTTTGCAGCTTTATAGAAATAAAATGGTTTAATATTGTCACCTAACCTCTTAAGATTGTCGATTCCAAGTTGTTTAGATAGCCTTCTAGTTAAACTTGAAAAATTCATAACATCAATATTAAACGTTCCACCGAACTTATCACATAAGATTTTTTCGAAATTAAAACTGTTTTGTTCCGGAGTCAACACTATTATCTTATTATCTTTTCTATTTAACTCTATATCATCTAGTATATAGTTAGTCTTACCGACACCACTTGGACCTACTAATAATTCTAAATTCATTGTTTCTCCTTTCTTTTATTAATTTAATTTATATTCCAGTCATTTTTACTTTTGCATAATTATCTTTAGCATATACCTCAATTTTCGGTCTAATTCGTTCTTTAAGTTCACTAACATGAGATATTATACCTATATTTCTTCCATAAGACTGAAGATCTATTAATGTTGTTAATGCAATATCTAAAGTTTCAGCATCCAATGAACCGAATCCTTCATCTATAAAAATAGTCTCTAGAGAAATTCCTCCACTCTCATTTTGTATTACTTCTGCTAAACCTAGTGTCAACGCTAACGAAGCTAAGAATAATTCTCCTCCAGATAAAGAACTTATAATACGCGTACTATTTAGATAAATATCATGTATCTCTATTTCTAGACCTTGCAGCCCTCCACCTTTAGATTTTTCTTCACGTCTAATGAATCTGTAACGATCATTTGTCATCTGTAGTAATCTTTTCGTTCCTGCAACAAGTATCAAGTCTAAATAATATCCTTGTACATACGTTTCTAGAGACTTTCTATTTTCTGTTTTTCCACTAACAACATCACTTAAAGCTATTATTTCTCGTGCATCTTTAGATGTTTCTAATAATTTAAGATACTCACTATAAATTTTTTCATATAATTTTTTATTATTTGATAATCTTGTCGTAAGAATTGCCATTTTTTCTATAAAATTAGAAACCACATTTTCTATATGTTGCAATTTCTCACGTTCTTCTTCTAAATCAGGTCTTACTGTATTTGTTAATTCTTCTTCAAGTTGTTTCAGAGAATTTAGAACTATCTTCTTAGTATCTTCAAATTCATCAATTTGAGTTTGATATTGTTCTAATTTTTCTAATTCCTCAATGCTTTCTTTAGCTTGTTCTAAAGAATTATAGTATTTACTAAGTTTAGAATTCATAAAATTCGATATTATAAATTCAATCCCTTTTGTAACTTCTAATAAATTCTCTTCATTATTTTTCTGCTCAGTTTCTATTTTTGTTTTCCTAATTTGTAACTCATTATTATTTTCCTGGAATTTATTATAGTTATTATCAAATTCATTAATTTGAACTATATTATTTTCATAATAATATTTAAATTCTTCTAACTCTATATTTACATTATTTTTAAATTGCTCAATTTTGTTTTTAGCCTGCAATTGTTTTTGTCTTAATTGATCCTCATCTTTTAGTAAAACTGACAAATTTTCTATCTCTTTTTCTAAGTTTTCTATTTTAACTTCTGATTTTTTTAATCCTTCAACCACTTCTGTTAAATTGGTAGTTTCATGTTTTAATTCATCTTCTAATTGAGATAATTGTTCTACGGCTTTAAGATTAATAGAATCTTCTAAATCTTTTATTTCTGTAGTTAAATTTTGAATATCTTGTTCGTCTTTTTGTAAAAGGGTTTCTATTTTTATTACTTTTTCAGTAACATCTTGTAATGATTTTTCTATATTATCATCTACTTCTACAAGTGTAGTTACCTCTGGAAGATGCTCGATTCTCTGTTTACAAAGTGGACAATCATCACCCTCATGTAATTTCACTAAAAAACTATTTAATACTTCTTGTTCTTTATTACTTTTTAGTAATAACACGTCTCTTTCAGTTTCTTCTTTAGTTACCTGCAACTCTTCTAAATGTTTTTTTAAAGCTTCATAATTAAACTTTTTATCATTTAATTCTGATGATTTTTTTTCAAACTCTTTTAGTTTTTCTACTTCTTGTTCTTTCTTCAAAATCTCTAATTTTAATTTTCCTATACTACCATCTAGAATATTCTTTTCTTCATTCGATTCAAAATAGTTTTCTTTTTCAATTTTTAAACTATATTCTATTTCTCTTATTGATTCTTTTTTTAGATTTAGTTCTTCAAGTTTATTAGTAAATATGTTTATATCACTTTTAGCCACTATCAGTTCATCAATATTGTTATAAAAGAATTTTAAATCTGTTGTTTCTTTTCTAAGTGATTCAATTTTTTCTTTCATTGAATTAAGTTTAGTTTCCAGCTCATTATTCATAGCTAAATCTTTCTTATATCGCTCTTTTTCATCTAGCAAAGATTTTCCCTGTTTTGTTAATTGAAGTTGTTTATCTAATAAACTTGCATATTCTGTTATTTTATCGCTACTTTGTTGTAACTCCGTTAACTTCTCTACTTCCATTTTTAGATTATTGAAGTAACTGTCTTTTTTATTTAATTCATCAATTTTCACCTTATTATCTTCAAGATTTAAAAATTTATCGTTCAGTTTACTTAATTCTATAAAATTCTCTTTTGATTTAATAAGATTTTTTTCTAATTTAGCTAATTCTTTTTTTTCTGTTTCTATCTCGTTTTCTTGAGATAAAATTATTTCATTTATTTCCTCAAAATTCTCATCTTTTAAAAATTCAAACTTTGTTAGTTCCCCAACTATATCAAACTGTTCAAATCTTGTAATTAATTCTTTTTCTTTTTGTTTGTTATTACTATCTAATTTTTTTGCTTGTTCTTGTAATTGATCTACAAATTTTTGATAAAAATAAGTATTAAATAACGACCTTAAAGTTTCTTTCTTCTCACTTGATTTTGATAATAGAAACTCTTTAAATTTACCTTGAGGTAATATAATAATTTGACAAAATTGTTTGTCATCTAAGCCTATTAATTCTTCTACTTTTTCTTTAACCTCTTGCTCTTTTGTTGCAATAACTTCTAATTCTTCATTATTGTATTGCATTAAAGCAACTTTTCCAGATGTTAAATTTTTATTACCAGTCTTCAAATAAGCCAAGGTTCTCTCAATTTTATATCTTTTACCATTCAATTCAAAGTCAAAATTCACCTGTGTTTTATCTTTATCACTAGCTGTTTTCGTTCTTAAAGAAGCTATATCTTTACCACCTGTTGTTTTATTGTATAATGCATAAGTAATAGCATCAAAAAGTGTAGATTTCCCCGAACCTGTTTTTCCTGTTATTAAAAATATAGGTTCATTTATTATTCTATCCCATTCAATTATTTCATCTTTATATGGGCCAAATTCTTTTAATTCTAATCTAATTGGTTTCATCTTGATTCACCTTATCTATAATATTTACTAGCACTTGTTTTTGCCCTACTGTTAACTCACTACCTGTTTGCTCACTATAAAATCCTTCTATCAATTCTAGTGGACTTTTAGTCAACATCTCTTTATCGAGTTTCATTTCACTATCACTATTATTATTACTTTTTTGTTTAAGTATCAAAGTATTAGGATAATATTCTTTAATTCTTGGTAATGGATCTGTTACACCTTCCAAACCACTTAATTCCATACTGAAATAATCTTTTTTACAATCAAAATTTTGTTGAAATTCTTTGGTAAATACCTCTTCATATCTTGCGCTAATATTATGCAATTTACGTTTTTGTTCCAAAGAAATAAACTCTTCCGTATAAATTTCTTTTGTTAATTCTACTAGCCTCATACCTTTTGTCTGTGTTGCTTCAGAGAATGAATAAGCCATTGGACTACCACTGTATTTTATACGTTCTTCTTTTATAGCATTTGGATTATGAAGATGACCTAAAGCTACGTAATCAAATTTTTCAAAAATTTCAACTGCTACATTTTCAACAGTTCCTACAGAAATTTCTCTTTCAGAATCAGTTTCTAGCCCTCCAGATACAAAAGTATGAGCTACTAAAATATTAGTTTTACTCATATCTATATTTTTATAAATTTCATTAATTACTCTTTTTGTCGCAGAATTATGAGTTATAAGTGTAGTATCCTCAAAATATTCTCTTGCTTCAAAAGGTTCAAAATATGGTAATAAATATATATCCGTATCTTCAATGGTAATCTTATCAAATGCTTGATTTAATCTTGTATGAAGATAAAATTTATGCTTGCTAAACCAAGCTTCTCCTATAGCTAATCTCTCCCTGCTATCATGATTACCACTAATTGCAAAAATTGGTATATTACATTCTATGTTAATTTTCACTAGGAGTTCCTGTAAAAGTGTTGTAGCCTCTTTACTAGGCACACTTCTATCATATAGATCACCTGCAATTATTAAAAAGTCAGGTTTAGTCTCATCAATTTTTCTGATCAAATTATTCATTACATATTGTTGATCTTCTAATAAATCTTTCCCTTGTAATTTTCTTCCAATATGCCAATCTGCAGTATGTAAAAATTTAACCATATAATCACCTTTTTCTATAAATTATCTCTATTATATTATATCTTAAAACGAAATAAAATAACAGAGAACGATAAAATATTGTTAGATACGCTTCTATAACTAATATGAAAAAAAGAGTCTTGCATTATTGCATGACTCTTTAGTATTTTAAAATTGTAAAAAATAGTTTAATAGGTATTTAATACCTATCGATATTATATATTAAATTTATTAAAATTAAAAGCGATTTCCTAATACTAAATCTCTTTTATCAATATAATAAAAAATGAAGAGAAGATATTTTAATCTCCTCTTCATAATTTTCTATTTTCCAAATAATCTTTGGATATCATTCCATGTTACAGCTAACATTAATGCTACCATTAATAAACCAAATGCTACTGTTAAGTAATATTGAGCTTTTTTATTAATTGGTTTCTTAAATATTGCTTCGTAAATTACAAAAATTATTCTTCCACCATCAAGAACTGGAATAGGAATTAGGTTCATAAGACCTAAGTTAACACTTAAAATTCCTGTCCATTTTAATGTTGTAATTAAACCACTCTGTGCAGCTGCAGAAGACATTTCATAAATCGCTACAGGTCCTCCAAGTTGATTTAAACTAAATCCACCAGTAAATAATGAAGCAAACAGATTAATAATTCCCATGAAAATCGCTGTTCCGTAGAATAGAGTTTGTTCAAACCCACTCTTAATTGAACCAGCTAAGTCTTTCTCATAAGCTTGGTTTATTCCTAGTTTATATGTTTTAACTTCTTTACCCTTTTCCACGGTAACTTCTTCTTTTGGTGTAACTTTAATTTCTTGTTGTGAACCATCACGTGACACTTTTAATGTAAGCTCAGAACCATTAGAACCTACGATTTCTTTTGTCATTTCTTTCCATGTAGTAACACTCTTACCATTTACCTGCTCAACTACATCACCTTGTTTTAATCCTGCTGAAGAAGCTGGATAGTTAGAAGCTAGTTCACCTAAACGCGTTGTATTAGATGGTACTCCACTATAAATTGAAATTCCTAAGAAAATTGCTAAAGCTAATATAAAGTTCATTAACGGTCCTGCAAATAATGTCCAGAATTTTTGCCCCCATGAGTGTGAAGAAAACATTCTTTCAACTGGAGCAATTTGTTCTTCCATACCGCCAAATGCAACACATGCATCTTTTCTTACTTCATAACGTTCTATCTTATCTCCAACGAATCCTTCAACAAAAAGTTTTTCTGTTAAATCAAATTCGTTTAATTCTAATGGAAGTAAATCCATATCATTACTTTTATCTAGAACTATTTTTTCAACATTATCATTTTCATCTAGTTTTAAACTAACTTTCATACCTTTTTTAAGATCATATACTGACATATCATTGTTGAAATCAAAAACATTGTCAGGCATTTTTACATATCCACCGACAGGTAGAAGTCTAATAGTAAAATTAGTTTCTCCTATTTTTTTATGGAAGATTTTTGGTCCCATTCCAATTGCGAATTCCTGACATAA
>NZ_CAUTDQ010000011.1:0-49215 GCF_963537375.1 uncultured Gemella sp.
TTCATGATATCATAGTAGTATTGATAATTTATAAATAAGATTTTTAGGAGGGTGTATTATGACTTTTGAAAATTACCAATATACTAGACCAGATACTGATCAAATAAAAAAACAATTAGAAACATTAATAGAAAAATTAAATTCTGCAAATAATGTTGAAGAAACTTTAGAAATTTTTAACGAATACAACAAACTTCGTAATAGCGTTGAAACATTAGCTCAATTAGTAGAAATTCGTGCAACAATCGACACTACTGATAAATTTTATGAAGCTGAAAGAGATTTTTGGGATGACTTCAATCCTGAATTAGCTTCTCTTCTTAGCAAATTTGACAAAGCAATGTTCGATTCTAAATTCAAAGAAGAACTTAAAAAAGAAATTGGGGAACACTACTTTAACCTAATTGAATCTTCTCTTAAAGTATTTAGCGATGAAATCATCGATGATTTAAAAGAAGAAAATAAACTGACTTCTGAATATACTAAACTTACTTCAAGTGCTAAAATTCCATTTGATGGTGGAATTCACAACTTAAGTGGTATGGCTAAATATACTCAAGATGCCAACCGTGAGACTCGTCTATTAGCAAGTCAGGCTGTCGCAAAATTCTTCAAAGAAAACCTAGAACAATACGATAGCATATATGACCGTATGATCAAAGTTCGTACTCGTATCGCGAAAAAACTTGGTTTTGATAACTTCGTAGAAGTTGCTTACCTTCGTCTACGTAGAACTGACTACAATGCAAAAGATGTAGCAAACTACAGAAAACAAATTTTCGAAGAAATCGTTCCTGTAGTTGAAGAACTTAAAAAAGCACAAGCTAATCGTCTAGGACTTGAAAAACTTTCATTCCATGATGAAGGTGTAACATTCAAATCTGGTAACCCTACTCCAAAAGGTGACCGTCCTACACTTGTTGATTATGCTAAAACAATGTATAAAGAATTATCACCAGAAACTGATGAATTCTTTACATTTATGACTGAAAACAACTTATTAGACTTAGATACAAAACCAGGAAAAGCTGGTGGTGGTTACTGTACATTTATTCCAGATTACAAAGCACCATTTATCTTCGCTAACTTCAACCAAACTCCGCATGATGTTACAGTTTTAACTCATGAAGCTGGACATGCATTCCAAGTTTTCCAAAGTAGAAATCATATGCCAGATTACGTTTGGCCAACATTTGAAGCTTGTGAAATTCACTCAATGAGTATGGAATTTTTAACATGGCCATGGATGAACCTATTCTTCAAAGAAGATACTGATAAGTTCAAATACTACCACATGACTACAGCAATTAAATTCTTACCTTATGGTGTTACTGTCGATGAATTCCAACACGAAGTATACGAAAATCCAGAATTAACACCACAAGAACGTCGTATGAAATGGTTAGAAGTAGAAAGAAAATACCTACCATCACGTTACTACGAAGAAATTCCAGAACTTGATGAAGGATTATTCTTCTATAGACAAGGACACTTATTCAGCGTACCATTCTACTATATCGATTATACTTTAGCTCAAGTTTGTGCCTTCCAATTCTGGAAAAAGGCTAACGAAAATAGAGAAAAAGCATGGGAAGAATACCTACACCTATGTAAACAAGGTGGAACTAAACCATTCTTAGAATTAGTTAAAGAAGCAAATCTAGAAAATCCATTCAAAGATGGAACAATTTCTAATATTGTGCCAGAGCTTAAAAAATACCTTGACTCTGTAGATGCTTCAGAATTTTAAAACTATTACTTAAAGGCGAGGATTCCTCGCCTTTAAACCTAATTAAATATTGATTTTTAGGAGGATAAAATATGAAAGAAAAGAAAATAGCTGCATTTTTCGATATTGATGGAACTCTATATAGAGATTCTCTAATGACAGAGCATTTTAAAAAATTAATAAAATACGAAGTTGTAGATGAAAGATATTGGATAAACGGTGTTAAAGATACATACATCAACTGGGATAAGCGTTTTGAAGACTATGACAACTATCTATTTGGTGTATCTGAAGCTTATGTTCAAGCAATAACAGGTCTTCATAAAAAATATATTGATTTCGCAACAGAGCAAGTAATGAAACTTAAAGCAGATCGTGTTTATAAATTTACTAGAAATATTATTGAAAAACATAAAAAGAATGGCCATTTAATTATTTTCATTTCTGGTAGTCCTGACTATCTTGTTGAAGCCATGGGGAAAAAACATCATGCATTTCTTGCGATTGGTAGTAAATATATTATAGAAAATGATAAATTTACAGGTGAAGTAATTCCAATGTGGGATGCAGATAGTAAAAACAATATGATTGATAAATTGGTAGAAGAATATAACATAGATCTTTCTGAATCATTTGCTTACGGAGATACTAATGGGGATTATTATATGCTAAGACGTGTCGGCAATCCCGTTGCAATGAATCCAAGTCGTGAACTTCTTAGTAAAATCAAAGAAAATAAAGAGCTAGCTGAAAAAGCTACTATCTTAATCGAAAGAAAAGATGTTATTTATAAAACACGAGCAACTATTGACATTGTTGAAATATAAAATATAAAACAAGAGCCTGACCTAATCGTCAGACTCTTGTATTTTTTATTCTATATCTACTAGTTTTTTCGGACTATTCCTCAGAATCTTTCCATACAAATAATGCTCCAACACTGTTGATAATGTAGAAAATATATTTACCAACATTAGCGAAGTTCCCTTGAACTATTGCTTTTGTAAGTTGAACAAAATTATATAGTAACCAGAACGGCCATTGTGTCGTTAGTTTAAATGTATTTAATCCATTACCCATTAATGAGAACGCAAATGCAATTGTAGTGATATACGCAAGAGTACTCATCTTACCATGATATCCTATGTAGTTCGTCGCATATGAAAATACGAATGAAAGAATCGCAATTGCTGTTAATACTGTATATAGTTTTGCTTTAGACATTGTATTTGGTTTGTCTGTAGACTTATTCCATACATAGATTGCACCTAGATAAATTAAAAATGTCACTGGATATGTAATGATTGCAGCTTTATTTCCTAGGATATAATCAATCACTCCTGATAAAAAAGCATTAATAATTCCTAAGTAATTCCCAAGCTTACTTAATTTCCCTGTAAATCTTGTCGATAGCATTGAAATACCAACATTAATAACAGAAATAAATCCAAATGGGACAAATGCAGTCCACGGTCCCCAATCAACGAATTTATCCAATCTCGTTGCTAGGTATCCAGATGCGATAGCTATACTAATTACTAAAGCAACTCCTAATAAATCAAACCATTTTGATGTTGCAAATATTTTTAACTTTTGTTTCATAAAGCATTTTATTCCTTTTTTTTAATTATTACATTTTATAATGTAATCCTATTTTTTTAGGTTCTTAGTATCTTTTTTATATCACTTACTAAAAATCTTATTTACATTATACATCAAACATTTTCAACTTTCAATATAATTATTTTCACGCTTTCACATAATTATTATATAACATAAATATTTTCTTAATAAATATTGACTACATTTCCTCTATTAAAGTTTTTAATCTGATACATAAAAATAATTTAATTTTTTACCTCATTAGAAATTTTTTTATTTTTATCATAAAACTTTTATTTTTTAAAAATTTTCTTTCTAATCACTTTACTTTCTAATTGATAATGATTATAATTTATAATAGGACAAATATTAATCATGAAAGTGAGTTTAAATTAATGAAGAAAAATAAATTATTTTTAGCCCTAATGGCTGGTACTATCGTTATTAGCGGATGTTCTGCTAAATCTGATAAAAAAGAAGAAAATAAATCAGCTCAAGTTGATACATCAAAAGGAACAAAAGAACAACTTAAACAAGCTACTGAGCTTTACAAAAAATTCGTAGAAAACCAAGTAGACACTCTACTTAAAGATACTGAAAAATTTGCTGAAACTATTAAAGCAGGAAATCTAGAAGAAGCTAAAAAACAATACCCACTTATTCGTATGGCATATGAACGTTCAGAACCAATTGCTGAAAGCTTCGGAGAATTAGACGTAAACATCGACTTCCGTCTTGCTGACTACTTAGAAGAAAAGAAAACTGAAGATGGATGGCGTGGATTCCACAAAATAGAAAAAATTATGTGGGAAAAAAATACTACTAAAGGTACTGAAGAATATGCAGATCAACTAGTAAAAGACATTAAAGAACTAAAAGCTAAAGTTGCTACTGTTGAAGTTACACCTGACTTAATGGTAACTGGAGCTGTTGACCTACTTAACGAAGTTGCAACACAAAAAATTACAGGTGAAGAAGAAATCTTCTCTCACACTGACCTTTACGACTTCAAAGCTAATATCGAAGGTGCTGAAGAAATTTTCAAAATCTTTAAACCTTTAATCGAGAAAAAAGACAGCAAATTAGCAAAAGATTTAGTTGAAAAATTTGCTACAATCAACGGTTTATTAGATAAATACAAAACTGATGACAAACACTATAAGCTATATACTGACTTAACAAAAGAAAATACAAAAGAACTTTCTGAAGCAGTAACTAAATTAGGTGAACCACTTTCACAAATGGGTGTAATTTTAGACGAAGAGGCTAAGTAAAATGGAAGAATCTGGTAAAAAATGGATTGATAAAAAAATAACAAGACGTGATTTTCTAAAAAAAGCAGGAATGACTGGAGCTGGAGCTGTTGTGGGAGCCTCTGCTCTTGGGGGATTTTTCGCAAACAAAGCCGAAAATAACAGAGTTATTGCTGATGGAGACGAAAAGATTACATTTTACGGTAAACATCAAGCTGGTATCACTACTCTGATGCAAAAATGTGTTTATTTCGTAGTATTAGATTTACACTCTACTAAACGTGATGATGTTATTGACATGTTCAAAGAATGGACAAAATATAGTGAAAAATTAATGAACGGCGAATTAGTCGAACCTCCGCTTAAAAACCATTATTTACCACCAAAAGATACTGGAGAAACGGTAGGCTTAACCCCCTATCGTTTAACTCTGACATTTGGAATTAGTCCAAGTTTCCTGAAAAAAATGAACTTGGAAAATAAAAATCTTGAAGAGTTTAAAGACCTACCACCTTTTGCTAGGGAACAACTTAAAGAAAAATATACTGGTGGAGATATATGTATTCAAGCATGTGCAGATGATGAACAAGTAGCCTTTCACGCTGTTCGTAACCTAGTTAGAAAAGCCCGTTCTACAGTTACAATGAAATGGAGTCAATCAGGTTTTGCTGCAATTGGAAATCGAGTTGAAACACCTCGTAATCTTTTTGGATTTAAGGACGGTACTGCCAACGCTACTAAAGAAGAACAATTTGATAGAATCGTATGGTGTGATAAAGATAACTGGATGAAAAATGGAAGTTATATGGCTGTTAGACGTATTCAGATGCACCTTGAAACTTGGGATAGAACAAATTTAAACGAACAAGAAAATACCTTTGGAAGATATAAAGAGAGTGGTGCTCCGTTCGGTGAGACTGATGAATTCGCACCTATAGACCTTAACAAAAAAGGTCCAGATGGAAAACCTTTAATACCTGTAACTTCACATGTCCATTTAGCACATAAACCTGGTGTTGAATTACTTAGACGATCGTATTCTTATTCAGACGGCATAAATGAAACTACAGGTCAATTTGACTCAGGTCTCCTATTTATTTCTTTCCAAAAAGATCCAAAACAATTTATTACAATTCAAAACAGCTTAGGAACTGAAGATAAAATGAATGAATACATAACTCATATAGGTAGTGGCCTATTTGCATGTTTTGGAGGAATTAAGGAGGGTGAATATATTGGCCAAAAACTTTTTGACTAAAACTATTTTAGCCTTTATCGTGATTCTTAGTTTCAGCTCACCGTATTTAAAAACTATTGTAGCTAAAGAATCATATAGTAATCTTTTTATTAAAATTACAGATGCTAACACCGCATTAACAAACAATGATAAAGATAAAGCTAGAAAATTAATAGATGAATTTAAAACAGAATTTGAGTCTACAAAAAATTCAGATTCTGAAGCTGGAAAAAAAGTTAAACAAACATTAAAATCAAATGACATCAATGAAGATCAACTTAGAGAGTTATCAACTGCCCTACTTGCTTTTGAAAATGAACAAAACCCTCTTGATGTTGAAGCAGAAAAGAAAGCTTTTAAAACAAAACTCTTTCCTGCTTTTGACAAATTAGAAAAAGCAATTGATACTAAAAATGTAGAAACTATGAAAGCAGAGTATGTAAAATACAACGCTGCTTGGGTTAGAAATGAAGGTATCGTAAGAACACTTGAACCTGCTTATTACGGAAAAGTCGAAACAACAATGTCATTTCTTCGTAGTTCAATGGAAGTTGAGCCTTACGACTATCAAACTACAAAAATGTATTTAACAGATTTAAAAAACTACCTTGATGATTTTCTAGCCGGTAAAAAACTAGAACAATCTTCAGATGTAAAAACACTTGAACAAGGTATAAAACTTCTAGAAGAAAGTTACTCAGCATTCAAAGATGGTAACAAAGCTCAAGGTTCTCAAAAAATGAAGAAATTCATTGAAGTTTGGCCTGTTATCGAAGGAGTAGTTCGTACACGTAACGCTTCGTTATATACTAAAGTAGAGAGTGAAACTCCTATAATAATGGTTAAAGGTAACGAGCAAAAATATCAAGACCAACTTAAAAACTTGATTTCAGAGCTTTCTAAAATCGATACGAAGTCTAACTATACTGCATTAGATTCTATGCTGATTTTACTTCGTGAAGGTGTAGAAGCACTTATTATTGTTCTTTCTTTAGCCAGTGCTTTAAAAGCAGCAAAACAAAGAAAAGGATTAATCTGGATATACGCAGGAGCATTAGTTGGAATTCTTTCTAGTATACTAGCTGCTATGGTCTTAAAATACTCTTTCCCTGCTCTGTCATCTGGTACTAACAGAGAAATTATCGAAGGTATAGTTGGTATCTTCGCAGTAGTAATGATGATAGGTATCGGAATTTGGTTACATAGCAAGAGTTCGGTTAAAGCATGGAAAAAATACATGGATACTAAACTAAATCTAGTACTTTCAACTGGAAGCTTCGTATCTATGTTTACACTTAGCTTCCTAGCTGTGTTTAGAGAAGGTGCCGAAACTATACTATTTTACGCTGGTATAATGCCATTAATTTCAACAGCTAACCTATTGATCGGAATAGTTCTTGCTATCATTGCATTAATTATTATCGGTATAATTATGGTAAAAGCATCAGGAAAACTTCCTATCAGTAAAGTATTCCTAGTGCTATCTTGGTTAATCTATATTCTAGGGTTCAAGATGCTTGGAGTAAGTATACACGCTCTACAAATAACTGATATTGTTGCAAATCATATTATAGACTATCTACCTACTATCGAAATTTTAGGAATTTATCCTAGTTACGAAGTAGTAATAGCTCAACTAATTTATATCGTCGTTGTAGCTATTAGTATATTCTATGAAAAATCTAAAAATAAATAGGTATCAAATGATGAAATATGGAGATAAAATATCTACTGTAGATCATCTAACTGAACTAAGAAAGAGACTAATACTAAGCCTTGTGTTTTTTATTGTCTCTTTCATAGTAAGTTTATTATGGTCTGCGGATATTTATAAATTTTTAACTAGTAATTTTAATAATAAATTGATTGTTCTTGGACCTAATGATATACTATGGATATATCTAACACTCGCAGGTATTTGTGCCTTCACTTTTTCGATACCATTTATCTGTTATCAAATTTGGGCATTTATAAAACCTGCTTTAGAAGAAAAAGAAGCTCGTGCATTACTAGCTTATATACCAGCGGTATTCATTTGCTTCACAGTAGGTTTAATCTTCGGGTTCTTTCTAGTAACCCCAGCTATTTTAAATGTGCTTCTTTCTATTGGTGATGACTTGTTCAATACACAATTAACAGCTCAAAATTATCTATCGTTTGTTATTAATACTACGATTCCGATAGCTATACTTTTTGAATTTCCCGTTATTGTAGCATTTTTAACATCACTAGGTATTCTAACACCATCATTTTTAATGCGAAATAGAAGATATGCATATTTTATACTAATCGTAATAGCTGTTGTTATTACGCCTGCTGACTTTATCAGTGACATCGTTATGTCTATACCATTAATTTTAATTTATGAAATTAGTATCGTTATTAGCAAGTATATTTACAACAAAAGAGGTGAAAAATAATGGGATTTTTACGTGATATCGGGGCTCCTGGAGTTATAGTTCTTATTATAGCTGCTCTAATTATCTTCGGTCCTAAACGTCTACCTGAACTTGGAGAATCAATAGGAAAAATGTTCACGTCATTTAAAAAATCAATTTCAGGACTGACTGAAGAAGAAAACTCAACAAAACAAGACGAAAAAAAAGAAAATTAAAAATAGACTTTACAATATGTTTAAAGCATATCTGTAAAGTCTATTGTTTTGTCTTTATTTTGATAATTCAGTTAAATCATAAGGTGTTTGTTGGTAAACTTGGTTTAACCAGTTGTGATAGAATAAGTAAGCAACACCTCTCCATCTATTTTTAGGAGTCTTAGTATCATCATTTCCTGGGTAATAATTCACTGGAACTTCTATAGGTAAGTTTCTATTTTTATCACGAACATATTCATTATGAAGTGTATCAGCATCATATTCAATGTGCCCTGTCACAAATATTTTTCTTAAATCTTTAGTCGCAACAAGAAGTGTTCCAACATCCTCTGATTTAGCAAGAATATCTAATTCAGAAATATTAGGAAGTTTCTCCTCTTCTATTTTTGTATGTCTAGAATGCGGTGCTAAGAAAGTATCTGTAAATCCACGTGTTAATGTATGATTTTCAATTAATACATCATGTTCAAAAACCCCAAATATCTTATCATTAACTTGTTCTTTTTTTACGCCATAATGGTAATATAAACTAGCTTGTGCAGCCCAACAGATATTTAATGTTGAGAATACATGAGTTTTACTCCACTCAAAAATGCTATTCAATTCTTCCCAATAATTAACTTCTTCAAATTCTAAATGTTCAATTGGTGCTCCTGTAATAATAAGCCCATCGTAAAACTTATCTTTTATTTCATCAAAGGTTTTATAGAATTTCTCTAAGTATGATTGAGCTGTATTTTTTGCTACATGACTAGTCGTATGTAAAAATTCAACAGTTATTTGAAGTGGAGAATTTCCTAGAAGTCTTAATAATTGGCGTTCAGTTTCTTCTTTCTTCGGCATTAAATTTAAAATCAATATTCTTAATGGTCTAATATCTTGATTCTTTGCTCTATTTTCCTCAATTACTACTACGCCCTCTTCTAACAGTTTATTTTTTACTGGTAATTCATTTTGTATACATATTGGCATTGTTCGTCTCCTTAACTACTCTTTTTCTTAAATAAAAAAACTCGCCACTATTACAAACTTATGTAATAGGGACGAGTCTATCGTGTTACCACCCATGTTCGTGAATAAATTTATTCACCTTTATCGATACGTGTTCATATCATTGTGCTATATCGTGCACCTACGTAATTACCTATTAGATAATTATTACTCCGAGACCATTTTCAATTATATCTTTTCTTACTTTCTTCCACCAACCGAAAGCTCTCTGTCTTGAATCAATTATAATCTACTTATCTCTTCAATGTGTTTCATATTAGTTTACTTAACATTATAAAGAATTTAACACTATTTGTCAATAGAAAGCGCCTTAAAAATCTTAAAAGCAAAGAAACTTATGATTCTCCATTATCAATGAATTATTTGTTAAATTCAATAAGTTCAAACTTTTCTCCATCATAGTCAAGAACACTAACAGAAGTATTTACTATTACTCCACGCCCTACATCTTTAATACCTTTTTGAGTTAAGAAAGAGCGAATTAATCCACCATGACATACTGCCAACATAGTTTTATCTGGGTGTTCCTCATATTTTTCTTTAAAGAATGCTTCTACTCTGTCTGCGGCATCTGTATCTAACTCCATACCTCTTGTTTCACCCGCTTTAAGACCAGCACCATATTCAGCAAAAGATACACCTTCATATTCTCCATATGATTTTTCTATTAATCTTTTATCTTTAATTACTGATAATTTCTTATTATCTTCACTGTTTGAATTGTCTAGCATATATCTTGCTGTATTATATGCCCTACCTAAAACACTACTATAAGCTATATCAATATCATATCCTTCAATTTTCTTACCTGCAGCAATTCCCTGTCTAATTCCTTCTTCATTTAAAGGAATATCAGTATGCCCTTGAACCATTTTATTCTTATTGTAATCCGTCTCTCCGTGTCTCGCTAAAATAATACGCATGATCTCATCTCCTTACTAAAAAATAGGGAGCGACCAAATAAAATCAATTTTTATAAAACTATGATTTCTTAGCCGTTCCCTTAATAATTTTAAATATTAAATTTCTCTAATATATATTCTTGTCCGTCATAGTGCAGCACGTTTAACGCTGTGTTGTTAATCAACATATTAGTCTCTGGATACAATCCTAATGTACGTAAAAAGATACGAATGAAGGCACCATGACAAACTACTAAAATTGTTTCATCTTTATGATTTAAATATTTTTCATTAAAGAATGAGCTTGCTCTTTCATAGACTTCTTCATCTTTTTCAATAGACTCTAGGCCAGTCTGAGCTTCTAATGCTGAAAAATATTCATCAAAAGTACTCTCTTCGAAATCACCGAAGAATTTCTCTATTAAACGAGCATCTTCTATAATTTCTTTATCGATATTAATCTTATTGTTAGAATTATCAAGCATAAGTCTAGCTGTCTCTACAGCACGTTTTAACGGACTACTAAAGGCAAAATCAATGTCATACTCCGTTAACTTTTGACCTGCATTTCTCGCTTGATCTCTACCAGTTTCATTTAATTCAATATCACTATGTCCTTGAATTAATTTGTTTTTGTTATAATCAGTTTCACCATGTCTTACTAATAATATTTTCATGATTTTTACCTATTCAAAAATGAAATCTTCATCTTCAATTGATTCAACATTCATACTTACAACATATCCATCACCTTTAACACTGAAGAAGTCATGGTTTTTAGTGTTAGTATTCATTGCATTTTCAATGATTGGATTAATTTCTTTATCTTCGAAGTATCCAGGGTATCCTAAGTTAGCTAAAGCACGGTTAGCATTGTACTCTACGTAGTCTTTAACATCTTCATATAGACCAATCTCGTCGTAAATATCTTTAGTATATTTTAATTCATTTTCATATAAATCTAATAATAATTTATACATTTCTTTCTCAGCACGCTCTTGCTCTTCTGGAGTTAAAGTTTTGAATAATTCTTGAGCATCAAATCCTGTGAAACTCCCGTGGATAGTCTCATCTAACAAAATCTTACGGATAATTTCTCCAGATGTTGTTACTTTTCCTTGCCCAGCAAGATATAATGGATAGAAGAAACCACTATAGAAAATATAACTTTCTAAGAATACTGAAGCTACACGAGCCATATATAAGTCATAAGTTGGAACTTCTGGTTTAAATAACTTCATGTAATAATCTTCAATTAATTTCGCTTTGAATTGAAGCTCTGGATTACTTGGAACCCATTCGTCTAATAAATAATCTGTTTCTTGTGAAGGGATTAATGATGTAAAGATTGTTGAGTAACTTTTCGCGTGAATTTGCTCCATCATTCCCATAAAGCTGTATACAGCTTGTTTTCTCATATCTTCAGTATGTAGAGATACAAGAGGCATACCTTTATCACCTTGTTGCGTATCAAGACCAGTTAAACCAGCTAATACTTTTTTATACGCTTCACGTTCTTTATCGTTTAAATCTTCATTCCAGCTCTTAATATCTTTTGATACTTTAAACTCAGTATCAACCCAAAATTGAGCAATATTTTGACGCCAATACATAAATGTTAAGTCATCTTGTTTATTCCAGTTTACAGCTTTCATAATTAGTAATTTTTCCTCTCTTTTCTATATAGCACATGAAGTACATTCTTCAACAGAAAGTAGTTTGTTTCTAGTGTAATATAGTGATTTCAATCCTTTGTGATGAGCATAAATATAATATCTAGCAAGCTCTCTTGTTGTGATATCAGAATTTACAAATAAAATCACAGAAATACCTTGGTCTACGTGTTCTTGAATAACTGCCATTAAATCAATAAGTTTCATTTGATCTATAGTAAATGCAGATTTATAGAACCATTGAGTTTTTGGACTTAAGTATGGCATTGGATAGAATGTTTCAGCATTCCCATAACTTCTACGTTCAATTTTATCAACAATCGGTAATACACTTGATGTTGAGTTTTGAACATAAGAAATACTTTGTGTTGGTGCAATCGCCATTCTATATGCGTGATATAGTCCATTTTCTTTTACTCTATTTTTTAGACTTCTCCAGTCTTCTCTTGTTGGAATATGAATTCCTTCAAATAACTCTTTTACTTTATCAGTTACTGGTAAGTAATCATTTTCAATATATTTAGTGAAGTAGCTACCATTGTAGTAATCTGATTTTTCAAAATCTTTAAATGTTTCATTACGTTTTTTAGCAATTTGCATTGAACGTTCTAATGTATAGTAGTTCATCATCATGAAGAAGACATTTGCGAAATCTTTCGCTTCTTCACTCTCATAAGCGATTAAGTTTTTAGCTAAGTATCCATTTAAGTTCATTGCACCTAATCCAACAGAGTGGAACTCATCATTAGCTTTTACTACACCAGGTGCATTTTTAATCTTAGTAGAATTACTTACGAATGTTAATGCATCCATACCTGAGTAGATAGATTCTTTAATTTTTTTACTTTCCATTACATTTACAATGTTTAATGAAGCTAGGTTACAAGAAATATCACGTTTAATAATGTCATCTTCACCGTAGTCTTTAATTATTGAAGTTTCTTGTAATTGGAAAATCTCAGTACATAAGTTACTCATCTTAACTTGTCCAATTTCGCGAAGTGCGTGGTTTTTATTCGCGTTATCTTTGAACATTAAGTATGGGTATCCTGATTGTAATTGAGTTTGTGCTATTAAGTTAAGCATATCACGAGCATCAAATTTACGCTTCATGATATTTTCGTTCGCTACAAATTTATCATAGTACTTAGCGATATCAATATCATCAAGAACTAATCCATACTCTTCATAAATAGAGTGCGGTCCAAACATATAGAAATCTTTGTTCTCACGAGCTAAATCGAAGAATAATGATGGCACGATAATACCTGTAGAAATTGTTGGAAGACGTAATTCTTCATCGGCATTAACTTTTTTAGTATCTAAGAATTCTAATACGTCATAGTGGAAGATGTTTAAGTAAACAGCTCCAGCTCCAGGACGTTGTCCAAGTTGATCAGCGTATGCAAAACCTTGTTCTAAAGATTTAGCTACAGGAATAACACCTTTAGCTACCCCTTTAATTCCTTTGATACTCTCACCACGTGCACGAAGTTTTGATAAGTTAATCGCAACCCCTCCACCAATTTTTGAAAGTTGTTTAGCTGTAGAATCGATGTAGTTAATTGAGTTAAGTGAGTCACCTACTTCTAATAAGAAACAAGATACTAACTCACCACGACGACTTCTTCCAGAGTTTAGGAATGTTGGAGTAGCTGGTTGCAATCTTTGTTCAAGCATAGAAATCATTAACTCTTTAGCTAAAGAAACATCTCCATCAGCTAAATACATAGCAACGATGAATACGTGTTGATTAAAGTTTTCTAAATATTGTTTTTTATCATTAGTTTTTAAAGCATAATCTTTATAGAATTTACTTGCTGCCATGTAACTTTTGAATTCGAATTTAAAGTTTGCAGCTAATTCTAGACATTCTAGGATTTCATCTTCAATATATTTATCAAATATATTATAATAAAAATTCTCCTCTACTAGATATCTAAGTCTTTTGATTTCTGAACTGAATTTCTTTGTACGAAAGTCTACTTCACGAAGAAATTCTTCTATAGCTTCAACATCCTTTTCTAATTTGAAAAATCCATTGTCGCCTCTTTTTGTCACTTCATTATTTAGTTCAATATGGTTAAATTTCTCCATTCTTTACACTCTCCAAATATATTTTTTTAAATTTTATTAAGTCTTTTGTATTACCGTGTAATTCTATTTTCATAAGCAATGGTACATTATACTTTTCACTGATTGTCTCTGAAGCTTTAGCAAATCTATTACCCCAGTTTTTATTACCACTACCTACTACTCCTTTTAAGTGCTTGTGATTAGTTTCTAAAAACTCTTCTACACCATCAGGAACTTGTCCAAAACCGATCGTAGGCGTTATTAAAATATAGTCAAAATCAACTTCATAATCAATATCAAATAAATCAATAACATCCTCTTCAGGAATCTTACACATATCTACAAATCTCTTGCAATTTCCAGTTAATGAAAATACAATTATCTTCATTCTCTCTCACGCTCCCGCAAAAATATTTCCAAGAATATTCCCCGGAAATTTAATAACTTATATCAATTATACACTTTATTTTATTATTTTTCAATCATTATTTTTCCCGTGAAAAGGCTTCAAATCTTTTTTGGAAATTTGTATATCTATTTAATAATTCGAAATTCTATTAAGCAACTTTACACACTACAACGATTAAAATCATTATAAGAAAAAAATTTTTTTTTCTTTTTAGTTTTCTTAATTTTACATAAAAAAACTTTAAACAAAATTACCCTGTTTAAAGTTTTCTTCTATAATATGTTTAGTTTATTCTATCACTTTTTCTTCTCGCAAATTCAGAAAAATAGAATTTATCAACTCTATGACGACTCTCTGTATAATGTAGGAAATCTGTTCCTTCTGTGTATACATCACTTCGTAAAACCGCAATATGTTTGTGACCATTCAAATCAATATATGTTAAATCTTCTTCATTAGCAGGCTCAATTTTAAAATCCTTATTTCCATAAGAAATCTTAATTCCTAAATCCTGTTCTAAATACTCATATAACGACTCTTCAACACGATTAGTAGGAAGGTCTCCTATTGCATTCTTTCTTATATAATCTTTATCTAATATTACTGCTTCTCCATCAACGATTCTTTGACGAACCAGATAGATTAGTTTTTCATCCGGCTTAACAAGCCCAAGCCTCACTAAAAAATCCGGAGCATCTACTTCTTTATTTACCAACACTTTAGTAGTTGCATCTACATCTTGAAACTGGCGACGTTCTTTAAAACTTAGTATCCCCGTTACAGGTAATCTAAATCTATGAACATCTAACACTATAGATCCTTTCCCTTGTATTTTGTGAATATAACCATTTTCTAATAATAGAAGTAATGCTTTTCTTATAGTTTCCCTAGAAACATTATATTCTCTTGCGAGTTCATTTTCACTTGGTAAGAGAGAGTTAGACCTGTATTGCCTATGCTCTATTTTTTCTCTTAACTCTAAATAGATCTTAAAAAACTTATTCATGATTTCCCCCAAAATAAATAACTATATGTGTATATTTTACCATAATTTACATAAATATTAAATGTTTTTTACTCAAAAACTTTTATAAACCCTTATATTTTTGTTAATTTGTGTAAATATGTAAACCAAACATTGTGCAAACCTCATTACTTCAACTATGGTTATGTGTTATAATGGTCATTGGAGGTGCAATAATGAGAAAATATATTATACAGTTCCTTATTGTTATAGAAAATTTTTCACTATTTATTAGTGGAATACTAGCCATAATATTTTACAATTGTTTTAATTTAAATTTTTATAAAAACTTCTATCAAAAAGAAAATTTAGCCCCTAAAATTGGAACTACATATGAAGAATTAATAAAAAATACCACTAATTTATTAGATTATCTTAATCATAAAGCAATGTTAAATCTTGATTGGTATACAGATAAAGATATACTTCATATGCAAGATGTTAGGACACTATATAGTTTAAGCTACAAAACAATGATATTTTTTATAATAGTTTTTACTATTTCTACTATATTACTGATAATACTTTGTAAGAAAAGAACTATTTTCTATATCACAAATACATTTAACAAAGTACTACTTGCATTTATTATTGTAATAGGTATCCTATCTTGTATTATTTCATATAATTTCACATCATTTTGGATAAAATTTCATCAGTTACTATTTTCAAACGATCTTTGGTTACTTAGTCCTGATGAGTCGAACTTAATTCAAATGGTGCCTGAAGAATTCTTCATAAGTCTTATTACAACAATAATCTTACATATCTTTATACTATTTATTTCATTGTTTATATTAAATGCTATAGTAAAGAAAAGAATGAAAAATAATTAATCTTAAAGATGATATTAAAAATTTAATTTCTTATAATTATGTGATATAATTAATTTTAGTTTCAAATAAATAAATTACGAAAGGATAAATTATGGCTCAAAATGATAAAAATATTGTTACTGAAGATAAAGTAACATTTAGATTATGTGATGATTGCCTTGGTGTAAATCTTAAAACATTAATCCCAAAACTAAAAAAGAAAGCACCTAATGCAGAATTTATCATAGGATGTCAATCTTATTGCGGACCTGGAAGAACTCAGACATTCACGCTTGTGAATAGTAGAATTTGTATAGCAGATACTGAAGTCGAACTAATGCCTTTAGTTGATGAAAAACTTAGAGATCGAATGAGTGCCGAAGACGAAGAAAAATACAGAAAACGTCTTGAACGTCGTCTTGAACGTACTTTCTACTTCATTATACCTGAAAATGCAACGATTAAAGTTGGTGAAAAAGTAGATGTCGATAAAGAAGGTGTAATTGCTCGTAAAGCAGGAAAATCTTATCTTGATGATCTTATTATCGAAGGAGAAGTTGATAATACTAAACCTGGAACATACGAACTTATATACCGAGTTAATATCGATAATAAAGAACACAAGAGAAAAAGACTTATCACAGTTGTTGATGAAAACGTATAATCAATATTCATAAAATAATCAAAACATAAACCTAGGAGTTGAAAGCTGTATATACCGCTACTCATAGGTTTTTTCTTTGTTTTCATGAAAAATATTTATACTGTTTTTTGAAAATAACGTTTACTTTTTTTGTAAATATGATATAATATAAGTAAAGACATAGAAGTCGGAGGTTATGATCATGGAAAATAAATATTCTAAAATTTTAGTCGCAGTAGACGGTTCAAAACAAGCTGAATGGGCTTTCAAAAATGCCGTTGCCATTGCTCAAAGAAACGAGGATGCAGAGTTATACATCGCGTCTGTTATTGATGCGACAATCGCAACTTCTGGTTTATCAGATCCTTACATTTTCAACTCTTTCTACAAACGTACTAAAGAATTAGTTGATAGCTATGTAGAATCTGCTAAAGAAGACGGATTAACTAAAGTATTCGGTATCGTTGAACAAGGTATTCCTAAAATTGTTCTTAGTGAAGATATTGTTGATGAAAAAGGTATCGATCTTGTAGTTTGTGGATCTTCTGGTTTAACTGGATTCAAACGTATGCTTATGGGATCAGTGTCTGAAGGTATCGTTAGATATGCTAAATCTGACGTAATCATCATTAAACAACGTTCTATCCCAGCGGATTTCGAAGCAACTATCGCTAAAAAATTCCAAGAAGAACAAGAAAAATAAGTATCTCTAAATTAGATTTAGATTAATATATTTTAATTTAAATTCATTTAAAATTTTTCCTTTTTATAATGAGCGACGCATACATCGTATGCGCCGTTCATTTTTTATTAATAAATCTTTTTCACTTTTAGACTATCATAATTCAATGCTGCAAGTTGCACAGAATTCGGTCCAAAATACTTAGTATAATCATGTAGTTGTTGCTTATCATCATAAATATAAACCCTATCTCCGACACTTTCTTCTTCACCTATTTCTACTACTAAGTGACTCATCATCGTCGAGTAAATATTTCTCTCTTTACCATTAATTAAACATGTTTTTCCTTTTAATCTATCTCTTAGTATTCCATCACCATAACCAATATTAACAACCCCAACCTTCTTATTAGCATCAGCTATATAAGAATTAGAGTATCCAATGCATTCACCTTTATTCAAGGTTACTATATTAATAATTTCACCATAAACAGTAATTGGGTTTTTAATAACCAAATTCTTAAGAGAAACTGGGTTTTCCTTCACATTATAAGGCATAGCTCCATAAAGAATAATCCCTAATCTCTGATGTGTTGTTTTCTCAAAAGCACCATCTCGTAAAAACGAAGCACTATTTTGTAAGTGAATTACTTCAAAATCATGATGTTTCTGTGCTTCGTCAAGAACTTTCAATACCAATTCTTTTTCTTTTTCATAGAAACCATCAAACTCATCAGCAAATGAAAAATGAGACCAAAATCCTTTTAATTTTAGATTGTTTTCTTTACAGAAATTTATAATTTCTAGTACTTCTTCCAGATTTCTTGCTCCAGCACGTCTCATACTACCCGCAAATTCCAATTGCAACGTTAAGTCTCTAACATTTTCAAGATTTTCTTTTAAATATTCAAGACTCGCTATATTTATCTCAACATTGTATTCTCTAACTAAATCAAAGTTATAAGTTGGG
This sequence comes from uncultured Gemella sp., assembly GCF_963537375.1. Taxonomy (GTDB): domain Bacteria; phylum Bacillota; class Bacilli; order Staphylococcales; family Gemellaceae; genus Gemella. Next base: position 18,640 of record NZ_CAUTDQ010000011.1, read on the forward strand.
TTTAAAAGAAAAATATTAGCATCTTCTCCTAATGTTTCTCTTATTACTTTACACTCTTCTTCTTTTGTCGTTGCAAAGTAATTTATCCCTACTTCTGAGTATAATTTTACACATTCTCTTAAATTTAAATTATATGCATTATTTTTAACTACAGCTATTATGTCCTGTGATCGTTCTTTTAAATTTATTGCATTTTGTCGTATGTTATTATAATTTAACTCAATTGTTGCCATAAAAATCCTTTCTTAGATAAAAGGGAGTGACTAAAAAATCGTGATTTCAGAGAAACCAATTTTTTAAAGCCACCCCCGCAAATTTCATCAGATATCTAAAAGCTCTTATAAAGTAAATTTAGATATCTATAAACCACTGCGTTTATGAATTTTCATATAAACTTTTTAAATTTAGGACCTTTAAATCAGCCCTTTTTATATTACTTAAAATCAACAAAGTTATTTGTTGTAATGGCTCAATATTCCTAGGTAATATTTAACCCCTACTTTTAATATTTTTTCATCGAAGTTGAAAGTTGGTGTATGTAATCCTGAAACATAGTTTTTCTCTTCATTTCTTAAACCTAAAAAACTATAGTTTATAGGAGACAATCTACTAAAGAATGAGAAATCTTCCCCGTATAGATAAGCTTCTTCTAACTCAATATAATCAATGTTTTCTTTTTCTATAACTTCTTTAATTACTTGATAAGGAACTTCATCATTAATTACCGCTGGATATCCTTCAGCAAAGTCGACACGAATGCTTGCTCCAGTAAGATATTCAAGCCCTACACGCGTATTTTCAATTGCAGCTTTAATAGTAGCTAAATCTTCCATGCTGTATGTTCTAATAGTTCCTTCTAGGTATGCATTCTCCGCAACAACATTCATAGCATCTCCACCGTACATTTTACCAATATGTATAATATTAGTATTACGAGCTTTTGTATGTAATGCATTAAGTTTTAACATCTCTTGGAAAAACATTGTAGCCACATTAAGGGCATCGATTCCAGTATTTTTTAAACCAACATGAGCTGCACGTCCTTTAATATAAATTCTATATTCATTAGCACTAGCCATGATTTCCTTTGGTTTAGAAACTATATGTCCTTCTGGATAATCTGGATTCATATGCAGGGCATAACTTGCTAAAATGTTATACGGTGAAAAATCAAAATCATTAATTAATAAATTACCGCCGCCGAAAGTCTCTTCAGCTGGTTGAAATACGAAAATACTATTCACCTTCGTACTATTATTTTTGTAATAATCAGCCACTTCTATGACACTTCCTAAAAGCATAGTAGTATGTCCATCATGTCCACAAGCATGCATCACACCATCGTTATTAGATTTAAAATCAACATCATTTTCCTCTGTAATAGGCAATGCATCAATATCAGCTCTAAATAAAATCGTATCTTTAGTTTCTACGCTTGCTTTAAAGATTACTACTAATCCTGTCTCAAGAGTTTCTTGATATTCTATACCATATTCATTTAAGACGCTAGCGATAAATTCTTTAGTTTTATGCTCTTCCAAAGATAACTCTGGATTTTGGTGCAGATGTCTACGCCATGATGTTAAATTCTCTTCAGTAATTACTTTCATCTTCTCTTCCTACTTTATTATAAGTTTCTTAATTCTGCAATAATATCTACTTTTTCTTCAGCAACTTCACTACGTGTTTTGATTACTCGCGCAGGAACTCCCGCTACTACATCTCCACTAGCTACATCTTTTGTTACTACACTTCCAGCTGCAACAACAGCGTTGTCTCCAATTTGTACACCTTCTAAAATAACAGCATTAGCTCCGATAAGAACATTGTTACCTACGCGTACTGGTGTAGCGTTAGCTGGTTCAATAACTCCTGATAAGACAGACCCAGCACCAACGTGAGAGTTTTCTCCAACTTCCGCACGTCCACCTAAAATAGCATTCATATCGATCATAGTATTTTTACCAATTTTAGCACCGATATTAATAACAGCACCCATCATGATTACCGCGTTATCTCCGATACTAACGTGCTCACGAATTGAACAACCTGGTTCAATTCGAGCATTAAACTGAGTTAAATCAATCATCGGTACACCGCTATTACGGCGATCATTTTCTACACGGTGATTCACTACCACAGCTTTATTAGCTTCATAAAATTCCACCCAATCAGCGAAGTCTGCAAAGATAACTCTTGAGTTCCCTTCACCATAAACTTCTAATATTTCTGGAAATTCTACATCAGCGTTAAAATTAACGTAAACTTTTACCGGTGTTTTCTTTTTTGATGTTGCTATAAATTTAATAATCTCTTCTGTTGATTTCATTTCTTTCTCCTATTATCTATATGATTTTTTTCTATTTTATATTTAATTTTTACATATGTCAATCTAACTTTATAATAATATTCTTTGTTTAAGTGTTATACTAGATTACTTTCTCCATTAATCTAGTTATAAACTATTTCGAGATGACTCTATTATCACCTCTATAGACTCATTTGAGTCGCTTCTGACTTTATTATTTAATGCCTAGTACATCTTTCATAGAATATAATCTAGGTTCTTCTACACCGTTAAGCCACTGTGCAGCTGTAACAGATCCTTTTGCGAACATTTTTTTACTTAGAGCTGTATGTTTAATCTCGATTACCTCATCTTCTCCAGCAAAAATCACTTCATGTTCCCCTACTATAGTTCCACCACGAACCGCATGAATTCCAATCTCTTTTCCTTGGCGTTTCATATCCCCGTAACGACCATAAACTCTATTATAATCTTCTACATCTTTAACCGCATCTACTAACATTTTTGCAGTTCCACTAGGTGCATCCACTTTTTTATTATGGTGTTTTTCAATAACTTCGATATCATATCCTAGTAGTAGTTCACTAGCTTTTTTCACTAATTCTACTAAGACATTTACTCCTAAGCTGTAATTCCCTGCATAAACTACACCTACTTGCGTAGCTAGTTCATCAATTAATTCTAATTCTTCTGAAGTGTGACCAGTTGTCGCAATTACAACTTTTGTTGCTGTACATTTTGCATATTCAACTAATTCAGCAGTTCCAGCATGATGTGAAAAATCAATAATCACATCTGCAATCTTTTCTAATTCTTCATATGAAGTATAAGTAGGAAATTTCTCTTCTAATAATTCACGACCTACACCTGCAACAATTTCTAAATCAGTACTATCTTGAATATAGTTTTTTAGAACTTGTCCCATAGTTCCATTATAACCACTTAATAAAACTCTCATTTTTACTCTCCTTGTAATGAATTAAGTCTTGCAATCTCTTGCTCTAATTTTGTCGCTAATGTTGGAGCAACATGTGTCATTGGTAGACGGTAGTGACAAGCTGATTTTCCAATTAATTCTACACATTTTTTAACTGGCATTGGGTTTGGTTCAGCAAATAACATGTGGATGAAGTCTAAATATTTAAGTTGTAATTCAAACGCTTTGTCCACTTGTCTTTCTAAAGCATATTTACACATTAAGTGAGTTACTTTTGGATAAATATTAGCTAAAACAGAGATTGTCCCTTTACCACCAGCTAAAATAATAGGTACATTGATGTCATCATTTCCTGAGTAAATATCAATTTTATCCCCTACTAAGTTTCTAACTGCTAAAGTATGAGCGATATCTCCTACAGCATCTTTATATGCTACGATATTTTTGTGTTGAGATAAGTGTAAAATAGTTTCAGGCGCCATAACTTGTCCAGTTCTTCCTGGTACATTGTAAAGAACGATTGGTAAATCAACACTATTCGCGATTGCCTCAAAGTGTTCAATTAAACCTTGTTGGCTAGTTTTAATGTAATAAGGTGTTACTACTAATAATGCATCTGGTCCTAATTTTTCAATTTCTTGGCTTAATCTAATTGAGTGAGCTGTATCGTTAACCCCACTACCTGCGATAACAGGTACACGTCCTGCTACTCTATCAATAGCGAATTTAATTACCGCTACTTGCTCATCGTCAGGCATAGTTGAACTCTCACCAGTAGTTCCCGCTACGATAATTGCATCTGTACCTTCACTAATTTGGAATTCGATTAACTCTCCAAACGTATCATAATCTACACTTCCATCCTCGAAAAATGGTGTTACTATTGCTACTCCGCTTCCTGTATAAATTGTCATAATCTTGTTCTCCTTGTTTCTATCTTTTATTTTTTCGTATTAAAATTAAATATCTTGTCTAATTAAATCTTCTAAAGTCTCACCTTTTACTACTAGGCGACTAGTTCCATCTTTTACAAACACAACCGGTAATTTTGGTAATCTATTGTAATTGCTACTCATACTGTAGTTATACGCTCCTGTTGATGATACTAATAGTAAGTCACCTTGCTCAGCTTTAGGTAATTTCGCATCCATTACTAGCATATCTCCAGATTCACAACACTTACCAGCAACTGTATAAGTTGTATCAGCTTCTTGGTTCATCTTGTTAGCTAACATCGCTTCGTATTTTGCTTTATATAATGCATAACGAGGATTATCTGCCATACCACCATCAACAAACACATATTCACGACCTGCAAAAGTCTTCTTAACCCCACCAACACTGTATAATGTGCTACCAGCATTACATGTTAAACTTCTACCGGGTTCAATAACTACCTTAGTTAAGTCTAATCCGAAATTGTCACTCTCACGTTCAACTACTTCTATATACTCTCTTAAAAATTCAGCAAGTTCAAAAGGTCTATCTTCTTCAGTGTAATAAACTCCAAAACCTCCACCTAGGTTAAGAACACCTATAGTTAAACCTAATCTTTCTTCAACTTTTTTCGTAAATTCCATAACTACTTTTACAGCTTCAAAAAATGAAGTTTTCTCAAAAATTTGTGATCCGATATGTGAGTGGAATCCTACAAAATTAAGATTACTTTGATTATTAATATCTGCGATTAACTCATAAATTGTTTCATCGTATACTGAGTAACCAAATTTCGAATCATCTTTTGCTGTTTTGATGTATTCATGAGTATGAGCGTCGATTCCTGTATTAATTCTTAATAATACGTCTACTCTATTTCCACTCTCTCTTACGATTTCATTAATCATTTCATATTCATAGTCATTATCTATAACGATAGTTCCTACTCCTACTTCAAGAGCATATTGTAGTTCCTCGCGAGTTTTATTATTTCCGTGGAAATAAGCTTTCTTCATATTATATCCAGCTTTATACGCTGTATGAATCTCACCAAGTGACACTACATCAACACCTAAGCCCTCTCTACTTGCAATTCTTAATACTTCTAAACAACTAAAAGCTTTCGATGCAAAAAGAACTTCAGTATTGAACTTCGAACTTTTAAAATTATTAATAAAAGTTCTACATTGGTTCACTAGCATATTCTCATCATATACATAAAGTGGTGTCCCGTATTGAGCCTTTAACTCACTAACCCCAACACCTGAAATATTCAGTTCACCATTTTCTACCGTCATACCATCAAATAATCTCATTACTTTCTCCTTCATAAATTGTTATAAAAAATAGACTACAAGAACAAAAGGTCCTTGTAGTCTAGCTTATATTTCTATCCTATTCCTCTTGCCCTTATTATAAAAAGCTCACCATGAAGAAAATGGGCATTTTCTAATGACAGTGCTATGCCTATTCGACATAACCCCAGTGAAATTAATCACTTCGGCGATGCTACCTTTTAAATTAGTCATCGCGGCCTCTTTTTATAATACTTATCTATTTACGTTGTATAAATAATATCATGATTTGAAATTATTGTCAATAGTTTTCAGAAAATTTTTATAATATTCTAGTTTTGGTGTTTACAAATACACAATTAGTATCGATTGTAATTACTCTTTAAAACAACTATAATATACTCATATTAAAAGAAGACGGAACAAAACTACTCCACTTCTTATATAAAAATAAAAGGAAGATAAAACATGATTGATTTTACAAAAAATAACGATTTAAATAAAATTATCAACGACAATGACATAGTAATTATTCAATATGGAACTGCCACATGTATGCCATGTCACTCAATAAAAAAACGAATTACTACGTGGCAAGAAGATCACAAAGATGTAGCTGCATACTACATCTCATTAGAAGAAAATATGGAAATCGCTGCACAGCGTGGTATTCTTTCTTCACCTACTGTAGAAGTATATATCGAAGGAAGGTTATCTATTCAAAAAAGCGGCTACTTCAGTCTAGATGAAATACTAGAAAAAGTAAGTACTGTGAGTGAACAAATGAAATAAAAAATAAGAGCGATTCAAAGTTATTTTTTTCGAATCGCTCTTATTGTTAATTATTAATTATCTTGCTAATATATCTACAGGTTCTTCACCCAGTAACAGTTTTACATCATTTATATCAACAATTCTAAAGCCTTTGATTTTTGATTCCAGTTGTCTTACTGACTTAGTCACCCTCGATGTATCGATAAGTAATATCTTTTCATAGTCAGGTACTTTTTCTTCTGCTCTCTTAAGAAATCTCATAACATGCTCAGGATGTAAATATGTCTGACCTTTATATGATTTTATTTCTACTACATATTTCTTACCATTTTTTTCAAGACATAGATCAAAATCCCTACTTCTATTTTTAGGTTCCGTAACTTTATAACCAACATTTTTAAAAGCATATGCAAGTAATAGTTCTTTACCTATTGGCGAAGTTAACTTCTCTAAAGCTGCAAGTAATGGTTTAGGTTTAATCTTAATAACCGATTTCTTTAATCCCTCAGGATCTTTTGTTAATAGTTTTCTATTAAATCCAATAATATAATCTTCCACTATAGCAAAATGACCATGTGCTATACAGTTTCTAATCGCTGTTAATAAAGCATTTATTTTTGAAAAAGTAGTATATTTCGCAACTATTATTTTTTGACAATTAGAACAAATATTCTCCTCAAAAAATTTCCATTCATCATTACTTATAACATCCTTTGAACCTATCCACTTCACATCACGACTTTCATCCATTCCCATTTGATTCATGACATAGGTAAATGAAAATTCATCATATATCTTATCAGAAATTAATTCATTTTTATCTGATTGGTATGAATCAATATTAGGAGTATAGCAAAGTAAGTTTTTTATTACAGTATCCATATCATCTGAAAGCTTAATCGGTCTAGGGCTATGCTCTATTTTATAATCTATCTCTTTTCTATTTCCGCAACATCTTTTAAACATATCCTTCTCCTAAAGTTAATAATAATTTGAAATCAATTTTATTATAGCATATATCATTTGAAATTTTACTTCAAATTCATAACTATTATATATAATAATACCCCTTTCACTGTTTCACCAGCAAAAGAGGTAAATATAATTTTCCACAATACTATTATTTTATTTCTATAAGTAATCCATGTATTTGAGGTAAAGTTATCTTTGCACCAGAAGTTGAAGTATATGTGTTTTCTCCTTCAAATACTCCATAAACCGTCACATTATCACCTTTTAATACATTTCTAGAACTCGCCTCGGTAACAAAATCGACTTTTACCATTTGTGTATAGTCTCCATTAATCGCTAATCTCATTGTATGGAATTCTCTACCTTTTATTATTTGATCAACTCTGCCAGAAAAAATACCTTTTGTAGCAAAATATGTTTCGGGATCACTCGCTATTTGTTCATATGTAAGACCAGTCTGGTATTGATCTAGTTCTTCTAATACATTCTGCCTATTTTCTTCTGGAGTTACTTTTACATCAGCAACTTGTTGCTGAGGAGTTTTCTTTGTAGTAGAAGTTTGTTTATTTTGACTTTCTTCTTTTTTATCAGAATTCGAATCACTAGAACAACTAACCCAGATAAATAAACCTATAAAAAAGTATAGTGCTAATTTTAATAAAGGTCTATAATTCAAATTAAATTCCTCCTAATATTATAAGTTTTAATAACAAAAATTTATATTTCTATTCAACCTAAGTCTTTTATTATATCCCCACAAATACCTTAACTATATCTTTCAATTTAGAAAGAACCGATTGTTTCTTAGCTTCTCTAGCTCCACCACGACGGGCTACTCCTTGCAAAGCATCATCTAATTCAGTTCCACCTTGAGAAACACATCCTCTACTAATTGATTTTTCTATGAATTTCTTAGATTTTTCTTTTAGATTTTCTTCATAAATAAGTTCATTTATTTTTTGTTCTTTCTCAATCTTAGCATATGCATAGAACGCTTCTAATATGTCTTCATTTTTATCGAACTTAGTTAAGTCTGTACGGTTTATAAATTCAATTATTAATTCTTCTTTTGCTCTTGTTCCAAGTGAAGAACGAATCAATCTTCTTATTTCTTCTTTTAATGTTTCATTATTCGTACCTTGCTCTTTAGCTTTTTCAAGGATTAAGGCTAGGATATAATCAAGATTTACCTCTTCTGTTTTTAGAAGATCAATATGGAATTCAACATCTGAGAAATCAATTTTCTCCTCGTTTCCTCCACCTTTTCCTCGATCACCACCTCCTGAAGGATCTGGTGATATTAACTCTTCTTTTATCTTGATATATGTACTCTTCATATCCTGTTTCAATCTCTCAGTAATTATCTTCTCAAAACTACTGAACTCATCATAGTTTCTCAAGATATTTTCTCTCTTCAAGATTTCACCAAATAACTTAACAAATTCTTTCTTATCTTTTTCTAGTTTGATTTCTGTTGGGTCTGGGAATTTTTCTATGATTTCTTCACATAATTCCTTATACCCTTTATATACAACTCCTGTATCTTCATCCGTGAATCCATTAATGTAGTCATCATAACTACGCTCGATAATTACATTAATACTATTTTCATCACCGAACAGTTTAATCGCATCTTTAGTAGCTTTTTCTAAGTTTCTAAAGCAAACGATATTACCGAAGGCTTTCATCTTATTTAGAATCCTATTTGTTCTAGAAAATGCCTGAATAAGTCCATGGTATCTTAAGTTTTTATCAACGAATAATGTATTCATAGTTGGAGCATCGAATCCAGTTAAGAACATACCAACAACAATTAGTAAATCTACCTCTTTATTTCTAACTCTACTTGATAAATCTTTATAGTAATTCTCAAATCCATTACCATCTATAGTGAAGTTAGTTTGGAAAAATGAATTATAATCATCAACTACGTTAGTTAGAAATTGTTTCGCTGTCGTTGATAATGCTGCAGACGACATACTTTCTTCTTCAATTTCCCCTGAAGCTCTTTCTTCATTTGGAGCATAACTAAATATTGTCGCAACTTTTAATTTTTTATCTTCAGGTAAGTTTGCCTGTTGTTTTTTAAACTCTTCATAGTACATCTTCGCAGCATCTACACTTTGTACCGCAAACATCGCATTAAATCCATTAATACGTTTATCTTTCACCGTGTATTGTGTATTACGATAAGTTTTAGAATCAAACTTTTCAAGAATGTAATTAGTAATTTCTGAAATACGTTCTGGATGTAAGAACATTTTATTCTCAAGAGATTTTAGTTTTTCATCATCTGTTTCTTCTTCAGAACTCTTGAATTTCGGATTAATACTGTTGTAGTCAATCTTGAATTTAAGTACTTTCCCATCCCTAATCGCATCGGTAATTACATAACTATGTAATTGTGCACCGAACACATCAGAAGTTGTTTTCCCATCTAATGAATTTTCTACAAAGATCGGAGTTCCTGTAAATCCAAATTGATAATAATACTTAAATGAACTTTGAATATTCTTTTGAGCTAAACCAAATTGTGACCTATGACATTCATCATAAATAAATACGCAATGCTTATTATAAATTTCATGCCCTTTATTACTCTTAACAAATTCATTTAATTTTTGAATTGTTGTAACTACTATTTTATTATCTTGTTTTTCAATACTAATTTTTAATTCTCTAGTATCTTTACTTCCATTTACACTATCTTTTTGGAATTTTTGATACTCTCTCATAGTTTGATAGTCTAAGTCTTTTCTATCAACTACAAAGAATACTTTATCGATATAATCCAATTCAGTAGCTAGTCTTGCTGACTTGAATGACGTTAGAGTCTTACCTGATCCAGTAGTATGCCAGATAAATCCACCCGCTTCTACACTTCCAGCTTTTTTATTTTCAAAACTAGAATTAATTCTCCATAATAGTCTCTCAGTCGCAGCAATTTGGTAAGGACGCATGATTAAAAGAACATTTCTTGAATTAAAAATACAATATTTAGTAAGTATCTCAAGAATAGTTCTCTTCTCAAAGAACGTCGCTGTAAAGTCTTCTAGATCAACAATAACCCTATTCTTAGCATCTGCCCATTCACAAGTGAACTCATAATTACTCTTATCACGTTCAGTCGTATTAGCAAAATACCTTGTATATGTCCCATTTGAAATAACAAAAATTTGAACAAACTTATAAAGAGAATTATCTAAATTGAAACTTTCATCCTCATACCTTTGAATCTGATTAAAAGCTTCTCGAATATTTACCCCACGTTTTTTCAATTCAATGTGAACAAGAGGTAAACCATTTACTAAAATACTCACATCATATCTGTTTTTAGCGACAGTCACTTGGTTAACTACTTGAAGGTGGTTGTTGTGAATATTTTTCTTGTCTATTATCTTAATATTTCTTAATCTACCATCATCAAATATAAAATCATAAATATGATTTTCTTGAATCTTACGAGTCTTTTCGATTATTCCATCATTAGGAGCATCTAAATACTCAAGTAGAAATCTTTTCCATTCGCTTTCACTAAACTTAATATCATTTAATCTCTCTATCTGTACACGAAGATTCGCATATAAATCATCCATACTTCTAACATCAAGTCTTTCATATCCTTGAGAAACTAGATTATTAATCATATTTTCTTCTAGTTGAAATTCAGTTTGATATTCTTCTACTCTACGTTCAGGTTTTTCAAACCTCGCTAAGACTATTCCACCTTGCATCTCTGCGATAGGTGAAGTCTTATATTTAAACGTTTCTTCTGACATACTCTCACTCCTTTTCCTTTTTTTATTTTTATTTCAAATTTTTCACAATAACTCATTACCTTGGAAAGTTTAACAAACATTCTCTCCAATATTCATATTGTTGTTGGCGTTGCTCTATTTCTTTTGGTAATCCCACTCTAATATCATTTACTAAGGTATCGAACTTATCAAGAATAGATACAACATATTGTTGAACATGAAGAGGAGGGATAGGAATCTTATAATTTTTAATTTCACTATCTGATATAGCTGGATAGCTTGCTCCTTTTTGATTTAGTTCAACATACTTATAGAAATCTGTTTTCAACAAATTATAATATATCCATTTTTCTTTAACAATTTCTTTGTCACCTCTTAGAACACAATATCCTGTACTACAAATCTGATTATCTAACCAATCCGGGATTAATGCCAAACGTTCTTGCATTGGTCTTGTAGTTCCAAATATAATATCTTTAGACTTTACAATCTGCTTAGCTCTACTTGGTGAATTAGTTTTTGTTATTAATTCTGTAGCTTCAATTTTTTTATTTCCTGTATTAACTGAAGATAAGTCTATATAATATAGCTCTCTATCCATTACTTTCCAATTAATATTATCTACTTTTTTTGTTATATTTAATAATTTTTTCAACTCTATCTTATCTTCTATATCTACTTCAACTATATTAGCAGCTTCTTGTAAAATATCATAGTAAATATTAGATATTATGAACGTTCGTTCGTTCGTTCTACTACATTCTACATCAAATGTCAATAGTTTTTCTCGATAATATTCATATTGTTTTTGTCGTTGTTCGATTTCTTCAGGTATCAATCCTTTTGTATCTGCAAGCAATACTTGGAACTTATCCAAGACCTTCACTATTTTATTTTGAAGTGAAAGAGGTGGAAGTGGTAACTTCAATTTATTTAAAGTTGACTGTGTCAAACTTGGTCTTGTAGAATTATCGCTCAATTTATTTAAATCATAGTGCTCTATAAAATAATAAAAATACTTCGGTATCAATTTACTTTCATCAATTTCAGTATGAAAAATCGTATCAACATTCCAAAATGGCTTATCTAAATAAAATACATTATCTATCGATCCTTTTCGCGGAATTAGAACAGTCGGTTTATCATAGGAATACTTATCAACAAATACCCCCATTTCTCCTCCGCTTCCGTAAACAGGTATATCACCTTTACTTAACTTTTTCCAATCTTTACCATTCTTTATAGTAACAACTTCTTCTAATTGAACTATATCCAGTCTTCTATCTTCTTCCATTTCCTTAGTCACTTTATTTAGATATTCTTCACTTAATAACTTATCTCTGTAATAAGTATATTGTTTAGTACGTGACTGAAGTTCCGACTGAAGTTCCGTAACATAATTTGTGAATTTATCAAGTATATTCACTATTTTTTCTTGAGTTTCAAGAGAGGGAATAGGGATAGGAAAATTTTTAATAATTGTTGAATTAATATTTGATTGAGAACCTTGCCCCATTGATTTTAACACTTTATAATTATTAACTAACCAATGATAAACATAGCGAAATTTAATCAGTTCTTTATTCACTTCGATATTGCAACATGCTTGATTGGTAGTTAAAGGAATTTTCGTAAGAGCAACTTTACCCGCTGTAGCTCCATACATCGCAACAATTATTGTATTAGGTGCAATTAAAGTTGCAGATGAGTTTGCTAACCCCTCTTCTGTTATATATAATTCCGTAGAATAAATTTCATTAAAATCTACTTCTTGAGTCCTCAACCATGGTATTGAGCCACCGTAATACTCAGTATTAGCTCTATTGGGCGTCCCTCCAGATACTATCCTTTTAGAAATATCTTGGATTTTCTTCCATTCTACTTTTTCATTCTTAAGTAATTCTAATATGTTCGTCATCTATTTTCCTCCTTTCTTTGCTATTTTTTCTATATTTCTAATTTCTTCTAAGTAATCTTGTTCTACTTGTGTTAAAGTGTGTTCTGAATATTTTTTATATTCTTCTTCCACCTTTTTTTCCATTTGTTTTCGTGATATACTACCTGCATTTTCTAATACATCTTCACCTGTAGCTTGTAGTATGTTATCTACATGTTTTATCCAATCTGCCATTGTCATAGCTACTTCTCGTTCTGCTTGTCTTTCAGCAAAGTCTAAGTATCCAGATACAAGCTGATTTAAACCACGTAATTCTTTTTCACTTAAATAATTCTTAGCAATTTTAGCTTCTGTTAATGTTGGTAATTCTCCTTTAAAGGTAGTTAGTCCCATAAATTCTTTATCACCATCTACTCTATCAAATACTAATTCACTTGCCGTATGATGATGTATTGCGTAATGCATTTTATTTTGAACAGTTGCAAAGAATTTCTTTGCTTCTTCACTCTTTCCATCATAATCAATTGAAGTTGAGAATAAGTCTAATACTTGACGATAAAATACTTTCTCACTAGAACGAATATCACGAATACGATCTAAAAGTTCTTTGAAGTAGTTTCCACCACCAAAGTTTTTAAGACGATCATCATCCATAGCGAAACCTTTAATTAGGTATTCTTTTAAAACTGTAGATGCATATTTTCTAAATTGCACTCCACGTGGAGAACGCACGCGATAACCAACAGCGAGAATCATATCAAGGTTATAAAAAGCTACTTCTCTACTTTGAACTTTCCCTTCTATTGCACCATGTTTAGTGGTTGTCAACTGATAGTTTACAACCACTTTTTCTTCCAATTCGCCATCTTCTAATATAGCTTTTATATGTTTACTTATATTCTGTTTCGTTGTTTGAAAAAGTTCAGCTATTTGTAGTTGATTAAGCCAAACCGTACCATCTTCTAATTTAAGATTTATTTTTGACTTTCCATCTTCAGTATTATAAATAATTATTTTATTACTCATCGTCTTCTAACTCCCTAACTATCTCATCTATAGATGCACGTAATTCATCTATTTTCTTCACAGTTTCAGCAATTTCTTTATTTAATACTTTGATATCGATTTTTTCTCTAGTGTCTTCTTTTTCAACATATGTCGATACTGATAAGTTATAATCATTTTCCTCTATTTCACCATTATCTACATAACGTGAGAAATATTCAACATCTGCTCTATTTCTAAACTCTTCAATGATGTTATCTATATTTTTTTCTTCTAATATATTGTTGTTTGTTTCCTTTTTGAATTCTTTTGATGCATCAATAAATAGAGTTTTATTTTCTATTTTATTTTTTGCTAATACTAGTACACATGTAGCAATTGATGTACCAAAGAATAGATTATCCGGTAGTTGAATAACGCAATCTACAAAGTTATTATCTACTAAATATTTTCTAATAGTTTTTTCTGCACCTTTTCTATAGAAAATACCTGGGAAACAAACTATAGCCGCTCGACCTTTACTTGATAAGTAGCTAAGTGAATGCATAATAAACGCATAGTCAGCATATGACTTAGGTGCAAGTTTTCCTGCTGGTGCAAATCGTTCGTCATTAATTAATGTTGGATCAGCATCACCTATCCATTTTATAGAATACGGTGGGTTTGATACTATAGCATCAAATGGCCTCTCTTCTCCATGCTGAGGATTTAATAATGTATCGCCACGTTTAATAGAAAAATCATTGTAGTTAACATTGTGCAAGAACATATTCATACGAGCTAAGTTGTAGTTCGTTAAATTTATTTCTTGACCGTAATAACCTTCTTCTATCTCCACACCTTCAAACTTTCTCATCTGCAATAATAACGAACCACTCCCACATGTTGGATCATAAACTTTATTAATCTTATCTTTTCCATCAACTACTATTTTAGCTAACAGTCTCGACACTGTCTGGGGAGTGAAGAACTCTCCACCAGATTTACCTGCATTAGATGCATAATTAGAAATTAAATATTCATAAGCATCTCCGAATGCATCGATATGATTATCTTCGAAATTACCAAAATTAAGTTCACTAATACCCACTAAAATACTAGTTAACTTTGCATTTTTTTCTGTTACCGTTTCACCTAGACGATCACTTGTTACATCGACATCTCTAAATAACCCTTTAAAATCTTCTTCAGAATCAGTTCCTATGGCACTTCCTTCAATACTGTCGAAAATCTCTTTTAATTTAGCATTTAATTCCATCTTTGGATTAATATTCTTTACAACATTTTCAAAAAGTTGACTTGGTAAGATGAAAAATCCTTTTTCTTCAACAATCCCAGGTTTAAAATCTTTTAACGCCTCTTCATCACTTATATCAGCATAATTAAAATCTACATCCCCTGCTTCACGCTCAGCTTTATTAAAATAATCTCTCATATTTTCTGAGATGAATCTATAGAATAGTATACCTAATATATACTGCTTGAAATCCCAGCCATCTACTGCACCTCGTACATCATCCGCAATCGCCCAGATTTTTCTATGTAACTCTGCACGTTGTATTGTTTCATAATTTTCTTTTACACTATTTCCCATTTTCATCTCCTAATTTCTTATATTATCCTTACTATTATAACACATAAAGTGTACATGAAAAAAGACACGTAGGAGTGCATATACATAAAATAAAAAAGAGATGTCGACCCCCCTCCAAAAAAAATAAAAACGGGGGAGGAGGATAGACATCTCTCATTAGTTCAATTATACTGCAAAAGCTTATAAAACACAATAAACCTTATTTAAAAAATACTTACTCGACAACAAACCTACTCGCTAATTTGTAGACTTGTTTTATTTCTTTTGTTTCTAAATTCCAAGTTTTTAATTCTTCTTTTATTAATTCTGGAAATTTTCTACTTATATCTCTTAATGCATTCCCTACTGATTTTCCTACATATTCACTATCATCTTCTTTTAATGCTCCTAGTCTTTTTATTGCTTCTTGTGGATTTTCTTTGAAATATGGTCTACTAGTCCATATTCGTAAACCTTCTGTGACAGCCCTTCTAGTATTTGGATTATCTGAACTTAGCCACTCATCAACTACAGGGATTGAATTTTCATATCCTATATTTTTACAATATTTATCAAATGATTTCGCTAATACCTCTTGTACTCTCCAATTTTTATCTTTAGATACTTCATCTCTCATAAAAGTTAAAATATCACTATCATCAGATAAGTATCCAAAAAGAAATACACCGTACATTCTAACTTGATATACTATAGACTCATATGATAAGAAAGCTAACTTCTTAATATAATCTCTATCATTATTTTTATAATCAGCTAAGGCTCTTTTCTCTTCTTCCTTGAATCCACTCTTTATTAATGAGAATTCTTGCTCTAGGCTTTTAATATATTCTTTCAAATTTATTCACCACCATATTATTCCTAAAAAAAGCATATAGAATGTTAGACACTCTATATGCTTAAGGATGATTTGCTAAAATTAGTTGTTAGCTTTTAAGAAATCAACAGTTTTTTGGATTACTAACTCACCACGTAAGTCTTCAACACTAATACGTTGTTTGATTCCTTCTTCAGTCATGTTGTACATAGTAGCAAGTTCTTTAACTTCTGCATCGATATCAGCATCTGTTACTTCAACTTTTTCTACTTCAGCGATTTCACCTAGTACGAATGAAGTTTTGATTTTGTTTTCTGCGTCAGATTTCATTTCAGCTTTAAGTTCAGCTTCACCTTTTCCAGTGAATTGTTGGTATAAATCAAATGATAATCCTTGACGAGATAAGTTTCCAGTGAATTGTTCGAACATAGAGTTAACTTCTTGTTCTACTAATTTTTCTGGTACAGAAAGTTTTGCATTTTCTACAGCTGTAGAAATTACTTTATCAGAATAAGATTTTTCTGCTAAGTTTTCTTTTTCTAATTTGATTTCTTCTTTTAATTTTTCTTTGTATTCAGCTACTGTTGAAGCTGCTTCTTTAGAGAATTCTTTAACGAATTCGTCAGTTAATTCTGGTAAAACTTTTTCTTTTACGTCGTGAACTGTAACTTCGAATTTAGCTTCTTTACCAGCTAAGTCAGCTACTTGGTAGTTTTCTGGGAATGTTACGTTAACTTCTGTGTCAACTGGTGCAACTTTTCCTTCTAATTGTTCTTCGAATCCAGGGATGAATGAACCTGATCCTAATTCTAATTCGTAACCTTTAGCTTCTCCACCTTCGAAAGCTTCATCTCCGATGAATCCTTTAAAGTCGATAACTACGATATCACCTTTTTTAGATTCTCCTTCTTTGATTTGCCATTCAGCTTGACGGCTTAATAAGCTATCTAATCTTTCTTCTACATCAGCATCAGTTACTTCTACTGAGTCTTTTTCTAATCCAAGGTTTTTGTATTCACCTAATTCAACGTTTGGTTTAACAGTAACAACTGCTTCGAATTTAACACCTTCTTCTTTGCTGATTTCTTTAACATCGATATCAGGCATAGCTAATGGTGAAACTTCTAATTCGTCAATAGCTTTAGTGTAAGCTCTTGGTAATACATAATCAACTGCATCTTGGTATAATGCTTCTTCACCGTACATTTTGTTGAATACGGCTCTTGGTAATTTACCTTTTCTGAATCCAGGAGCGTTAACACGTTTAACTGCACGTTTGAATGCTTGGTCTAATCCTTTCGCAAATTCTTCTTTTGTTGCTGAAAAAGCGATGACTACTTTTCCATCTTCTTTATTTAAAATTTGTGACATTTATTTTTCCTCCAAAAATACTTTTAAGTATCATCAAAAATGTTAGTATAAAAATACTAAAAACTCTTGATTAATTATATAGTAAATAGCGTAAAAAGTCAATAATTACACATCTAAATTATTGTTTTCAAAAGTAATTTCCATACTTTCAAAAAATTTTCTAACTATAGATAATTTAATACTAAATTACAAAAAAATTGTAATACTTCTTGCTTTTTTATTATCTACCTACTATTTTTTTACTAAATTCTTTTATCAATTTATCATTTTCTCTAAAGTTTGGATAATATTTTCCTAACAATGCATAAAATCTAGGTGTGTGATTTGTTTCTAGTAAATGAGTAAGCTCATGAACAACTATATGTTCTAAACACTCAATCGGATATTTTACAAGTTCATAGTTTATCCAGATTCTTTTCGCTTCAATATTACAAGTTCCCCAACGGGTTTTCATCTTTTTGATTCTTAGTTGTTCAGCATGGACACCCATGATTTTTTCATATTTATTAATAAACTCTAAAGCTTTGTTATAAAGAACTTTTCTCAGATAACTTGTAACTATTTGTTCTCTGTCTTGATCTTTATCCTTTATAACTAAAATGATTTTATCATCGGATAATCTTACTACATTCTTATTTCCTAATTTTACTTCTAAAACAAATTCTTTTCCGAAAATAATATGTTTTTCACCAGTTACATACCGTTTTACAGTATAGACATTCGTTAATATGTTGTTTCTTCTTAATTTAATTTCATCAATATTATCTCTAATTAATTTTTTAATAAGATAGTTAGGTGTTCTTGGCGGGGCACTTACTACTACATCGGCATTTCTCTCGACTTTTAAATAAATGTTTTTCATGTTTTTTCTGTATTTAATCTTAACGACTAAATCATCCACATTTATTACTTTTTGCATACTACCCCTCCTTTATTTCTTATTATTTTAACTCATTACCTACTAAAGCAGTCCCAACTCGAATATGGGTCGCACCTTCTTCAATCGCAATTTTGTAATCATTACTCATACCCATAGATAAGAATTCACACGGTGCATATGGTAATTCAAGTGCTTTTACTTCATCACGAAGCTGTCTTAATTTTCTAAAACAATTACGCAACACATCTTCATCATCTACAAAAGGCGCCATTGTCATGAGACCTACAACGTTAATTTTTGAATATTGTTCTAATGATTTTATGAAATTTATAGCTTCTTCTGGAGTTAAACCATGTTTACTTTCTTCGCCAGAAACATTAACCTGTACGAAACAATTAGTTTCTTTTTCTGCACGTTTTTCGATTTCCTTAGCTAAGCTATCTCTATCTAAAGCATGGAAATAATCTACCTCATTAATCACATCGCGTACTTTTCTAGTTTGTAGACTTCCTATTAAATGCCAAGTCTTATCAGAATATTTACTTTTTCTCTCAACATAATTTTGAGGACGATTTTCGGCGAAATCTGTAATTCCCGCTTCTATCGCTTCTTCAACTCTAGCATCTGTAACATATTTAGTTACAGCTATTAGTTTCACTTCATCGGCATTTCTACCGACTTTTTCACAAGTTTCAGCTATTTCTTTTGTTATAGTCTCAAAGTTTTCTCTAACGTTCATTTTCTCTCCTACTTACTCTATATTTTTATTGCTATATTATAATTATAACATGATGATAATTATTTTGTTATTAATTCAATAAAAAAAGACACCTATTAAATAGATGTCATAACAAGTAGTCGGACGGATTCGCACCGCCATTTCTCTTTTCAGAGCGTATTCCTTCTTCAAACCACTGCCCTACTTGTTACTTTCATTATATCAACTATCTTTTCTTTATTCAAATTATTTAAGTTCATTAAAAGAAAATGACAAAAATTTCCGAAGAAACTGAATTCCTCGGAAATTATGCTTCACGCTTATATTTTTCTGAATTTCTTATTAATATTATTCTTAATCCCAAGAAGAAATATATTATACAACTAATAAATAATATTCCTAAACTAAAGATCAATAATAAGATACTATACACTAAAAATAGGAACGCTACAATATTGTGATTGATTCCTTTTTTCAAAATCACAAATAGTAATAGTAAAAATAAAACTATTAAAAGTGCGAAATATACCCAAGCAAGTTGTCCCATCACCTGGAAGATAAAGTGCATATCCTTCGTAGAAACATTGGCACTATCTTGAGTAAGACGCGTTTGTTCACGAATTTGATCAACTATCTTATTTCTTAAATACTCGTTTCCTACATATCCTCGAAATAGATTAATCATTCCACCTACAAATGCAATATATACAATATAAACTATACTAGAGATAAGTAATAATATCTTCTCTAATTTATCAAAATACATTAATTCTCACCTTTATTTTTGCAATTAGCACAAGTTCCATAAAACGATAAAGAGTTATCTTGAACCTCAAAAGAATATTCTTTTTTCATATATTCAATAAGTTTATTGAATATTGGGTTAGATACTTTTTCAATGCTATTGCAGTTAGTACATATTAAATGATGATGAAGTTCGTCATCTACAGATTGTCTTAAATGATATTTTGAAACACCATTGCTGAAAGATATTTTCTCTAAGATTTTTAATTCATAGAAAATATCTAGAGTTCTATAAACGGTAGCTATACCAATATCTGGTGTTTTCTCTTTTAAAATAAAATACAGTTCCTCTGCACTAAGATGTTTATCTTCATTTTCTACTAAAATCTCTACGATTTTCTCCCTTTGTGGAGTTAACTTGTATGAAGATTTTTGAATAATTTTAATTATCTCATCATAAATACTCATATACTATTTCGCGCCTTTCCTATTTTTTAAGTAAGCTAATGCAAGCATAGTCTTACTGTCAGTTATAACATTATCATCTAAAAGCTTGAATGCTTCTTCGATTTTATATTTTCTTAAATTAATAAATTCGTCATCATCTGGATCAATTTCTCCAGCATATTCTAAATTATCAACATAGTAGATTGTGATTAATTCAGAGCTATAACCTAATGCTACGTGAACATCGCATAGTTTTTCCAGTCTTTCTTCTTCTACTACATAACCAGTTTCTTCTCGTAACTCTCTAATAGCAGATAATTTCTTATTATCTTCACCTGGTTCTAGTTTCCCTGCAGGAATTTCTAAAGTTACTGCTTCTATAGCTTTTCTATATTGTTCAACAAGAACTACTTCATCATTTTTTGTTAAAGCTAATATTGCTACAGCACCCCTATGATTTATCAGCTCACGTTTTGAAGTTTCTCCATTAGGTAAAGTTACTGTATGTACTTCTACATCTAAAACTTTCCCCTTAAATATTTTTTCAACTTCAATAGTTTTTTCTTCTAAATTCATTTTCACAATCTCCTCTACATTTTTACAAACTATATTCTTCTAGATCATGTGCTATCTTCACATCACATTTATCACGTAATGATTCTATAGCATCCTTTTCTATATTTCTATCATACCTAGCACTAATATGTGTTAGAAATAGATTCTCAACCTTACTTTGTGCAATCATTTTCTCAATATCTAAGATACTTAAGTGGTAATTTTTTCTCGCATGATGTGCATCTTCTTTAAGTAAATAAGTGCACTCTGAAATAATAATGTTACTGTTTTTAACAAACTCCCCTAAACCATCAAAGTATCTAGTATCTGGTATAATCGAAATCTCTTTTTCGGGCTTATCTTCAGATAAAAATTCACTTGAATTATACACTATTCCATTAAATTCAAAAGTATCTGCTTCTTTAATTTCTCTATAAAATGGTCCTGGCATAATCCCTAATTCTTTCAGTTTGTTTGCATCCAAGCTCCCTTTTTGTTTTTTGAATAAAATTTTATATCCAAAACATTCAACATTATGAGCTAAAGGATAACTAAAAACAGCTACAGATTTATTATCTATTATACACTGTTCACTAGAAATTTCAATATATTCTACGCTATAAGAAAGTGAACAATGTGTGAACAACAAATTGTTTTCTATGAAATCTTTAATACCCACTGGTCCATATATAGTAACATCCGAAGCCTTTGTGTCTAAAAGAAAACTTCTAGATGATAAAAACCCTATTAATCCAAGGACATGATCTGCATGAAGATGGCTTATAAAAATTTTAGTTATTTTTGTCGGCTTAATATTTGTTCTTAAAATTTGATGCTGTGTCGCTTCACCACAATCAAACATCCAGCATTCTTTTAATTCTTGCATAAAATTAAAAACAAAACTCTGTGTATTTCTAAATTTTCCAGGAAGCCCTGCTCCTGTACCTAAAAATTGTACTTCCATCGTATTCCTCAATTCAATTTTCTAAAATAATAGTGGCCTAAAAAGAAACCAATTTAAGCCACCTTATGTAATTTATAGTTTAACTACAAAAATCTGCGCATCTTGTAGACATGTAATCACATGCTCTACTCCTGCTGGGATTTCTAATAGTTCAAATTCATTTACAGTCTCTACTTCTTCTTCAAAAGCTACTGTAATTTTCCCACTAATGTTTAGTAATAAAATATTTTTATCATTACTATATGAGTCTGTTTGGTTCCCTGTTTTCAGATTCATGTGCACTACTTGATATCTATCGTTTTCTAAAACAATTCCACCTAACAATGCATTTTTATCTAATTTTATTTTTTTCATAGTCTTATCTTCCTTTGCGTTTGTATAACCCATCTTCTTCAATCATAATTAATTTATTCTTGAATAGTCTTCCTACAGCACGTTTAAAGCTTCCTTTACTCATTCCAAATACTGCTTTAATCTCTTCTGGATCAGATTTGTCAGTAAATTCGCAATAACCGTTATTTTCAATATAGTCCATTATAGCTTGACCATCGCTATCCATTCTTTCGTGTGCACGAGGTAAGAATGAACCGTTGATTTCACCATTATCTTTAACTCCTATAACACGTAGAGTAACTTTCTCTCCAAGGCGAGGTTCTTTCTCACGTTCACTTTCATGAACGAAAACTTTGTAACCATCTTTTGTCAGTAAGAATGTTCCTACACGCATTAAACGATAAGGATAAGCTTCAATATCCTTGTTCTTCATACTCTTAGTAGCTTTTGAATATAAAGATGCTACGATTGTTTCTGTCGCTAAACGAGCGAATAATTGTCCGCTGAAATCACGACGAAGTGTAATAAACAGCTCGTCCCCTTCTTTTGGCCATACACTTCTTAACTTAGGTAAATCTTCTCCTAAAAGTGGGATTTCACGAGAGAACCCAATATCAAGCCCTACCCTATCTTCCTCAACTTTTACAACTTTACTAAATGCATAATCACCATAAGTTACTTCTGGTATATTTGGTGTAGCGAATAATTTCCCACTACGTGAAGGATATACGAACATTGAATACTCTTCTCCAATTTCGTAATCATCTAAACTTTCAACGTCAGATTCGTTACAGCTTATTTCTTCATCATTTGGTCCTTTAAAAACTAATGATGAACTTTTCTTTTCTACTAACTCTAAGAAATGAATTTCTCCAGTAATAAATTTTATGTCTTCTCTTTCCATCAAGTACCTCTTTCTTTAATTTTTGTTAAATGGGAGTGACTCAAAAATCGCGATTTTGAAGAAATCGATTTTGTCGAGTCGCCCCCGCAAAGTTTATTAGATATCTAAAAAGCTTTTATAAAGCGAATTTAGATATCAATAAATCACTGCGTCTATGAGTTTTCATATGAGCTTTGTTAAATTTTAGGGCTTTTGGGTCAGCCCTCTTCTCATAAAAAAAGGCTGATACCTAATATCAACCTTTAAATTAATCGGTAAAAGTAGTATCAGGGCGTACTTACTTAACCATATTTTTTATTTGTTTTAATTGATTTACTCTTATTTCCTTTGGAAGGAATCTTCTTATTTCATCTTCATTATACCCAACTTGTAATCTCTTATCATCAACAATGATAGGTCGTCTAAGCATTCCTGGATTATCTTGAATAACTTTATATAACTCCTGAATAGACATACTTTCGATATCCAAGTTTAATTTTTGGAACGTTTTTGATCTAAAGGAAATTATATCTTCTGTTCCGTGCTCTGTGATAGATAAAATGTCTTTAATTTCATCTGTTGTTAGAGCTTCTGAAAAAATATTTCTTTCCACAAAGTCTATATCATTTTCTATAAGCCAAGCTTTTGCTTTTCTACAAGAAGTACAACTAGGCGATGTAAACAACGTAACTACCACCAGCACTCACACTCCTTTATAAAAATAACATTAATATTTTTATAATTCTATATACTACTATATTATACTACATATATTATCGTTTTACAATATACTATTAAAAAAAATATTTTAATTTGTCAACTAAAAACACTTCTTTTCTACATCTTTACAATCGACTATCCTTGTAAACACAAGCATAATGTTACACCCTTACATTTTTTATTTGATTAGTTAAAATAAATTATATAATAATAAACTCATAAAACACTTCTTTACATAATCTAACTATCATATTATACAATCTAAAACTAAAACATAAATAAAATCTATCTAGAATCTCTAATTTTTACTGAAATTATTATCTAGAGCGGCTACTTTATACCTTATACTGAAATTGACAAAGTATTTTATGTGTGTTATCATAGACATATGCCAGCATGGCGGAATTGGCAGACGCACTGGACTCAAAATCCAGCGATGGCAACATCGTGCCGGTTCGACCCCGGCTGCTGGTATAATGTTTAAGACAAGGTTTTTCAAGCCTTGTCTTTTTTGTTTCTTATATTTTTCCGGAGTAAAAGTTACTAAAAATTACTCCATGAATATCATTTTTCTATTGAGAAGTTTCCAATGAACTTCCACCCCATATGTGAATAGTAATCATTTTTCCATACTCCGGATTTAGTATACAACCTTATTATATAAATACCTAAATTATTAATAACTATTACCCTCTAAGAATTTAAAAAATTGATAGCTTTTTGATATTTTTCTTTTCTCTTAATATCTTTTTCAGTAACTTTCGCTAATCTTGTTAAGTCAGAATTATGACGCAAATCTGCTAATTTTACAACTCTTGCAAGTTTATTTTTCTTTACTGAATTTAAGTAACTTTGATAGTCTTCCCCCCTCTTTTTAGTTATAATATCAACTGCTTCTATAACTTCTTTAGAAAAGCCATACTCATACAAATCTTCTAATGTTAGTTCTGTATCTTCAATAACATCATGAAGATATGCTACTGCTTTTTCTTCATCTGTTTTTACAAAACTAGCCACCTTTTCAGGATGTTTTATATAATCTTCTCCAGCTTTATCGACTTGTCCTAAGTGGGCTCTTTTAGCTATTTCATAGGCTTTTTCACTTTGAGATTTTTTCATATTTTTATTATATACTTACCTATTTTGTTAGTCAAACTTTACTAACATGAATTATCAAACATTTTTTTGTTATACTTAACCTTACATTCACTATACTTACTAATTATTTCATTTAACTATTTTGCTTTACAAGATACCTTTTCTATAGTACTATTATGTATAACAAGATAGCGCGAATTTTTGACTTTTATATTAATAACTATAAAACTAAGAAAGGAGGTTTCAAAATGGAAATTAACACTTCTCAAATACTAAAAGGCACATTAGAAGCATGCATATTACAGCTAATTAAAAACAAAGAAATGTATGGCTATAAAATAACTGAACAGCTCTCTAATTATGGGCTTGATATGGTTGCTCAAGGAACTATATATCCCCTACTATTAAAACTAGAAAAAGAGAATTTAGTTACTAGTTATTTGAAAGAAAGTAACTTTGGACCTCCGAGAAAATATTATTCTATTACTGATCAAGGTAAAGAATATATAAATTCATTTAAAGATATATGGGGAAATATAAGTACAACAATTACAGAGATTATGAAAGATAAATAATATTCGCAAGGAGAATGCACTATGAATACAGCTGACCTACTAAAACATAATAATGAACTTAGACTACAACTTAATGAAGAAAATAAAAAATATTATGAGGAGCTTCTAGTCGCTTGTCGGATAAAAAATACTGCGAAAAATGAATCTGCTCTAGAAATTCAATTACTAGAAATATTACAAGATTTAATTTTATATCAAAAACAAGGAAAGAGCTTTACCGATGTTTTTGGAAATGATATAAACAAATTATCTTCATCAATAATTGCAGAACTACCAAAGGAAAACAAAATGAAAATATTTAGATTTTCTCTAGTTTATCTTTTAATTTTGATTATTAGTTCTTTAGCACCTTCAATATTTTCTAGAACTATCCAACCAATTTTAACAATATTATCTATAGTAGTATTAGTCTTAGGTTCTTTGATTTGCTTATACCTACTAATTTATAGAAAAACAGATAAAAATAAGTGGTTTATATATATTTCATCATTAATAATATTTGAAGTATCATTTGGTCTAATACCAATTCTAGATAAATTAAAAATAATTCCAGAGTACCTTTCTCTAGAAGTAACATTATCAACTAACTTCTTATACTTTTACGGAATTTTTAGTGTTCTTTCTTACATATACATTTTTTTAACTTTCAAAAAATACTACTCTAAAAAGATATAATAAAACTACCCGACTAAATCTTTAGTCGGGTGTTCCTTTGTTAAAGTTCACCTAAGAGAAATAATTTTAATTTAAAAATAACATTTTTTCTATTGAATAATTTTTTTAAACCTGTTATAATGATAAAACATTATTTTAGGAGGAAGCCATGAATAATTCGATTTTCGATAAATTAAAACGCGCTGAACAAGGTGCCAAACTTAGTATTCTGTCATATTTATTGCTGACCGTTTTAAAACTTTCCGCTGGTCTATTTTTTAAATCTTCAGCCTTAGTTGCCGATGGTATTAACAATGCTACCGATGTAATTTCATCAGTATGCGTGCTTATCGGTTTAAAAATTTCTAGAAAACCAGCTGATGAAGACCATCTATACGGTCACTTCAGAGCTGAATTGATTTCTACATTAATAGCTTCATTCATTATGTTATATGCAGGAATCGAAGTAGTAATGTATGCAATAAACAAAATTATAACAAAAAATTTTGAACAACCTAATCTACTTTCTGCTGTCGTAGCTTTTATAGCGAGTGCTATTATGCTTGGGGTATATTTCTATAATATTCGTCTAGCTAAAAAAATCGGAAGTAAATCTCTTAAAGCTGCAGCCCTTGATAATCTTAGTGACGCTTTTGTTTCTATCGGAACATTAGTAGGAATCATCGCTACATATATCGGACTTCCAATAGCTGATTCAGTAGTCGCAATAATCGTCGGATTACTTATTATTTACACTGCTGTTAGTATTTTCAAAGAATCTACACACGTTCTTACTGACGGCGTTGATACTGAAGTGATAGATAAGGTTAACAATATTGTAAATGATATTAAAGGTGTAACATCAATAGTAGATACGAAAGGTAGAACTCATGGCTTACTATACTTTATCGATATTACTGTTACAGTTGAACCATCATTAAATGTTAAACAAAGTCACGACATTACCGTAAAAATTGAAAAAGCATTATCTAAAGAATTCTATTATTGTGAAACTTTAGTACACTTAGAACCGCATGGTATTGCTTGCCATTCACATTAAAATATTTCAAGATGAAATTGTACTTCTTTTAACTTAAGTTACTTCTAGTATAATTTCATCTTTTTTTACTGCACCGATGTTTGACAAAAACAAATACTAAAAGTATAATTATTGTACGTATAAAAGTATTTTTTACTATTAATTTTCTTTTTATTAAATAGTATAAAATACTACTTAAATATAAAATTGGAGTTTTTAAATTTATGACGCACGCAAAAGCAATATTCTTCGGTGAACATGCAGTCGTTTATGGATACAAAGGAATTACTATTCCACTTCCACAAATGAATGTAGAAGTCACTTTAGAAGAAACAGATACAATTCAACAAAGAGATGAGATTCTTAGCTTCATCGCTGATTCATGTGGAATTGATAATAAAACAAAAATTAATATTACTAGTACCATCCCTGTAGGGCGTGGACTAGGTTCTTCTGCTGCGCTGAGTATCGCTATTGCATGTGCAAAAAAACTCCCAAACGTTAGAGAAATCGCTAATAAATGTGAGAAATTTATCCACGGGAATCCTAGCGGTATTGATGTAAATCAAGTACTTAGTGACACTCCCCTTTTATTTTCAAAAAAAGACGGAGCTAGTGAGTTAAATTTTAATCTAAATAGTTATTTACTGATTATCGATACTGGTGTTGTTGGAATTACTAAAGAAACTCTAAAACACATAGCTGATAATTATGTTGAATACGAGAAATATATTGCTGAATTAGGTGGAATCACTGATTTAGTAATCGAACCGTTAAAAAATAAAAACATCGATCTTGTCGGACAATATATGTATAAAGCTCATGATTTACTGCGAAAACTTGGAGTAAGTCATGCAAGCAACGATGAAGTCGTAGAAATTTGTAAAGACAATAATGCAATCGGTGCTAAGCTAACTGGCGGTGGTGCTGGTGGTTGTTGCATTAGCCTTAGTAAAACAAAAGAAAATGCATTAGAAATTCAAAATGCATTAAAAGAGAAAGGATATTCATCATGGATAGTTACAGTTTAGGTTATGCTAATATTGCCCTAGTTAAATACTGGGGAAAAAAATCTAAAGATCCTGTCTTACCTTATAATCCTAATATTTCTTTAAGATTAGACAATCTTTTATCAAAAACAAAAATTGGGAAAAACGATAATAATGTTGATGAATTTTATATCAATGACGAAAAACAAAGCCAAGAAGAAGTCGATAAAATGATTAAATTCATCTCTAAATTCACACCAACTGAACGTGAAGCTATAACTATTAGAAGTTATAATACCGTTCCTACTGCTGCAGGACTTTCTTCAAGTTCTAGCGGAACAATGGCATTAGTGCTTGCATGTAATGAATATTTCAAATTAAACAAAACTACTAAAGAATTAGTTGAAATAGCAAAAGAAGGATCTGGTTCTTCATGCCGAAGCTTCTATAAACTTGCAGCATGGCTTGAAGATGGAAGTGTTGAAGAGTTAGAATGTTCTCTAGACTTCGGAATGATGGTTCTTGTTGTTAATGAAGATAGAAAGAAAATTTCTAGTCGTGTCGCAATGGAGCGCTGTGTTCAAACATCGACAACATTCGATGCATGGGTAGAAAAAGCTAAAAATGATTTTGTATTAATGAAAGAAGCCCTAAAAGAAGCCGACTTCGAGAAAATCGGAGAGATTACAGAAAGTAATGCTCTTGCTATGCATGGTACAACTTCTACATCTACTCCAAGTTTTTCATTCTTGACTGAAGAAAGCCACATGGCAATGGATATAGTAAAAGAACTACGTTCTAAAGGTTATAGATGTTACTTCACTATGGATGCTGGCCCAAACGTGAAAGTATTATACTTAAGGGAAGATCAAGACAAATTATATGAGGAAATTTCAAAATTATGGAAGAAAAAAATAATTTTGTGCATGGAGTAGCATACGGTAAGCTCTATCTCGCTGGTGAATATGCGATTTTAGAAGATTACGCTTCTGCACTAATAACAAGTGTCCCTAAAAAAATTACTGTATTTGTAGAAGAAAGTACTACAACTACTATCTTCGATACAATTAATAAAACTTCTGTTGGTCTTTTTGAAGAAAATAGTAACTTCACACTAGTTCAACAATTTATCCAATTTTTAACAGGATATACAAATAGTGATAAAACCTTCGCTCTTACTATTTTCAATGAACTTCATAGTGATGATAAGAAATACGGTCTAGGTTCGTCTGGTGCTGTTCTTGTCGCTATAGCTCGTGCAATCTTATCATTTGAAAATATTCCTTATAATGATTTAACTATTTTCAAATTGGTCGCCCTATTTAATATTAAACACAATCTAAGCGGATCTATGGGAGATGTTGCTGCGAGTATTAATGATGGAATCACCTTCTATCAAAAATTTAATGCCGAGTTCGTTAATGAAATGATTCGCCAAGATAAAACTGTTAAAGAAATAATTAACACAAATTGGGATGGACTTCTTATTGAAAAAATACATCCTAAAGCTGATTTAAGCATCTTAGCGCGTTGGACTGGTGAAGCTGTTGATACGAAAGAACACGTTAAACTTTGGAAAAAACATAAAGATAATTACAAAGAAGAATTTAAAGTTTTTGTTGAAACTTCAAATACTCTAGTTAAAACATTGAAAGAGAATTTAACAGAAACAGATGCATCAAATGCACTAAATACAATAAATAAACTTAGAGAAAATCTATTATATTTAGAAAGTTTCTCTAAAATACCAATGGAAACAAGTACGATGAAAAGCTATATTGAATCACACTCAGCTGGTAAGCAAAGCGGCTCTGGAAGTGGTGACTTTGTACTAGGATTCGAGAAAAATAACGATAAGTATCAGCTACAACTGAACTTAGAAAGATTATAATAAACTACGAAAGGATTAATTATGAGAAAAAAAGATCATATTAGATTGGCGCTTGCTGATAAAACAAAAGTAACTAGCTTGGACTCATACGCAATTGATTACAACAGTATTCCACTTTTCGGATTAGATGATGTGGATACTTCTACATCAGTTTGCGGGGATCGTTGGGAATACCCATTCTTCATCAATGCTATAACTGCTGGTGGAGAAGATTGTAACAAAATTAATCAAGATTTTGTGGAAGTTAGTGAAAAATGTGGAATTAAATTTTTCCCAGGATCATATTCTCCAGCTCTTAAGAGTAAAGAAGATGAAGAAGCTTATCCTAAAGGTTATTCGGTAAACTTAGGATTAGATAAAGATCCAAAACTTGTTTTATCAGCAAGCGCCAATCTAATATGATCTTTTTTTCTCATAATTAATCC
>NZ_CAUTDQ010000012.1:0-48803 GCF_963537375.1 uncultured Gemella sp.
AATTGAAATCCGGGGCTGGAATTTTTCCATGCCCCGGATTTAGTATACAACCTTTTTTTATCATAAGCAGCAAGATAGAATTTCTAAAAAAATTTAGAATAATATTTTATAAACAAAATAGGTAAGAAATCATGTTTAATTACAGATTTTATAGTAACAAATTAATATTATTATTTATATTTTATGTTTTAAAATATATAAAATATGTAATAATAGTTGGAAATACAACGATATATATACAAGTGAGAGGTAAAAAATAATTATTCAAATATAGTTTTAATTTTGTTATAATATGTTTATAGAAATAAATTAAGGGGGATATTCATGGAGAAATATTCATTAAAAAATGATTTCTTGGGGGAAGTTATTGGTTCATTTATATTAGTTCTTTTTGGAACGGGCTCTGTAGCAGCAGCGGTATTATATGATGCACATCAAAGTTTGTTCCAAATTGGTATGTTATGGGCATTTGCGGTAACTTTTGGTATATATATGACTAGAAATTTAAGTAATGCTCATTTTAATCCAGCAGTATCAGCAGCAATGGTTCTTACAGGTAGAATGAGTGCTAAAAGATTACCAACGTATATTGCTGGGCAATTTATCGGAGCGTTATTAGGTTCACTAGTGATGTATGGAATTTATAGCTCATCTATAGCACAGTTTGAAGCTAAAAAGAATATAGTACGTGGAACATTTGACTCAGTGGCCACGGCGAAAATGTTCGGAGAGTATTATAATCAACCGGGTGGTTATAACATTTCTATGCCTGTAGCGTTTGCGGCAGAAGCACTTGGAACGTTTTTATTAGTTTTAATTATATTCCTGTTTACTGAAGGTGCTAATGTAGGTAGACCAAGTGATAACATGGCTCCTGTACAAATAGGATTAACTGTTGGATCGTTACTATGTTTACTAGCAACAATTACTCAAGCAGGTATGAACCCTACACGTGACTTCGCACCTCGTCTAGTAGCATGGGCATTTGGTTGGGGATCAGCAGCATTTCCAGACGCTAGCGGAGGTTTCTTCTGGGTTTATATACTAGGACCAATAGTTGGTGGAGTATTAGCTGGATACCTATTTACTAAAGTATTAGAACCAGCGTTAAAAAGACAAAATGAATTAAACAAATAATATAATAAGGTTAGAGGAGAAAAGAATTATGACAAACAAAACAGATTTAATTTTAGTAGGTGGATTTTTAGGAGCAGGGAAAACTAGTCTTCTATGGGAAGTTGCGAAACGTTTAAACGAAAAAGGGCGTAAAGTAGGATTAATTACAAACGACCAAGCAAGTGAATTAGTTGATACTTCATTTTTAGAAACTAATAATGACATCGTTGAAGAAGTAAGTGGAAGTTGTTTCTGCTGTAACTTTGGTGGTTTTGCTAATGCAATTGCTCATCTTCAAGAAGCTAATAACAGTGATATTATTTTAGCAGAACCAGTAGGAAGCTGTACTGACTTATCAGCGACTATTATGCAACCTTTAAAAGAAAAATATAACGAACAAGTTAATTTAAAACAACTTACAGCATTAGCGGATCCAACTCGCTTAAAAGCAGTACTAAAAGATCATTCAAATCCTGGAGATTACATTATTTATAAACAATTTGAAGAAGCGGATGTTATTTTAATTAACAAAGTTGAATTATTAACAGAAGAAGAATTAGCTGATTTAGTAGAAAGAACTAAAAAAGAATTTAATAATGAAAATGTTCTAACTGCAAGTGTTAAAACTGGAGAAGGTTTAGACGCGTGGTTTGATTACATTATTAACAGTGAAAAAGAAGTAGGAAGAAGAATTGTAGAAGTAGATTACGATACATATGCTGATGGAGAAGCACTATTCGGATGGTTGAATGGAACTTATGCTATTGAAAAAGAAGAATCATTTGAAACATTAGCTACTGCATTCTTAGCTAACTTAGGTGAAAGATTTGATTCATTAAATCTAAATGTAGGTCACGTGAAATTCCTTCTACAAGGTAAAGAAGAAGGGTTAGTAGGAAATATTGTAGGTAAGAAAGAAACTGCAACACTACGTAAATTAGATAATGCTAGTGAGAAAGTATTCCTTACAGTTAATGCACGTGTAGAAGTTCACCCAGATAAATTAGTTGAAATTGTAAAAGAAGAGGTTGAACGAGTATTTAGCGTAGTAGAATACAAAGAAGAAACATTAAATGCTTTAATCCCTGGACGTCCAAATCCAACATTCCGATACAGAGAAATCGTTAAACTATAATTATAGAAAAAAATAACCTTCTATGATAGAATAAGAATAAGTGATAGTTGCTTGAATCATTTGATTCGAGCAACTATTTAATATAAAGGAATGGTGATAAAATGAATAATAATATTAAAATAAGATTATCAGTTGATAACTTTTATGATAATATTTCTAAAAATAAACAAAAGACAAAAATTGATCCAAAACAATTAAGTAAATCATTAGGATATGATGAAAAAATAATAAATGAATTTCCTGATGAAATAAACATGGGACTGTCTTGTGGGAACCCGATTAACCACTTAAAAATTAAAGAAGGTCAGTCTTTAATTGATTTAGGATGTGGAGCTGGAATGGATATTTTCATAACAAAGATGAAAAATCCAAAAGTAGGAACACTATATGGTTTAGATAGATTAGATTCAATGTTAGAAAAAGCTAAGAAAGTTAGGGATAACAAGAAATTTGATAATATTGAATTTATTAAAGGAGAACTAATAAATATTCCTTTAGAAGATAAATCAGTTGATAGAGTTATTAGTAACTGTGTAATTAATTTAGAGCCTGATAAACAAAAAGTATATGATGAAATATATCGTATTTTAAAAGAAGACGGTATGTTTGTAATATCAGATATCATCTTGAAAAAGGAGTTACCATTAGAGTGGAAAAATTCTCAAAAGATGCATTGCACTTGAGTGGCAGGTGCTCTTCTGGAAGAAGAGATGGCTGATATTATCAAAAAAGCTGGTTTCACGAAATTCCAAATAATTAATTCTGATGTTACAGATGAATATGCAGAAAAATGGGGATATGGAAAAGGTATGAAAGATTATATACAAAGTGGACTGCTTATTGGAAGAAAATAATGTTGTTGGCTAGCGAAGAAAGCGTTAGCCAATTTTTTTGACATGTATAGACAAAATGGAGTAAAATATATACAATAAAATTATTATAAGAAATATTTTTTATAAATAGTAAGAAAAATATTAAATAATGGCTATATTTTGGTATAATATATTATAAAGATAGAAATGAATTTTAGTGAAAGTAGTTATTATAAGTAGGATTGATAATAGTTATAAATTTATATATTTTAAGGGAATCTACATAATAATTTGAACTAAAATATTTGTTTAAACTTTATTTTAATTAATCTTTGTATAATTATTACGATATAAATTGTATATGATGAAAAGATATAGTGAGGAGTGGAAGACGATGAGGTTATTATTAGCCGAAGATGAAAGAGATTTAGCAGATGCTCTAGAAGCAATGTTGAAACACAACAATTACTCAGTCGACGTTGTAAATAACGGACAAGATGCATTAGATTATCTAATGTTGGATGACTATGATGGTGCAATACTTGATGTTATGATGCCGCAGATGGACGGAGTAACAGTGGTGAAAAAATTAAGAGACAATAAAAAAAGTACACCAGTTTTATTACTTACAGCTAAATCAGAGATTGAAGATAAGGTGTATGGACTAGACAGTGGTGCAGATGATTATTTAACAAAACCATTTGTAACTAAGGAGTTATTAGCGAGAGTTCGTTCTATGACTAGAAGACAGGCGGAATTCACTAGTAATGTATTAGAATTAGGGAATGTAAGTTTAAGTAAGTATACATTCGAATTAGCTACAGATAAAGACAAAGTAAGACTATCAAATAAAGAATACCAAATGATGGAAATGTTGATGAGAAATCCTGGAAATGTGATTCAAACTGAACAATTTTTAGAAAGAATTTGGGGATATGATAGTGATTCTGAAATTAACGTAGTTTGGGTTAATATTTCATATCTAAGAAAAAAATTAAAAGCTTTAGATGCGAATATACACATTAAAGCAACTAGAAATGTTGGATATACTTTGGAGATGATAGATGTTTAAGAGCCTTAGGAAAAAATTCGTATCTACAGCTGTAGGGAGTGTGGCTGTTGTAATAGCTATTTTAGCTATTACCTTAAACTTCATTAACTATTATAAATTAGAAGAAAGAATAGATACAACACTAGAAGATGCTTCTAGGTCTCAGGCATTAATTAAAATTTTTGCAGAAGATGGAGATGATTTAGTAATTACAAAAAATTCATCTAGTACGACAGATTATAATGGTTTTTCTATTGCGAAGGTTGACGATTCTGGGAGAATAATTAAAACATATCGTGATGATACTTTAATACCTGATCAAGATGCTTTGCAAGGTAAAGTAATTGAAGCATTAAAAGCAGGGAAAACAAGTGGATTTATCGGTAGCTATAGATTTCTAAAGGCAGAAACTAATGTTGGTAATTTGATACTATTTTTAAATTGTCAGCGTGAGTTAGATTCACATTATTCATTTGAAAAAAATAGTTTATTAATTTCTATTGGAGTTATAGCATCAGTATTTGTTTTAATTGTGTTAATCTCTAAAAGAGTGATAGCACCAATTCAAGAAACTTACATAAAACAAAAACAATTTATAACAGGTGCGAGTCACGAACTGAAAACACCGTTAGCTATAATTAGTTCTAACGCTGATGTATTAGAGATGATGAATGGTGATTCAAAATGGACGCAAAATATACATAATCAAGTAGATCGTCTTACTAGTTTAGTTAATAGTTTAGTAGTATTTAGTAGAATGGAAGAAAAGGATACTGTAGAAAGATCAAGATTTGATTTGACAAGTGCATTGGAATCGAGAATAGAAGATTTTGATGAATTAGCAAACTTCCAGAAAAAAAATATCGTTACAGATGTAGATTCTAATTTGTACTATTTTGGAGAAGAAGCTTCAATAGTACAATTGATGGATATACTATTAGAAAATGCTATTAAATATGCACCAGAAGATAGCAGTATATCAGTTAGTCTTAAGAAAAATAGAAAATATGCTATTTTGAAAGTTTCTAATAAAGCTGAGGTTAAGAAAGGTGATTTAAGTAAAGTATTTGAGCGTTTCTATCGTTTAGATGAATCAAGAAATAGTGCAATAAAAGGATATGGTATAGGTTTATCTATGGCGCAACTTATTGCTGAAAAACACAAAGAAACAATTCGAGCGTATGCACCAGAAGATGGAATCTTCAAAATAGAAATGCGTTTTACACTTGATGAAAGATTTTAATAAAAGTTAATCTTCCAAGCCAATTGGTTTGGGAGATTATTTTTAAAAGGAATGTCTATAGGAGGAATATTTATGGATAGTTTAATAGAATTTTATTTCCGGCTAATTAGCTATATTAATGCTAACTGGAAGAAATATATAGAATTATTTAAAAAAATGTCGGCATTAGAAAAAAGTATTCAATGTTTCTTATTTGTGATAGAAATAATTATTATATTTTATGCAACAGCCGAAGTAGTTAAAGATACTGATTCTATTATGCCATTTGCATCTTTTGTTGCATTACTCTTAGTTGTTTTAATTCATCAGTATTTTTATAGAAAAACAAAGGTGAAGATAGAAACTAGAAAAATGAAATAAATTTTGCTGATGCTAATAAAAAGCAGTGTATATTCAAAGATTCTTTTAAGAAAAACAAAAAAACTTCAAAATTAACTTGCGTTTAAGTTATTTTGAAGTTTTTATTTATCCATTTTTAATCTCTTTTTTTATTCTACGTATAGTTTTTGAAGAAAGGTATAAAGAAGTCCCATCTTTAAAAATTACAGTTTCACTATCTAATTTATCGATATTATCTAAATTTATAGCGTAAGATCTATGGCATGTATAAATTGATGGGTGTAAAATTTCAAGATTTGAGATTTTACCGAAGAAAATTATTTCTTTATTATTAATTAAATTTAATCTTATTTTATGCCCTTCTAATGCTTCAAAATATAGCAGTTCATTAATGTCATAGAACTCTTGTTTAAGCCCGACTTTAATTGGGACTTTTCCTATATTAGAATTTAGTTTCGTACTTTGTATGTATTGTTCGTATGCTTTAGTTAGAGACGTGCGTATTTTTTCATTTATGTCATCATGGTTTTTTATTATATAGGCTAGGGGAGCTATCATTTCATTTAATATCCTAACCTGCATATTATCAAAATTTGTAATATAGATAAGTTTTGCAAAAGGATCGATATCTCGGATTTTCTTTCCTAAGTCTATGCCACTCATAACACTTTCACCTAAGTCTATATCTAAGAAATAGCAGTTAGCAATACCGTGTTTAGGAGCTTCTTCCAAAATATTTAACGGATCAGTAGATGATGTTATGATTTCAATAGATAAATCATAACATCATAATATAATTTTTTATGACTTGTTCTATTTTCTTTAAAATTTCATTATTATCTTCACAAATAAAAACTTTCATCTATAACTCCTCCTCAATTGTAAGTATTTGTTTAAATAGATTATCTTCAATTCTAGTATTTAAAATCATATTATGCTTACTAATAATATCGTTTGCAGAGCTTAATCCTATTCCTCTGTTTTCTCCTTTTGAAGAATATCCACTCTTATTAATCTGGTCTATATCTAAATTGTTATTTTTAAATATATTCGTTATTTGAATAACAATAGTCTTGTTTGCTTTTAAAATTATTAATTCTAAAAATCTATTATTGTCTAACTCTAAGCCAGCCTCTAAAGAATTATCCAAGAAAATCCCCAGCACACGACTTAGCTGCATTTCGTTAACATAAAAATAATCAATTTCATCTTCAATACAAATATTAACTTTAAAATTATTATTCTGAGCACTGATGATTTTATTTGTAAGTAAATTCTTAATAGATAGAACTTTAATATTGTTCAAATGAGAAAGTACGATATTATCAAGCTCAATTTTTGTATTAAAGTCCTTTATATTATTGTAAAAGTAATCTCTTAACTTTACATTATCCACTTCATTATTAGTAATATACCCCTCAAGGCCTAAAATAATATTATTAAAATCATGTTTGAATTTTCTAATCTCATTATTATTTCTTTCTAATGCTTCTATATATTTCTTCTGTTGTTGTAATTTTTGCTTTTCAGCTTCCACTTCTATCTTAATATAAAGATTTTTAAGAAGAGAAGAGGAGATGAGTATTAGAATTAAAAGGAAAGTAAATATAATACTTATTGATATATAATAAATAATAGCATTATTTAGAGAATACGAGTATAACCAAATAAAATTATAAATTATTAACATAGAACTTAGAAGTACCATTACTATTTTATAGTAAGTTTTAAAAGAAATAAAATTTGATATAAGAGATGTTAAGAATTTATTTACTTTTGGTGTAAGTATTAGTATTAATAAAATAAAAATCAAATTTTTATGAATATTAAAATATTTATCAGATGTTACATTGATATAAGTATAAATAATAGCAATTATTATTTCAGAGATTCTCATTAGAATAGTAATATAACCAGTAATAAATATTATTTTAAAATTATTGAATGGTACATTTTTATTATGAAAAAAATGTAAATCGGTATTGCAACGGAGATTAGTACAAATATATTAAAAATAAATAATGATAAAGTATAAATTATACCGAAGATAGATGATATTTTTAGAATGTCATGTTTGTTAAATTTATACTCTAAGAAAAACGAACATACATGTATAAGAGTGATGTTCAAAATTATATATAATAAGAAGTTATTAATTATAAAGTTATTAGCAAGTTCGTTCATAGTTTTCTCCAAATTCATATCAATTGTTAATTAAATTTTAACATTTAATAATAGGAATATCAATCGAATTTAGTTTATGAAACGCATTATTAAATTAATTAAAAATGTCTTTATAGGAATAAAAGTGACTACTCAGGAAAATTTCATAAAGGTAGAGAAAATATGAAATATAATGACTATAAGATAAACGAATTTTTAAAATTTAAACAGGAGAAGGTGGGTTAAAATGATGAATAATGAAAAAGTTAAAAGAATAGGATTTGTATTGATTGGAATTGCTAATTTTATATTATTACCGTTCTTCTTAATGTATTTTTCAGGGAAAATGACTTGGTATGGAATATTATATTTTTTAGCGATGAGTTGTTTTTTTACTTTAGTAATCGTTACAGGGTATAGAAGATTTATAGTACCAAGAATAATAGAAAGACACATTATCCCTCGAAATAGAAAAAGTTATTATATTATTTCTCTAATTGCAGGTATAGTAGCTGTAATATTATTTGTGATACTAATAATTATAAAATCTGATTCTGATAAAATCATTTGTTTAGTAGGTAGTGTATGGGTTGTTTGGATCACTATAATAATTTATTTAAGAGAGACAAAGTACTTTAAATTATGGTAGAAGGAGAGATTATAAATATAAATTTGAAGAGCCAGATATGTTTTAAGATCAAAGTTTAAAACAGGAGGAATAAATTATGTTTAGAAGTAAATATTTTGCAATGATTTCTTGGTTACTTACTATTATTTTGATAGGACTAAAGATTTCTGGATCAGAGTATCCTAGTATTCCGATAATGGTAGTTGCTTGTATAATCTCTATAGAGAGAACAGTAGGATATTTTATAAATAAGTATAGAGATAATTTAAAAAAATAATTTTAGTGCACTTAAAAGAATATCATTTCACGTATAAAATTTGCTAATTCAGGTAATTTGTTATATATTATGAGAACGTTTTATGTTATAATTAGTAAAAGGGGAAATCCTTTGATTTTATAAAAGGAGGGGTTTATTATGAAACCATTCAATAGAAGAGTAGAGAAAGTTTTAGCATGGATTGCTAATGTTATTTTAATAGTTTTAACGGGATTTTTGGTGTATGGAACATTCTTTAAAATTTCAGTTTTAAAAGATAATCCTGAGTTTTTAAATTTATTTAAGTCAGAACTTGAAAAAAATCCTAATGGGGCTAACTTAAATGGGGTTAACTTATCAGCCGAACAAATACTTGATTATACAATTCAAGGTTTAAAAATGTATTCAGTTCTGTTAGCAGTATTAGTTGTAGTAGCGTTATTAGCGACCTTCTTAATGAAAAAACGTATTTTATCTGGAATACTTTTCTTATTATTAGCAATAGTAGTAGCTATTGGTACAGTAGGGGTATTAATTCCAGTATATCTATTCTACTTTATCGTAGCGATTATGTTATTTGTTAGAAAGGAAAACCCACAGGAATATCAAGAAACGACTAGTTACCTATAGATATTTATCTAATTATTAAAATATATGAGTAAAGAAAAGGTGAATTTATGGTTAGTAATATTTTATTATTTTGTCAAATATTAATAGGCTTATATAGTATATATATTAATTTTAAGAATTCAAAGTATATGAAGAAATCTAATTGGGGAAATAGTATGACCTGTTATGTCTTTTTAGGTATGATTATTGAAAAAATGGATAATATCTATACTAAGATAATTCTTGTTTTCGTGATGTTTTTAATTTTAATTAATGAATTAAATACAATAAGAATATTAGAAAATAGTGATGAAGAGTCGATTGTAGAAAGAGCCATAACTACATAAATAGTTTTTAAATTTCAAAAATTTAATAGAGAGTAACTTTAAGATAATGATTTTCGAAGAATCATGATTTTAAAGTTACTCTTTTTTTATGATTTTAGTAGATAACCAATATATTAAATTTTTTATCTGAAATTTAGACTATCAAATTTCAATAAATTGGGATATTGTGGTATAATTTATAAAGACAAATAATGAAGGATTTATTATGATAAAATATAATTATAATGAGAGATTAATAGAAAAATTAAATATTATTCCTTTTATAGAAAAATATAATTTTAATAATGAAAAATATAATACTGCTATTTTTTGTGCATTAAGTTCAATATATAATCATAGATCTAATTATGATAATATCGAATCAAAATCGATATTACTTGGAGATTATTATAGCTTTGAGTATTATAGTATATTGAAAGATGAGTTGGATAAGTTAAGTATTTTAACCGATACTATGAAAGTATGCTATTTTCAACTTGTTACTAAAAGGATGAGTGAGGAAGAATTTTATTTAAGTATAATAAAGACATGGTTTAGTTTTTATGGTATAGAATTCCAGGAAACTGATAGTAAAACTGTGGTCTTTGTATAAAATTGATGGAGAATAGAATGTTAAAACAGTATGATATGTTGGTACATGATGTTTTAGAAGATATCTTAGACATCACAAAATGTGATGATGAAAGATTAAATGAGATTATAAAAAGATATTTTTTAAATGGTGGAAAGAGGGTAAGAGTCCTTCTTTTACTTATGTGTGCTAAATTAGGAAATTTTGAATTGAATAGAAAAGATATAATTCGAATGGCTAGTATAGTTGAAATAATTCATACTGCAAGTCTTATTCATGATGATATTATTGATAATGCTGATACGAGACGCGGTAGTATTACAATGAATAAAGAGTATACTAATGAATTTGCTCTGCATGTAGGGGATTACTTATTTGCGATAGTTTTAAATGAGGTTGCAAAGTTTAGTGATGAGAGAATTCATAGTTATTTAGCTGAGACTCTTAAGGAACTTTGTATTGGTGAGCTTATTCAAGCCGATGGTTTATATAATATTAAAACTAGACGAATAGATTACTTAAAGAAAATCAAAAGAAAAACAGCAATTCTAATAGCATTTGCTTGCGTTGCTGGTAGTATTGTTTCTAAAGCTTCTGATGAAAACATTAAAAGTGCATTTTCGTATGGTTATTACTTAGGAATGAGCTATCAAATTATTGATGATTACTTAGATTTTGCCGGTGGAGCTGAGAATCTTGGGAAAGAAGTGGGGCAGGATTTAATGAATGGCAATATCACATTACCTGCCTTACTTGCTAAAGAAGAAAAACCTGAATTATTTAGTAACTTTACTGGTGAAACGAGTTCTGAAGAAAAAATGGAAATTATTGATTATATAAAAAATAATGAGAAAATTTTATCACAGACTCTTGATATTAGTAGACGTTATTTGCTAAAAGCACAAAATAGTATAGATAAAATAGAAATTTCAGTTAAAAATGAATTGACTTTTATAATGAATAAGTTAGCAAGGAGAGATAATTAAATGGATTTACAACAATTTTTAGAAGAATTAAAAGATATTGATTTTACTGCACTAGATAGAGAACAACAAGAAGAATTTCGTACAATACTTTTAGATTATGGATTATTTGATGAGTGTTTAGAACTGTCTAAAGTTATTTACGAACAAAATAGAGATGATGATACAGCTATCGAAGGTTATGTTCACAACTTATTATACTTAGATAGAAAAGATGATGCTTTGGTAGTATTATACAATTCACCAAAAACTCCATCAATTCTATATCAAGAAGGTCTAATTTATTTAGAAGATGAATTATACGAAATTGCTGAGGATAAATTCTTAGCTGCAAGAGCTGGAACAGACTTTAATGAGGCAATTCGTGCTATCGATAAAGAGTTAGTTGGTATTTATTTAGCAACTGGTAGAGAAGATAAAGCAAAAAATCTAAGTGAAAGAATTTTCTACGAAGAACCATCTTTAGAAAATTTCCAAACAGCATTTGACAATTTATTTGCATTGGGATTATTTGAAGAAGCTATAGATTTTTATAACCAAAATGGTAGAGGTTATGAAGATGCAAGTATATTATTCTCATTAGCATTTGCTTATAATCAAATTCAAAACTTAGAAAAATCAAAAATGCATTTATTAAAAACTATCGCTTTAGATCCTGATTTTACTGAAGCTTACTTACACTTAGGGCATATGTCTAAAGGTGATGAAGCTAAGAAATATTTAGAAAAATACATTGAGTTACAAGGTATGGCGATTAGTGCATATTTACATTTAATTTCTTTATATAAAGATGATCAACAATATGACAATATTCGTACACTTATGCAAGAAGTCTTGTCTTCTCAAGGAATTTCGGAGCAAACTTTATTTATTACTATAAATGCTCTTAAATCACTATTTGAATATGAAAAAATCTATGACTTATATAATGATAATTCATTGATAAAAGATGATCCAATCCTTTTAGGTGCTGCTTTAAATGCTTTATCTGAAGAAGAGGATTATATTGACTTTGTTGAAGAAGAAGTTGTTACTTATTTTGAAGTACTTCATGACGAACCAACATATTTAGAAACACTAAGAAATGTTTATGACTTAACAGGAAGTGCGAGAGTACGAGATATAATCAGTCATTTCGAGCAACATCATGGACCACATGGTCATCATCATTAGAATCAAGAAAAAGTTAGAGATAGGAGGTGTTAGTTATGGATTATAGTTTTAAAGATATATATACTCGAGCCAAGTCGGTAGTCGAAACTGATAGTTATGTGATTTACCAAACGTTAAAATCGAAATTATACTTTAGTGGGAATTACTTATTAATGAAAAAAGAGCCAACTTCTATAGATGAACTTGAATACTATATTGCATCTTGTAGAAACTTTTTTAGAGATAAAGGTGTTAATTTTATTCATTTGGCTGCGTTAGAAAATATAAAACTATCTTGGA
The DNA here is from genome assembly GCF_963537375.1 of uncultured Gemella sp. GTDB lineage: Bacteria > Bacillota > Bacilli > Staphylococcales > Gemellaceae > Gemella. Next base: position 12,706 of record NZ_CAUTDQ010000012.1, read on the forward strand.
AGCTTAAAAGATATTTAAAGAAAGAAGGTTTTAGTGAAATTAATTTACTTTTATATTATTTAAATATCAAAGACTTCGTAGAACCAGAATTAAGTGAATTTCAGGTAGAATATCTTCAAAAAGTTGATTTAAATAGATATTTGAAGTTTCAGTATAAAATAGATGTAGAGGCTAGCAATGAAGAGTGGGCTGAACACAATCAAACATTATTGTATGAAGATATTAGATCAGAAAATATTAAACAACTCGTAGCTAAAGATGGTGAAAAAATAATAGGGTCAGCTAATATAATAGTTAAGAGTAACTTCTTTGAAATAGATAATTTATATATAGCACCTGAGTATAGAAATCGTGGGATAGCTAGGCATATTATTACTCATGCTATAAAGAGTGAACGTAAAGAGAATGTTCTTTTAGTAGCTGATGCTAATGATACACCTAAGTATATGTATGAAAATATTGGCTTTTTAAAAATTTCAGAACAGGATTTTTATTTAAAAACGAAAATATAATTAGTAAAGAGAGTGAGCGACTCATAAATCATGATTTCCTCGAAATTAGATTACTTGAGTCGTATCTTTTTTATAAACATTATTAGGGATATTGAAGTTCCATGTTTCCTGTTGAGAAAATAGTTAATATGTAGTAAACTAGTAGAAGAAACGTAGAAAATATGCGGAAGAAGGATGTGATTATTGTAATGAAGAGAAAATTTAAGAGATTTTTAAAGTTTATTATAGAATCGATGGCTGTTATTTTGGTTGTATATGGAGTATTTTCTGCGGGTGGACATCTTAAAGCAAAGAAGGATGCGGCTAAGCAGCAAGAATTAGCTCAACAACAAGAACAAAATAAAGAAAATCAACAAGAAGAATCAACATCTGAAAATACGAAACTTAGTGAGACAGAACTTAATGAAGCTTTTGATAACATAGTAGAGCAATATAAGGGAGACAATGAGATAGGAGTTGTCTACAAGAACTTTTCTACAGGATATAGATATGGACAAGAAGAAAACAAATACTTCACAGCTGCAAGTACAATAAAAGTAGTGTATGCAATGAGAATATATGACCGCATAAGAAATGGTGAAGTATCAGAAGATGCTGATATATATTATAATGAGAACCATTTAGAAGAAGGAAATGGACAAATCACTAATAATAAGAAGAAAAATAGCTATAAATTAGATTATGTTATTCAAAATATGATACAGTACTCAGATAATACAGCTACAAACATGCTTGTAGGGAATAGTGCCACTGCAGCTGATTTATTGGTGAAATATTTGGATAGTTTGGGTGTGAATTTATCACAGGAAGAAGCTCAAAAGAATAGAATAACACCGGCAATGATGGAAGTTGTTTGGACAAAACTTTATAAAGAACGTGATAAGTATTCAAAATTAATTAAGTATTTAGAAGATTCTGAAGCTGGAGAAGTAATAAAAGATGGAATACCGAATAAAAAAATTGCTAGTAAGTATGGTGCTATAGAGGCTAATTATCATGAAACTGCTATAGTATTTGGTGATAAAGATTATATGTTATTAATCTATACTAATAAGTTGAATAATTCCAAACAAGCAATAAGAGATATCGCTAAGAAAATTGATGGAATCACAAATAATAATATGTAATAAAAGGATTAGGTAGAAAAAACTATCTAATCTTTTTTTTGAATTTTAAAGAGATTAACTAGAAAGTTATAAATATAAAAGTACTTCATGTAGTAATACATTAAATCGGCGGTTTATTCTTATCTAAATTTGCTTTATGCCAGCTGTTTAGATATCTAATAAACCTTAAGTGACGGACCCAAAAAATTTATTTTTTTGAAATCCTATTTTTTAAGTTACTCCTTTGGTATAATTTTATGATTACCCTTATCCCTTTATTAATTTTCATTTTCATGCTATAATTAACAGGTTATATAAATAAGACAGTATATAAAATTGGATAAATTAAGGAGAATTAAATGACAACATTTGAAGAATTAGGGGTTAGTCAAGAGACGGTTCAATCACTAAGAAACATGAATTTCATATCTCCAACTGGTATTCAAACAGAAACAATTCCATATGTATTATCAGGAATTGATATTTTAGCACAAGCACAAACAGGATCAGGAAAGACAGGTGCATTTGGAATACCGTTAGTAGATACAGTAAGGAAGAGTGATCAATTACAGTCATTAATCCTTGCCCCAACTAGAGAATTAGCTCAACAAGTAGGTGAACAGCTTCGCCTTATGTCACGAGCAAAAGGATTAAAGGTTAGTATTGTTTTTGGTGGAACAAGTATTGAAAGACAAATTCAAGACTTGAAAAAACGTCCTCAAATTATAGTGGGAACACCAGGTCGTGTTATCGATCATATTAATAGAAGAACAATTAAATTGGATTCATTAACACATCTAGTATTAGACGAAGCCGATGAAATGTTAAATATGGGATTCATAGAGGATGTTAGATTTATTTTGTCTAAAATAACATCAAGACATCAGACATTATTATTCTCAGCGACTATGCCTAAGACAATTATGGAACTTTCAAAAGATTTCATGAAGGATTATAAACTAATAAAAACTATCAGTGATGAGGATTTAAAACCAGATATTACTGAATATGCCACAATCGCTAGAGAAAATGAAAAACTAGAGACGCTAATTGGATTTTTAGATGTTCAAAATCCTAACTTGGCAATTGTATTTGGTAGAACTAAGCGTCGTGTTGATGAATTATCAAGTGCACTTATTGCTAAGGGATACTTAGCTGAAGGATTACATGGAGATATAACACAATCTAAACGTTTAGAAATATTACGTAAATTTAAAAATAACTCTTTACAAATTCTTGTTGCAACAGATGTTGCAGCTCGTGGTATTGATATTAGTGATGTGACTCATGTATATAACTTTGATATCCCACAAGATGTAGAAAGTTATACTCATAGAATTGGAAGAACTGGTCGAGCAGGTAAGTCTGGAGTGGCAATTACATTTTTAAATCCAGTTGAGATGCCTTATCTGAAAGATATTGAAAATTCTCGTGGTGAAAGAATGAAAATGTTACGTCCTTATTCACAAGATGAAGTGAAGAGAGCTCGCCATAACAGATTATTTGACGAAGTTGTTTCGGAAATGGATAATAACCATGTTGAATTTAATAGCTTGGCTAATAAATTGTTAGCTGAAACAAATGCAGAAAAAGTAATCACTATTCTACTAAGCAAATTAATTAATGATAAAAAAGATGTTGACGTAGAACTATCGTTTGAAAAACCTCTACCTCGTAAACAAGAACGTGGAAGACGATCAAATAGAGGAAATGATAGACGCCGTCGTTCAGATAATAGAGATAAGAAAAATCGTAATGAACGTAGGGGAACAGATAAGAAATTCTTCGACAAAAAAGGTCGTAGAATGCAAAACAAATAATAAGGAAAAGATATCAATCTGTTGATTGATGTCTTTTTGTTATATAAAATTATTAATGTAATTTTTAATGAATATACTGGAGAAATTCTGTAGTTTAAGGTATAATAGTAATGTGTAATTTTTATTAGTTTGGAAGGATATAGTGAACTCTTTATGACGAGATTAATTCCCTATATCTTTTAAAATGTGATAAGAAAATAATTTAAAGAAGGGAATAAGAATAATGAAGAAATTAGGTGTCTTTTTAGGTATTTTATTTATAGCAATTTGTACATTCTTATTATTCTATGGTGAACCTGCTTACCAAAAATGGCAAGAGTACAATTTTAAATCGCAGGTTAAAGATACGGTAGAAGCTGCTGATAAATCAGATTTCGCAAAAGATAGCAGTTCAAAAACGGGTTGGTTAGGTGATAAATTTGTAAAAGTTTATTATCCAAATTCAAACTCTTCTACTGCAGATGAAATAAAATCTCGTTTAGATGAGGAAACAAAAGGATTAGTTGAAGGGGAGCTAAATTTTAACAAAGATATTAAAGAAATTGTTTTCTATGGAAGTAAAGAAAAAGAAAGTAATTTTGCAAATGTATCAGAATTAAGTGTTGAGAAAGTTACTCATAAGATATCTGATAAGAATGTAGAAGCTGCAACAGAATCTAATTTATCTAGTATTTTCTTAACAAATGATGGAAAACTATTTACTTTATCTAGTTTATTTGCTTCTCCAGATGATGCTAAGAAAAAGTTCTTATTTAAAATTCAAAAACAGTTAGAAGGTCGTGGAGTATCTGAAGCAGAAGGAAAAGATGCTGTTGTTAAACTTCGAGATCAAGATATGGCTGACTGGAAATTCACTTATGGTGAATCTAAATTTAACATAAATATTGATCCTAAAGTCGGAGAAGTTAGTTCAGTAGAAGTTCCTATGGCTGACTTACACAAGTATATAACGGAGAGCTATCTAAAAGGTGAAGACTTAGAAAAATATAAAGAATATGTTAAGAAAAGAGATAGAAAAGCTGTAGCATTAACATTTGATGATGGACCAAATCCACAGACTACTCCTGTAGCATTAGAATTATTGAAGAAATATAAAGCTAAAGGTACATTCTTTATGGTTGGTCGTTCTGTCGCAGGAAATGAAGATCTTATTAAACAAGTAGTTGCAGAAGGACATCAAATTGGAAACCACTCTTGGGATCATCCTGTTTTAACAACTATTAGTTTAGAGCAAGCTAAAAAACAAATTAATGATACAACAGAAGCTTTGAAAAAAGCAAGTGGACAAGATGTTCATATTATGAGACCTCCATATGGAGCAATAAATGGTGCGATTCAAGCTGCTGTTGACCAATCATTTATTTTATGGGATATTGATACATTAGATTGGAAAAACCGTAATACTGCTTCTATAATGAAAGAAGTTAGAAAAACACAACCTGGTTCAATTATCTTAATGCATGATATTCATCAAACATCAATTGATGCATTACCATCGATATTACAGTATTTAACTGAACAAGGATTTGAAATGGTAACTGTTGATGAACTTATGGGTGATCAATTAGAACTACATCAATCATATACTAATAGAGAATAATAATTAAAGAGTTGATTATAAGAATTTTAAAGTTCTTATAATCAACTCTCTTTATTTTCAGAAATTAATAAGAAGAGATTATATAATTTATTTTTTTATAGTTTTGATGTAGAATATAATTGAAAGAAAAAATGAAAATATTGAGAGGCGAATATTATGAGAGTTGAATTAGTGTCAGTAGGAACTGAATTATTATTAGGTGATATAGTAAATACAAATACAGCTTATTTATCAAAAGAGTTGGCGGCTCTTGGGTTTGGAGTTTTTAGACAAACAACTGTAGGTGATAATCGAGAGAGATTAATTAAAACTTTAGAGAGTGCATTTTTTGAAAATGATACGGTTATTATTACAGGTGGCTTAGGACCTACTGATGATGATATAACTAAAGAATGTACGGCAGAATATTTTGGTAGAGATTTTTATTTCCACGAGTATTCATGGGTGAAAATATTAGAAAGACTTACAAGATCAGGAAGAAATATTATAACAGAAAATAATAAAAAACAAGCAATGATTCCTGAAGGGGCAATAGTATTAGAAAACTTTTGTGGAACTGCACCAGGTATAATAATTGAGGAAAATAATAAAAGAATAATTTTATTACCTGGACCACCACGAGAAATGAGTGATATGTTTGAGAAAAGTGTAAAACCATATTTAGAGAAATTTAGTAATAAGCATTTTATATCTAAATACGTAAGATTTTATGGTATAGGAGAGTCTTTATTAGAAACTAAAATTAAAGATATAATGGATAATCAAACAAATCCTACGTTAGCACTTTATGCTAAAACAGGAGAAGTGCTACTTCGTATAACAGCTAGCGGTGAAGATAAGAATGAATGTGAACAACTTATAAGCGAACAAATGAAAGAGATTGAGAAAAGAGTAGGGGAGTACATATATCTTGTAGGAGATGAAGATATTTCAGGAACACAAACAGAAATGAATAATGTGGTGGCTAATCTTCTTATAGAAAATAATTTCACTATATCAGTAGCCGAGTCTTTAACTGGAGGAAAGATTTCTTCTATGTTAGTAGAAAAAAGTGGAATTTCAGAATCATTCCTTGAAGGTGTAGTTTGTTATTCAAACAAGTCAAAAATTAATACTTTAGGAGTAAAAGAAGAAACACTAGAGAAATTTGGGGCTGTTAGTGAGGAAGTAGCTAAAGAAATGGTATTAGGAGTAGCGAATCGATTAGGTGCTGATTTTGCAGTTGCTACTACTGGAATAGCAGGTCCTAATAGTGATGAAAGTGGAAAACCTGTAGGATTAGTGTATATTGGTATTTATTCTCAAGGAGAAGTGAGTGCAAAAGAGGTAGTTTTTACAGGAGACAGAGAATTAATTCGCTACAGAACAAGTGTTGAAGCGTTCGCAGAAATTAGAAAAAATATTTTGGAAAAACTATAGTTTTTGCTTGTAAAATGATGGACTATTTTGTATAATATTATTAATAAAAAAAGATATTTAAGGAGATTGATTATGTATACAATGAACTTATCTAGTTTGGAGTCGCCGGATCCCAGGTATGGGCAAGATGATGAATATTCCCAGGACTTCAATACTGAAATAGACTATGAAGATGAAATTTTATCAGATTATGCTGATGAAAGCTATAACGAAGTAGAGTTTTCTGTTCCTGAAGAGGAATTCTTAGATTACTCTAATGAGATGTTCCTATACAAGGAGTATTCGTACGATTTTGCTGATGACTACGAATATGATGAAGTTAGTATATCTAATGATCAAATAATGTTAGAAAATATAAGCGAAGCTTAATATAACATTTTGAAAGAATAAGTTGACCTATAAGTGTTATTTTCACTTATAGGTCAATTTTATGATATTATATTGTTTAAGAGATTTTGTTTATTTTAAATAGTCGAATTAATGGGAATGATTTATATTTGAATATAAATGTATTTAGTTTTATTTAAACAATTTTTTATATAATTGTTATTAAAGAATGTGATATAATAAGTATTAGTATACAGTTGAAAGGAGGAGAAATATTGAAATATCGTAAATTGATAGCGTCTGCTATACTAGGTTTAGGGATGGCAACTATTGGTCATTCTAGCGTTAAGGCAGATTATTTTACAGATTACAATACGACAGTAACGGATACAGTTTTTAGAGAAAATATATTTAATTTTGATATATTCAATAATAATAGAAATTATTCTCTTCCTGTAATAAAAAATAGTGTTATTCAGAGTAATATGGATGAACTTGAATACAATGCTGAATTACTTAGCTATAAAAAAAATTCATATAATTTTTTAATTTTTTATTCGTTAGATAGTAACAATATCCCAAATGAGCTTTTTAGAATACCATTGAAAAAGAGTGGTAATGGGAAAATAGTTGATAAAAGTTTACTAAAACTTTTCGCACCGAATACTAGAATAATAATGAATGTAATGACTTATGATATTGACAATAATGGCAGTATTAAGAATTTAGAATATTCAAAATCTAGTAAAATATATTTTACTAAGAAAAATATTAATTTAGTAGTAAGTGAAGGTAACAAAGAAGTAGTAAATAGGAAGATTGAACTTAGAAATATTCCCCAAGAAGATAAGATTGCAGTTTATCCATATGAGATTGAACAGTATTATAACCCGGATAAATATTATAGTTACAAGAAAGCTGTTATCTTAATTGATGGAAAAGAGTCGAATTCGGAAAATATTGAATTACCTTATCTAGCTAAGAAAATCGAAGTAAAATTAGCTCAAGATAAAGATTATTGGAATAAAGTAACTGTGGAATATCCATCTGAGTTGAAAAAAGATAATAAAGAATATTTAATAAAACAAGGAACAACTTTTTCAAGTTTTGTTAAAGAAAATGATATCAAGGAAATTACACCTAAAGATGATAAGTATGAATTTTCTGGTTTCTATCTTGATGATAAAGAGGTAGTGAGTTCACAGATATTAGGAAATAATATAAAAATCCAAGCTAAATATAATACTAAGGTAGTATTAGATAATGGAAGTTCAAAAAAAGAAGTAACTTTGTTAACTGGTCAAAAATTAAGTGAAATAGATACTAAGTTCTTCAGTAAAGAGAAGTATCATGTAGAGAGTTATTCTATTTATAATGCAAGTGATAATTCTAAGATTAAAGATGTAAAGGACTTGTCTGAGGAGAAGGTTGATAATAGTATTATTATTAAGGCTAATTACAAAGAAAATGTTAATACTCTTAAAATACGACAAGATGATTATAATAAACGTTTTGGTAAAGTTGATGAGAGTATTAAAGATAAAGATATAGAATGGCCTGAAACAAAAAAAATTGGAGAATTATTATCTGAGTTACGTAAAAAAATTAAACCAAGCACAGGATACGAAGTACTATTTAGATCTAATAAAAAAGTTATAAATGATGATGAATACATTATTTCTGAAACTATTCTAGAAATTTACTTTAAAAAAGTAGAAAGTGAATGGGTTAATGTCAAATTCGTAGGAAGAGGAATAGATAAATTTTTATCAGATGGTCAAGATGTGCTAGTTGGTTCAAGAATAGATAGTATGGCTAATTTACCTACGGCTATAGGAGTTACGGATCAAGAATTTTTAGGATGGCAGGCGAATGGTGATTATTTAATTGCTGGAGAAAATTCTGAGAAAATTAGAGTATCTAAAAATAAACTCCTTCAAACTAACGAGTTAGGTGCAGTTGTAACTGAAAAAGGTAAAGATATTGAATTTAATGCAATCTACAGAAAGTTATTTAATGTAGAATTTGAAAATACTTTTACTGGTAATATTAATTTTTCAAAAGATTCAACTAATATACTACGTGTCGATGAATTCAATAGTATAGGTGATGCTACAAAAAATAATAAAATACTAGTAGTTCCTAGATCAGGTTACTCATTATCTCATTTTACAGCAAATAAAACTGTAAAAGTAAATATGGACAAAGGTACTAGAGAAATATTTGCAGGTCAAGAAATTCAAGAAAATGATTTATATAATGTTGTACCTACATCAGATTTAAAGATAACACCAGTATTTAAATTAAGTGTAGTTCCATCTTCACTTGAAGAGATGATAGAAAATAATAAAATAAAAACTGTTGATGATGCATTGGATATAAAATTTGAATCAACAGAAAATATTAGAAAAATTTTAGGACCATTGTATTACTTAAGGTAGTAGAAATAAGGCTCAGCGTACATGCGCTAAGCCTTATTTTTTATGTAGACTAAATTTTCTCTAAAAATTCTTCTACTTCTTTTTGAGTTTTAGCTAGTCTTGATACGAATCGACTAACTTCTACATTATTTTTGTAACCTACAAAAGAAGGAATACCAAAAATATCAAGAGCTTGAGCTATTTCTGGATAATCATCACGATTAACGTAGATGAATTTTATTTCAGGAAACTTGTTCATCGTTTCTTCTAAGTAACGATCTAACATGATGCAATCTGGACACCATGTTGCAGAAAATACAAAGACAATCTTTTCATTTTCTTCTTTCAATACTTTAAATTGTTCTATAGAATTTAATTTTTCTATATAATTAAACATATAATCACCTCATTTATGACTAAGATTATATCACAAAAATTAATTGTTAGCATGGAGAATGCTTAGCTTCTAATTTTCAGTTTAAGTTTTCATTTTCAATTTTGATTACAAATGTAAGCATATATATTGAATTTAATTGTTAAATGTTGCATAATATGTGATATAGAGATTAGATTTATGTGATATAATTATATAAATGCTAATCTTTAGTTGATAAAAGCTATACAATATTATAGAGGTGAAAACATGGCAAAACATTATGATTATATTGCGATTGGTGGAGGAAGCGGAGGAATAGCTTCAATTAACCGAGCTGCAATGTACGGTGTAAAAGGATTGTTAATAGAAGGAAATGAATTAGGGGGAACATGTGTAAATGTTGGATGTGTTCCTAAAAAAGTTATGTGGCATGCGTCACAAATCTCTGAGAGTTTAAAATCATATGCTAATGACTACGGATTTAGTTTTGAAAATTTAGAATTTGATTTTTCTAAATTAGTAGGTAATCGTTCAGCATACATTGATAGAATTCATGGTTCTTATGAACGTGGATTAAATAATAACAAAGTAGATTTAGTAAGAGGATATGCTAAATTTGTTAACAAAAATACAGTTGAGGTAAATGGTGAACAATATACAGCAGATCATATTTTAATAGCAACTGGTGGACAACCAACTATTCCTAATGTTGAGGGAGCAGAGTATGGTGTTACATCTAATGAAGTTTTTGCATTAAAACAATTACCAAAACGTATCGCAGTAGTTGGTGCGGGATATATCGCGGTTGAACTTGCTGGTGTATTCCACGGTTTAGGTGTAGATACTCATTTATTCGTACGTCGTGATCGTCCTTTGAGAACTTTTGATAGAGATATAGTAGATACTTTAGTAAAAGTTATAAATGAAGAAGGACCAACTCTTCACACAAATGCTATTCCTAAAAAAGTTGTGAAAAACGACGATGACAGCGTTACTTTAGTGCTTGAAGATGGACGTGAAACTACAGTTGACTTATTAATTTGGGCAATTGGTAGAAAACCATTAACTGAAAATCTTAATTTAGAAGCTGCAGGAGTAGAACTTGATGAACGTGGATTTATTCCTACAGATAAATTCCAAAATACTAATGTAGAAGGAATTTATGCAGTAGGTGATGTAACAGGGCGCTTAGCGTTAACTCCGGTTGCAGTTGCTGCAGGACGTAGATTATCAGAAAGATTATTTAATAATAAACCTGAAGAGCACTTAGATTATACTAACGTTGCTACAGTAGTATTCTCACACCCAGCGATTGGTTCTATTGGATATACAGAAGAACAAGCTATTAAAGAATTTGGTGAAGAAAACATTAAAGTTTATAAATCTTCATTTACTCCAATGTATTCAGCAATAACTAGCCACAGACAACCATGTTTTATGAAACTTATTACTCTTGGTAAAGAGGAGAAAGTTGTAGGATTACATGGAATTGGCTATGGTGTAGATGAAATGATTCAAGGTTTTGCTGTTGCTATTAAAATGGGAGCAACAAAACGTGATTTCGATAATACAGTAGCTATTCACCCAACAGGCTCTGAAGAATTCGTAACAATGAGATAATTTTATAAAAAAATGATTGGCCTTTCCCTAGGTCAATCATTTTTTTCTTGACATTATATTTTTATAGGAGTATTCTGAACATAGGAGGGGATTATTATGAAAAAAATATTAAAAACAATAATTATTGGAATATTCACTGTGCCGATTGCCACAGGTTGTGTGAGATTCAGTAAAGATACAAATAATAAGCAAGAAAAAAATATTTCTGAAGAATCTTCTAATAAAGTCTTTAGTGAATGGATTGGGAAGAAAGGGATAGATAGTATTAAAATTAACACATTGAAAAACAATGTTAAAGTTTATTATCACGATAATGAGACGATTTTAATACAAGGAAAGTACAAAGGAAATTATAAGTATTCTATTGATAATAATTTATTAGATATTACTGCTTTCGCAGAGGAATTAGGTGATAATAGCCTTAATGTATATCTTCCTAAAAAAATGTATAAAAGTATTACTGTAGAGAATAAAGGTGCTACTTCTAAAATATTTGATGTAAATGTAGAAAATTTAATTATTAATAGTAATGATGAGGTAGTAGTTGTTGGAGTTGAGATAGGTAATCTTAAAATCGCTACTGATAATAAAAAGGTACAAATTACAAAAGATACTATAAATAAAGCTGTTATTGAAACTAAAAATAATACAAAAATCATAGTAGATGAAACTAAAGTGAATTCTATGGATTTGGTAACAGAATCTGGTGATATCTTTGCTAAAATAATAGGGAATAAACAAGATTATCAAATAAATTATAGTAAAAACACAAAAGAAATTAAAGATAAACAGATAACAGCAGTAACAGAAAAAGGGAAAATTGAAATTAGCTTTAGTTAGATTTGAGAAGGAATTTTTCAAAATATTAAACAAAATATTAAAATTAGAGATGGATTTTTAATAAGTCCATCTCTTTATTTTTATATTTAGAATCTACCATTTTTTATGAAATTTTCTAGTTTTTTTCTATCGTTATCACTCATGCGGATATGTCTATTTTTTAATTCTCGTGAATTGTGATTTTTTGTTATTTTAGAAACATTTTGTTTTCTATCTTTTAACTCTTTTATAAACATATGACAATCACGTAAAATCGCTCCGTAGCCAAGAGTAGTGTCACGTTCATCATGATCGTCACTTACAACTATTATATCGATGAAGTGATTGATTCTTAATTCTCGAGTTTTTCTTTCTATCCATTGGTCAGCTCTTTCACCAGTTTTTGTATAAACAATAGTGATAGGTGGTTCTTTTTTAATATATTCTTTTGAACGAGTTAGATAAGCGTCGAATACGCAGTAAACGATATAATTATTACCACCTGCATACTCGCGAAGCATATCAATTAGAATATCTCGTTCGGTAGGAAAGGTAGAGCTTTTTATTAAGTCATATTCTTTCATACGAAAAAGTAAATTATAACCATCAATAAATAAATATTGTTTCTTCATAAAAAGTCCTCCTTTGATAATTTAATTAGTTTCTTTCCTCATATCTACATGCTCAATACCAGCGTCTAAATAGATTGTATCATTAACTCGATTATAACCTAATGATTCGTAAAATTTTTCAGCTTGTATTTGAGCACTTAGTTCGATAATTATTTTTCTTTTTAAAATTTTCTGTGCGATATTTTCGCATCCAATAATAAGTTCATGGCCGATTCCACGCCCACGGTAATGTTTATCAATAGCGACACGTCCGATGTGAATAACGTCTTTATCCATATCTATAAGACGTGCAACGCCGATAAGTTTATTGTTATCAAAATATCCAATATGAATCGTATTTTTGCTATGATCTTTTTCATCAAGTTCAAGTTCTACTGGAACATTTTGTTCTTTAACGAATACTTCAATTCGAAGAGCAAACCCAAGGTTAATCTCTTCTTTAGAACTTAATATTTTAATCATTAGATTTTATTCTTTCATACATAATGATTCCAGCTGCTACAGAGGCATTTAAGCTCTGTATTTTTCCTAACATTGGTAGGTGATATAAGAAATCACATTCGTTAGTAACAACTTTGCTCATACCTTCACCTTCGTTACCAATAACGATAGCTAAAGGTACATCTTTTGCGATTTTTGTATAATCTTCAGAACGTTCAGTTAATGTTGTTCCAGCAATCCAAAATCCTTTTTCTTTTAATTTTTTAATAGCGTCAGTTAAATTTGAAACGCGAATAACAGGCATATGTTCAATTGCCCCGGCAGATGCTTTAACTGCAGTTTGACTAACTACAGCAGCACGACGTTTAGGGATGATTATTGCTTTAACACCACTTGCTTCAGCAGTTCTAATAATCGCTCCAAGGTTATGTGGATCTTCAATATGATCTAAAATAAGTAGGGTAGTATCTTTATTAATTTCTAGATTATTTACTACTTCATCAAGTTCAAAATAAGAATAAGGTGCTACATAGGCGATAACACCCTGGTGACGTTCAGTAGTTGAGTTATCTAATTTGCGTTTTGGAACTTCTTGACAAATGATTTTTTTCTCATTTGCGATGGAGAAGATAGATTTTAATCTTCCTTTTTCAATACCTTCTTGGAATAAAATCTTATTAATTTCGCGTCCTGATTTAATTGCTTCTAGTATAGCGTTACGACCAGCAATTACTTCTTTATCTAAATCAACCTCAGGAGTTTGAACTTGAGATTTTTGTTCTTTATTTTTTAGTCTTAGTTCTTTATAGTGTTTATTGTTTTTCTTCATATAGTCTAATTATGTAGTTAAACATTTCCTCCAATCTTTCAAAGTTTTTTTCTAAATATAAATAACCGAATACAGCTTCTAAACCTGTAGCAAGTTTATACTCCATAATACTTGCATTTTTTGCTTTAGAGTTGTTTTTTTGATTTTTTGCACGGTTATAAATTTTTTCTTCTTGTTCAGTTAATATCCCATTACTTAGTATGTTTTCCATAAAACTTGCTTGGGCTCTTGCAGATACGATTGTAGAAACTGTTTTATGAAGATCATTTATTTTTCCTAAATGATTTTTCATAACATATTCTCTACTCATAATATCGTAAATACTATCTCCAATATAGGCAAGTGTTAAAGCTTGCATTTGATTTGGGTTAGCAAAGTTTTTTTCAGTAAATTTAAATGTTATATTTTTTTCCATCGTACACCTTGTTTTGTATCTTCTAGGATAATTCCTTGTTCTTTTAAGTCATCTCGGATTTTATCAGCTAAGGCGAAGTCACGGTTTTTACGAGCAGCTTCACGTTCAGCTATTAAGCCTTCGATGTGTTCATTATCAAGTGTATTATCTTCTTTTACATTTATTCCAAGAATTGAACTATATGTTTCAAATGCAGCGTTTATTAGTTCTAAAGTTTCTTTATTAACAGCTTCTTTTGCTGTATAAGAATTAGATATTCTTACGATTTCATACCATGAAGAAAGAGCATTCGCTGTGTTGAAATCATCCTGCATATATTCTTCAAATTTATTTAGTTCTGCTGTAACTAATGTTACAACTTCTGTATCTAATTTTTCTTCAGTCATTTCGTTATTTAATCTGAATTGTAGATTTTGATATGAAGTTTTAATTTTTTCATAGTTTGTTTTTGCAAGTTCAATGTTTTCTAATGTGTAGTTAATTGGAGTTCTATAGTGAACTGTCAACATGAACAAGCGTAGTACCATAGGATCGATTTCAGCAACAATATCTTTTACTAAACGGAAGTTTCCTAAACTTTTACTCATTTTAACATTATCAATATTGATGAAAGCATTGTGCATCCAATAATTACTAAATGGTGCATGGTTATGACATTCTGATTGTGCAATTTCGTTCTCATGGTGAGGGAATGTTAAATCTTGGCCACCAGCGTGGATATCGATTGTTTCACCTAGTGTTTCTTTAGCCATAACAGAACATTCGATATGCCAACCTGGACGACCTTCTCCAAATGGGCTATCCCATTTTACTTCACCAGGTTTAGCTTTTTTCCATAGCGCGAAGTCCAGGGGATCTTCTTTGTGTTCTCCAACTTCAATACGAGCACCACTAATTAAATCATCGATAGATTGTTTACTTAATTTTCCGTAGTCTTCTTTTTTACGAGTTCTGAAATAAACATCACCTTCTGCTTCATAAGCAAATCCTTCTTCAACTAATTTAGCTATGAATTTGATTATTTCTTGCATATATTCTGTAACTCGAGGATTTTTCGTTGCTCTTTTACATCCTAATGCATCGTAATCTTTAAAGAAAGCATTGATGTACTTATCTGTAAGTTCACTAGTAGAAATTTCTTCTTCATTACTTGCTTTAATAATCTTGTCATCAACGTCAGTAAAGTTAGAGATGAAATCTACTTCGTATCCACTATGTTCTAAATATTTTCGTACAACATCAAAGACGATAATAGGACGTGCATTACCGATATGAATATAATTGTATACAGTCGGTCCACAAACATACATTCGTACTTTATTTTCTTCTATTGTTTTTAAAATTTCTTTTTGTTTTGTCAATGTATTATAGAGTTTAATCATAAATAGCTCCTTTTTAATTGGGGGCAAATATGTAAGTGATGTACTCCCAAAATTCTCAATTTTTTAATAATTAGAAAAATCTATTACTTAAATTTTAACACAAAATGTTGATAAAATGAATTATTTATTGATATTTCATTAGAGATAGTTGATTTTTAATTGTTTTAAAATTTAATTTGTATTAAAATATATAGTGGATAAAAAATAAAGGATAAGGATAACATGAAATTATCGGATACGATTTATACGACTGATCAACATAAACAATCAAAAGATATATTTCTAATAATACTAGGAACAGTATTATTCTCAATTTATGCTGGATTGTTAATACCTGTTAATAATATTGGTGCGGGTGGTGCATTAGGATTAAGTTTAGTAATTAATAAAATAACTGGGATAAAAATAGGGACTGCACAATTTGTTTTAAATGTTCCATTATTTTATTTAGGTTATAAATATATAGGAAGAAAATTTGTAATACTAACAGGATTAGTAATTAGTATCTCATCTTTTTTAATTAACAATTTACCTAAGATAATAACTCCTGTTAACCTTGGAGATTCGCTTGTAGCAGCAATCTTCTGTGGAATTATTTCGGGATTAGCAATGTGCTGTCTGTTGGTTGCTGGAGCTTCAACGGGTGGAACGGATATAACAGGTAAGTTTATTACTAAGCAGTTCAAATATAATCTACCAACAGTTTTTCTAATACAAGATATAACAATATATACAATAGTGTGGATGTTTTTTGATATTAAATATGTAATGTATGCATTGGTTATGAGTTTTGTGCGTAATCAGACGATGAAGGGTGTTCAAAAATTCTTCTCTGCTTATATTCAATGTACAATTATTTGTAGAAATCCTGAAGTCATGGTAGAGGTTATAAATAACACATTACATAGAGGATCAACTATAATGGATGTAGAAGGCGGATACTCTCATGAGAAAAAACGAATGATTATCGTAGTTATTCAACAAAATGAGATGCATCTTTTAAGACAATTAGTAGCAAAAAATTGTCCAGAGGCGTTTATTACAGTAACTGCAGTTAATACTATTGTAGGTAATTTTAAAGAACATTCATATAGGTTATAAAATAAATAAAATTACGGTTTGAAAACAGTTGTTTTTGAACCGTATTTATTATAAATCAGTAGAGAATTTATAGAAAATAAAGAAGAGTTTAAAAGGGGAAATAAGTTGATAATTGACCATATTTGATATATAATAACAAGTGAAAAGAAAATTAGGAGGTAAGAAAATGAATTTAATTCCTACAGTAATTGAGCAAACTTCTCAAGGAGAAAGAGCTTATGATATTTATTCAAGATTATTAAAAGATAGAATCATTATTTTAGGATCGGATGTTAATGATCAAGTAGCTAATTCAATAACAAGTCAACTTTTATTTTTAGAAGCACAAGATAGTGAAAAGGATATCTACTTTTACATAAATTCACCAGGGGGAAGTGTAACCGCTGGATTTGCAATTTATGATACTATGCAACATATTAAATGTGATGTTGTAACTATTTGTATGGGAATGGCGGCTAGTATGGGAGCATTCTTACTTGCAGCAGGAACTATTGGTAAACGTTATGCACTTCCAAATGCGGAAGTAATGATTCACCAACCATTAGGTGGAGCGCAAGGTCAAGCAACTGAAATTGAAATAGCAGCTAAACACATTTTAAGAACTCGCGAAAAATTAAATAAAATTTTAGCAGATAGAACTGGACAAACTATTAAAGCTATTGAACGTGATACAGAACGTGATAATTACTTAACTGCTGAAGAAGCATGTGAATATGGATTAGTTGATAAAGTGATGTATCCAGAAAATAATAAACCACAAAAAAAAGAGAAACCAAAAAAAGCTACGAAAAAAGTTGCTAAAAAATCAGAATAAATAAAAAAAGGAATTGGGCAGGTAACCCAATTCCTTTTATATTTTCCAAATTTTTCCAATAGCGTTACGAAACTCGTAATTATCCATAAAGTATTCTATATTACCATTGAAATTACGTTTAAATTGAAGAACACCGTAGTCACTTGCTGTTTCAGAAGTGAAATCTTTTGAGGTACCGAAGAAATTGAAATATTTAAAGTTATTATTTATTGCATATTTCATCATATGGAATAATATAGCATATGGTCCTTCATAACGGTGGAACTTACTGATTGCTCCACTAGTGAAGTATATTAAATCTTGTCCTGATTCGATGAAACTTGCACATGATAAATTAATAATATTTCCATTTTCTGATTTTAGTTCTTTTATTTTTTCAATTTTTTTATACCAAATTCCAATATTTTCATCAAATTCCTTTAAACGATTTGTTGCCTTTTTAGCGTTAACTTTACCTTGATCTAGTTTTTCTTTTAAGTCATCATGTTCTTTTTCAAGAGCAGCTATCGTGTTTGTAGTAGTTTCTATAAATTGATCGCAATCAATGTAAGAAATAAGATAACGTGCTTTTTCACCAATATTATTTTTAAGTGATTTAAAGTATGTATTGTCACGAATTTCAAAATTAATTCTATTTTCTGTGGCACGATTTATTTCATCAAAAATTTTAGCATCATTCTCATTAAAAATATCTATTTCTCGTACTAATACACCTTCTTTAATAGTTCTATTTATAGTATAACGAGCAATTTGAGATATATTTTTTAATAAATTAGATTCTGTTATGTTTTCATCTAATGATTTAGAAAATATACAACGGGGAGGTAATGTTGGATTTGTAAACAAGTCAGCATTCATAGGGATGTAATTTAAATCATTCAAAATTTTTGCGACT
Organism: uncultured Gemella sp.; assembly: GCF_963537375.1. Lineage (GTDB taxonomy): Bacteria > Bacillota > Bacilli > Staphylococcales > Gemellaceae > Gemella. Next base: position 31,234 of record NZ_CAUTDQ010000012.1, read on the forward strand.
TTTTTAGCATCTTGATTTTCAGTAATATATTCAATATCTTTGAAATATTTCTCGTTTATAAAAGGATTCACCCTTACAGAAAGTACGCGAAGATCTTTAGCAAAGTATTTTTTTAATTCTGTCATATAGAATTTTACTAGTTCAATATTTGAATAATTCATAATTGGACCAAATTGAGCAGTCACCTTATAAAAGAATTTTTTATACTGAAAATAAATGAAAGTTCCATAAGCTAAGATTTTATTATTTTCTTTAACTGCTAAAATTTTAGTTTTTAAACTATTATTGCTATTATTTGTCATGAAATTATATTCAGCTGACTGAGGGAAAAAATAACGGTGGTTATTTTCTTTTTGAAATTGTTGGAGTTCCTCACTATTAATTTCGGTAAATATCATCTTGAAATCTCCTTTTTAATATGTTTATTTTCAAAATTACTTATACGATTATATAACAAATTTTAGAAAAAAAAAAGTAATATACTGTAATTAAACTGATATGGGGGTAAAAGTAAATCAATTATAGTGTATAATAATTTTGAATTCATACAAATAATCGATCTAAATCAAAAAAGGTTGTAATTAGTTAAAAACAATTACAACCTTTTTTTTATATTTTCTTAATTTTTAAATTACTTACCATTAGATAAGAACATAATATTACTAAGATTAACGTAGCAATGCTTGGTAATTTTATCGGTGCGATAATAGCAAGAATTGTTCCGCACGTTGTGATAGGAACACCTTGGTAGTATCCATTTTTCATTTTTGTAACGTTGAATCTGGCTAAACGATAAGCACCGCAACATACGTATACTCCGCAAATTATTGCAACTATTGTTGTTAGAATAGCTGATGGTTTTTCAGTAGTAACAAATATTTCAAAAACAAGCATAGCTGGTGCAACTCCAAAACTAACTACGTCACATAATGAATCTAAATCGTGACCAATTTCAGAAACAACACCAAGTTTTCTTGCAACGATACCATCGTATCTGTCTGCAAGCATGGCTAATATAATAAAGACAGTTCCCCAAATGAAATATCCGTGTGATGTAGTCAAAATCGACATGAATCCACAAAATATATTACATAAGGTAAGATAATTTGGTATGAAGTTTTTATTCATTTTAAAAGTCAACCTCCAATATTGATATTATAATTATAGTACAAATTTAAAATAATGTCTAAGAAAATATAAAATTTATAATAATTAAAGTTAGAAAATTTATATAAGTACGGTGTTGTTTATCCTGAAATAAACTGTTATAATTAGAGTACAGTTGAATTTTGGGAGGTGTACTATGGAAAAGAATTTTAAAAATTTAAATTTAATGAAGATAATAAAAGAATTGCTTATTATTTCTTTTGGATGTGCAATTTATTCTTTTGCGATTATGCATTTTAATGTTCCAAATAAACTTGCAGAAGGTGGAGGAACAGGGATAGCGCTGTTATTATTATATGCAATTGGACTACCGGTTTCTATTGGGACAATTTTGGTGAATATACCTTTATTAGTAATCGGTTATAAAATGTTAGATAAGAAAACTATGTTATATACTGTATATGGTATTTTCATGCTAACTTTTTGGATAGGAGTATTTGAAAAATATAATATCGCTATTGATATAGGTGGGGATAGATTACTTGCTTCTGTTTTTGGGGGAATACTTGCTGGTATTGGTCTTGGAATAGTCTTTTTAGCGGGTGGAACAACTGGGGGAGTAGATATCGTAGCTAAGATTATTCAACTTTATACAGGAAGTTCAATCGGTAGAATAATTCAAGTTCTTGATGGAGTAATTATAGCTTTAACATTTGTAGTGGTTAAAAGTTTTCCTGCGATATTATATACATTAATTTATATTTTCATTTGTACTAAAATGATTGACTATGTTGTTGAAGGTGGTGTTCCTGGAAAAGGAGTAATGATTGTTTCATCAGAGATTGAATTAATAACTAAACGAATTCAAGATGATATGAATCGAGGTTTGACATATATTAAAGGTCAGGGAAGTTATTCTAAGAAAGATTTAAATATAGGATATTGTGTAGTCTCTAGAAATGAGATAGGGAAAGTGAAATCTATCGTTTATAATATTGACCCACGGGCGTTTGTAACAATCACCGAAGTTCATGATATTATTGGTGAAGGATTCAGTTTTGATCAACCGAAGAAAACGAGATTATCGTTTAAAAACAAATTATAAAAAAGAATGTATGGGAGTGACTTTATAAAAATGATTTTTTATGAATCATAAGTCTAAAGTCGCTCCTGTTATTATTCAATACAAGGAGGAAAAAATCAAAAATAGTATGGTTAAAAATTATTATATAAGATTAGTAAGTTTAATATTATTAATAGCTGTTTGTTGCTCAGTATTTGGACAGATACTATTAAAACTCATAGAGATAACAAGTGGTTACTATAAGTATTTGATATTATTAACACCTTTAATTTTAATTTTCACAAGATTTAGTAATAAGTATTTAAAAACTAATACGATAGGAATGAAATATTTTATAGAAGCTGCAAATGATAATAAAGATAAAGTATCATGGAGCTTTCCGTTTATACTAACGTTAAATACTTTATTAGCACATGGTTTTGGAGTAAGTGTCGGACGTGAAGGGGTTGCTGTACAATTAGGTGGAGCTATTGGAGGTAATCTTGCTGGAGAAGATTTTAGTAAGGACAAAAAACAATTCTTTGTTAAATTGGGAATGATTTGCGGTTTTGCAGGATTATTTCAGACACCTCTTGCTGCAGTAGTATTTATTTTAGAAGTTGTTAGTGAAAAACTTAATTTTACAGTGAATAAGGTATATGAGTATATAACATATATCATCGGAGCATATATTAGCGCCTTTGTTTCCCATAAGTTAGGTTTAGAGAAATTCTTTGTAAAAATAGATATAAGTAAGGTAAATATAAATTTAGAATTTATATTCAAACTTATTTTAATCGGTATCGTTTTTGTATTTGTAGGGATTTTCTTTGTTGTTATTCAAAGAAAAATTAAAGAAGTGGTAGTTTTAAATGAGAAAATCAGTTGGATTCTTTTGATTGTTTTTATTCTAGCTAGTTTTATTTTTGAATATAGGTACGCTTCGTTAGGGACAAATTTAATTAGTCTTTCTTTTACAAATTTTGAACAAATTCAAATTTATGATTTTATATTGAAGATTGTTTTAACAGCGATTTGTACAGGTATTGGTTTTAGTGGTGGAGAAGTTACGCCACTATTTGCGATAGGAGCTACATGTGGAGTAATTTTAGGAACTTATTTAGGATTACCTATTTTAGTAACAGCAGCTCTAGGGTATTGTCTTGTATTCTCAGCAGCAACGAAAACTTACATTGCTCCTATACTTCTTGCTTTAGAAGTATTTGGTTATAAGCTTATGCTTTTTGCAATTGTTCCTGCATTTCTAATTTACTTAATAAACAAAAAGTATAGTATATATAAGTAGTAAAGATATAGAAGAAACCCTAGTGTGATAATTCACACTAGGGATTTGTTTTTAGAGTCCAAGTATATTAAGTATTTCTTTTTTATATTTTAATTTTTGTTCATCTTGATTTTCACTATCAAGATTTATTTTAATTTCTGATACTATTTCACCAGGTTTGTTTTTTATGATATAAATTCTATCACTAAGATCAATAGCTTCATCGATATCATGGGTAATAAGTAGAGTAGTTAAGTCAAGTTTGTTCTTAATTTCTAAATACCAAGAGTGTAGTGAAATTTTAGTAATTGCATCAAGTGCACTGAATGGTTCATCTAATAAGAATAGTTCTTCTTTAAACATATATGTGCGAAGTAGTGCGATTCTTTGACGCATACCTCCACTTAATTCACTAGGATATTTATCTTTATATTCATAAAGATTAAATAATTTTAGACTGTTTATAGCTTCTTCTTCAGCTTCTTTTTTACTGACTTTTCTGATTAGAAGTGGAAGTGTTATATTTTGAATAATAGTCTTATGCTCTAATAATAAATCTTTTTGAAGCATATAACTTACACGACCTTTATAGTCTGTGTTACCTTTTATAGATATCTCACCACTTTGAAGGGGATTGATACCTGCGATGATATTGAAGAGTGTAGTTTTACCAACACCACTACCACCGAGTATAGATACAACTTCACCTTTATCGACGTAAATATTTATATCATGTAATATTTTATTGTTCGGATAATTGAAAGATAAGTTTTTTATTGATAATATATTCATTATTTTATAAAGTCATTGCTGAATCCAGTGTTTTCTGCAAGAGGTTTTTCAGTGATTTTGTTGTCGTTAACCCAACGGTAGAATGCATTCCATCTGTTAGCGTCGAATTCACCCCAGTGATCTTTGTTTGATGCATATTGTTTAGATAAATATTTTTGAGATTCAACGATGAAATCTTTTTTATCTTTTAATTCTGGAGCATTTTTAATTAAAATCTCTGCAGCTTCTTCAGGATGTTCTATAGCGTAGACATATCCTTTCTTAATAGCTTTAAGAACTTTTTTAGCTTCTTCTTTATTTTCTTTTAAGTAATCATTATTTGCAATAATTACTGGAGAGTAGTAGTCTAAGTCTTTATTGAAATCTTTTAAGTAGAAGTAGTTAATATCTAATTTCATACTTTCTGCTAATTTACCATCCCAAGCATAGTAAATCCAAGCAGCATCGAAAAGACCGTTTTCTAATGGAGTAACAGAGTTAGTGTCTGTATTTGGAGCTAAGTTTAATTTATTAGCGTCTCCACCTTGTTTTTGAATTAGTGATTTAACCATTGCTAATTCTACTGGATCATTCCAAGTTCCATATTTTTTCCCTTCAAGGTCTTTAGGTTCTTTAATATTGTTTTTCTTAAGCGAAATAATACCAGATGTGTTGTGTTCGATAATGGCAGCTACAGCAGTAATTCCTGCTCCTTTAGAAAGTTTGTTAGCCATTGAGTCTTGGTAATAAATTCCAAAAGGTGCTTTATTGTTAATAATTAAATCAGAAGTACTGTCTTCAGGTGCTGGTTTAATATCAAGATCGATACCTTCTTCAGCAAAGTATCCTTTTTCCTTCGCTACATATAGACCAGTGTGGTTAGTATTAATCGCCCAGTCAAGAACGAAGTCAACTTTCTTAAGTTCTTTTTTCTCTGCATTTTTATTTACTGTACTACATGCAGTTAATGAAATTGCTAAGATAAATGCAAAAATGCTAGTTAATATCTTTTTCATGATTTTCTCCTATATATTTCCATTTAATAAATTTTTTCTCACTTAGTTTAACAAGTTCAATACTTAGTAAACTGATGACTGATACTAATATGATAATTGCAAACATAGTATCATATTCAAAAAGTTTTTTTGCTTTAATCATGTATACTCCAAGTCCTTCAAATCCTCCAAGCCATTCAGCTACTACTGCAGCGATAAATGCATAAGAGACGCTGACTCTAAGTCCTGCGTAGAAATAACTAAGACTAGTAGGAATTTTAACATGCCAAAGTATTTGGAATTTACTCGCATTCATAAGACGTAAAAGAGTGATCATGTCTTTATCACAGTTTCTAAATCCATCTAGAATACTAACAACTATTGGGAATGTTGTCGTTAAAACAATCAATACAATCTTTGGAGTTAGTCCGTATCCAAGCCAAAGAACAAGGATAGGGGCTATGGCTATAGTTGGAATAGTTTGAGTTAGTACTAAAAGTGGATAAATTGTCTTATTAAATATTGGTATACTATCCATAATTAAAGCAAGAAGCCAAGCTATGACTATTCCTAGAAATAATCCTATTATAGCTTCGAGTAGGGTGATTTTGCTGTGAAAAATTAATAGTTGATAATTTTTTATAAATGCTTTTACTATTTCAATGGGTGTTGGAATAATGTATTTAGGCAATAAACCAAGGTTTCCAGCACCTTGCCAAATTATGATTAAGCACAACATAGAAATAGTTGCAGCGTATTTGTTAATTAAATTTGTTAATTTTCTCATTAATCGTTAAAACATCTCCGTAGTTAATCTTCACATTTGCAAAAATATTTTCGCTGTCCTCACCCGCTAGGACTAAACATTCTTTTAATGTATCCATTAAATCATTGAATTCTCCTTCAATGACAGTTTCAAATGGAGTTACCTTAATATTAGAATGTTTATCTTGTAGAAAATAGATAACTTTATCTATAATCTCTAATCTTCCATCATGGTTATCAAGTGGAAGAATTTGTAATGCAATACTGCAATTTATCAAAATAAAAAACCTCCTTACAATATAAGGGGGGTCTAAGTTTTGTCTTTAAGCTAAGTGTACCTACGCTGGCATTATCCAGATCAGGTGCGGTCGAAATATTGATATTTCCTCTCAGACTGTTCACAGACTCCCGTATAAATAATTATAGCATAACGATAAAATAATTCAATAAAAGTGCTTTCAAGGGAATGACTCGATAAAATCATGATTTCGGAGAAACAAGATTTTATCGAGTCATCCCCGCAAAGTTGATTAGATATCAAAATAGTTTTTGTTGAATTTAGATATCGATAATTCACTGCGTCTATGAGTTCTCATATGAACTTTGTAAAATTTTAGGTCTTTTGGATTAGTCTCAAATAGGTAAGACTCTAAAATAGATGAGATGAGTAGATTTAATATAACATAAATGATATATTTCTATATAGAAGTCTAAAATCATACTAGAGTTATTAATTATAATAACAATAGTATATATAAAGAATTATTTTTGATTTTTCTTATGATATATGATAGAATTATTAATCATAAATAAAATAAAAGAGGGATATACCAGTGAAAATTTTAAGAGAAATTATGGAATGGATAGTAGTTGTAGTAGTTTCGATAGCTATTTATCTTGTTCTAAGCACTTATGTTATTGCACCTTTTACAGTAAAAGGTCACTCAATGGACTACACATTTGCTGATAACGATAAAGTTTTCGTTAATAAATTTAGTAAAAACTTTGAACGTGGAGATGAAGTTGTTTTCCACGCTAATGAAACTGATGATTATATTAAACGTATAATTGGAGTTCCTGGAGACACAATTGAGTACAGAAACGATGTATTATATGTAAATGGTCAAAAAGTAGATGAGCCATACTTAGCTCAAAAAATAAAAGAGGCTAAGGCTTCTGGTACAGCACCATTTACACCAGACTTTAATATTGAATTTTTAAGCAGTACAAAATCTAAGACAGTACCTGAAGGGACATACTTCGTACTTGGAGATAATAGACAACACAGTACGGACAGTCGTGTATTTGGATTCGTTAAAAAAGAAGCGATGATTGGGAAAGTAAGCTTAAGATATTATCCATTTAGTTCGTTCAAATTCTTTTAATATTCAATCATAAAGAAAATTATATATATCGAATTATTTTAGTTGCTAAAAATATTACGTTATGCTAGAATAATATACGGGCACTCTTAAAGAGTGATTTAAGAAACCACCCCCTGCGATAATTTCGTAGGGGGTTTATTATTTTTTAATAGAAGGAGAACACAATGACAAAGTATATTTTTGTAACAGGTGGAGTAGTTTCATCATTAGGAAAAGGGATTGTAGCGGCATCAGTAGGTCGTGTATTAAAAAATAGAGGATTAAAAGTAACATTACAAAAGTTTGATCCATATTTAAACGTTGACCCAGGAACAATGAGTCCATATCAACACGGAGAAGTTTTCGTTACAGAAGATGGAGCAGAAACAGACTTAGACTTAGGGCACTATGAGAGATTCATCGATGTTAACTTAGGACAATATTCTAACGTAACTGCAGGACGTGTTTATTCTTCAATTATCGAAAAAGAACGTCGTGGAGATTATTTAGGAGGAACAGTTCAAGTAATTCCTCACGTAACTAACGAAATTAAATCTCGTGTATTATTAGCAGGAGAATCTAGTGATGCAGACGTAGTTATTACTGAAATTGGTGGAACAACAGGAGATATTGAATCTTTACCATTCTTAGAAGCTATCCGTCAAATCCGTAGTGATTTAGGTCGTGATAATGTATGTTTCATTCACTGTACATTATTACCATATATTAAAGCTGCTGGAGAAATGAAAACTAAACCAACTCAACAATCAGTAAAAGAATTACGTGGATTAGGTATTCAACCGGATATTATCGTAGTAAGAAATGAGCTTGCTCTAAACGATGAACTACGTGCTAAAATTTCATTATTCTGTGATATTCCTAAACAAAATGTTATTGAAAGTCGCGATGTAAGTAATTTATATCAATTACCAGTAAATCTTAAAGCTCAAAAAATTGATGACATCATATTAAATCACTTTGGTTTAATAGCACCAGAAGCTGATATGACTGAATGGTTATCATTAGTAGAGAGAGTGGATAACTTAAAAGAAAATGTAAGGATTGCATTAGTAGGTAAATATGTAGAACTTCATGATGCTTATATTTCAGTTGTAGAATCGCTTAAACATGCTGGATATAAACACAATGCTAAAGTGAAAATTGATTGGATCCAATCTGAAGATATTACAGAAGAAAATGTACATGAATATCTTAAAGATGCAGATGGGATTTTAGTTCCTGGTGGATTCGGTGATCGTGGAGTAGAAGGTAAAATCACAACTATTAAATATGCACGTGAAAACAATGTTCCATTCTTTGGAATTTGCTTAGGTATGCAACTTGCTGCTGTTGAGTTTGCACGTAACGTATGTGGATTAACTGGAGCGCATTCATCTGAATTAGATCCAAATACACCATACCCAATTATTAACTTATTAGCAGATCAAGAAAATGTTGTTGAAATGGGAGGAACTTTACGTTTAGGAAGTTACCCATGTACATTAACAGAAGGATCTGTAGCACACAGAGAATATGGGGAAATCAACATTACTGAGCGTCACCGTCACAGATACGAATTCAACAACTTCTACCGTGATCGTTTATCTCAAAAAGGTATGGTATTATCAGGTGTGAGTCCAGATGGAAAACTTGTTGAAATAGTAGAGATTCCTGAACACCCATGGTTCGTTGCAGGTCAATTCCACCCAGAATTCAAATCACGTCCAGAAAAAGCGCACCCATTATTCGCTGGATTCATTAAAGCAAGTTTAGAAAATAAAAGATAAGAAGTAGAGATTTAATATGAAATTATCAGGTTTAATCACAGAACTTGAAAACAATCGTAATGAACTTTTAGCTGAATCAATGGAAAAGTACATGCGGGATAAATTTAGCTTTCTTGGTATAAGAGGACCGAAAAGAACAGAATTATTTAAGAAGTATTTTCCTACAGCTAGAAAAACAAAAGAAATAGATTGGAATTTTATTGAAACTTGTTGGAATAAAGAAGAAAGAGAATTTCAATATGCGGTAGTGTATTATTTAAAAGCTATGCAGAAATTTCTAAAAAAAGGTGATATTTCAAAGCTAAAGTATCTTGTAGTTACTAAATCTTGGTGGGATACAGTTGATTTACTATCTAAGATTATTGGTGATGTTGTGAACCGTAACAAGGAATTAAAAACTTTGATGTTAGAATGGTCTAAAAAAGAAAACAACATCTGGTTAAGAAGAGTAGCTATTTTACATCAATTATCATTCAAAGAGAATGTAGATAAACTTTTATTAGAAACAATACTAGAAGATAATCTGTCTGATGGTGAATTTTTCATTAATAAAGCTATAGGATGGGCACTTCGAGATTATTCAAAAGTTAATCCAGAATGGGTTAGGAAATTCATAGAGAAAAATAGAAATGAAATGGCGAATCTTAGTTTAAGAGAAGCTAGTAAATACTTAGATTAATAAATAAGGAAGAGTGATTTTTAATTACTCTCCTTCTTTTTTTGCATTATAATTGACAAGTCAACTATAATTAAGTTATAATGAAAATATCAATAATTGACTAGTCAATGAAAAAGGAGGTTATGTGGATGGATGTGAGAGAATATGTAAATCTATTGCATGATTTGAAAGTGTTAGAGAGAAAAATCGCTCATATATTTGAGAAAAGATTAGGAATAAGTCTAACGAGATTTCAAATTATAAAATATTTATATGAAGTTGATATAGCAACACCTAAACAGCTATCTAAGATTTTAGAAATAGACGCAGCTGCTATAACTAGACATTTAAAAAAATTAGAAGAAGCAGGATATATAAAAAAATGCCGTAACAAAGAAAATAATAGAGAAATCTTTTTAGAAATAACAGCAGCTTCAAAAAATAAGATAGATAGCTGTGTTAAAGATACTGATGTTAGAAATATTATCAGTGAGTATTTTACAGATGATGACCTAAAAAATCTGACGAAATTATTAGATAAATTTAATAAAAGTTTAATTTAAGAAAGAGGTATAAAAATGAATATAATATCAATTATTTTAACAGTGTTAGTAGCAGTGCTATTTTTCTATATAATGTACTTAGAAACTATTGCAACAGATTCAGACAGTACAAGTAGAGTATTTAATATTTCAAAAGAAGAATTGAAAAGACCGAATTTAAACACATTATTCAAAAACCAAGGTATTTATAATGGCTTATTAGGTGTAGCATTATTATATGGTGCATTTATATCAAAAAATCCTAAAGAAATTGTGGGAATGCTATTGATTTATATTATACTAGTTGCTATATATGGTGGTTTAACAAGTGATAAGAAAATAATATTAAAGCAAGGAGGATTACCTATTTTAGCTTTAATATCATTATTTTTCTAGAGGTGAGATAAAATGGAGAAAACGGCGGTAATCATTGGAGCTACAGGTGCTGTAGGTAAAGAGATATTAAAAGAAGTCTTAGCAGACGACTTTTATAATAAAGTATATATTCTTGGACGACATTCAATAGATAAGTTAGCCGATGAAGAAAGATTAACTAAAATAATAGTTGATTTTGAAAATTTAAATTTTGATACAAGTATCTTAAAAGATGCAGATGTATTTGCAAGTCTTGGAACAACGATAAAAATAGCTAAAACTAAGGAGAATCAAAGAAAAATAGATGTAGATTATACAGTTAATTTTGCTAAACTATGTGAGGATAGAGTAAAAAGTTTTAATGTAGTTTCTGCAATTGGTGCAAATAGTAAATCAAAAAACTTTTATAACTCATTAAAAGGGGAGTTAGAAGATAAATTGAAAGCATTGAATCTAGGAGTTCTTAGAATATTTCAACCATCTCTTCTTATAAGTAAACGTGATGATAAGAGATTTTTTGAAGAAATATTTATGAAAGTAGCGCCGATTTTTCAACTTGTATTAAAAGGAAAAGCTAAGAAATATAGTCCAATCGAAGTTAGTGTATTGGGTAGAGAAATTGTTCGCTTTGCAGTAGAGAATAAGGAACAAGGAACATATACATATAAGGATTTTTAGAGAAATATATGAATATAAAATTTATATGATAGTAGAATTATTTAATTTGAAATCCAGGAATAATCGATAGTTATTATCAATTATTTCTGGATTTTAATTTTATCTTATTGTACAATGAAAGTATAATATAAAACGCGGAGGGCTATTATGAAAAAAGAAATGGGGCATAAATTTTTAAAAAAATTAGGTAAAACTAGATTAAGACCTGGAGGAGTGAAGGGAACTGAATTTCTACTTGCTCATATAAAGCTTGAAGCTGGAAATCGTGTCTTAGAAGCTGCATGTAACAGAGGAATAAATCTAATATCTTTAGCCAAACGATATCCTAAGACTACTTTTATAGGTATAGACGTGGATAAAGAATCTATTTTAGAAGCACAACTTGAAGTTGTAAGGAATAATCTTAAGAATATAGAGTTTATGAGGGCGGATGCATTTCATTTAACGTTTTCCGATAATAGTTTTGATTATATTATAAATGAAGCTATGCTAACTATGTTTAGTGATAAGAGTAAATCTAAAGCCTTAAATGAGTATTATAGAGTATTAAAACCAGGCGGATTACTTCTGACTCATGACATACTGTTGTTGAATAATTACGAAGAAACGAGAAAAACATTGTCTGATGCAATTAATATGAATGTTTCTCCGTTACCGAAAGAAAATTGGCGATCATTATTTGAAGAAGCGGGCTTTAAGACGGTTAATAGTCTTCATGATAAACTTACATTACTCACTGTATCTGGACTTGTAGATGATGAAGGTATTTTAAATACGTTAAAAATAATAAAAAATGGATTTAAGAGAGAAAATAGATCACAGTTTATTAAGATGGGAGTAGTTTTTAAAAAATTGGAAAAAGATATGAATTTTATTTGTTTTGTTAACAAAAAAGTTCTATAATAAGAGTGTAAGCGTAATAAATATAAAAAAGTTTTAAATAAAGGAGAATTAATATGAACGTAGGAATAATTTTTGAAGAAGCAGGTCTATTAAAAAAACATGATAGATTTAAATTAGTAAAAAAAGTAGGGAAACAAGGTGATGTTATTCCTAAACATAATCATCCAGAAGCTTTAGTAGTCTTCACTTGTGTAAAAGGTGAAGTTAAAGTATTTTTAAATGATGAAGAAATTCATATTGTAGAACCAGGTAAGGTATTACATTTTGATGGTGATAATTATATTAATGCAGAATTTTTGAAAGATGGCGAGGTTTTTGTTACTTTAATCAATAAATAAGACTAATATAATCTTCCTAACGTTTTTATAGCAATCTAGATTACTATTTTAAGGGAGGATAAATTATGTTGAATCAAGTAATTTTAATAGGAAGATTAGTAAAAAAACCAGAGTTAAAAGAAAGTGATAATAAAGTAAGTTATATTAAAGCTACTATTGCAGTTCAGTCTGATTTTAAGAATAAAGAAGGGAACTATGATACTGAATTTTTCGAATTTACTGCTTTTGGTAAAATCGCAGAAAATACAGCCAGATACTGTGGAAAAGGAAGTTTGCTTAATATAGTGGGTACTTTAAACAACAATGTTTATAAAGATAAAGATGGAGTGACCCACTATAGAATTAAGATTATAGCTAATAAAATTTCATTTTTAAGTAAAGGATCTAAAAAAGAAGAAAGAGAAGCAGAGGACGTTTTTGTTCTAGGGCAATAGAAATAAATAGTAAACTAGATTGCAAAACCTCTAACATAGTATAAACTGTGTTAGAGGTTAATTTTATACTTGTTTTTTATTTTATTTGGTATATAATAGTATATAAAAAATTTAAATTTGAAAGGAAAGCGTGCTATGGAAGAAGTAAAAATAAAATATTTTAAAAATGATAAATTGATAACAATACCAAAAAAAGAAAAAAATAAGATTCTTGTTCTTCAAATAGTTTTAGAGATGTTGAAAGAAAAATCACTAGAGTTTACAGAAAAGGAATTAAACGAAGCGATTAAGGAGATTCATCCGGATTATTCTCTGATTCGAAGATACTTAGTTGACTATAAGTTTTTAGATAGGGATAATTATGGAAGAATATATAAGGTTGTAGGAAAAAAAGATGAATAATACTAAATTTTTTTATTTGTATAGTATATTAGTTACAGTAGCATTAGCATTCTTTAATCCGATTTTATATGTTTACTTATTATCAAAGAATTTTTCTTTCGCTGAAGTAGGGTTGTATTTATCGATTTTTTGGTTAGCTTCTTTTATGACAGAACTGCCTTGTGGGGCAATAACTGATAATATCGGGGCAAAAAATAGCATCCTTCTTAGTTCAGTTTTTAGGGTTGTTGGTTTAACATTATTGCTTAGCAATAGTTTAATTTTACTGTATATTTCTGCAGTTTTATCTGCAATTGCAGAATCGTTTCAATCTGGAACACTAATAAGTTGGTTAGTGAATGTAAGCAATAAAAATAATGAAGAAGTAAATATAGATAAAGTGCTTTCTAGAAATTCACTATATGCATTATTTTTCTCAGCAATTGCAGGCTTTATAAGTGCTAAATATGTGTATGTTTATTATAAAAGTTTGTCAATAATATTAAGTATGATAGTTTTTATTATTTCGTTGTTTATTACACTTTTATTTATGAAAAACTTAGAAGTTACACAGAAAATATCGATTGAGAAACTAAAAGGATCATTTGGAACGGTTAAAAACTCACTGAAGGAAACATTATATGTGAAAAGTAGTGTATTTCTTATGATGCTTTTTGTTATTCCGTCTATCTTAGATCTTGGACCATCTAATCAATGGCAAGCGGTATTTGAAAAACTTGATGCTAATATAATTGGTTATATTTGGATAGGTATTTCTATTAGTGGAATGTTAGGGAGTCTTATATATGAAAAACTATCAAATGAGTTATCAAAATTACATGTATTGTATATATTTGTAGTTATTAATATTGGAACGTTATTAATGTTTATCTTTATTCAGAATGTTTATGCTAAGTTTTTATTATTTATGCTGTATATAATTTTCTTTACTATGATGAGTATTCAGGTCAGTGTATTTATGCATAAATATTTAGTAAAAAATGATGAAAATAGAACGACTATAGTTTCAATATTTTATACTTTTGAATCTATTATTGTAGCAATACTATTATCAGTTAATGGAGTATTGACTGATAAAATTGGGATAGAAAATACATGGTTAGTATTTTTAGGGATAATAGGGATAGTTATTATATCATTTGTAATTGCAATGTTTAAAAAGAGATTTAATAAGTCATAGAATATCAAAATAAAATTTTTATAGCTAATATTATATGAGGGTGCCACTCGATAAAAGAAAAGTTTAGAAAACAATTGTTTTTATTGAGTTGCATCTTTTTTTAAAAGGGTGAACAATTAATATTGCTTATTAGCTAGATTAATAGTAAAATAGTTAGTATAAACTTATATACAAGGAGTTCATATTGTGAAAAAATACAAATTATCAATATTATTAGCAAGCGCAGTATTAGGAGGAGTAGGTGCAACTTATTTATCGGCTGAAGCCAATGAAGTTTCTGCGGCTGAGGTAAAAACAGAAGTAGTTACACCGGCTACTACAGGAAAAAACGAAGTGACACCTACTGGAGCGACTACAACAAGTCCTCAAACTACTGCTCCAAAAGAAGTAAAAAACATAGGGGAAGTACAAGGTGAAAGCCATGAAAGTCCTTTAGTTGGAAAAGAAGTAGTAATAAACAATGTTGTTGTAACTAAGACTGACAAAACTGGTTTCTATGTTCAGGATAAAGTATCAGACAATAATCCGAAAACTTCTGATGCAGTTTATGTTGCTTCAAAAGATAAAGTAGAATCAGGTGACTTATTAAAAGTTCAAGGAACTGTTAAAGAAGGTTATATGGAAGAATATTCTGTAAAACCAGGACAAACTTTTAAAAAACCAGCAGGAAGCTTAACAGTTACTCAAATTATTAACGCAACTATAACAAAATTAGGGAAAGCAGATTTACCAAAAGCATTAAACATTTCTGAAAAAATGCCTAAAGACATAGTTGATAATACACCAACTAAATATAATCCAGAAACAGAAGCTTTAGATTATTGGGAAAGTCTAGAGGGAATGCGTGTAGAGGTGACTAAACCAAAAGTTACTGGACCGCAATATAAAGGGGATATTTATGTCTTACCAGGTGACTACAAAGGTCAAAAACTTAATAACATCGGTGGAGTAAATCTTCGTCCAGGTGTACAAAATACAGAAGTACTACCTATTACAGTAGGGAATAAATTTGTAGCAAAAGCAAAAGACTACTTTAATGAAAATATTACAGGAGTAGTTACTTATAAAAATAAAACATATAAAATTGATCCATCTAGCGTGCCAGCAATTCAAGATGGGGGATTAAAACGTGAAGTATCTAAAATTTATCCTTCAGAAGATAAATTAACAATTGCTTCTTACAATATTGAAAACTTCTCAGCAAATAACAGTGGTCATGATGAAACGCCTGAGGAGAAAGTTGACAAGATTGCTAATTCATTTATAAAAGAAGTTCATAGTCCTGATATCATAACTCTTATTGAGGTTCAAGACAATAATGGTGGAGTTAATGATGGAACTGTTGATGGAGTTAAGAGTGGGGAAAAATTAGCTCAAAGAATTAAAAGTCTTGGTGGACCTGATTATAAATATACTGAAATAGCTCCAGTTGATGGGAAAGACGGTGGTAAACCGGGAGCTAATATTAGGGTAGCTTACTTATATAACCCTAATAGAGTAACATTAATCGGTAAAGAGAAAGGTGGAAGCGAAGAAGCGGCTCGTTTCGTTAATGGGCATCTTGAAAAAAATCCATCAAGAGTTGATCCAACGAGTGTTCACTTTGAAAAAGTTAGAAAATCATTAGCTGCTGAATTTGATTTTAAAGGTGAAAGAATCGTAGTAATTGCGAACCACTTAAAATCAAAATTAGGTGACGATGCAATTTATGGTTCTAATCAACCATCTGTTGAAAATACTAGACCAAAACGTATAGAAGAAGCGAAAATCTTAAATGCATTTATTAAAGAAGGATTACGTCAAAATCCAAACTTAAAATTTGTTCTAACAGGTGACTTCAATGATTTTGAATTCTCAGATAGTGTAAGAACAATCGTAGGAAATGAACTTGTTAACTTAATGGCTGAACATGAAGCAGGAGACAGATATTCATACTTCTATCGTGGAAGTAACCAAAGTTTAGATAATATTTTAATTTCTAAAAATATTAAAGATAAAGTAGTCTTCTCTCCAGTTCATATTAATGCTTCATTCATGGAAGAACATGGACGTGCTTCTGACCACGATCCAGTAGTTGTGCAAATTGACTTCAGTAAGAAAGAAGTATCAACTACACCAACTCAACCAGGGACATCAGGAAATCCAATCAGTCCTAATGAGCCTAAAGATTCAACAAATTCAGCTACTTCCGAGAAAACAGGAAAAGATTTTGTTCGTACTGTTACATTAGCTGATGGAGTAACAATTTCAGTTAAATATGACGAATCAAAAATTAACAACGTTGATAAATTTGTTGCTCAAGATGTTACGGGAGAAAGAGCTAAAGAAATAAAAGAATTAGTTAAAGAACTTAATTCAGAATTAAATGTAGTAAGAACTCTAGAACTTCATTTTGAAGACAAAGATGGTAAAGAACTAAAAGCTACAGGAGAAAATCGTGTTGTTACTTTAGCAGTGGCTAAAGATGAAAATCAACAATTGAAAGTATATCACGTTAATGGTAATGTGTTAGAAGAAATAAAAGATACTTCGTATACAGATGGAAAACTTACTTTTAATACACCGCACTTTAGTACATTTGTTATTGCAACTCAATCATCAGCTTCTAAAAAGAATAATTCTACGCAAGCAGATGCTACAAATACAATATCACAAGAAACTTCTAAAGTTCAGGATGATAAAAAATCTAGAATATTACCAAAAACTGGATTAAATTCTTCTAATTCACTTCTATTTGCTGGATTAAGTGCAGTTGCTGCATTTATCTTAGGAAGAAAAAGGAATAAAAACTAATTAAAAATATTCAAATTTCACAGTAAAAATACTAAAAAAAATTGATTTTTACTTAAACGGCTTAAAAAGAGATTTTATTGGTTCTTTGTCAAATTCGGTTGATTTAGAAAATTAGGAGAAAGCTATGCTA
>NZ_CAUTDQ010000013.1:0-47087 GCF_963537375.1 uncultured Gemella sp.
CATTGGATACATTGGATACATTGGATACATTGGATACATTGGATACATTGGATACATTGGATACATTGGATACATTGGATACATTGGATACATTGGATACATTGGATACATTGGATACATTGGATACATTGGATACATTGGATACATTGGATACATTGGATACTCCAATATTATAACTGCTATTTGTGGCTTGTCAATAGCTTTCAACCTATTTTCTTCATATAAAATAGCCCCCTTATTTTAGGAGGCTTCATTTTTCTATCTTATGTTTTAAAATAAAGTTAATATGAATTTATTTCTATCTAATTCTTCTTAAACTTCTTCAAAATCTACTTAAAATAATAATTTCACACATTTTATGCTAAGCAAATATCTCCAAACTGATTTTTTTCTGCTTTTTCCTTAGCTACTTTATTTTCATCGAACCTGTTATCACTATCATACTTTTTAAAATTACTTACAATTCTTATACTTAACATTATCATAGGTTTATTATAGGCTTCTATATATAATGTTAATTTTATATACCATAATAGAATTAATAAATCTTTATTATTACCTGAATAAATAATTTTATTTGCTTCTAAGCCAGAATTATCATGTTTAGAACTTTTCTCCAATGAAACATTCTTTATATTAATTTCTCCTGCTTCGTATATTGGTTTAATATATTTTGATATAGCTGGATATTTTTCTGTAAAATCATCCATATCTTTATCTGAAAATGTTTTACTAGCTAAAGTGTATAAAAATTGTTCTTCAGCTAAATTTTTTTCATGTTTTATAAAAATCAGATACACGTACACTGCCAATAAAGAAAACAAAATAATTGTAAAAATCATTTCTTCGTTCCTCCTTTATTTTGTTTATCTAGAATTTTTTCCAACTTATTTATTCTTTTATCTTTTAATTCCAAACTTTGTCTATATTCATTAAATATTGATTTGAAGTGAGAATACATAGTTTTATAAATTCTTTCAAATATCCACACTATACAAACCACAACTAATAACAAGACACCTATAGGAATCTCATAATAAAAAAAATCCGAGAATATCTTAAACTTTTCCATTATCTTCTCCTTATAACTCCTTATAAAAAGAATAACATATAACTGTTATGAAAACAATATTTTTCATAAAAAAATAAATACCATTATTACTTTTAATGACTTTCATTCCATACAATTATTTATATTTGTTGCATCTTTATCATCTTTATTTTTTATATACTAATATACTATTCTTACTTTATTTTCCCCCTCTTATTATTGTCTAACCTTCTATTAGTTCCCCTAATTTTTATGTTTTTCTCTATATCTTTAGAGTAGTTATATTCGTTTATTGTCTCTTTATATTTTATATTCAATATATCTCTTTCAACCTTAACTTCATTTAATAATTTTTCTACATCTTCTATTTTTACATCTCTTGATATTTTTAATTTCCCTAATATTTCTTCTGCCACTCTTTTTTGATCTTCACTACCCTCTTCTACACATAACAAGGCTGAATGCAGCTTATTTAATTCCGCTATTTTTGTATCTAATCTAATTAATTCAATATTTGTTTTTTCTAAATTATCTATAAATCTCTCTTGAAAATCTTTAAATTCATCAGAATTTGTTATCCTATTTGTTGAAAGATAGTTAAATTCCTCTATAAGTTTTTCCATTTTACTTATATAGTAATTTTTGTAGACTACCTCTTCACCATTTTCTTTTGAAAGTTGTTTTGCTAATGTTGTTCCTTTTATATATCGATTTTCTTTAGAATTACCTTCATTAAGAAAATAGAAGTAATCATTAGATTTAATGAACGCTTCATATCCCTTATCTATTTTATCAATTTTAGTGTATGGAACTAAGACTATACCCTTATTCGCAATTCCGAACTCAACTTCTACATATATTCCTCGTTTGGTCTCTTCTAAAACTTGCCATGGCTCGACTACAAATCTCATTTCAAAATTCTCTTCTTTTTCTTGTTTATGATTTTCATACATTTCTTTTATTTTTTCTTTTGAAATATATTTTTTGTTGCCAGCGGTCATTTTTTCTATATTTTCAAATGAATAATATCCTTTTTTCGATAATGTCCTATCTCTTACATTTCTTTGCTGTTTCCCATTAAGCAATTTATATTTAACTTCTTTTCCTTCAGTATTTACTTCTATACCAAGTAATTTTGCTTTCTCTATAAAATCGTCTACTGAATTAGAATTTTTTAATAGAAAATTTAACTTTTGTTTTATTTCATATCTAAAAGTATTTTGCTTTTTGTACGCTTCATATTTTTTGTGAGATATAATTTTATCTCTATCAAGAATTTTTGCTCCATAAAGATCTGCATATTTATCAGAAATATTTTCTAAACTTTTCTTAGTTCCTTTTTGCCATCTGAATTTTTTCAAAGTCACATTGTTTGTAGTGTTAAAAATAATATGATTATGCATGTGGTTTTTATCGAGGTGTGTTGCTATTATAAATTCATGTTCACCTCCTGTAAGTTCAAGAACTGTTTTTCTACCAATTTCGTGAACTTCTTCTGGTGTCAGATTATCTTCTGGAGAAAAACTCTGAATTATATGATGAGCTAATACATCAACTTTTCCTCCTTGCCTATCAGAACCTAAAATCTGTTTTGCTTGCATTTTTGTCATCATCATTTCTTCAAAAGCATATTTCGGCGAAGTTAAACCGTAAGCCGATACATATTCTTTGTTTGAAAAGAATATTACATCACCCCAATCTTTCTCATCATTACTTTTATTTCGATTAGTTTTATTTTCATCAACTATATAATCAATTTTATCATCTAGTCCATTTTCTTCTTTGTCATATCTAGATATTTTTTCCTTGTCGTCTATATAATTTACCCCTTGTTTTAGTTTATTACTATTTTTAATTTGAAAAACTTTTGTTACTACCATACTTACCTCATTTTTAAAATACAGCTATAATTATTATTAAGTAAAATTTTATATTTTGTATTTATTAATTTTTCTTTAATTCCATGAACTAAAATTTTAATATTAGTATAGGATTTTAAATCTATAGTTTTTGAAAATTTCAAAAGTAAGTCTGTATAATAAACAGTTAAATCAATGTTTTCTAATAAGAATAAAAATATCTTTTTTTCAATTCCGCTTAAATTTATTTTCTCTACATCTTCCATTTTACTTCACCCTCTTTATTTTTTCATTTAATAATTTATTAATTTCTTCTTCTAATTGATTTTGAAATCTTAAAATTTCTACAAGTTGACTTTTTTCTACTTTTCCATCTTCATTAGCTCGCTTTACAATTTGATTTATATTATTCCCTATTCTATTTAATTCATAACGAAGTTTTTTTATTTCGTCAAAATTAATTAAATTTATTTCTCCAGTTAATAAAATTTCACGAGCAAATGCTCCAAAATTTTCTTTATTTGCTTTTTCCATTTTTCTTCTTATAAGTTCATTTTCATTCTCATCAACATAAATTTTCTTTTGAATTTTTCTTTTTCGATTCATTTCATCATTCCTTTTTAATTAAAATTGGAAAAAATCGAATGTTACAAAATTGTTACAATCGATTTTTTTGATACTCGGAAAAATGTTACAGTCGTGTTACAAACACCACTGTTTAACATTTTCCCTACTGGCAAGCGTAGCATGTGAGTACTCACTATGCTCTTTAAAAATGAAAAATTACCTTCGTTTTTAGCAAACGAAAGTAACTAATCATTTTTATTTTTGGGGAAATTCCCCAATCCCCTAATTTAATTTTTCTTCGAAAAATTATTTTTTATAAAATTCTATTTTTATTTTTTCTTTTTAATTTAAAATTTTTGAAATTTAGATTTAATAAAAATTCATTTTATTCTCTTAAAAAAATTATCTGTTCATATAATTTTTTCGAAATATAATCGTTCTGATTTCCCAAAGAAAAAAATATCACAAAATTATTTCTTCACTATCTTTTTATATATTTTAATTTTTTATAAACTACTTTCCAATATTTCTGGATTATCTAAATATGTCTTTATTATCTCGTTCATATTTTCTTTTATTTGTTCTACACCAAAATTATTTAATCCGTACAAAGCGATACTATAAATTTCAAAGATGTCTTCATTTTTATTTTCAAAAGAAAAATTTTGTATTTCTTCTACTCTTATTTTTTCTTTTTCTAAATCTAAATGTTCTATTAATTCAAAAATATCTTTTGGAATATTATTTACATTATAGTATTCTGGTGCGATATGTTCTAACATTAGACTGCTTGTTAAACTCAATATTTGTTCTTCAACAAGTTCTGAATTTTCATACGTTTCTAATATTAAGTTATTTGTCCACTCATAAATTTCTTCATCATTTATTTTTATTTCCATTTTTATTTTTCTCCTTCGTTTTCTTCTTTATTCTTTTTATTTCTTTTCAATAAACTCATTATCAATTCTTCATCGCTCGCTGTGTTGGAAACTTTTTTTCTGATGTAACCTCTTGTGCCTTTTGTGATATTTTTTCTCTTTGTTTATCTATTGCTCTTTCAATTTTACTTTGAAATTTGTCTCTTGTTATTTCCTTTGATTTTACTTTTTCTAATGTTGTATCTATTTTATTAATTAAATCTTTTGCATCACTATGAATTTTGTCAATAACCCTATCTAAATCTGTAAAGTCTTTTCTATCTTTCATATATGAATTTAAATAACCGAAACTTTGCTTACTTGTGTCTAATCCTAAATGTTTTGAAGTTACATAAGCTATACTTTCTGCATGTAACTCATTTAAAGCATATTCTTCTGTTGTGATAATCTTACTTTGATATTTTGCATGAGCCAGTTCATGAATCAACGTACTAAGTGTATCTCCCTGCCCCATACCTTTTCTTAATTCGATTGTATTTTTTGCTGGGGTGTAACTTCCATAAGCTCTTGGCATAAGTTCTTTATCTACAAAAACAATTTTTATATTATCTTTATCTGCGATTTCTTTTAACGCTTTATAAATATCAACATAATTCTCAACATTATTTTCTAACTCAACAGAATTTAATGACAATTCTTTACCGTTTGTTTGGCTTACATCAAAAACTTTTACTGGAATAAAACGTATATTAGTTTTTACTTTTCCATCTTTATCTAATACAAAATCTCCATTTAAATCTTTAACTTTATACTCACTTGGAGCATATATTGTGAATCCCTTTTCGCCTTTATTTATATATCGTTCAAAACTCTCATTCCATTTTTTAGCTCCTGCAATTAAAGTTGCATCTGGTTTTTGTTGATGAATTAAGTCTATATTTCTTCTTGAGTAGTTATGAAATTTACTGATTGTATCTAAATATTTCTTATATTGATCAGAATTTACATATTCTTTTAATCCCATTTTTAAATGCTCATTAAGTCCTTTTACATCATTCCCATAAGCTAAGTTTTCTATTATTATTTTTTCTTTTTCTTCTTTTGGAGTGTTGTCTGGTAGTTGTTGTAATCTTATTTCACTTATCGATACATCTTTTCCTTCAAGTAAATCTTTTATATACTGCTTTTCATTATCATTCTTAGGAGGATATTTTTTAGATAATCTTAGTTCTCCATTTTCTAATTTTACTGCTACTTTCTTTAAACCTTTTACAAAATAATATTGTTGGTTCTTCGTCCATTGAGTAAGTTTTTTACTATCTACTAATTTTTCTAAAAACTCCTCCCTCGTTTTATTTCCTGTGTTCTGTTCCATGTTAATTTCTCCTTTTCTTCTCTCCAACTTTTTTTGGACTATTAATACCTCATTCCAGTCAGTTTTTTCTTTATTTTTTAATTGAGGAGGTAATTCTGTTTGGAATTTCAAACCTATTTTTTCTAATTTTTCAATAAAATTTCTTCCTGCACTATCGTTATCAACAGCTAGTGTTATTACATCGATATTCTTATTGTGGTCAAAATAATCTGTGTCTTTGATTATAAAATTCATATAGCCTACTGCATTACTAAAATCTAAGGTCTTTCTCCTAGCTTCATCAGTAATAATGTGTTCTGTTAAGTATCTTGCTACTGTACTTTCTTTTAAACCGTCCATTGAAATCAATTTTACATTATTTAAATTATGTTTATTTAGTTCATAATAACTCATCATATCAATAGGTGCTTCAAAGAAAATTAATCTATCGGCTTTCTCTCCTACAGTAACATTAACTCCTGCAGTTCCATCAGAATTATAAATTATCTGTTTTAAATATCCTTTCCCCTCGTACCTATCTTTATTGGGTACGATACCTTGTAATGTCCCACCTATTATATTTTGGTTGTCATCAAAGTATTTAAAAACTAACACTTGTTCAGAATATCCATCTTGATATTTCCTATTGACTAAAGCTAATGCTTTTTCTTTTAGAAAGAAATCTATAGTATTATCTGAAAGTCCACGAATCTCTTTTAAGTATCTTCTACCATTGTCAAAATCAGTTTCATATTTTTCTAATAAATATTTAAACGGTTCTCTAGTTACTTCTTGTACTTTTGCTTCTCCAAATTGCCCGGTATCGAGATAATTTATAGCTTCTCTAAAGGATACACCTCTAAGAGTTTGTACCATCTGGATAACATCTCCACCAATATCCTTTGAATACCATCTAAACATATTCTTTGAAGTATTTATCTTAAAAGAGTCATGTTCGTCCCAATAATATTCATTTCTACTTGACTTTAACATATTCATACCTAAAGAATTTGCTACATCAAGTATATTCATATTTTTAGCTTCTTCTTTTGTTAAAGTCATAACTATCTTTCCCCTATAGTTTTACTTCTATTTTCCACTATTTTTTTATTATTCTCTTTTTCTTTATTTAATACTTCTTCTTTAGATTTAAATTGTTTTAAATGAGAATACACTTCTTTTATTTTTTCTAATTTTTCTCTGTTATTAATCGGTAAAATATCGGTATTAATATAGTTTATTTCCGTTGATTCACCAACTAATTGTCCTTTATCAAATGATTCAAAAGGGATAGTTTCAAGCCTTGCAAGTGTGCCTTTATACCATGCTCCTACAAAATTTTCTAAATATGCTTCTATCAATTTATTATCTTGGCTTTCATCTGCTAAATAACCTAACTTCCATTCTTCACCTTGAGAATAACCAGTAACATCTTTTGTGATTAATTTTTTATTGTATTTAGACAATATATTTTGAATATCTCTAATTTTATTTTTTAAAATTTTACCAGGATAATTATTAAATGGATTATCTTGATACATATATATATCATTGTATTTACTTTCAACATAATCTGGATACATTGGATACTCTTCTTTAAAAGATTCAAATTGTTTAGCAAAATCGTAAAAATCTCTAAGCGTTTTAAATTGATCTTCATCTATCAAATCGTAGTCTATTTCATAAATATCATAGCTAAATATTAGTTTTTCTCCGTATAAAGTATCATTATTTAAAATATACTCTTTACTTAATAAATCTATCTCTTTGTACTCATCTCTCAAGTAATCTATTATTTGCTTATCTCCATTATCCCTTGATCGATAATCGTTTATTAAATAGTCATCAATGATTAAATCTTCTTCAATTATTGAATATAATGGTGAATTTAAAACTAACAGTTCTTCATTTTTCATATCTATTCCAACTACTTCACTTTCAGAAGGAACAATCATTGTCTCCACATTATTTATTTTGTTTTCAAGACTGTTCTGTTTATCTTTTAACTCGTTAAGTTCCTTTTCTAATCCAAAGGCTTTTTTATTTTGTTCAACTAAATAATTATAATTTTCTCTTGTTATTTCTATTGGTTGCACTCTTTGAAACATCGCTTCATCGTCTGGTACAAAACCGAAAAAATAATGAGCTATATCTTTAAATTCTTGATAACTCATATTTTTAACAGACTCTGTTATTAACATATTTCTCAACTCTTGTTCACTGGTATTATTGTTAATCCAGCCATTTAGAGCTATTTCTTTTATAGTATCTATCAATACTTCTCCTGGAATTTCATTTAAAACTTCCCAATAATAACCAATATTAATTGCTGTATTTTGTGATATATCTGCTTTCAAATCTTTATACGTTTTTTGATTTACTCCTCTTTCGTCCATTATCTTCACTCCTTTACAAAATAAAAAAGAGGTCTTTAGCTTTTCACTAAAGACCTCAAGATTTATATATTATGAATTTCTAACTTTTTTTCTTCTTGCGATAAATCCTGCAGTCGCTAATGCGGTTAATGCTATCGCTGTTGAAGTTCCATCATTATCAGCTACTCCTGTATTTGGTAATACTTTTCCTGTACTCTTATTCGGTGTTTTTTCTTCCACTTTCGGAGGTACTGACTGTTTTGGCTCTTCTGGTTTTTCTGGTTCAACTGGTTTTTCTGGTTCAACTGGTTTTTCTGGTTCAACTGGTTTTCCTGGTTCAACTGGTTTTCCTGGTTCTTTAGTAAAAGTTGTAACTGTATTAGAAGTTTCTTCTACTCCATTTACCGTATGAATAAATGTATTTTTAACTTCACCACTTGCTATACGCTCCATTTGTAAGTAAACTTCAGCTTGGAACTCGCTATCTAAATCAACTTTATCTAAGAACTCTTTATCGAACTCAATATCAACTTTACCATCTTTCATAATTTGAGTAGTATATTTAGTAAGCTCACTATCTTGTTTAATTATACTTCCATCAGTAAGTTTAATATCTTTCATAGAAAATACTCTATAATTAGCCTGATATTTATCAGCTTTTTCATCATAATCATCACTAAATCCATATTGAGTAAGTTTAGTACCTCTATTAGATGAAATTTCAGTTCCAATTAATTTATAATTAAATAATTTATTTAGCTCTATTTCTTTTCCTTGTAGGCTTTCTTTACCTTTTACATCAATTACTACATCTTTAATAGGATCAATTTTTGGTACATTATTAGCTACTACATCAGTTTCATATCCATTACCAAAGTCAATTTGGTATCCTCTATTTTTATATTCTATAGTTTTTTCACTACCTTTAGTGACTTTCCCTTTTTCTTTTTCAGTGTTTTCAGTTGATACTTTTGAAATAGTATTAAGAGTATTGTTCTCTCTTTCTACAGCCTCATTAATAGCTTTATCTACTTCTGGTTTAATGTTTGTAGTTGTAACGCTGTTATTCACTTTTGTTACATCTTTTATTGTTTTATTTTCAGTTTTATCATCTACAACTTTTTTACTATCTTTTCTTGCTATTTCTGGTTTTACTATCATTGGATTAGTTATAGTAAGATTAGTTCCAGTTTTAACATAATCATTATAAAATTGTTTAGAATCAGTTGCTTTAAATAACTGAAATGCTCCTTTTGGAGTTACTTTAGCTTCTTTTAGAACGGCTTTGACTTCCTCTGGTGCTTTTTCTAAACTTTCGTAATTTACTACTTCTACTCCAGCTACTGCTTTTCCTTTGTCGTCAGTAATAGTAATATTTTTCTCATCTAGACTTAATGCTTCTTCTGGATAATCGTCTACAAAGTAAAAACCTTTTTTAATGTACTTGTCTGATGCTTCTATATTTTTGTATGCTGATAAGTTCCAATTTAACTTATAATTAGTTCTTGAAGCTGCAAGTACCACTTTTCCATCAATTTTAACGTTATCTTCATTATAATTATGTTTTACAGGTTTTACTTTTGGAACTGTGTTTGTAATAGTATCTGTCACTTGAGCAACTCCAAAATCAATTTCATACGCTACGTTTTGATAACTTCCACCATTTTCTTTAAGTGCTTGTGTTACCTGCATTGGGTTAACAATCGTTAAATCAATGCCTTTTTTAACATAGTTATTATAAAACTCTATTGGATTTTCTGCTGAAAATACCTGGAACGCTCCTTTTGGTGTGATATTGTTTTTTGATAAAATAGCTTTAATTTCATTACTTGCTTGTTCTAAATTATCGTATTTAGTAATTCTTATACCATTAACTACATTTCCGTTAGAATCTAATACTTTAATTCTGTCATCTAGTGTTTTTAGTACTTCTGGATAATCGTCGATATAATAGAATCCTCTATTTATAGCCTCATTAGTTCCTACTACATCACGAAGATTGCTTAATTTCCATGTCAGCTTATATTCAGTTGTTGAACCTACTGGGACTAAACCGCCATCAATAAGAACTCCATCCTCGTTATAGTTGTGTTTTTCTGGGTTTGATTTTGGTACAGTATTTGTTACTACATCAGTCTCACGTCCTTTACCAAAATCAATTTGATATGCTTTATTATTATAAACAGCTCCATTTTTATTTACACTATCTAACATTGTCATAGGACTTGTTATTGTGATTGAATTTCCAGTAAATACGTATTTATCATAAAATTCTCTTGAATTTGTCGCTTTATAAACTTGGAATGCTCCTTTTGGTGTGATTTTCGCATTCATTAAAGCCTTCTTAATATCATCTGGTGCATTTTCTACACTATCATAGCTTAATACTTCTACTCCAGTTACTGCTTGTCCTTTGCTGTCTACCATAGTTACTTTTGAATTATTAATCGCAAGTGCTTCTTCTGGGTAATCTTCTACAAAGTAGAATCCTTTAGCAAGTTCACGACTTGTTGCGACAACTCCTTTATACTGATCTAAATCCCACAGAAGCTTATAATTATTTACAGTTTCTGGTGCAATAACTTTACCATCAACTACAACTCCATCTTCATTTGTATTATGCTTAGTTGGTTCTACTTTTGGAATATTATTAGTTACTTCATGTTCAACTTCTCGACCTTTACCAAAATCAACTTGATACATTTTATTGTTAAATACTCCACCTGTTGTTGTAAGCTCTTCTTTTACTTTCATTGGTGTTGTTATTGTAATTGAGTTTCCTGTAAGTACATACTTGTTAAAGAAATCTCTTGAATTTGTAGCTCTAAATAATTGGAACGCTCCTTTTGGTGTGATTTTCGCATTCACTAAAGCCTTCTTAATATCATCTGGTGCATTTTCTACACTATCATAACTCAATACTTCTACTCCAGTTACTGCTTGTCCCTTGCTATCTACCATTGTTACTTTTGAATTATCAATAGTTAATGCTTCTTCTGGATAATCTTCTACAACAAAAAAGCCTCTAGCCACTTCACGACTTGTTGCAGTCATATCTCTGTATTGATCTAAATCCCAAGTTAGTTTGTAGTGATTTGTAGTTCCTACGACTACTTGTTTTCCGTCAACTACTACCCCATCTTCATTTGTGTTATGTTTTTCTGGTGTTACTTTTGGAATTTCGTTTGTAATTATTTCAGTTTCACGTCCCTTACCAAAATCAATTTGATACCCCTTATTTCTTATTGTACCACCTGTTGTTGTAAGTTCTTCTTTTACTGTCATTGGTGTTGTTATTGTAATTGAATTTCCTACAGATGCGTATTTATTGAAGAAGTCCTCTGGAGAACTAGCATTAAATAATTGGAATGCTCCTTTTGGACTAATATTAGCTTTCGAAAGCATTGTTCTTACATTTTCTGGTGCTTCTTCTAAGCTATTATAACTACTTACTTCTACTCCAGTTACTGCTTGTCCTTTACTATCTACCATTGTTACTTTAGAGTTATCAATAGTTACCTCTTTTTCTGGATAATCTTCTACAAAGAAGAAACCTTTGTTAAGTTCATTTCTTGTTGGTACTACTCCTCTATATGGTGTTAAATCCCAAGTTAGTTTGTAGTAATTTGTTGTTCCTGCGACTATTTGTTTTCCATCAACTACAGTACCATCTTCATTTGTGTTGTGTTTTTCTGGTGTTACTTTTGGTACGATATTAGTTACGATATTTGTCTCAAAAGTTTTACCAAAATCAACTTGATATGCTTTATTATTGTATGTTCCACCTGTTGTTGTAAGTTCTTCTTTTACTTTCATTGGTGTTGTTATTGTAATTGAGTTTCCTGTAACTACATATTTGTTAAAGAAATCTTTCGCATTTGTCGCTCTGAATAATTGGAACGCTCCTTTTGGTCTGATTTTCGCATTTACTAGAGCCTGTTTAATATCCTCTGGTGCATTTTCTAAACTATTATAGCTCCTTACTTCTACTCCAGTTACTGCTTGTCCTTTACCATCTAACATCGTTACTTTAGAGTTATCAATAGTCAATGCTTCTTCTGGGTAGTCTTCTACAAAGAAGAAACCTTTAGCTATTTCGCTATTTGTAGCACTCATACCTCTATATTGGTCTAAATCCCAAGTTAGTTTATAGTGATTTGTAGTACCAGCTACTACTTGTTTTCCATCAATTAATACTCCGTCTTCATTATAATTATGTTTATTAGTATCAACTTTAGGCACAATATTTCTAACAGTTTCCGTTGCATAGCCATTTCCTAAATCAATTTGATATGCCTTGTTCTCATATACTCCACCAGTTTGAGTTAAACTATCTTTAACTACCATTGGATTAGTTATTTTAATAGAATTTCCTGTAACAACATATTTGTTATAAAAATCAGTTGGATTAGTTGCTGTAAATAATTGGAATGCTCCTTTTGGTGTAATATTAGCTTTTGAAAGCATTGTTTTTACATTTTCTGGAGCACTTTCTAAATTATCATAACTATTTACTTCTACTCCAGTTACTGCTTGCCCATTACTATCAACTAAGCTAACTAATCTATTATTAATTGTTACTGCTTCTTCTGGATAATCTTCTAAATAATAAAATCCTTTTGCAATATCATTTCTACTAAGTTTCATACCTCTATATTGGTCTAAATCCCATAGTAATTTATAATAGTTTGTAGTTTCAGCTACAACAATCTTTCCATCGATGTTAGAATTATCTGCATTTGTATTTATTTTATTAGGTGTAATCCCATTCGGTGTATTTACTGTAACAACGTTACTGTGAGTAGTATATTTATTATTTAAATTGATTTTAAAGTTATTTTTATAAATACCACCATCATTAGTTACAGTCCCGGTAACAGTAGGTGCTACCACATCGATAACCTCATTAAGATTTTCATTTAATTTATTTAGCAATGTAGTATTAGCACTAAATACCACAGTATGATTAGCTTTATCATAAGCAGTATTATAACCTAGTGCATTATTCTCTCTAGTTACAGTTGCTTCATCTATAACATACCCTTGAGGTAAATGATCTGTAAATTCTAATACATTTAATGCTTCTCGTCCTGCAGGAAGTTTATCAACTTTAAGAGTAAATTTAACTGTAGAGTTTTTACTTACTAAACTATTATCAAGATTGGTATTATCTAAATTTCTAGCTTCTTTAAATACCCTTGGTCTTTCCGATAGTCTAAATGTTGTATAATCTACTGTTGGGGCAGTTACTTTTGCAGGAATCGGTGTTGGAGTAGGTTGTTCTGGTTCTTTTGGCAATGGTAGTTCTGGTTTAGGTGTCTCATAACTCGGAGGAGTTTGATTAATTACATTATTTAATTTTTTATAAACTAGTGTATATTCTAAATCTTCTCTGAATACTCCATTAAGTATTTTATCGTCTTTTTCTCTTACAAATACATAATTTGAAATACTAGGTACATTTACTGTATATTTATCTCCATATGCTAAATTGTTTTCTCCATAAGGGGCTTTTATTACTTTTCCAGAAGTATCTACATAGTTAACTTTAATTTTAAATTTTTCTTTTTCTACATAAGGCTTAAGTTCTCCAACAGAATTAATATCAGCACCAGAAATTCCAATAGAATTACTTGAGTTACTTTGTGCTTTTAGAGTACCATTAGCATCTTGTACAGTCGCAGAAATAGAATATTTTCTATCTGAAGTATAATCAGCTTTATTATAAGATGTTATTTTCATTGGTATTCTCTTATAGCTGTCTGCACGTAATGAAAAGTATTTATTATCTACATTTGTTATTTTTACTTTCAATTCTGTATCTGTAAAATTCAATACTTCTACATTTGGTAAATGACTTCCATTACCTATTAATGAACCATATTTATTAATATTGTTTCCAAAATTATCGCCTTGATTAAAAAACATATTTTGAGCATCATATTTTTGAGTAGGATCAAATTTTACAGGCGAGTTATTATCAAGTCGGTATGTTATTATATCTCCATCCGTTAATTTATTTGTTCGTGTATTTGCTTGTTCATGACTGTTTGATACTTTACCGAACATTCCGTTAGGTCTAATTTCTCCATTTTCATTAATAAACACACCTAGTACAGTATCATCTACTCTTACATTACTCCAATCTTTATACCTTGCTAACTCAGTTGCTGGTATATTGTGTTCTTCACTACTCACAACCTTAGTTCCATTCACATAAATATTATGATTTACTCCTTGTTTTTCTCGTCCATAATATCCATTCCAATTTGCCGTATTATTAGATGATATTGTAACTACTTTGTTTTTATATTTATTTGCATTTTCATTGAAAATTAAACGGAAATTGTAATTAGCCATTGATGTATAAGCATCATAAGTTTCATCTTTTCTGTTAGGATCATAATCTGCATTTCTTGTATTATCTATCGAAACTAATTTTAATGTACCTATTTTCTCTCCATTAACTTCTACATCATAATCTTTTAATTGTTCTTCTCTTAATCTTTCATATTTTAAATCTATGTATGAACCATTTCTTATATCAGTATTTGGTAATGTCAATGTTAACCTAGTATTAGTTACAGTTTCATAAGAGTTAACACTTTTTATAGTAATATTTCCGCTAGCTTGAACATCTATTCGTTCTCCTTCTTTTACTTTTAATCCATTAGAATCATTTTCACGCTCTCCACCTTTTTGAACTATTAATTCTTTTTCATTTTCTAAATCTTGTTCATTTTGTTTTTGAGCTTTTTCTGCTCTTTTTTGATTTTCTTCATATTCTGCTTTTTTATCATTATTTCGAGCATTAATTTCTTCATTTTCTTTTCTAATAGCAACGTTTTGTCTTTCTTTTTCTGCTTTTTCTTTATTGTAATTCGCTAAGTCTTTTTCATACTGATCTTGTTTTTCTTTATTTTCTTGTGTAGCTGTATTTATTGCATTTTGGTTGGCTTCTTTTTCTTTTTTATAATTATTTACTACTTCATTTATTTTGTTTTCTTCTGCTTTATTTTGTTCTATTGCTTCATTTCTTTTTCGTGTCGTTTCTTCTGTGCTTGTGGTTACTCCTAAATCTTGAGTTTTTTCTGTTACATTGACACCTTCACTTTTGGCTGTATTTACTGCATTTTTCACATTTGAATTATCAATATTAATATTTACAGCTCCAGTTGATGTGTTAGTATTTGCTAAATTATCACTTTGCACTTTGTTTGCTGGTGGTTGAGTTGTAGTAGAATTAGTTGCATTCCCAACCGTTTGATCACTTGCATATGCTTCATTATCACTTGCAACACCAATCGCAACCGCCGTCATAACTCCAAGACCTACTGATACTAAATTTTTATATTTCTTACTTTTTCTTAATTTGAATTTCTCCGTTTTATTAATTGTCATACTTTTTTCCTCTCTTTTACTTAATTTTTAAACCTTTTAACGTCATGTTTAGGACAAAATAAAAAAGACTAGCTTTGCTAATCTTTATTTTCTAATATTAAATAGTATTCCTAATATAAAAGCTAATATAAGCCATAATAAATTTAATTTCGCTATATCCATTTGCTTTGCATTTTCATCATCTTTTCTAACCCATAACCATTTATAAATTATTATTACAAAATCTATAATAGTCCAAAAGAAAAATATTAAAAATACTATAAAGAACATAATTCCACTTAACACTATCTGCTTTTCCTCTAAAATAACTAGACCAAATAATACTGTTCCAATAAAAGAAAAACCTAATCCTACTATCTTCACAAGCATCGTTTTTTTGTCCATTAGTATAAGTGGTGCTAATAACATATAAAAGCTAAAACTAAAAATATAAACTAAAATAGTAGTTATATCTATATCGTATTTATTAATAAACATAATTTTGTATTCTTTTAATAATACTAGAATACCACTACTTGATATTGCACCTGTCAAACCTAAGATAAATAGTAGCTTAGCGAGTTTGGTTCGATTATTTTCAACATACTCACCTATTTTATTTTTTATTTTTAATGATTTAATTTCTAACACTATAATTCCTCCTTTAAAAAAATTATAACATAGAATCTATAAATCTTAATACCATTCCTCTGGAATAACTAAACTTGATATAAAATAAAAAATTCCCGTAGTTATTACTGCTGGATTAATTAATTTTACTTCTGGGGTCAATACGAATGCCACTATTATTGTATATATCACTATATTAGAAATAATTATAAACATATTTATTGCTTTAATTCTAGACTTTATTGCTATTTTTAATACTATACTTATTATTACCAAAATAATGACATTTATAATTATAATGTCATATAATTTAAGAATACTTAATTCCATATTATTTAAAATAATACTATATATAGTTCCTGATATTATTAAAGACAATGACAGTACTCGCCTTTGTTTTGTATCTCTTAGTTTTACACCTAATAAATTTGTTACTATACTTATTATTATCACTGTTATTATTGCTAATTGCATATTTTTCACTTCCTTTATTCAAAATAAAAAAGACTAGCATTGCTAATCTTTTATTTCGATTTTATTTACTTGAATATAGTTCATTTAATTTATAATTACTTCCGTATAACTTTACCATTCTACTGCTGTTTCTCTTATTAACAAATCTATTAGTTTTTTTAGGTCTTTTTCATCTTTATAATTACAATACTTAAAATTATTTAATCCATGTATTATATCATTTGGATCTACATCATCTAATCTTACTGGAATTACTCTCTTTCCATTAGATTTTTGTATTAATATCGTATTATATAGTGTTTCAACTTCTTGTTGTGCATATATTGAAGATAATGTATTTTTACTTATACAAAGAAGAAATATATGACTTTTTTTCATTGCTTCTGATATTTTTTGTGTTATACTATCTCCAAAATCAATGTCATAAGTATCTCGCCATACTCTTACTCCATTATCTTTGATTATTTGTTCTAATCTTTCAACCTCTTTTTCATCTTTATGTGAATATGATATAAACACCGTTTTATAATTCTTTTTTAATGAATAGCCTGCTTCCTCTAATTCTCGTATAGTAGGAATTTGACAAATTGAACTCATTAACATTAATATTTTTTCTTTATTCATATTAGGGATTAAGCCTATTGAATTCCATCCACGGTTACTCTGTTCTTTAATATAGTATTCTTGAGATTTCCCATTCATAAGTTCACTTACTTTATATTTTTTTGCTATATTTCTTACTATATCTGGATTTTCAACCTCTACATATAAAATACATTCTAATACATATGGAATATTATTTACAAATATAAAAACTACTTCATCAGGTTTTACATTATTATTTATTTCTTCTATAAACTCTATATAGTCTTCTCTCTTTCCATAAGGTATCACAAAATTTATTTTTAATAAATTATTCATCTTGTTACTCTCCTTTAAATAAAATATTATATCATTCTTATTATATTTTATTTGTAAGTCTACATCAAGATTAAACAATTCACTTTCTAATATATCTCTAATAGTATAACACGTCATATATACCGTTCTTAAATCGTATCCGAAAATATCTAATAAATTTAATGTTATCTTATATCTGTTTTCTTGATAACATTCTCCTAAAATATTATTCATTGTTTCCCAATTACTTTTGCTAAAGTGTTCTTTTAGTAACTCTAATGTATTACTTTTCATAACCTTGCCTCCAATACAAAAAAGACAACCTTTCAGTTGTCTTCTTTACCTATTTATTTGGTTATTCTATCTTTGTTTTCTTCTGTATAAACCTAATGTTAATACTGATAATAACAGTCCAAATCCTGCTACATCTGATGTTGTTTCTCCAGTATTAGGAAGTTTTTGTACATTTTCTTTTTTAGATTTCTTGTCTTCTGAATTAATTGGTTTAGCAGGTGTTGTAGGTTCTGTTGGTTTAGTTTTCTCTTTTGTTCCTACAAGAACTACTTCGTCAACAGCTTTTTCTTCGCTTAACACTTCTTCAAGGCTATTTACTACTTCACCATTTACTGTTAATGTAGTTACTTTTACTTTTTTCTTACCATTTACACCTTTTACTTTAACTACTCGTTTCCCTGCTTCAAGTGTAGAATCTAATTCTTCTTTTACATTATATTTTACAACATCTTCTCTAATTGTCTCTTTAATAATTGCTTCTGGCAATACATTTTCTGGAGCTTTTTGATCAAATTCAAGATTTCCGATTTGTTGTTTCAATAGTTTTGAGTACAAGTCTATAGCTTCAGCTAATTGTTTTTCTTTATTTTCTAAAGATGATTTTAGTTTAGCTAATTTTTCTTGTTCTTCTTTTAGAAGTTTTGGAGCATTTTGTAATACTACTAATTCATTTTCTTTAGTTTTAATACCTTGTTTTAATTCACTAATAGCTTTTTTACTCTCTGAAATCTGTTTTTGAATATCTCCAAGTTGCTTAACAAGAGTATCTAATACAACTTGTTTTTCATTAAATTCTTTTTGTTTAGTAACTTGAGCTCTTTCTTTTTCAGCTAGCGTTGTTGTTGCTATGTCTACTGCTTGTTGTTTTGCTTTAACGTCAGCATTTAATGAATCAAAATCTTTTTGAGCTTTATTTAATGCATTAGTATCATTAGCTAATTTATTACTTGCTTTTGTATAAGAAGCTGTAGCTTCTTCTGTGAATGTTTTTGTATTCTCTAAAAACTCAAGTTCACTAGTTACATCAGTAAGAGATTTTTTAGTATTATTATATGCTGTTTGTAAAGCTACTTGCTCTTTTGCTTTAGTATCAACTTCTACATTTATGTTGCTAACGCTCTTTTCAGCAGTTGTTAGTTTCGCTAATAATGTTGTTGAGTCATTAGGATTATCTATTTTTGTAGTATTAAAATTACTCTTAGTTGCATTTTCTAAATAATGTTTCGGAACTTTAATATAATGTATATTTGTCCAACCATTACTTATTGAGAAATCTAATCCAAAATATTCTTCATCTGGAGTACCGTAGTTAATTCCTGCAATACTTTGAGCATGAAGCCATTCTCGGCCATTAAACATAAAACCTATAATACCATTATAAACTTCTCTTTTTAATTGAGCTAAAGTAACATTTTTAGTTGCAAGACCATATCCATAATAGTTTTCATAATATTGTTGGTGTTTAGCTACTTCTTCATCACTTGAAGTAAGTAATCCAAATTTTCTAGCACCTTCATTAACTACACGAGCATCATGCCCTTCTTGGGCATCCCAATTATCTGCTGTATAACCATCTCCTACTATTTTCGCAAATTCAACAGCTGATGATGTTACCTTTACCTTTGGTAATTTGAACTGTTCTCTTATTTGATTAATTAAATCAGCTGCAAAAAGTGATAATTCTGTTCTAATATTTTCTGGAAGATTCTCAATATCATATTTTGTCTGTATATCATCATTTTTATTTTTATGATATTTATTAAGATTATCTACTTCATCATTAATTCGTTTTAATATTTCTCGTGCTTTACGTCTATCTTCTCTTGTTAAAGTGTCATAGTTTTGACTATCCTTCAATGCTTTCACATACTCTTCACTTAAAACTATTCTATTAATACCTTCTGCATTATTCTTCGCAACTTCTAATTCCTTTGTAGCTAGTGCTAGTTTTGTTTTTGCAACTTCTAATTCTTTCGTTTTAGCTTCAAGATCACTACTTGTTTTGTTATAATCTTTTGTAGCTTGTTCTTTAGTAGTTGTTAGTGCATTAATTCTATCTTGTCTTACTTTATCTTGCTTTTTAGCCTCTTCTAATGCTTTTTCTTTTGCTTCAAGGTCAGCTTTATCTAGCTCTACTTGTTTTTTAGCTTCTTCTAATGCTTTAACTACTTTTTCTTGGTTAGTTCCAGCTAATACTTCTTTTGCTTTTTGTAAGTCTGTTTTAGCTTTTGTAGTTTCTTCTTTAGCTTTATTAAGGTTAATTTCTGCAACTTTAACTTCTGTTTCAGCTAAAGCTACTTCTTTTTGTTTGTTACTTTCAGAACTTGCCAAGACTGTCGCTTTTTCTTCATTCTCTTTTAAATCTGCTTTCTTATCTTCTACAGCTTTCTCAACTTTAGCAATATTTTCTGGAGTTGCTTCTTTTGCTTTTTCTTCTAAGTTTGCTACTTTTTTAGTAGAACTTATTACATTGTTTTTTAAATCTTTTACTTCAGCTTCTGTAGTTTCCACTACTTTTTCTTGATTTTCTACTTGTTTTTTTAGATCAACAGTGGGCTTTTCAGCTTTTACAGTAGTTGATGGGGTTGTAGTATCTTTCTCACTTGCTTTAGCTTGCGTATCAGTCGCTACTCCTACCGCAACAACTGTCGCTAATCCTATACCTGCTGTTAATAAATTCTTTTGAAGTTTATCCTTCTTTTTATTCATAATACTATTTCTCCTTTTTCCTTTGTTATTTTCTATAATTATATTATATGATATTGTATATCAATAGTCAAGGGCTTATTTTTTATTTTCTACATTTTTATTTTTGATTTTTTCAAAAATAAAATTAGATATTACTTCTTTTATTGATTCTATTATATCTCTCACTTTTTCAAATATAGCTAATCTTATTCCTACTGCTACCAATGAAATAATAATAGTTAATATTATATTCCAGATAGTATTAAGTTTAAACATCGATACTAAGAACTGGTATGAGAAATATATAACGAATATATTGCTTAATATAAAAAGTATATATACATCTCTATATTTTATTAATACTAATAATATTAAATATACAACAACCACCAATAATATCCACAATAACTTTTCTTGTATTGGTAAATTCACAAAAAGTTTATTTATACTGATTGGAATATCATCTATCCAACCTATATTAGATTTGGGAAATGTTCTAACTACGCTACTCTTTTCTGAATTTAGTGCAAGAGATGTAAATATAAACAATTCTGGAACAATGATCATAAAAGAAATAAGCCCCAACACTGCATACAAAATAATTTTTACTATAGACACATACCAATAAAATCTCATATATATTACTCTTCTTTTAATTTAATTGTAATTTCTTTTTTTTCTTCATCATAACTAATTTTGGCAGTTCTTCTATCTTGTTCTACTCCCATATCGCTCGCCCATTTAGTAGGAAGCATTATAAGATATCGTTTTGAACCTGAACCAGCATTTCCACCAGCTTTAGCTATTCCGATTTTTAATTCTCTTGTTTCCATTATTTCCTCCTAACTACTATTATTATAACAATTTAAGTATTGTATTGCAATAGTTCGAGTTAACTTTTTACAACTTTTCACAAAGAGAATGTAATAGCTTTAATGATATTATTTTTTACTCATTATTACAGTGTGTTT
Organism: uncultured Gemella sp.; assembly: GCF_963537375.1. GTDB lineage: Bacteria > Bacillota > Bacilli > Staphylococcales > Gemellaceae > Gemella. The sequence continues at coordinate 21,422 of NZ_CAUTDQ010000013.1, forward strand.
TTTACAAATTCATTAAATTCTTCTGTACTTGCTTTTATGTGATTCTCTGGTTTTACATTATCTAACCACTCTTCGTATTCACTTCGATATATCTTATATCGATACCACGTATCATCTTTTGGACTATCTGCTAAATACTTTTTATTTTTATGCATATTTACGTTGTATTTATTATCTCTAAATACATTTTGCTTTCCTATATATAGTAGTGCTTCGTTAATATTAATAGTGGCTATTTCATGTGGAGTAAGGATTTCACGTTTTAATTTTGAATGTTGTAACGTTGAACCTCCGCTGGTACTATTTCTATTTTCTGAATAATTTCTATCATCAATAGTCTCATTACCAGCTCTAAATGATAGATATTCTATAGTATCTTTATCATTAGTTCCTAGATAAAGAAGTGTTTCACAGTTACTTAATATACTTTTTGCTTCTTCCTTACCATATATCATGTCTAGCTGTGGAAGTCCTTGTAGTATTATTTTTAATGATATTTCTCGGCTTCGTATTACTGCTAAATATTTTGATATGTTATTTATTTTTCCAAGTTGAGCAAATTCATCACCATATATTTCCATATGAATAAGTTCTTTATTTAATACCCCTTGAATAACTTCATCTGCTGTTTTTATTGTCGTTTTAAATATTGTTGAAAATAACAAAGATGAAATAAATTGATATGCGTCATTTACTTCTGGAACATTTATGAATACCGCTGTCTTTTGTGTATTCCATGTTTCAATTTCCATTGTATCTCTTTGTAGTAATTCTCTAACTTCGTCATGTTCAAATACTGAAAATGTTGAGGCAATTATTGCTTTTACAGAATTTCTGGTTTCACCTGTAAAATTTCTATTAAACAGTTGAAATTGCCTGTAAGCATAATTATTTGGAATTTTTTCATTTAATTCTTCAAACATCATTTCTAAAACTGATTCTACATCTGGATCTGTACGTTCTAAATGTCTGATAAGGTCTGTTACTTGTGGTAAACTAGGTTCATAATTACTTATTTTACTATCGAAGTACAAATACCCTATCAATGATCTCATAATCATTAGTTTAGCCTTTAACCAAAAGTCTTCACCTTTATTATCGGATTTTTTAGTTGCTTCAACTATAGCTTCTGCCACTTCATCAATATCAGTTTCTTTTTTTATGTAATTAAATACATTAAATCGATGGGAATTTATAAAGTGAATTAAATCGAATACTTTCACTATGTATCCATTTTGTTCATATAAATTCCCCAACTCTCTTACCAATAATCCTTTTGTATCAGTAAATATTTTAGAAGAATTAAGTTGCATTGCGTTAGGTTTTACAAAGGTAAATGTTTTCCCTGAACCTGGTCCACCTATTACTACTACATTCTTATTAAGTTGTTTATCATACGGTAATCTTTTGTTATAAAGTCCCATCTTCGCATTTTTAGTAAAGATTATATTATTCTCTTCATACTTGTCTTCAAATGCTTTTATCTCTTCTATAGTTGAATATCTTGCTGAACCATGTTCTTCTCCTACTCTATAACGATATTTATTTAGTGTAAATCGCATATACAACAAGATATAAAATATTAAGAACATACTTCCTGCTCCAAATGAACCTTGTGTGTAAATAAAATCTATGGGTCTATATGTGCTAAGATTATCAATAAGCCAACTTAACTTGTCGAAGAGTAATTTACCTTGAGCATTCTCATATGTTTTGTATAATGTATGCCCAAAGTAAAAAGAAAAAGCCCCTCCTAAAGGTAAAAGTACAAGTTTTGATTTTATGTTCTTCCTCACAGTACTTTCTCTCCTTTTGTAGGTACTTTTTCCTTAACTCCTAATCCTTTTTCTTTTTTAATAGCTTCTTCTACATTTTTATAATATTTTAGTTTTTCTTCTAAGTCTTTTACTTTTGGCTTTTTCTTTGAATTTTCTATTGTTTCTCTTACATTTTTCTTATTTACTATTTTTTCTAATGTATCTGACAGTGCTTTTTCTACTATATCTTTGTGTTTAAATGCGTAAGCTAACGATACTGTCTCTCCATCAGAATGTTTGTAAAAAGAAAATCCTATACCATATTTTTTTAATTGTTCTTTAAATTCATCTAAATTTAATTCTACTGTTTTTAAATCTTTTATTGTTATGGGGTCAACGGAGTTCATAAATTTATTCCATTCACTTTCTCCTTTAAAAGGAGTTTTAAATCTAATATCAATTAGCTTTCCTGTACTATTAACAGCTTTTTCTGCCACAAAATATAAAGATTTAAATAATATTTCAGCAGTTAATTTTGTTTCTTTAAAAAGTAAACTTACTACTCTTTCTTCTTCCATAAAGAATTACCTCTAATAATCTAGAGAATCAATAGCATTCATAAGCCTTCGATATTCTTTAGCTTGCCTCTCCAGTAAAAAAATATGTCTTTCTATTTTTTCTAATTCAATACTTACATTATATTTGAAATCATTTTTTAATTCATCTGCTGGAACTAAAGTCATTCCTTCATATACTGTTGCTACTTGGTTACTTTGAGTTTCTCTTATTTTTTGAGGTCTTACTGGAGTTTGATATTCATAATTATTTCTTGGTTTTTCTTTGTAATTACTTACATAATTATTGTCTTCCTCTACTTTTTTTCTTTGAATTTTTTCAATAATCTCTCTTTGTCTTTTTTCAGAATCTTTAACGCTCTCTTCTCGAGTATTTTCTTTAAATACTTCTTTTTTAATCTCTGTTTTATTAATTCTATTAAAAACCTCTTTTTCTTCATCTGTCATATCATTATAGTTAATGTCTCTTATCTGCGTTTCTTCTGAATAATCTTCATCAGAGATTAGTACATCTTCTATACTTTTATTAGTCGGTAAATCTACTTCAAATTCATCGATAATTTCTCCATCAGAATTTGTTTCATAAATAGAGATTGTTTCTGATTTTTCTAATTTTTTATTTTTTATATTTAGTACTTCCAAGTCTTGAATTAATTCTTCTATACTATTTAATTCATGCGTTTCATTAGTTCTTAAACTTCTAGCTACAAACATTTAATTCGTCCTTTCTTAATTTTTATTCATTAGTTCTTTAAACTCTTCAAAAGTCATATTATTATAATCTAGCGTTCTTCTTAAATAATCATTTTGAAGAGTTGTAAGTTCATTATTTATTATCTTTTCTCTATTTTTTAAATCACTTAATTGCTTTTTTTTTATTTTTTGTTGCTCTTGATTTTTTACTAAATCTGCTTTTTTTTTATTAATCTGTTTCTCTATCTTTTCTAGCTCTTCTTTAGTTATCAAATTATTTCCTCCTACAGTTTTCTATCTGCTACAGGTTCTATTAACATCTGATCTGTTTTATTGACAAGTAATTTATTGTCTACTTTCGTAAAGGTAATTTTATAAGATGATTGTCTATTTTGAGTTGTTTGTTTACTCTTATCATCTTTTATCGCAAGTGTTGTATTTTTATATCTTACATTCACTAACACTTCTAATTTATCGGAATTGATATACATGTCTGCATCTTGATATTCCCAATCAACTATATACCCTTGATATGCTTTATTTACAGCTTTTTCTTCGTCCGCAACTATAGAGTTATACATTCCTTCGGTTACAAACGGTCTGTATCTATCTCTATTTTCTCCAAGGTCTTTTTTAGTATAAAAGGCTATTAAAAAACCTTGTGTTTTTTCTTTAAGTTGATTTTCTATATCTTTATTAGAATTTTTAGTTTGCTGAAGAGTATCTTTTATAGTTTTATTAGCTGAATTTTTTCTTAGCCCATCACCTAAAAAATATCCCATAACAAAAACTGAAATTATAACTACTATCGAAACAGTAATTTTTATTGTCTTTATTAATTTTGTATTTAACATTAATCTATGCTTCTCCTTGTCGTTTAAATGATATATGTATATGATCATAATGATTTTCAGTTATAGAACCCCTGTTTGGCATTAAATTCCAATTATTTGCTGGTCCATATATGTTTGGAACATCCTTAGTATAAAACCTTTGTTCATAAATTATATAATATATTCTCAAATCATTATAATTTTCAATTAAATAGCTTGTTATTGCTTTTCCTCTTGGTGATCCTATTGGAAGCATTAAATCAAGTGCTAAGCCATCTCCATGCCCATGATTTGTTCCGTCCGTATCCTTATGTCTATATCCACCAACATCTCCTAATTCGAATTTCTCCATTAAGAAAGCTCTCATTTGTGATACATGAGGTTGCAATCCCCAAGAACCTGGTCTTGTATGATGTGTGGAAGCTACTTTGTTCCAAAGTTCTTGGTCTGATTTATCTTTAAAATGTCCTGCGGTTCCTCCTCCAGATTTTAGGTATCTAAAGATATCTTTTGCCCTTTCTATTCTTGAGTCTAATTTATCGGTATATCCTCCTTCCCAGTCTTTTAAAAATCTTGCTACTAGGCTTTCTACACTATCTTGTGAAGTTACAATATTTCTAAATACTTCTCTATAATATGGTGAATCACCATTGAAAATAAAATCTACTTGTAAGTCCATATAATACCATTTAGAATTTTTTTCTTTTGCAAAATCTAATAACATTGTATGTCTTCTACTACCATCTGCAGTATCAGTAAATTGTCCTAATCCTAAACCTCGATGTACTATATTTGAGAATCGTCCATTATATATTTGAGGTCCACTAATAGATAACCAGTTTTCATCGTCCCATGAATTATCACTCGCTCCTATCGGCTGTGGTAAATAATCTCCTTCTGCTCGTTTAGGTTGCACTCCACTTTCTATATCAAAAACTCCTAGTATAGCCGCTAACCCCTCATTCGTTGCATTAGGTTCATATTTTTTAACAAGATCTACAAACTCTCTTATTCGTTCTAATTTATCACCATTTAATCCTAAGTCTCTTATCACTTCTGTTTTTTGCATGTATTGAATACTCGGTAGATAAAAACCTATATTAACTGACGTCCATTCCTGCTTACCATTATTATCTTTTAGTTTTTCATATTTTACAGCCTGCTTACCTTCTTGTTTAACCTGCCCTATTATTTCATTTCTTAGAGCTTGTTCTCCTGCAGTAACTCTTATATTTTGAAGATCATAATATGTAATTCTTTTACGACCTTGTTCTATCGATACATCGTTACCGTCTATCGAAACTTTCCCGGTCATTGAAGCATAAATATATTGATTTGGGTCTGCTTGAAAAGTTGTCGTATCAGATATATTGTCTTTATCTTTATAACCATATCGTTCTAAAACCTTCATAGGCAATTTGTATTTAGAATCTTTTTTATCAAAGAGAAAATTATCTAATTCTCTAGAAAATGGAAATCGTCCAGTATCTTTTGATATTTCAACAAGTTGCTTCCACTCTTTTCTCTCTTTTTCATCTAAACCATATTCCCCATCATCATTTACAAGATTATCAACGGTTTTCAAACTATCTTTATCACCATTTAAAAACTCCCACATACCTTCTAAAAACGTTCTACCTTGCCTTGTATGTGGCAAGTGTTTATCTTTATACGCAGAAGGGTCACCATATATTTGTTTTACAGTTTTATCATAGCGATAGTTCAAATAATAAACATAATCCTCAACATCTGAATAATAAATAACTTTATCAGTCGATTTTTCTCTATCAAGTTTTGTAAAATATAACCAAGTATCATTCATTTCCCACTCATTCATTCTTGAGGGAGAAACTGAACTCATAAACATACTTATAAGTACTATTAATGCTAATAGACTTAATAAGCCTTTTCTACCAAGTGGATTTTTATAGACATTTTTCACTAATTTCCCTACAGGTTTTGTAAAAGGTCTGGTTACTTTAGAAGCTGTATTTTTTACTTGTTTTGCTCGTTGGTATTTCTTATTAGCTAAAATCTTTTGTTTTAGTCTGTATTGCCAAGTAAACCGCTTAGGAGTTCGTGTGAACCCACGTCCATTTTTTAGATTATAAGTTCTATTTCCTACTCCATAGGTAAATTTAGAAGTTTTTTTTACAACTTCTTTTCCAAGTCTTCCATATTTTTCGACTTCGTACCTTACTGCACCGTATTTATTTTTTGCTTTTACATATCTAGCAAGATCTTCATCTTTACTCAGTACGGTTTCAATAGCATATGTCTGTGAAACTGCTCCTTTTAACCCTTCTTTGACTTTTCTTTTTATCTTACTCTGATATTTTCGTTTGTATATTTTTTTCTTTTTGCGATATTCTTTTTTCTTTAATTTTAAAGCTGATTTTTGTTCTTTTAAATCTTCTTTAAGTTCATTAACTTGTTGATTTTTAATTCCTGAATTAGATTCTGGGTCACTTACTCTAGTTTTATCAAGATGATTAGTTTTTCTATTTGCATAGAAAATTTTCCTTGAATTGTCTTTTCTTAATCTGTCGTTTTTAAATTTTTCTTTTGAATATCGTTCATTTCTTTGCTTTAATGCTTTAGTTTTATAATATTCTCTTGAAGAAGTACTGTTCGAATTATTATCAATATCTAATATTTTAGAGTTTTCTTTTCTAAAACTACTATCATCTAAATAAAAATTCTCTTGTTCTTTCACTTTTTTTACAATACTATCTTCATTTTTCTGCTTTAGTACTCTACTTCTAGTACTATTTTTTAAATATTCTTTTCTCTTATTATTTTTAAGGTACTCTTCTCTACTTGATTTTTTCGTTTTTGAATTATTATCCATAGAGTAACTATTTCTAGAAGTTAGTTTCTCACTATTACTACCTTCACTACTTCTAGAAATAGTATTAGAAGTATAATTATTTGTTTTTTCTGACTTTATATTAGCTCTGTAACTAGTTTTATTTGTTCTTGTGTTATTGCTCGGCTGTAATTTTTGTTCTCTTTGTACTTCTTTATACTCTTCTTTTAACATAGAATATCTTGTTTTTTCTGCTTTTATATCAGACTTTAAAGATTTAAGTTCATCTTTATCTCGTCTTTTTATTCTATACTTACTCATTTTAGTATGCGTCCGTTTCTACCAGTTTGAATAATTTTGATTCTTTTGGTATTGGATTTTCAAAGGGAACTACTACACCTCCAGCATAAATAATACCTGTTCCTTTAGCTTTTGGACTAGCTATATACTTTATTTGCTCTTCTGTTAATGAGATAATTTCTTTCCAAACTGCGATATCATTTTTCTTTTGTTTAAGAATTACCATAAATTCGCTATTTGATAGTAACTTACGTCCTTCTTCAATATTATTTATAGTTTCAACATTTTGTGTTATTCCTGTTGGAATAGCTCCATATTTACGCACCCTTGAATATAGTTCTGTAAAGAATGTTGCTTGTTTTTGTGTTCTAAAATAAAGTTGAAGTTCGTCAAAATATAACCATGAGTCCCTCTTCCCTCTATTTTTTACTACTTTATTCCATATAAAATCTTGAATAACTGATAAAGCTAATGGTTTTAGTTTCCCAGATAGGTTATTTAAATTAAATACTATAAATTTATTTTCTAAGTTCACATTTGTTCTATTTGAAAATAGTGATTGTGAACCTATCGTATAAATTTCTACCTGTAACGCTAATTCTTGTGCTTCCATCTCTGGCTGATTGACTAATACTTTATGCCACTCTTTTAATGTAGGATTTTTAAAAAACTTATAAACTTGTCGTGTTACCCTATCAATAATCGTTATTTGCTTATCGGTCAAATCTTCTAGTATGTCTTCGAAGAAAGTTGTTATTAAATTTGACTTATTTTCTATGACTTTTCTTCTATCTATTTCATCAAGTTTTCGTTCATCTGGTAAGTCAAGAACATTAATGTAAGTATTTGAACCTATAGATAAATCAATTACTTGTGCATTAAACTTATGACCAATATCCCCATATTCATTCTCCGGGTCAACGATAATAATTTCATCATCTGGATAACGCAATAAATTAGGAATAATCTCATTAATTTTAACAGCCATTGATTTACCACTACCACTTACTCCAGTTATAACTCCACTTCCTGTAAGTAAATCACGCTTTCTATCAATGGTTATCATATTATTTGAAAGCTGATTTTGACCATAATACATGGCTTTAGGAGAATGAGAAATTACATCAACTTGTGTAAACGGAACTTGAGTTGCAACATTGCTTGTAGTCATTCTTCTTGATACTTTTCGCTGTGAATCTATAAAATTGTCACCAATGGGTAAAATAGTATTCAATGCTTCTTCTTGATAATAATAAATATCATCAAATTTAACACCTAATTTATTACCAGCACGTCTAACTTGGCTCTCGTAATCTTTAAGTTGTTCTAAACTATCAGCTTTTAAATATACCGCAAAAAATCCTTTAAATATTTTCTGGTCATAATCTTCTATTTCTTCTTTCCACTTTCGTGTAAGTTTAGTATTAACCTTATCTCTACCAGCTCCTATAAATTCCTCTGATAAAAATATTCCATCTTTACTAGCTTTTTTCTGTGATTTAACCAAATTAATCAATGCTTTAGTTTCTACATCATCTATTTCCTTTGAGATTTCTTCATCTTCATAAAGATTTAAGTTCAAACTTATTATTATTTCAAAACTAAGATTAGTTAGATTTTTTATAAGTTTGTCTCCTAGTGATTTTGGAAAAGTTTTAATATACATTATTTTTGTAAATTTATCATTTATTTGTAGATAATTTTCATTTATATCTATTGTTTGAGGTGCAATAAATGATTTTTCAGAAAGATTACTTTCTTCAATATCAGAAAAATTATAATTGAATTGTTCATCATTCAAAAGTTCGTTAAATAGGGCTAATCGCTCAACACCATTTAACTTCTGAAATGTAATATCCATTTCACTAAAATGTGAAGTTAAATCTTTTGAAATATCACTAAGTTGTCTTCTTGCCTGTTCAGTTTCTACTCCTTCAATAGCTATAGTTATATACTTATTAACTTCAAACGCTTTTGAATTACTTCTAAATCTATTTTCTATAAGCTTATTATATTCTTCCCTATAAACATCATAGTTATCATCTTGAATTTGATATTTTACACTATCCAACTTCTCCTTGGTAACCCTTTTGTTCATAACTAAAAGCTGAAAATTTGATCCACCTTCCAATAGATTTAATGCATCAGCGTAACTATCTATAATACTAATTTTATCTTCTTGTCGTGCTGTGATATATTCAACATCACCAAGTTTAAAAGTATTAGAATACCAATCTTTATTAATATTCATTATTCCATCTTCATAAATATTTTTAAATCTTATAGTATCCTGTGTGGTTGGCAATAATGTCTTTTTAGTTTTTCTTTTCTTTGCTTTTCTTGCTTTTTTTTCTTGAGTTACATCGTTACCATAATCTCGTTTTATCTTAAAAAACATTAACTTTCCTCATCTCCTTTCTTCTCATTCTCTTCTAATTCTTCTAACTCCGTTCGATATACTCTTTTCCTTTCTAAAAAGAAAAAATGTATTCTCCCTTTTAATTGCAACATTTCACTCGCATTTATACCATAAAATACCGCAGGAAAAGTTACTATTATGAAGTATATTTCATAAATAATATCTGGTAGTTCAAGATAAGATATTCCAACTGTTAACGCTACTTGTGTTACAATACCAAAAATTAGAGATATTCTTCTTTTGTTTATTCCACTTAAACCAGTATCGTCTTTTTCAAAATCATCTATAAATTCTGAACCTAATTTACTCATTACTGCACACCTACCAATCTCTTAGTTTTAGATACTGAACCAGCTATTAACAAGATATAAACTACTTCTTTAATCAATATTAAAAATCCAGTCCATGCACTGTCGTTATTAGTCGCAACCTTTATAAAATCTTGAGTTATCACCATTCCAAATATTACTGTTATAAGCAATAAAACAACTCCTAATAAACTATATGCTATGAATGTTTTAAAATAATTCATCACTACTCCTCTAAATTCATCAGAAAAGTAAAATCCTATTAAAATAGGAGCTAATGCCTTTAAAAAATATAAATCTATATATCTCATGAAAATCAAAATAAATACAATGGCTTTGGCAATTTTTTCTAAAATATAACCAACTCCATTTAATACTGCATTTAAAAACCAACCTCCGTAGTCTGCCTCGTCATATTTAACAGAATATGTACTAGGTGGATATATAGAATTTATTTTTTTAGTAATTAATATTGAAATATCCATAATAGCATCTAGAATATATGGTGCTGACATTAATAAGATAAATCCTATTAAATATTTCAAAGAAAATTCTCCCCATAATCCTACTACAAGTTTTTTATCATTTTTATTTAAAAGGTTTTTCCAACTTAAAAGCTCTACACAAAAAAATATTATTAATATAGCTATACCTACAGGTTGAAGCCCTTTAGATATAGCTATTGAAGCATTGTTAGCCTCCATAGAATATTCGGATAAATTTCTTGTTAAAGTTTCAATATTAATATCCATATACTACACCTAGAATGTGATTCCTTGAAGTGCTGCAACTCCTGCTGTTGCAAGTCCTTTTACAACTATTCCAATTAAAGCTCCGTTAATAATACCTTCTAATCCATCATCCATACGGTTTTTATCACTGTTCTTTCTTCCTTGGAAAAATTGATACGCTCCTATTAATGACCATACAATTCCTACTACTGCTCCTGCACTTCCAATTATGTTTATTACTTTTATTACTGCATCCATGTTACTTTATCTCCTTTTTTTCTACTTCTTTTAATAATTCTATTAACCTATTAAGGTCTTTCTTATCTATCGTTATTCCTTTACTCATTTTTTTACTAGGTGACCATGTTCTAATATCAACAACTGCTTTCTTACCGTTGTATGACACTAAATTTACTTCCTTAGTCCACCCTTGAGTATTCACGGAAATAATTCCAATTTTTTTTACAATTTTACATTTAAACTCATTTGAGTCATTTTGTTTTTTTAGTTCTTTATTCATTATTTTGCTCCTAATAATTACACTAAATTTAATTTATTAAGTATTATATTTTAATAAAATTTTAAAAAATAAAAAAAGACTGTAGAGTATCTCTCTAAAGTCTTTTTTTACTGTTACAGCAACATTTTTATATTGCGTTGTTCTTCTGGTGAAAGGTGAGTTATATACACTTCTATCATTTCATTAATAAGTGTTGAATAACTTTGTTCCTTTGTTACAAGTTTTAATTTTCTTAATTTATCCAAAGTATCTAATTTTATTTTAAGAGATGAATAGTCTACAGTAGTTATTTTTTCAGTAATTTTATTACTCCTTGACCTTGTCTCTTTCTCTTCTTCTAAAAATTTATTGAATTTTGACATTATTCATTCTCCTTATCCAGTTCATTTTTAATTTTAATAAACAAACTTTCAAGTTCTTTTTTTAATTTTTTATCTACTTTGGAGTTATTAAATACAGCAATATCATCACCTATCAATGTTCTTCTAGGTATATATCCTAAATATTCTTCTTTCCTCTCCAACGCTTCTATAAAATCTTTTGACATATTTTCACTAAAATTTATTCTGTTACCTAAATAAAATAATTTAGCTTCAGAGTCAAAATCACTATTCAAATCATTAACAAAATATTTCAACTTAATTAAGGCTTCAACTGCGTCTTTACTCGGCTCTGCGATTCCTAAAACTACATCTGATACAATTAATGCGTTTATTGTTAATATAGCTTCATCATTCTCTGTATCAATGATTATATAATCATAATTTTCACTTAATTTCTCGTGATTTTTAGCAATCCATTTTCCAAGAGTATATTCTCGTCTACGTCTTCCATTTTGTCTTTCTTTTAATAAGTCTACTCCATAGTATGAACAGATTAGATCTAAATTTTCTCTAACTTTAATCGGCTCTACATACTCTTTATCGAATAATGATATAATTGTATTTTCTTCTTTTGGTGTGACATTATATCTACCTGTTAAATTACAACTGTCATCAAAATCCATTAATAAAACTCTATTATCTTTAGCTAAATATTCTGCTAAATTATGTGATAATGTTGTTTTTCCTGTTCCACCTTTATTAATATTTATTGTTAAAATTTTCATAGTTATCTTTTCTCCTTAGTTTTAAATTTTAGTTTATAATTAGTTTTTTCTCTTATATCCTTTTCCTGTTAACTCTAAAATAGATTTTCCATCTCTTACTACTCTTCTTGCAACAATAAGATTATTCCATTTTATCGTTCTAATATTTGGATATACACTTACATACCGTTCAATAGTTTCAACTGGTTTAACCTTACCTAATACTATTCCAGTACGTCTGATCAAACCATAATTTTCTTCTAAAATCATTTCTTGACCATCTATAAGACGAGCTGTTGCTCCTCCAAGTTTGCCAAGTTCTCTAAGGTCTTTTAAATTTACTTCATTTGTTTTTACATTCATTTTAATTTCCTCCTAGTCGAATGTTTATACGAATTTACGTTTATGCTGAATAATCACGTAGATTATTTCGGTATCTTCTTACGAACAGTTTATGGTCTAAGAACTGCAAACCTCTTCGGCTTAGTAATAATAATTACTGCCTTTACGTTATGTGCCTCACACTAGATATGTATTTCTAGTTCTCTGTACCACCCTTATTCTTTTTTTTATGTGATAGGCTACTCTAATCAGGGGGGCAATTATTCAATTTTCATAGTACAATAAAAACAGTTTAACGACTTGTTTAGGTCAAATACTAACTTATCTGAAATTGAAGAGAATCAAAGATATATATGTAATGGCACACTGCACCTTTTATCCCAGTGTTAATTTAACTAATAATTAATTCCTTACCAACATCCTCTTCAAATATAGTTGCTTGTATTTTATAATTATTAGCTTGATAATTCATTATTAAATAATATAATGTATTCTTTTCTATTTTAAAATATCTTGACAGCATTTCTATATACTGTTCTTTTTCTTTATTTTTCAACGTTATAACGTAACTGTATAAATTCCTCATAAGAGCTATTTTTACACCGCCTAAACGTCCTGCGGTTGCTTTGTAGAATATTATATTTTTAATTTTTAAATTATTTAATACTATATCTAAACTTCGTTTGGGAATATTTAAATTTTCCACTATATCCTTTTTCTTGATTTCTATATAAACATCTTCTTTTTTTTGAAGATAATTCAATACGTCTTTTTCCCACTCTTCGTAGTGACTTCTTTTCCGTTCTGTACGTTTCTTTTTAAATTTAGTCCATATTTGATAAGTAAATAAATCTTTACTTGTTAAATTTTCATCAACCCAAGTTCGACAAAGCATTAATACATAGTCTCTACTCGCTGTTGAGTACCTACTTGAATATGCCGAAGTTATTATCGATCGGTATTCATTCGCTTTCAATGATTCATCTAAATTATTATTAAATATCGCTAATTTTTCTGTACATTCAGCTTCTGTCAGTCCAGATGAATAGCAAGCTAGTGCCAATGTGAATAATACATTATTTCTACCTAGTAGATTCTTTCGACCCTTTAATTTGCTGTCCAAATTTAAAAGCAAAGAGAACCATTTCTCATTTATTTGCTTAATTCCCTTACTTCCAGAAATTATGTATAATTCTTTTCTTACATTACTATCTAATCTATCATCTTCTTTAACAGACCAATCTAGCCAGTCAGAGAAACTATATACATTATTCTTATCAAAATATACAACATTTTCTTTTGTTGGAAATCGTGCAATTCCAAAATGATTACACATCATATCGACTGGAAGATTCTGTTTATGAAAATAATTTCTTATATTAGTTGAAATCTTTTTTGCCACTTCTACAGCTTTGTAATCTGTATTTTTCGTAATATAAACAGGAGATTCTAAAACATAATACGCTTGATATCCTCTTTTTGTTTTAATTATTGTCGTTGGCATAAATCCTAATTCATAAGAAACTGACAAAATATCACATTCATTTATATCATTAGTGTCAAAATCTAAATAAAATGTATTTATTTGTCTCAAATTATCTTCTGAATGACCCTTAGTTATTTTTCTATGCTTATCAGCATATGTTCCATATCTAAATATATTAGGTGTCCAATGAGTTATATTATTTTCATTTTCTTTTATTGCTTCTTTCGATGTTAAAACAATCCCCTTAGCATGTCTCATATCTTCTTTACTTCTAAATACAAATATTGAACCTTTTACTTCTTCTAAATCCAAGATATTTTTATTCTTACTATTCTTGAACTTATATCTCATAAGTCCGTCCTTTATAATCAAATCATATAACTCGTTTATGAAAATCACCCCTTACTTAAATAAAAAAAAGACAACCCTTTAAGGTTGTCCTCTTAACTTTATCATATAATAAACTCACCATTGTATAACAACCTATAACTATCAATTTAATTATTTAGTTATTTGTTGATATTAATACCGATGATACTTATTTTCTATTCTATTTTATTTTTTTGTATTTTCTATATACATTGATTCTACACATCGAGTATTTCAAGAAATATTAAAATATTTTTCTTGCTTTGATTTTATCAACGAATATATTATACACCCATTATTTTTAGTTCTATTTCTAGGAACTTTATCGGCTTTTGGGCCATTTGTTACAGACTTATATTTACCAGCATTGCCTACTATGACATCATTCTTCAATGCTAGCACCTCAACAATTCAACTTACTCTAACAGGTAGTATGGTTGGTCTTGCACTAGGGCAATTGCTTATTGGACCTATCAGTGATAAATATGGACGTAAAAATCCATTAATAATAAGCTTAGTTATATATCTAATTAGTACATTGGCTATTATTATCTTCCCGAATGTTTACGCAATGATAGCATTGAGATTTATCCAAGGTGTTTCATCTGCAGGTGCTGTAGTTATTTCTCGTGCTATTTCTACTGATTTATACCAAGGACGCGAATTAGCAACATTCTTTGCATTACTAATGGCTGTTAATGGATTAGCACCTATACTTTCTCCTATATTAGGGAGTTTATTACTTCAACTTACAGACTGGCGCGGAATATTCGTAACTCTTGCTGTAATAGGTATTGTCTTATTAGCTGTAAGTTTCAAGTTCCATGAATCATTAGATTCAGATAAAAGATTGAATCTTCCAATAACTAAAACTTATTACTCAATCATCCTAGTCGCAAAAAATAAACTGTTCTTTGCGCTAGTTATCATCCAAGGATTCGCTTTAGCTGCAATGTTCGCATATATAGCTGCGTCTCCATTTATCTTACAAACACACTATAATTTAACTCCATTAATGTACAGTTTATGTTTTGGTCTTAATGGTTTTGCTATAGTTTTAGGAAGTAAAAGTGCTGGTAGCTTTAAAGAAAAAAATAGTATTAAGCTAGGATTATCACTTATGCTAGCAGTTAGTATATATCTAGCAATCGTATTAACATTAACATTACCTTTCCTATTCATTGAAGTAGGATTCTTCCTTCTTTTACTAGGGCTAGGTTTTATACTACCTGCTGGTTCTGCTATCGCTATGAGTTTAGAGCGAGAGCGTGCTGGAAGTGCCTCAGCTTTCTTTGGATTTGTACCATTCTTCTTAGGTGGGGTTGTTTCACCACTAGTCGGAATTGGTAATATCTTCCATTCTAGTGCAATTGCAATAGTGATTTGTTCTGCGATATCTTTTGTAACATTCAAATTGATTGAAAAGAGAATATAAAATTAAAAATCTAAGTTATAAAATCATGTGTAATTACATAATATTATAACTTAGATTTTCTTTATATAATTTTACAAAAAAAGACGATCAAGAGATCGCCTTTTTTGTTTATATTATCTCATTCCCCAAGCTGCTAAACCTTGCGCTTTGTATGCACGAGTAGCTGCATTGATTTGATCTTGAACTGTTGCTGTAGATCCCCATCCTGGCATAGTTTGAAATAATCCACTAGCTCCTGAAGCGTTTCTAGCATTTACTTGTCCGTTTGATTCACGCGCAATAATGTGCTCCCAAGTTGAAGCTGAAACTCCTGTACGACGAGCCATTTCTTGAGCTGCTGCCGCGCCTTCTGCTCCTGCAGTATTACCATTTGATAATCTTACTGAACCACCAGCTGATGAATATGATTGAGCTGGAGTTGATTGAGCTGCGTATGATTGGCTTGAAGCAGATGATTGACTAGCTGATTTTTGTTGATCTGCTGGACGTTGTTTAGTTCCTACTACAACTACTTTAGTTGTTGCTTCTGTAAGTACTTTTTCTGAAACAACTTCTCTAGAAATTTCTTTTCCGTTTTCTCTTACAACATTATAAGTTACTTCTTTTTCTCCGTTTTTACCTTCAACTTTAGTAACTTTTTCATCTACATATTTAGAATCGTCTTTTTCTTCTTTTGTTTCAAATTTGATTTCTTCTTTTTTAACTTCTGTAGCTTTTCCGTCTCTTACGATTTTAATAGTATCAACTGTTGCTACTTCTTTGTTTAAATCTGGTGTTACTCTATCATTTTCTCCAAGAGTAATGTTTAATTCTTTTAAGATATCTCCAACTTTTTTGTAAGTAGTTTTTCTTACTGTAGTTGTATCACCATCAACGATTGTTACTTCGTGAGCTTTATAGATGTTAATAGTTTCCCCACCGTTTACTTTTGTATCTAGTCCTGGTTCTACTCTATCATCAGCTCCAAAAGGAATATCATTAGCAATAAGAACTTCTCTTACTGTTCCTTTTTTAGCTTTTAACTCAACTTTGCTTCCATTATCTAAACTTACGGCGAAAACATTGTGTCCTGTATATTCTTCCGCTACTACGAAAGCTCCTGATAATAATAATCCTGATGTTGCTGCTGCTGCAATAATTCTACCTAATTTCATTCTGTTAATCAATCTCCTTTTTATCTTCTAATCCGAACAACGTACATGCATTATTGAATGTTTGTTTTGTTAGTTGTTCATACGACATTTCTTTAAGATCTGCAATTTCTTGTGCTACATAATGCACATATGCAGGTTCATTTCTTTTTCCTCTATATGGTGTTGGTGTTAAGTACGGACAATCCGTTTCAATTAACAACTTATCTAATGGACATGCTTTTGCTACTTCTTTAGGTGTCTTCGCATTTTTAAATGTTACCGGACCTCCTAATGAAATATAGAAGTTCTCTTTTATCATAATATTCATGCTTTCTACAGAACCAGAAAAGCTGTGCATTATTCCACCAATTTCACTAGCGTTTTCTTCTTGAAGTATTTGTATTGTATCTGCCATAGCGTCACGTGTGTGAATTACTATTGGTTTATTTACTTCTTTAGCTAGTTGAATTTGTCTTCTAAATACTTCTTTTTGAACATCTCTTGGACTTTTATCCCAATGATAATCTAGACCAATCTCACCGATTGCTACTACTTTATCATTTGTTAAAGCAATATTTTTTATCATTTCATATTTTTCTTCTGTGAAATCTATTGCTTCTACTGGGTGCCAACCAACTGTTAAATATAAAAAGTCATATTTATCTGTGATTTCCAGTGCTTTTTCTATACTTTTATCATCGAAACCAACTATGTTTATTAATTTAACTCCCGCTTCTTTCGCGCGAGCAATAGTTTCTTCTAAGTCTTCTAAATAAGCATCATCATTTAGATGCGCATGCGTATCAAATAACATACTACGCCTCCTTACTCTTATTAGTATAACAAAACAAAGTTTCAGTAGAATATCTAAACTATTTCAATTATGTTACAATACTTTTTCAATTAAGATATGTTAACGTAAATAAACTCCATTTCAAAAGATTTTTATAATAATTAAATACTATCAATGTCTATTTAAACAAATTATCTATATTTTTTTAATATTTTTATTTTAACCTCTATATAAAATATTAAAATTAATAAAGTATAAACTTTTATTTATTTACTGAAATTTTTCAACAAAAAAGGGAGTGACTCAAAAATCGTGATTTCATAAAAATCGATTTTGTCGAGTCACTCCCGCACAGTTTATTAAATATCTGAAAAGCTTTTATAAAGTGAATTTAGATATCAATAAACCACTGCATCTATAAGTTTTCATATAAACTATTTTTAAAATCTAGTACTTTTGGATCAGCCACTATAAAGTTTTATTCAGCTTTAAAGTCTACTACTTGAGCACCAATAAGTTGTTCTAAAACTTCTGGTTTCACCTCTACTTGATGACCTACTTTACCTGCAGAAACAATAATCGTTTCTACTTCACGACATTTTTCATCTACAAAAGTCGGGAATAGTTTTTTCATCGCAAATGGTGAACATCCACCTTTTACATATCCTGTAATTTTTGTTAGGTCTTTAAGTGGTAACATCGATAAACTTTTAACCCCTGCTGCTTTAGCAAGTTTCTTGAAGTTTATGCTGTCTTCACTCATCAACACTCCTACAACATAGTTACCTTTACCGTCTGTAGTCATTATTGTTTTAAATACTTGGTTATGGTCGCGTCCGATAATATCAGCTACTCCTACACCAGTTTTCGCAGCATCGCTTTCTGCATCAAATTCAAAATGATTGTACTCTACACCATTTTCATCTAAAAATCGCATAGCATTTGTTTTTAATTCTTTTTTCTTAGCCATAATAGCCCTCTTTTCCATATTATGTAATAATACTATTATTTTACTCCAAAGTTTGCCTACTGTCAAAATCTGTTTTAAATATTTTGCAAAAATACCAACCTCAAAAACTAGACTTTCTTTCTAATCCTTAAGATCGGCATTCAAATTATTATTTTAACACAAAGTGTCCTTCTTCAACTTCTTCGAATTTTTCAGTACCTGTTATTACTATTTCCTCTGCACTGACTTCAAATTCTTCGAACATCTTTCTTGCTCTAACAGGATCAATAATCGGCATAGAGTTTAGAAGACGTTTTGTATAAACATGCTGTGGATTTTTCATAATCTGTTCTGTTGTTCCTAGTTCTACTAGATTACCTCTATACATTACCGCTATTCTATCTGCGATATACTCTACTACACCTAAGTTATGTGAAATGAATAAATATGTTAGAGAGAATTTTTCTTGTAAATCTTTTAATAAATTAATTACCTGTGCTTGTGTTGAAGCATCTAAGGCAGATGTCGGCTCATCACACAGGATAAAGTCCGGTTTTGTAACTACTGCACGAGCAATACCGATACGTTGACGTTGTCCTCCACTAAAAGCATTTGATAATTTTAGCGCGTCCTCATTAGAAATTCCAACAAACTCTAAAATTTCTAATGCCTTTTTCTTCGCAGTTTCTTTGTCTTCTTTGTGTAAAGCTTCCATAACTATATCTAAGGCGCTCATTCGTGGATTTAATGACGAATAAGGATCTTGGAAAATAATTTGCATCTTACTATAAACTTCTGCAAGTTCTTTTTTTGACATTTTAGTTAAAGATTTTTCATTACCTTCTACAAAAACATCGCCCGATATGAATGGGTCTATATTTAAAATTCCCTTACCTAGAGTAGTCTTTCCACTTCCAGATTCACCTACTACAGCTAGCGTCTCAGCTTTATAAATATCTAAACTAATATCATTAACCGCAATAGTTTCTTTGATTTCTTTTCCTATTCCTTTAGACTTATAAACTTTTCGTACATTTTTCAGTTTTAAATACTCTTTACTCATTACTCCACCTCTTTCAGATACTCATGAGTATCGCTAAGTTTTTGCCAAGTATAGTGTTTGTCATCTTCTTTATAATCAACAGTCAGAAGCTCATTATTAGTATTTTCTAACCTTGCTGCAGCTAGAAGTTGTTTTGTATATGGGTGTTGCGCATTACTAAAAATTTCTTCAACATTTCCTTTTTCGACAACTCTACCTCTATACATAATATATACATAGTCACACATTCCAGCTATTACACCGAAGTCATGGCTGACTAGTGCTACACTAAGTTCAGTTTCTTTTTGTAACTTTTTAATAAGAGATAAAATCTGTGCTTGCACCGTAACATCTAGAGCCGTTGTAGGTTCATCTGCTACCAATAACTTAGGATTAGCAAGTAACGCCATGGCTATTAATATTCTTTGACGCATACCACCAGATAATTCATGTGGGTATTGTTCCATTCTAAGTGATGCATTAAGAATTCCTACTTTTTCAAGTTGCTCTATAGCTAATTTTTTCGCTTCTTCTTTAGATTTATTTTGAAATCTTTCTATTACTTCTACCAGGTGGAAACCAATCGTTCTAACTGGATCAAGTGAAGTCATCGGATTTTGGAAAATCATAGAGATCGGTAATTTTTCACCATGCTTAACTTCTTTTCCATCAAAAATAAACTTATCATTTTTATCAAAAATATTGTTAGGAAGAATAGACATTATACTACGCATCAAGATACTTTTTCCACTACCTGATTCACCAACAACACCTGTGATATGACCTTTTCTAAAATTAATGTCAATACCGTGTATAAGCTGTTTATCTACTTCTTTATTAGGCTTATAATTAACCGTTAAATTTTTAAGTTCTACTATATTAGTCATATTATTCTCCCTCCTTTTGAATATATTTTGTAAGCAGGTTACCAATATTATTAAATGAATATATTGTTAACATTACAAATAATCCAGGGATAATTGCCATATGAGGTGCACGTTGTAGACTTTGTTGTGCATTTTGCAGAAGTGTTCCCCAAGAAGTCATAGGTTGTTGAATACCAAGACCTAAGAAACTAAGTGCCGCTTCTGTCATTATTGCATTAGCTATTGAAGCACTTGCCGCTACTACTAAAGTTGGTATTATAGCTGGAATAATATGTTTCTTTAAGATATTGATAGTTTTTACACCACTAAATCTACTATAAACTACATAGTCGTATTCTTTTGCTGATAGAGTCTCTGCACGAACTAATCTCGCAAGACGCATCCATGAAAAACATCCTATTACTATAATTATTGAACCAATTCCTGGTTTTAAAAACACACTAAGTACAATTACTAATACTAGCCATGGTATAGATGATAATACATCAACTAATCGCATAAGAATACTATCAACAACTCCACCAACGTACCCTGCGATAAGACCTACTATCGTTCCGATTGTTACGGCAGTTACCATCGCTAATAATCCTACGATAAGAGAAACACGACCTCCATAAACTACACGAATGAAGTAATCACGACCTACCTCATCAGTCCCAAATAGGTGTTGTAGACTTGGTGATTGAGATAGATTCGCTACATCAGTAGCCGCTGGATCAATAGGAAGTAAAGGTGCTATTAATGAAACAAACACTAATATCGCTATAAAAATAAGTGAAAAAATATAAATTTTTGAACTTTTAGCTATTTTAATAAATCTTTTCATCTTACTTACCTCCTCTTCTAATTCTAGGGTCAACTATTGAGTACAGTATGTCTGAAATTAAATTACCTACAATTACTAATGTAGCTGATAATAACATTACCGCCATTATTATAGGATAATCTAACGCTCTAGTTGCTTGTGTAATATATGGGCCAATTCCAGGCCAACTAAATACTGTTTCTGTAATAATTGCACCAGTTACTAACATCGGTAGTGACATACCTACTTGAGTTATTACCGGTATTAGTACGTTTTTTATAATGTGTCTTGTGAAGATTTGAGTTTTTGTTGCTTGAAAAGCTTGTTGAACTACTACATATTCTTCGTTTGTTTGATTTAAAGCTGAAGACCTTACATAACGTGTAAGTTCCGCGAAAAATACAATCGTTAAAGTTAGATAAGGCATTATAAAGTGTGATAAGAAATCACCAAAGTCGCCTTCTTTTCCAATTGTGTGCATTCCTATTATTGGAAATAAGTTTAACTGATATCCTAAAACATAGATGAATATCATCGCTATCCAAAATGATGGTGTAGCTATTCCTAATGAAGCTACAGCATCGATTAGTTTATCTTGCCATTTACCTTTGTTTGCTGCAGCCACTAATCCTAGTACTATTGCGATTATTAATGCTGTTACGTAGGCTGGTAATACTAATGATATTGTATTAGGGATTTTCGCTAGAATTTCCTCTCCTACACTATTGTGAGTTACTAATGAGTGCCCGAAGTTTCCACTTAATATTTGTCCTAACCAATCTACATACTGAATTAAGAATGGTTTATTAAGCCCACTTTGTTCACGAAGTATATTTATTTCTTCTTGTGACATATTAGACGTTATCTGTGAATCGATAGCATCGTATGGTGCTAAATGTATTAAAGTAAATACTATAAACGATATTACTAAAAGTAATGGTATTGCTTGTAATATACGCTTTAAAATATATCGAATCATACAATCTCCTTTAAATTTTAATTACTATTTATTTTATGTGATTCATTAAAAAATTTATTACAAATTTTACTATAACAAACCCTTTTAGAATCATTCCCTTAAAACTAACAAAGTGAGGGAGGTACTATAAAATCTTATTATAAATAGGATTTTATCGTACTCCCCCTCATACTATATTTTATTTTCTACTATTTAAGAGTAATTTTTGATAAATCATCAAATGTGTAGATTGGTACTAACTTAGCATCGTTAACATTTCCAACACGTTTGTTAACCGCTAAAACTTTTTGGTTATCTACGATTGGGTAAAGGTATGCTTGGTTAGCAATTTCTTGTTGAAGGTTTTTGTACACTTCTTTACGTTTAGCTTCATCTAATTCAGCTGCACCTTGTTTGAATAATCCATCAATTTTTTCACTTCTGAATTGGAAGTAATTTGAAGTACCATTTGATCCGAATAGCTTAGAATATAAATCAGGATCATTACCCATGATATATCCACCTAAGAATAGGTTGTAAGCTTTAGAACCAACTTTTCTTAATTCTGTAAAGATAGCTGTTTCATCTCCACCACGAAGCTCAACATTAATTCCTACTGCTTGTAATTGTTGTTGGATAAATGTTGCTTGGATAGTCATTGCAGGGTCATTACTTGCATATCCTAAGTTAAGTTTCAAGTTAGAAACTCCAGCTTCTTTCAATAGTGATTTTGCTTTTTCAACATTTTGAGTATATTTCTCTACATCATCAGATTTGAACGGATTGTTCGGTGGTAAGAATGAATAAGGGTTTTGGTAGTATTTGCTATCTAAGTAAGCCGCTTTGTTCATATCTTCTTTGTTTAATGCGTATAAAATAGCTTGTCTAACTTTAACATCTTTTAATTCATCTGTATTTGTGTTTAGTCCTAAGTATCCGATACGGTTTTCACTGTATGCGTAAGTATCGATGTTTTTAGAATCTAAATCTTTGATAGCTGCAGGTAATACATATGCTGCATCTACCTCACCTTTTTGTAATGCTACTTTTGTAGTATCAGCACTTTTAATAATACGTAGTACTACATTTTTAACTTTTGGTTTACCATTATAATAATTTTCATTCGCTTCAAATTTAATGTATTCTCCACGTTTGTTTTCTACTAGTTTGTATGGTCCAGTTCCTACTGGTGTTTCTTTTAATTCTTTAACTGAGAAATCAGATACATTTCCATAAACGTGTTTTGGAATAATGTAAGTTTCATTTGCAATGTTATTTGCTGCAGCTGCACTTGGCTCTGGGAAATTAAATACTACAGTATAGTCATCTTTTTTCTCAATAGTTATTGGTTTGTCACCAATCCATAGGTTTTTGAAGTTCCCATTTTCTTTTTTAGCTTTTGTTTGATAAGTGAAGACTACGTCATCAGCAGTGAATTTTTGACCATCAGACCATTTTACGTCTTTTCTTAAGTTAACTTTTAAGCTACGACCATCTTTAGCAAGTTCAGTAGATTCTGCTAAAGCATATTCTTTTGAACCATCACCATTAACTTTAATTAATGGTGAGTAAATAATATTAGTCATTGTTAATCCCCAACGGTCACTAACCTTAATTGGGTTAGTTGATGATGGATCATCACTAATAGCATACGTGAAAGTATCTTTATCTTGAGAAGTGGTAATTGTGTTTTGCGTTTTTGAACTACATGCTGTTACGACACTCATTACTAACGCTAGTGCTCCTATAAACAATTTGTTCTTTTTCATTCTTTTTTCCTCCTTGATTTTAAGTCCTATTTTTCAAACTATGAAATATTTTGGTTACCCCTATTTAATAATGGTTAAATACATTTGCCTATTCGACAGTGAGAGACTTACGTTGCTACTCATGTATTGATTAAATAGACTATATTTTATAATGTGGAAAATAAAACCAGATATTACTTATACATTGAACGAATGAAATCAATGCTAGTTTAGTTTACTGTATTATTGATAAAAAAGTCAATTTATGTGCTTATTTTTATCATTTACTTTAATTATATAATTCTCTTAATTTAGTGTACTTGAAGAAATACTAAAGTATTATTATTTTTCTATACCCCAAACTTCTTCTACGATTTCTTTGATTAAGCCGATTTTTTTCCATTGATCTTCTTCTGTAATCACGTTTCCTTCTTCTGTAGAAGCAAATCCACATTGAGTACTTAAGTAGATGTTTTCTAATGGAATGTATTCGCTAGCTTCTTTAATTCTTGCGATTACTTCTTCTTTATCTTCTAAATCTGCAAATTTAGATGTAATTAATCCTAAAACAACTTTTTTATCTTTTCCAACTTTAGCTAGTGGCTTGAAATCTCCTGCACGATCTGTATCGTATTCTAAGTAGTATGCATTTACGTTTTCTCCAGCAAGTAACTCGTCTTCAACGTTTTGGTATCCTCCTTGAGAAATCCACTTAGAAGCGAAGTTACCACGACAAACGTGTGTATTGATTGCTAAGTCTCCTGGTTTCCCTTCGATAACTTCATTATTTAATGCTAAACAACGTGCTGCATATTCTCTACGAACTTCTTCTAAAGGACGCGCATCACGGAAACGATTCGCAAATCCATCATCGGCTAATGCTCCCCAAGTACAATCATCAAATTGTAATACACGTAATCCTTCGTTGTAAAGGTCTGCGATAACTTGTTTATAAGCTGCTACAATCGCATCTTTTAATTCCTCAAATGTTGGGTAGAATTTTTCGTATCCTTTGATGTGATCTTCTGTACGAATTAACTCAAAGTATAATTGTGATGGTGATGGAATTGTTAATTTTACAGTTACACCTTCTTTATCAGCTACTAAGTCTCTTAAGAATTTGTAATGTGCTACAAATGGGTGATTTTCTCCGCTGATTTTTCCTGATACTTTTGCTGTATCTGGTTTAGTTTCGATACCTTTGAATGGGTAACCTTTTTCACCTTGAACGTGTTCTACACCGTTAAGACCCCAGAAGAAATCAAGGTGCCAATAAGCACGACGAAACTCCCCGTCTGTTACTCCTTTTAGTCCATTTGCTATTTGTTTTTCAACTAATTCAGTAATTGCTTTATCTTCTACTTTAGTTAATTCTTCTTGTGATAATTCACCTTTTGAGAATTTTTCACGAGCTTCTACTAACTCCTTAGGTCTTAAAAATGACCCAACGTGATCTACTCTGTATGCTGCTCTTTCTACTACTTTATTTTGACATCCTTGACACATAATATTTTTTCTCCTTTTATTTAACTAATTTATTTTCTCTATTTTCTTAGATTTATTTATCAAGCAACCAAGAAAAGGCTGGATTCTGAAAAATATGACGTTTAGGAACAGTTTGTAAATTCTGATTGCATTCATCTATTGTACCTAATTTCAAAGCACAGACTTCTGGTATATTTTCTTG
>NZ_CAUTDQ010000014.1:0-46369 GCF_963537375.1 uncultured Gemella sp.
ATAGCATAGCTTTCTCCTAATTTTCTAAATCAACCGAATTTGACAAAGAACCTTTTTATTTTAATTTCATATATTTTGATTTTCTTTCAAAAATAGAGTATCATAGTATAGTAATATATAATTGGAGGTTTGAGCATGTTTTATTTAGAAGATGAAAAAACATTAGTACTTACTAGTGAGAATAAAAAAGACATATTGAACGCATTAAAATTGATTAATAAAATTTCAGATAATAAAAGTATTAAAGTTGCATATATAAAAATTTTAGAGAAAGTTCTAGTATTTAATAAAGCAATAGAAACATATTATCATTCACAAAAGCCTGGATATAATGAAGTTTATCAGGAGAGATTAGATAACCTTGATAATAGTGCAGATGAATTTAGACGTATTAAAGCTGATTTAAAACCTAACTTTGATGAAGTAATTGTTGATGAAGATTCAGTAAAAGAATTCAATACAATTTTATCTAGAATTGAAAGTAGGACTTCTATTCTTTTTGAAGATGAAAAAGAGTATAGTTTCAATAATTATCTAGTAACTTTAATCAATAATAAGAAACTTGATGAATTTATATGGTTAAATACATTGTATAATATTTACAAAGATGGTAAGAGTTTAAATGATATAGTTCAAGATTATCAAAAATTAAGTGATGTTGAATACTCAGATCTTTATAAGATTTATCTTTTTGTAACTGATTATAATATTAATAAATTGTTATTAAAAAATGAATCTCAAATCATTAATAATGAGTATCTAGAAGATTTCGAATCATTTTTTAATTATATGTATGAATTAATAGATGATTTGAGAACTTTTGTGGCTAAAAATGATAAAAAAAATATACTTAGTTTTTCAACAAAAATTGAAAGTTATACTAATATAAATACACCAACTAAAGAGGAATTTCTAGAATGTGTGTACAAAGTATTTAATTTCTTAAGAGCACTTTATGAAAATGATAATGCAAAATTGCTTTTATCTAATATATATCCAATTTTAGTAAAATCTTTCTTTGCACCATTGAGAAACGATGATAAGATTAAATATGATTATAATCAAGATTTCATCTATGCTTTAGAATATACGCAAATAATAATAGAAGTAATGGATGAAAAACATGAATAATATTTTTTCTGTTAAGGATTTTTATTGTGTTTATAATGACTATGATATTTCAGAATACTCTAAAGAGTTAAACTTACTATATCTACCATTATTAGGTAATGATGCTATAAGTTTATATAATTTTTTAGGAAGTAAAATGCTTAGTGATAAAAATCTTTCAAAGAATTATTTACACTATGATATATTAGATAATTTAGCTTTATCTAATCATAAGTTCATTGTCGCAAGAAAGAAATTGGAAGCAATTGGTCTTCTTCAAACTTTTTATATTGATAACAACGGAGTAGGTCAATTTGTTTATAAGATTAAGCAAGCTTTAAATTTTTCTCAATTCTTTGGAACACCTGTTTTGGCTCAATTATTAGAAAACACTATAGGCACTATTGAATATAAGGAATTAAGTAATTATTATTCCCTAGATAAAGTAAGTTTTAGAAGTTTTGAAGAAATAACTTCTAAGTTTTCAGATGTCTTCCATTTAGAAAACTTAAATGATTTTGGTTTTGATTATTTGGAAAATAAAGTTACTTCTGGGCCTAATTTTGATGAGTATTATTTTGATTTCGATAAATTAAATTATTATTTAGCAAATAGTTATCTAACTGAAGTTATCTCAAATGATGAAGTAAAGAACAAGATTTTAGGTTTGGCACATATTTATAAAATGGATTCTGAAGATATGGCAAAAGCAATAGAAAAATCTGTTGAAATTACTAATGGAGCAAGTGAAATTAATCTTAAAGTATTAACAGATTACATTGTTCAATTAAATGTTAATGTAAGAAAACAAGAAGTACCGACATTAGAACGTATGGTAAATAAAAATCTAACTAATATCGAGGAAGAGAAACTTACTGAGGAAGAATTGTTCATTAAAGAAGTAGATAATACAAACTTTATCACATTCCTTAATAAACAAAAAGGTATAGTAGTTTCTAATATTGACGCAAAGAATATCGGTGAATTACAAAGTAAGTATAATTTTCCTACAGGAGTTTTAAATATTTTATTAGAATATTCTATTAATCAGACAGGAAATAATTCTATACCTCATATCAATTATATTGATAAGATAGCTAGTTCTTGGAGTGCACAAAAACTTTTAGGTGCAAAGGATGCAATTGATTTTGTTAGAAATAATAGAAATTATAAGAAAAATATCGATACATCAAATAAAAAGACTTCTAAGCAACAAAAGAATTATGTGAATAATAAGAAAGGAAATTATGCACCGTTTCCTGAGTATCTTCAAAATCGTCAAAGTAATTTTAACGTTTCTAAGAAAAAAGAGGATCGTGTTGTTACTAAAGAAGATGAAGATGCATACAATAAGATGATGCAAGAATTAAATAATAAGAGGGATATGTAGTGAAAAAATTATCAAATATAGTTGCTAGCAATACTCAAGATTCGTTTAAGAGATTTATATCGGAAAAAGTTCTTAATGATCCTGAAATTGTTAAGTTTATTCGTGACAATAATTTTACCAAAATAGATATAGAAAATAATATTGAAAAGTTTTATCAATTTTATATTTCGAAAGATAAACTACTTAATATAGAGCATAAACCTAGGTTAGTTTTTAGTAATGAAGAAGTTAGTATTTTATACGAAGAGACTGAAGAGTACAAGCAAAAAGTAGCAAGTATGAAGACCTCTAATAAGGTGAAGACAGAGTTTATACCAAAAAGAGTTTTGACATACACTTTTGAAAATCTATCTAGGAATAGAGAAAAGGGTATGTTAGCGACAGAAATTATTAAAATTTGCAGAAGTATATTAAATGGTCAATCTTCAAGAGGTGTGTATGTATATGGACCAACGGGTACTGGTAAAACGTATTTAATGGGTTCTATATACAACTATTTTAAACAAAATGGAAAAGAACCAACTATATTATATTATCCAGAATTTATTAGAAAGATAAAATCTAAAATAAGTGATAATAGTTATGATTTATATATAGATCTAGTTAGAGGTGAAGAGATACTTATAATTGATGATATTGGTGCTGAAAATATTACAGAATTTATACGTGATGAAGTGTTAGGACCAATTATTAATCATCGAGAAGCAGAAAAGTTGCCAACATTCTTCTCATCTAATCTAAGTATAGATGATTTGGCTGAGTTATTATCGAATGGTAGAACAACAGTAGATAGAACAAAGGCGTTAAGAATAGTTGAAAGAATACATTCTTTATGTTCATCACATTTTCTTGATGGTGAAAATGAAAGAGAATATTATAATTAAAATAAACCAAGTATTTATAAATTTTACGTTTATATATACTTGGTTATTTTTTTTTGGTAAAAAATTCAAAAAAATTCATTTTTTTTTAGAAATTAGTGGAAAAAAGTGGGGAAATGTGGTAAATTATAAAAGTAAGGTGGTGAGAAGTAGTGTTTATTGGTCAATATAATAATAAAATGGATGCCAAAGGAAGGCTTAGTATTCCAATAAAGTTCAGAGATGAACTAGGTGAAAAATTTATTATTACAAGAGGTTTAGACTCTTGTTTATTTGGCTATTCACTACAAGAGTGGCAAAAGGTGGAAAGTAAGATAAAATCACTGCCTATTACTAAGAAAAATGCTCGTACTTTCCAACGTTTCTTCTTTTCTGGAGCCACTGAAGTTGAAATAGATAAACAAGGAAGAATTAATATTCCAAACGCATTAATAGAACATGCTTTTTTAGATAAAGATTGTGTTGTTAATGGTTTGTCAAATAGGATAGAGATTTGGGATAAAAATCGCTGGGAAGATTTACTCGTTGAAAGTGAAGCTAGCGTAGAAGAAATAGCAGAAGAATTAGAAGATTTTGATTTTTAGGATGGATGAAAATGTTTAAACATTATAGTGTATTATTAAATGAAGCTGTAGAAGGCTTAAATATAAAAGAAGATGGTATATATGTCGATTGTACCTTAGGTGGAGCAGGACATAGTTTAGAAATTTTAAAACAATTAAAAAATGGAAAACTATATGCTTTTGATCAAGACAATGTAGCTTTAGAAAATGCCAAAAATAAATTAGCTGAATACAGTGATAAAGTTGTCTTTATTAAATCGAATTTTGTTAATTTAAAAGAAAAGTTAGCCGAACATGGTGTTCATGAGGTTGATGGGGTTTTATATGATTTAGGAGTATCATCACCGCAATTAGATACACCAGAAAGAGGTTTTAGTTACAACTATGATACTAAGTTAGATATGAGAATGGATACTGATGCAAAAATTAGTGCTTATGAAGTTGTTAATGAATATAGTTATCATGAATTAGTTAAAATATTTTACCGCTATGGAGAAGAGAATTTTTCGAAACAAATAGCAAGGAATATTGAGAAAAAACGTGAACAAAAACCTATTGAAACTACTTTTGAATTAGTAGAAATTATTAAAGATTCCATCCCTGCTGCCAAAAGAAGAACTGGAGGACATCCAGCTAAAAGAGTATTCCAAGCTATTCGTATTGCGGTGAACAATGAATTATCGGTATTTGAAGATTCACTTGAACAAGCAATTGATATCGTTAAAGTGGGAGGAAGAATTTCTGTTATTACTTTCCACTCTTTAGAAGATAGAATTTGTAAACAAATATTCAATTCATACGCGAAGGCAAAAGATATTCCAAAAAATCTACCAATTATGCCTGAAGAAAGTTTATCTAAATTAAAAGTAATTACGAGAAAGCCTATATATCCTAGTGATATCGAATTAGAAGAGAATAATAGATCAAGAAGTGCCAAACTAAGGGTGGCAGAAGTACAGACAAATTAGAGGGGAGGAAAGATTTATGGCTACACTAAAGGTATATAGTAGAGAATATGGAGTACGTAAAGTACAAGAAAAAGTGAAATTTAATTTTTTAGAAAAAACTGCTTATGGAGTTTTTGTAGGAGTTATTTTACTTGCTAACGTAGTTATGTTAAACTATAAGGGAGAGATTTATTCGCTACGAAGTGCTCAACAAAAAAATGATATTGTTATATCTGAAAAACAAAAAAATAATAACGAACAAAAAGTTATGATAAACAATCTGTCATCTTACGAAAGAGTTAAAAAAATTGCTGAGACAGTAGGAATGAAAACTCAAAAAGATAGTATAAAGGTAGTGAGATAATTGATAAAACTTTTTAAGAAAATATTAACTTTAAAGTTTTTGGAAGATAGAAAAAGTTTAGAAAGAAAAGATTATATCTCTCGAGAAAGAACAAAAATTGTATTTTTTCTAATTTTTGTTTTTTTCTTTGTATGGATATTAATATTAAATATTGGACAAATGATGCTAATAGGGACTGTTAGGGGCCATAATTTAACAGAATTAGCAGATAAAAAATATAAAATTGACAGTAGTCTACAACCAAATCGTGGGAAAATCTTCGATAGAAATGGGAATATATTAGCAGATAATATTGAATCTTATAAGATAGTTGCAGTAGTTTCTGATAAAGCGACTGAGGATGACACAAATCCTCGTCATGTTATTGATGTCGATAAAACTGCAGATGAATTATCTAAATTTATTAAATTAGATAGAAGTAAGATAAAAGAAATACTTAATAAAAAAGGTGTTTATCAAGTAGAATTTGGTACAGCTGGTAAGGATATAAGTGTAGAAGATAAGAAAAAAATAGAAGAGTTAAAACTTCCTGGAATTGAGTTTATAGCAACAACAAAAAGATATTATCCTAATGGAAGTATGCTAGGGAACTTTTTAGGATTCGCACAAAATTCACCTGATAGTGATTTGATTACTGGTCGATTAGGGGTTGAAAAGACATTTGATTACTATTTAAGAGGTAAAGAAGGGCATATTACTTATGCTAAAGATGCTTGGGGTAAAGTAGTCTCTAACATACCAAAAGTAGAAATCAAACCTGTTGATGGAGCAGATATCTATTTAACGATTGATAAAAATATTCAAGGATTTATTGATAATACATTAAAAGATATCCATGACAAATATGAACCAGAAAGTGCCTTTGCAATAGCAATCAGCCCAAAAACAGGCGAAATATTAGGATTAGGACAAACTCCAGCTTTCAATCCAAATACTCAAGAAAATCTTTCAAGCGCTTGGTCGAATATTTTTTATAATTCAGCCTATGAACCTGGTTCTACTTTAAAAACTTTTACTATGTCACTAATGGTTGAAAATAATATTTATAAACCAGAAGGTTACTATAGATCTGGTTCATACAAAGTGGAAGATGCTACTATTTTTGACTGGAATAAAACAGGATGGGGTACAATAACCCAACGTCATGGATTCCAACAATCATCTAATACTTTGATGTTAACACTTTTAAATGAATTAGGAACTGAAAAACTAAAAAGCGGTTTAGAAAGTTTTGGATTTGGTAGAAGTACGAATTCACTTTATGGAAATGAAGCAACAGGAGATTTAGTATTTAATAATAAAGTATCTGCTTCGACTACCGTATTTGGTCAAGGTAGTACAGTTACTGCAATGCAGATGGTTCAAGCAGAGACAGCAATTTTGAATGATGGTCAAATGCTAGCACCGTATTTCTTACAGCGAGTTCATGATAAAACATTGGATAAAGATGTTAATATAGGAAAGAAAACAGTAGTTGGGAATCCAATATCAAAACAAACAGCAGATATAATGAAAGAAGAACTATACGGGGTAGTTAATGGTACTTGGGCTCAAGGTGGTAAGAGATATGCTATAGATAACTACAGTACATCAGGAAAAACTGGAACTGCAGAGGTAGTAGATCCTAAGACAGGGACATATTATAAGAGTCCATTTAAAGTATTGCACTCATTTATTGGTTATGCACCAAGTGAAGATCCACAGGTTATTTTGTATGTTGGTATGAAATTACCGACAAAAGAGCTTGGAGCTAGTGGTGCATACGGAGCCTCTGAGATTTTCAAACCAATTATGGAAAATACATTAAATTATTTAAATGTAAAAAAATCTAATGATAACGACACTATAAAAAGTTATCAAATGGAAAATGTTGTAGGTGAGAGCGTTAATTCAACAGTACTAAAATTACAACAAAAAACAAAAAATATCATAACAATTGGCTCTGGTAATAATATAATTGGACAATATCCTTCGGCTGATAATGTAATAAAACAAGATGAAAGAGTATTTCTATTAGTTTCGGATGATAATATAGTATTACCTAATTTCATAGGATGGTCTAAGATTGATGTCATAAATTATGCTAAATTAGCCGGCTTAGATATTGAAACTGAAGGTAATGGATTTGCAAAACAACAATCAATTCCTGCGCAGAGATTTATAAAAAAAGGGGACAAGATAAAAATAAAATTTAGTTAGGAGAACGAAATGAGTAATTCAGATACAGTATTTGCTATATCGTTATTATTGGTAGCATATTTTCTGACAGTGCTAATGCTAACAAGATTAATCAAATATTTACATGTTCTAAAATTTGGACAAGCAATTAGAGAAGAAGGTCCACAAAGTCATATGCATAAAAAAGGTACTCCAACAATGGGAGGAATATCTTTTATAGCTTCAATAGTAATTTCACTTATTGTTGCAATGATCTTGGATAGTGAAAACATTCAATATTATATTTTATTCATTTACACAACTATCTCATTTTCAATTATTGGTTATATAGATGATATGCTTATCGTAGTTAAGAAGAAAAATGATGGACTTGCTCCAAGAAAAAAATTAATGCTACAAATACTATTTTCTGTAATATTTTATATCTTAGTTACATTTATTTATAAGGATATAAATTATATACATATTCCAGGTTTAGATTATAATCTTAATATTTCATATTTATATCTAATCTTCTTAGTATTTTGGCAAACAGGATTTTCTAATGCGGTTAATTTAACTGATGGATTAGACGGTCTAGCAACAAGTGTTACAATTATTACCACTGGTACATTTGCTTTATTAGCATATAAGGAAAATAATTTTCCTGTATTAGTTTTCTGTCTGACAATAGTTGGAGCACTTTTAGGATTTTTATTATTTAATAAAAATCCGGCAAAAATCTTTATGGGGGATACTGGATCTTTAGCTTTAGGTGGAATTTTAGCCGCGATTTCAGTAATCTTGCATAAAGAAATAGCATTCTTATTTATAGGTTTAGTATATATACTTGAGACTTTATCTGTAATAATTCAGGTGGCTTACTTCAAAAAAACAGGAAAAAGAATTTTCAAAATGTCACCTTTACATCATCATTTCGAATTATCTGGGTATGGTGAAGTAAAAACTGTTTATATTTTTGTAATTATAGCTGTGATATCATCTGCTATAGGTTACTTTATAGGGGTTATTTAAAATGATTAATTTAAAAGACAAGAAAATATTAGTGTTAGGATTTGCAAGAAGCGGTTATTCAACTGCAAAAATCTTAAACAAACTTGGATATGATGTTACTTTAAATGCATATGATGATTTAAGTACCGATGAAAAAGCAGCTGAGTTGAGGGAATTCGGCGTTAAAGTAATTGATGGGGGACATCCATTAGAACTTTTAGAAAATATTGATTTAATAGTAAAAAATCCAGGAATTAAATATCAAATTGAATTTTTACAAAAAGCAATTGACAAGAAAATTGATATAATAACTGAGATTGAGTTAGCAAATACATTGTTTAATATTGATATGGTAGCTATTACTGGAACAAATGGTAAAACAACTACTACACAGATGACTTTCGATATTCTGAAAGCTGCAAAAAAAGATGTATTTTTAGCTGGTAATATTGGATATCCTTCAATTGAAATTGCATACAACCATCCAAATTCATTATTAGTTACTGAAGTTTCATCATTTCAATTACAAGGAACAAAATATTTCAAACCATCGATAGCTGTAATTACTAATCTTGGTGTTGGGCATTTAGATTATCATGGTAGTGTTGAAAATTATCGAGATGCTAAAAGAAATATTTATAAAAATCAAGACAAAAATGATATCTTAATATTGAATATTGCTGAAAAAGATAAATATGATATAGAAAAAATAAATTCTACAGTGCTATTCTATGATACAAAAGAAAATATAGAAGCAGATATCTATGTAAGAGATAATATGGTTATTTTTGAGGGTGTGGAATTATTTGATATAACTAAACTTTCACTTCCGGGTATGCATAATGTGGAAAATGCAATAAATGCTGCTGTAATATCATTTATAAAAGGTGCTGACAAAGAATCGATTCAAAATGTTCTTTATACTTTTAGTGGAGTAAAACATAGATTACAGTTTGTAGGAGAGCATAAAGGAGTAAAATTCTATAATGATTCAAAAGCTACAAATCCAGTTGCAACAACTAGAGCACTATCAGGATTTGAAAAAAATATAATACTTGTTTGTGGTGGACAAGATAGAGGAATAGATTTCAAAGAATTAATTCAATATCTACCAAGAGTAAAATCTATGGTAGTAGTAGGTGAAAGTAAAGAGATATTATATAACTTAGCTATTGATAATAATGTTGATTGTCATAAAGCAATTAAAATTGATGATGCTACTATTTTAGCAAGTTCACTTGCGGAGCATGGAGACACAATATTATTATCTCCAGCATGTGCATCATGGGATCAATATAAGTGTTTTGAAGATCGTGGAGATGAATTTATAGCAACATTTAAGAAGATTATTCAAGAGGATTAAAAAACTATGAACAAGAAGAATAGGAAGTTACTTGAAAGAATGAACAAAGACAATCGTCGCAGTTCATTGGAAAAAATTAAAAGAAAAAAAAGACGTGAAGTATTTTACATAGTAACTTTATTTTTAATTGTAATAGGAGTATTTGTACTTTTATTCAGTAGCTATTTAAAATTAAAAACAATAGAAGTTGAAGGTAACAATCAAATTACTAAAGAAGAAATACTCGAGGCTGGGAATATTAACAATGATCTTCGAACATGGTCAATAAAAGATGATGAAATTCAAAATAATATAAAATCAAGATTTGATATATTTAAATCAGTAACAGTAAAATCTAAATTGCCTTCCTCTATAAAGGTGCATGTAGAAGAGTATAGTTTTATTGCACAAAACAAAAAAGAAGATGGTAGTTTAGAGATAATAATGGAAAATGGGAAACCATATTCTGGAAAAATTAGAAACAATTATAATTTACCTATTATAGAAAATTTCAATGATGATAGTAATAAACTTGAAGAAGTTTACAAAAATTTAAATAAACTTAAACAGGAAGTACGATTACAAATATCTGAAATAATCAATGATGAAAATGATAGAGTAATTATTTATATGAAAGATGGTCAAAAAGTTAAAGCATTAAGAGCTAGCTTTGCAGATAAGTTGAATTACTATGAAGAAATATCTAAATATATTGAAGATAAAAATAATACTACTTTAAATTTAATAAACGGTGCATATCTTGAAACACCAAAAACAGAAAAAGTTAGAAATGATAGTATTAAGAAACTACTATCAAGACAGGGATTAAATGATGATGAGAAATCAAATAAAGATAATGAAAGTGTAGAAAAAGAAGAAAAAGTACAACAAAGTAATAAATCTGAAAATTCTACTACAAATAATCAAAGCAATTCTTCTAACAAGAACAATAATAGCAAACAACAATCAACACGTAATAAGAAAAATGAATAGTTAAAAAAGCATCCTAAATTTTGTATTTTGGATGCTTTTTTTATTGAAAAATTATATAAAAGAAAAAAACTTATTCGTTATATTACAAATTGAAAATATTTTAATAAAATTTAATTTTTTTTGATGTTTTTCATATTTTTTTTTCTAATTTTATGTTATAATTTAGTATGTGTAAATAAAATATGTGTGTATTTACAATTTTATTATAATAACAAAGTTTAAAAGGAAGGAGTGTTTGACTTGAGTTCACAATTGTATACTTCAATAGATCTAGGATCATCTAGTATAAAAGTGATAATAGCAGATGTAGTATATGAAAAATTGAATATACTCGGTGTTGGTGTTGTAAAAACAACATCTATTAAACGAGGGAACATTATTGATGTAGAATCTGCCTCTAGAGATATTCAAAAAGCAATAGATATTGCGAAAAGTGAAGCTAATAAGGACATAAGATCATTATATGTAGCAGTTCCAAGTATACACACTCATATTAAAAAAAGTGTAGCGGAAATTAAATTTGATACAAAACACGATATTGATGGTAGAGATATCGAAGAAGTAATTGAAGAAGCAAAAATACTACCATTACCACGAGAAAGAGAAGTGGTACAAGTAATTCCAGATTACTATCGTCTTGATGATATTGAAAATATTAGAAAACCAAAAGGAATGACTGTTCATAATTCATTTGAAGTAACAGGGAATAGAGTTTTAACATCTAAAACTCATCTTCACACAATATATAAAAGTATTGAAAACTTAAGATTAGATTGTAACGAAACATTTTGTACATCTCATTCATTAGGTGAATTACTATTAAATGACGAAGAAAAAGATTATGGGTCAGTGATTATTGATATTGGAGCAGGACTTACGACTGTGAGTTATTTTGAAGATGGTATTCTTCAATTATCACAATCAATCGAGTTAGCTGGTGAAGATATTACACGTACAATATCAGATGTTTTAAATGTCCCATTAAAACGTGCAGAAGAGATAAAAGTTACTCAAGGGCATGCTTTTTATGACTTAGCATCACCACAAGTAATTATTGACTTAGATAATTTAGAACCAGATGAAGAACCATATACACAAAAAGAACTAGCGGATTACATTGAAGAAATTGTAGAAGAGATTATTTTACGTTCATTCGATGTACTAAGAAAAGCTGGTATAAATAGAGTTAAAGGTAACGTAGTGTTAACAGGTGGAACAACACTTATGCCTGGTGTTCTTGACTTGGCAAAAGATATGCTAAGAAAAATGAATGTAAGAATTGGTTCACCAAAAATCATAGGAGCTAACTCGCCAGAATTATCTGTTGTTGTAGGTACATTAACAAGTAGTTACAAAATTGAATCATTGTTTGGATATCAAGTAACTGATGAAGTACCAACAATAAAAAATACAAATTCAACATTTGAAAATGTTTCTGCAGTAGAAGAAATTACAGTAAACAATTCAAAAGTTGAAGCGCCAGTGGTAAGTGAAACTCATGAAGATGTTCATGAAGAAGAAACTTATTATGAAGAAGAGAAAAAAGAAGAAGATAAAAACTTTTTCGACAAAATAACTAAAATGTATAATTCGTTTTTTGAATAACAATCAGGAGGAAATAAAGAATGTTTGAAGAATTTGATCAATCAGCAGTAATTAAAGTAGTAGGTGTTGGTGGCGGTGGTGGTAACGCCGTTGACCGAATGGTAGAAAGTGGAATTCAAAACGTTGAGTTTATCGCAGTTAATACAGATGCTCAAGCTTTAAAACGCTCTAAAGCAGACGTTAGAATTCAAATCGGAGAAAAATTAACTAAAGGTCTTGGAGCAGGTGCTAACCCTGAAGTAGGGCGTAAAGCTGCTGAAGAAACTAAAGATAAAATTGAAGAAGCACTAGAAGGAGCAGACATGGTATTCGTTACTTCTGGTATGGGTGGAGGAACTGGTACTGGTGCCGCTCCTATCGTAGCAGGAATTGCAAAAGAATTAGGTGCTTTAACTGTAGGTGTTGTTACTCGTCCATTCAATTTTGAAGGTAAAAAACGTCAAGTACAATCAACTGCAGGAATTAACTCACTTAAAGGTGCAGTAGATACACTTATCGTTATTCCTAACGATAGATTATTAGATATCGTAGATAAATCTACTCCAATGATGCAAGCATTCGTTGAAGCTGATAATGTGTTACGTCAAGGGGTTCAAGGTATCTCTGATTTAATTAACGTATCAGGTACAGTTAACCTTGACTTTGCAGATGTTAAAGCAATTATGGCTGACCAAGGTTCTGCATTAATGGGTATCGGGGTAGCTTCAGGTGAAAACAGAGCTATTGAAGCAGCTAAAAAAGCTATTTCATCTCCATTACTTGAAACTTCAATCGTTGGAGCTAAAGGTGTGTTATTAAACATTACTGGTGGTCCATCATTAAGTTTATTTGAAGCTCAAGCAGCTGCAAGTATCGTTCAAGAAGCTAGTGATGATGAAGTAAATATGATTTTCGGTACAGTATTTAATGAAGAGTTAGAAAAAACTGATGAAATCGTCGTTACAGTAATCGCTACTGGATTTGAAGAAGATGGAGTGAGTGTTGAAAGAGATATCTTAGCACAACGTCCGGCTCAACCAGAAGCTAGCTCATTTACAAGTGGTTACGGTAAAAACGAAGTAGAACAAGAAATGTACCCACGTCCAAGAAGAAGAACTAGAAGAGAAATCTAATAAAAAAGAAAGAAAATCGGATAAATATCTGATTTTCTTTTTTATGTATTTCATTTTAGGAATATATATTTTATAATATTTAATTAAAACATCCTGATAAAAAATTTTATCAGGATGTTTTAACAGTTTATTCTATTAAAATAAATTTTATATCAAAGTTGATTACATGTTTTAGTGTGTTGTATATAAATGATTTATTAAGAGAAGTATTACAAAATTTTAGTAAACCATGTTCATCAAAATCAGCATATAAATAATATGTAATATCACAAGATTCTATTTTAGGTTCTTCGTTGTATCCTTTAACACCGATTAGAGAAAGTGGATTTTTTAAATTAAGATGTATTTTTCCTTCAAGTTCTTCAATATCAATATTATGTTGTTTGCTTTGTGATACAATACTATGGGAAATTCCGCCTAAGATAGAAGCTGCAAAATAATTAATACTGCTTGCATAATCAGCATTAATATCAAAACTAATTTCACTAGATATATTTATAATATCATTATTAGTGTACATCTTAAATATATTATTTGATAAAATTCCTCTAAAAGTTAAATCATAATTATTAGATTCGTATAGATTACTCATATAGTTTCCTCAATATGATTTTAGCTTCATTTAGACGAGATAATTTTTTATTTATTATGTCCATAGTGCTAACGGGTCTATTAGCGAAGGTTGCAAAACCACAGTCAGGATTTAACCAAATTCTTTCTTTTGGAATAAATTGTAAAACTTCTTCAACTCTTGTAAGAATATCTTCCAATGGCTTAATAGTATCAGTTCTAGGGTTCATTACACCAAGGCCAAGTATACAATTTTCTCTAATTATCTTACTACTAAATAAAGATGAAATTTCTCCCGCTCGAGGTGTTGAGAATTCAAGTGTTAATATATTAGGCAAAGCTTCTTCAAATAATGGTAAGAGTGGAGTATAAGGACCGGTAAGAAGTATGCTTTCATCCCGACTCCAATTTCCACGACATACATGTAGAGATGCTAATATGCCTTTCTCTTTAGCATAGGAGATGATAGATTTTATCAATTTTGTAGCAAATTTTAATTCTTCAGTAGGATCTTTTTTTTCAGAAAGTGCTGCACACATGAAAGATCTTGTTTTTCCCTCAGAAAATACTACTTCAGTTAATACAGGTTCGTCAAATTGAACTACATCAACGCCTATGTCGACTAAAGCATCAATTTCTTGTTTTAAAACTTTTATTACATCTTCTCCAAGTGTATCCTTACTTTCATAGTATTTTTTTGAAAGAGTAGGTAGCCACATAGAACGAGTTATTAAATATGGCCCTGGCAATGTAGCTTTAATTTTTTTTGATGTTAATTTTTTTAATTCAATCATTTCATCTGCTACCAGAGGTTTATTATATTCAACTTTACCAGTACAAATTGCATTTTTGATACTAATAGCAGGTACATCTAATATTTCTAATATTTGCTCAAAGCCTTGCTTATCCTCAATGTAGTCAAACATATCAGCCATACTCATCATAGTAACACCGTTAAGTTTTTCAGCTATAAATGAAACGTAATTATCACGACTTAATTCACCATTAGTTATAATATCAATATTATTATTTTCTTGTAGATTTATTAAGTATTTTGTTTCTTCATCTAAAATTTCTTTGTATAAAGAAATATCAAGCTTACCTTTATTTAATTTTCTCTTCGCAGTTAATAGTTTTTTACTTCTAGGCATACTACCTAGAAGAGAAATTGAGAAAGATGAAATAGTCATAATTATTCTCCATGGAACTCTCTAAAAAAGTTTAAATACTCATTTGCTTCAGTAAGTTGTTTAAATCCAGATGTACGACCTGAAATCCATTCTTTTAATCCTTCCATATCCATCATCTCTTTGTGAGATGGGTTATTATAGTCCATTTTATGTAATACTTCTATGAATTTTTCGAATATAGTTACTTCTAATTCAGGATGTCCAGAGAATATACAATGATCAAAGAAATCAGTTTTTGAGAGAATATTAACTTGATTTTCATCTAAAGTTCCATCAGCTATCCAAGCTTTGTAGTTTAAATCTAACATCCATGTAGCATCAACCTCATCATTTTTTAAAGCAATAGCAGAATCGAGTTCTCCACCAACATGATCTCCATGAAGACCAACTCCAATATCAAAACGTTTTTCTATATAATCTTTTTCAAATTCTAATCCATTTTTGTGAAGATGATTGATTGGAATTAATCTTGCTTGTGGTGAATCGATAGCACCAAATCCAATTGTTTTACCTTTTAAATCGTTAATTGATTCAATATTTTTGTTTGATTTTACTACTAAATAAGAACTGCGATCACGATCGGTATCACGCATAGAGCCATTAAGAGAAGTCCCATTAGTACGTAGATAAGTATCTAACCAAGCTAATGGTGAATTCCATGCAACATCAATTTCTCGAGATAAAAGACCGTCTACTTGTGTTTTATAGTCTTTATAATAAACGGGTTCAATAGGAAAGTTTTCATCCTCAAAGAATTTTGCAATAATTCCCCAAATTACAGTTACTTTTGGATCATAGATTACAGCTCCAACTTTTAATTTTGACATAATATTATTCCTCTTTTCTTATTTGTAATTTTTAAATAAAGGGAGTGACTCAAAAATCGTGATTTCGTAGAAATCGATTTTGACGAGTCACCCCGCAAAGTTTATTAAATATCTAAAAAGCTTTTATAAAGCGAATTTAGATATTAATAAACCACTTCGTCTATAAGTATTCTTATAAACTTTTTTTAAAATCTAAGACTTTTGGGTTAATCCCTTAAAAATTTGATTTCATTAGTAATTATTATGGTAATTGTTGCCCAGTAATTGCTTTTCCTAACCAAATTGTAA
Organism: uncultured Gemella sp.; assembly: GCF_963537375.1. Taxonomy (GTDB): domain Bacteria; phylum Bacillota; class Bacilli; order Staphylococcales; family Gemellaceae; genus Gemella. The sequence continues at coordinate 16,354 of NZ_CAUTDQ010000014.1, forward strand.
GTACGTCAACACTCGGTGCCATAATATGACTTGCGAAAGCATCTCTTAAGTAACGTTCCATATTTCCAACACGGTTATAAGCTTTACCACCACCAACACGCATACCAAGACGAGCTAATTCAATAGCAGCTTCACTAGCGAAAATTCTAGCTGATAAAATTTTTGCTAACATGTCACTTTCTTTAGCTAAGAAACTACGAGCTGCTTCATTTGTTCCTAAAACAGCAGCATTTGTTTGACTGTAAATTTTTGCTAGATGAATTTGAACAGTTTCAATCTCACTTAATGATTTTCCATCAGGATATTTTCTGTTTGTAGTATGAGCTACTGCTTCATCTAGAATAGCTTCACACAATCCACTATAAACGGCAGCAAGTCCTGTAATGAAGTATGTGGCAACAATCGTGAATACTTGATCAACTCCAGAGCCGGCTTTACCTATACGTAGTTCTTTATCTAATTCAACATCATTAATTGCCATTTGACATGAAACATTTCCACGCATACCTAAACCATGCCAAGTAGAAGGTTTGAATTCTAGACCTTTAGAATCTAATGGGAATACCCAGTTATCAATACCACCTTCAACATTAGAAGGAGTAAGTACTAAGTAGTAAGAAGCAAATTCAGCAGAAGTAACCATACTTTTTAGTCCATTAAAAATTACAGAACTATCTTTGAATTCAGTTTTAACATCAGAAATGTAGAAGTGAGTTCCAGTTCCTAATTCACTGTATGCAAGAGCCATAAATTTTTCATTTTCTACAATATCTTTACAAATTTTTGATTTAAGATTATCATCAGCATATGAAAGTACACAATTTAAAGCAACGTTATGCATCATGTAACATAGACCAACTGTCGCACTAGATTTAGCAAATGCACGACAAGTATCTGCATGTTCTTGCATATCTTTTCCTAGTCCACCAAGTTCTCTTGGAATCATAAGTTTGAAATATCCAGCTTTACCTAATTCTCTAAAAACTTCTTCTGGAAATCTTTCTTGTTCATCAATTTCTTTAGCAATAGGGTCAATATATTTTTTTGCAAATTCCCTAGCTTCGTTATAAAATGTTGTCATAATAATGCCTCCTAATATTAATAGAATAGTGCTTTCTACAAAAAATTATATAGCTAAAGTGAAAGTCTGTAAATGCTTTAACTTTTGATATAATAATAACTGTAATCAAATACTTTTTTAAAAATAAATTGAATTATTGTGAAAATTGGCGATATAAACTGTAAACATTTCAACAAAAATATTATATTCTAGAATATAAAATAAAATTCTATTAAATGATATCCGTTATCAATTAATCGAAGTTAATTGGAATGTTCTCTTAAATTTTTAAAAAATAATAATAAAATTTCAGAAAATTATTTACAAAATATAAATATTCTAGTATAATCATTACTTATATAGTTATAATATATTATAAGAAAGGATGAAGAAAATGACAGATTCTAAAATGGAAAGAAAATTACAAGCTCGTCATATTAGTATGATTGCTATAGGCGGATGTATAGGTACAGGATTATTTATGGCAAGTGGAGCAGTTGTAAGTAAAGCAGGTTCTTATGGAGCGGTTATTACTTATGCATTGATTGGAGTTATTATCTACTTTTTAATGGCTTCTATAGGAGAATTAGCGACATTTTATCCTGTTTCTGGTTCTTTTGGAGCCTATGCAACGCGTTTTATTGATCCAGGGGTAGGTTTTGGAGTAGGTTGGTTATTCTGGATTCTATGGATTTTAGTAGCTAGTGTAGATATTATCACATTATCAAAAATACTACATTATTGGGAATTCTTCAGACAGTTTTCAACATTTTCTATTTGTATTGTATTTTTAGTATTATTATATTTATTAAACTTAGTAAGTGTTAAAGTTTTCGGAGAAGTTGAATATTGGATAACAATAATCAAAGTAATGACTGTTGTTGCATTCTTATTAGTTGGTGCTGCAATTATTTTTGGTGCTACTGGAAATAGTGAAGCTGGTATTCATACATTCATCCAAAATGGAGAAAAAACAAGTAGTGCAGGAGCTTTAGGTTTATTTGGGGTATTATCTACAGCAGCATTTTCATTTGGAGGAACTGAGGTAGTAGCTGTTACAGCTGGTGAATCTCCAAATCCAAAAGAAACAATGCCAAAAGCAGTAAGACAAGTGTTTTGGAGAATTTTAATATTCTACATAGCTACGATGATAATTATATCTTCAATAGTTTCAGCAAATGATCCAAGGTTATTAGATACAAACAATGTAACGGCTTCTCCATTTACAATTGTTTTTCAAAATATTGGATTAGAAATAGCGGCAGTAATTATGAATGCCGTAATCTTAACATCAGTATTATCAGCTGCAAACTCAGGTATGTATGTTTCAAGTAGACAATTATTCTCATTAAGTTCACATGATTACGGACCAAAAGTATTTAAGAAATTAAATAGTAATTCAATTCCTGTATTTGCTTTAACAGTATCGGCACTATTTATGATTCTTTGTTTCATTTTTGAAAAACTTAATCCAAGTGGTTACTATATGTTATTATCAATGGTAGGAATTATAGTAATGATTATTTGGATGGTCTCATTAATTTCGCAAATTCGTCTACGTAAGGCAATTGCTAAACAAGGAAAAAAAGCTGAGGATGTATTACCATATACATCAAAAACAGGAATTGTAGGTTCTTACATTGCGTTAATATCATTTGCAACAATAATTTTACTTCAATTAGTTTCAGATTATGCAACTGGTGGTTTTGTAAAAATGTCGTATAACTTAGTTTGTCCAGCGATCGGTGTACTAATGTATTTAACATTTAAAGTAGTTACAAAACGAAAATTTGTAAAACTTGAGGAAATGGATATTCATCCATATAAAGAAAAATAATATTAATATTTACTCTCTCTATCTAAGGATTAAACAATGGTAGAGAGAGTAATTTTTATGTGTTATATTTTTTTATTGATTCGTAAAATGTGGTAAATGATTACGGTTTATGATAAAATTGTACATAAGAAACTTAATGGAGTTGATATTTTGAATATAGGAATTACAGGTAGTATTGCATGTGGAAAAAGTACAGTATCAAATTATCTGAAGGATAAAGGATATACTATAATTGATGCTGATAAATTAGGTCATACTGCATTAACTAGTGATGAAGTAAGAGAAAAACTTGAGAAAAGTTTTGGTTTAAGGATTATTGAGAACAATGAGATAAGCCGTGAAAAATTAGGGAAATTAGTCTTTGGTAATGAGGAAAATTTAAAAATACTTAATAGTATTGTGCATCCTTATATAAGAAAACAAATTTTACAATTACAAGAAAAACATAGCGATGAACGATTAGTTTTTTTAGATATAGCACTCTTGTTTGAAGCTGGATTTGAAGATTTAGTTGAAAAGATATTAGTGGTTCATATAAATGAAAAAGAACAATTAACAAGATTGATGAATCGAAATTCACTTTCTCTTGATTCAGCGATGAGTAGAATAAAAAGCCAAATGAGCTCAAAAGATAAATCAAAGCTGGGTGACTATGTAATTAATAATAGTAACACTAAAGAAGAAACATATGGACAAATAGATTTGATATTAGACGAGTTAGAGAGAGGAGTAATAAAAAATGACGAATGTATTAGAAATTAGTAACTTAGGTGGAGGGTATAATAGAAGAAAAATAATAGATAATGTTAATATCCAAATACCTAAGGGAAGCATAACAGCATTAATAGGTCTTAATGGGGCTGGTAAGAGTACAACAATTAAACATATTTTAGGTTTACTTAGACCTATGGAAGGTGAAATAAAAGTTAATGGAATAACAATTACTGGAAATAATGAAAAATATAGAAAAAGTATCAGTTATATACCAGAATCACCCGTTTTATATGAAGAACTTACCTTAGAAGAACATATTAATCTTACAGCAATGGCTTATGGATTGAATTTGGAAGAAACATGGAAAAGAGCTGAAAAATTATTAGAACTATTTAAATTAAAAGATAAGAAAAAGTTCTTCCCTGTTCATTTTTCAAAAGGTATGAAACAAAAAGTTATGATAATTTGTGCTTTTCTAGTAGAACCAAATCTATACATAATTGATGAACCTTTTTTAGGATTAGATCCTATTGCAATAAATGATTTAATTAACTTGATGTGTGAAAGAAGGGATGCTGGAGCAAGTATTTTAATGTCTACGCATATTCTTGCAACAGCAGAAAAATATTGTGATAACTTTGTAATAATTCACGAAGGAAAAATTTTAGCAAATGGTAATTTAGAACAATTAAGAGCAGAATTTAATATGGCAGGTGCGTCTTTAGATGAAATATATTTATCATTAACAGTGCGAGGAAATAATGAGTAATATAGAAAATATTTTTTCTGACAGACGAAAGAAAGAGCAAGAGTTAAAGTTAACCTATAGTAAGTACATTTTTAATTCGCACCTTATAATGTTTCTTATTATAGTTTTAGGAGCAGCACTTATAAATTATTCGAAATGGATTGCTATTGCAAGTAAAGTAGAATTATACTCAGTTTACATAGCAGCGACTGTTGCCTTTAGTTATTATTTAGTAAGTTCAAAAATTAAAACTCATATTAAAGAAGCGGATGCGGTATTTTTATTACCATTAGAAAAATATTATAGAAAAGTAGGATTAAAAACTGTAATAAATAGTACAGTAATCCATATAATAGCTAGTGTGATATTTTATTTTGTTACCAAACCAATTACTAATCTTATCGGTAATATAGATAGACTAAGTATTTGTATGTTATTAATAGTATTAATTTGGAACAATTTATTAAAATACTTCCAAGTCATTCACTATAAAGAGATAATTTGGACTAAATTATTAATGTTCATTGTAATCTTTATCCAGTTGTTAGTAGTGTTTTTTGATAACATTGTTATTCGTATTATTTACTTAATAAGTATAATTGTATTAGCAGTATTTACATATTATATTATGAAAAATGCTGGGAATAAACTAGATGCTAGAGATCAAGAAAAATATGTTGTGAATTGGAATCAAGCAGCAGATTATGACAAACATCGTATGGAAAGCTATTTAAAGTTTGTAAATATGTTTGTTGATGTTCCATTAAGTGGTGTAAAAGTTGCTAGAAGAAAGTATTTTGATATACTATTACCAAAATTAACAAAAGATAATTTCAAAAAAGAAAATAGTTTTAAATATTATTACTATAGAGTATTTTTAAGACAAGAAAATACAGTCTATCTAGCGTTAAGACTAATGCTCTTAGCCGCTCTAGTTATTTTTAGTTTTAAAAATACATATGTTAGTGGTTTAGCAATAATTTCATACAGTTATTTAACAATAATTCAGCTAGTTCCATTGTACAAGCAAATGAGTAATAATATTTGGCATAGTATTTTACCAGTAAGTGAAGATATTAAAATAAAAAGCTATAAACAATTATTAACTAGTGTCATGATAGTAACTACATTGTTATTAGCGGTAGTATCTATATTATTATCTAGTTTTAGCACAATGAACATCTTAGTAATAATTGGTTCAGTAGTTATAGCTAATATAATATCTAAAATATTTATTGGAAAAGTGAAGTAGAAGGATAGATTATGAAAAATATAGCAATAATAGGAGGAGACTTATCAGGAGTAAGTTGTGCTTATTTTCTTGATAAACTCTCAGGAGTAAACTCAAAAAAGTTTAATATTGATCTAATCGAGAGAGATTTAGAATTTGCAAATGATAGATTCGGAAAGTTTCAGCTTGGACAAGAGATTTATGATAATGGATGGCACAATTCTATTAGTGAACAAGGAGTTTTGTTTTATTTAATGATAGAATTAGGTTTACATAGATATTTAATAAAGAGTGGAGCAACAAAAAAGGTATTTTTTACAAAAGAGGGAATAAAGTATTTACCAGAAAAAATGCTATATGGTCTTCCACTTGATAAAAGAGAATTGTTAATGTCTGATTTATTTACTTTTAAAGAAAAGTTATCTATTTTATATAATATGTATAATACTTTAGAAGACGAGGATATTAAAGAGTTAACAGTTGAAGAGTTTTTTAGAGCTATAGTTAATGAAAAAATCTATGTTAAACTAATAGAACCACTATTGACAAGTTATTATGCTAGTGATATTTCTAAACAAAGTATGGTAAGTTTGATGCCGGAATTATCATTTTTAACGATTCAAAAAGAAGATATCAACAAAGTACTTGAAGAGATGTATGATAGAAATGTAATTGATAATATTACTGTAGGAGCAGAATATCGCTTGAAATTCACATTGAAATCATTTATAGAAACTCTAGAATCAAATTTTTCAGACAAAGTATTTCTAGAACTAAATAGAAAAGTCGAAAAAATTGAAAAAAGAGGAGATAAATATTTAGTTCATTCAAATGGTAGTATTTACTACTATGACTATATAATATTAACATTGAATCAAAAAAATTTCCTACCGTGGTTTAATGATGACGAGAAAATAATTGAATTTTATTCTGATATGAAATATGTTTCTAATATAGTAGTTACGCTTATTTATAAGAGAGATGACTTACACATAAATCGTGAAATTGGAGAAATAATTTTTCCGAAAAATGAAAGTGAATATGTTACGAAGCTAGAATACGTAAGTAATAAATGGATTGATATAAAAATGAGCGGAATTCAAATTGTTAGAGCATATATCAGTAGAGAAGAAGCGGTAAAAAAACTTATAGAAAAAAGCGATAGTGAAATTAAAGAAATTGTTGAAAAAGAAATAATTAAAGTTCATGGTGTAGTAGGAAATGTAAATAAGTACTATGTTAGTAAAGTAAAAGATAACTATCGTTTTTGTTGTAAAAATTATAATAAAAACATTAATGAATTCAATGAATATATGAAAAAAGAATATTCAAATGTTTTTATTATAGGTAAATCAAAAAAAGGAACAACTTTAGAAAACACAGTATTAGAAGCTAAAGAAATAGCAAAAGAAATATTAGAAAGAATATAAAGAAGGGCCGTACAAAGTACGAGGTAAATTAAGATGAAATTTAATACTAATAAATTAGAAGGTGTAATTGTAACACCAATATTTGAAGATGAAAATTATAATAACGAACTTTTAGAATATACAAAAGGGAAAGAATTATTTAAAGGAAAACTTAATGAAATATTTGTAAATTTACCATATAATGGAGAAAAAGAAATATTAATAGGTTTAGGAAAACGTGATGAATTAAAAGAAGATCAAGTGCGTGAGGCATTTTTTAAACTAGTTAAAGTTTTAGCCAAAAATAAAGAATTTGAAGTTCAAGTTACTTTACCAAAAGTAGAAAATATACCTACTAAAAATTTAGTGAATGCAGCAGTAGAAGGATCTTTACACGCAACATATAAATTTGATAAGTATAAATCTGATAGAAAAGACTTCCCAGAAATTACTATTAATTTAACTACTGAAGAACAGTTAGAAAATATAGAAGAAGTAGTTAGTGAAGCATGTGATATAATTGGCGGTGTATTTTTTGCTCGTGATTTAGTTAACGAAAGAGCAGAATATCTATACCCTGAAACACTTGCTAATATTGCAAGTAAGGAATTAACAGCTTTAGGTGTTGAAGTAGAAGTATACGATGAAAAACAATGTGAAGAATTAGGACTAAAAGGATTGTTAGCTGTAGGGCGCGCTTCAGATAAAAAACCAAGATTTATCGTTATGAAGTATTTAAATAACCCAGAAGAAAATGAAGTAGTTGGTTTAGTTGGTAAAGGTGTGACTTATGACACAGGTGGTTATTCAATTAAACAAACAGCAAATAGTATGGACATTATGCACTGTGACATGGGTGGAGCAGGAACAGTAATTGGAACAATGAAGCTAATTGCTACAAGAAAATTAAAAACAAATGTTATTGCTATTGTAGGAGCTTGTGAAAATATGATTTCAGGTGGATCATATAAACCAGGTGATGTTATTTCTACTCTATCAGGAAAAACAGTAGAAGTAGCTAATACAGATGCTGAAGGACGTATTACTCTTGCTGATTCAGTATATTATGCAACTGAAAAACTTAAAGTAAATAAAGTTATAGATTTGGCAACACTTACAGGTGCATGTTTAGTTGCGTTGGCAGAATTCTACACAGGAGCAGTAACGAACAACCAAGAATTTTATAACGAACTAAATAAAGCTGCGAAAGAAGCTGGAGAAAGAGTATGGCAAATGCCAGCTGATGATAGCTTCAGAGAATTAAATAAATCTTCTGTAGCTGATGTGAAAAACACAGGAGGAAGACTTGGAGGAACAATAACTGCAGGATTATTCATAGAAAACTTCGTAGCGAATAATGTTCCATGGATTCACCTAGATATTGCTGGAACAGCATATTTATCAAAAGCGGAAAAATACCTTCCAAAAGGTGCTACAGGAGTACATGTTAAAACATTGTATAACTTATTAAATAAATAATTAAATGATATTTGGAAAGAACTCAAGAAAGGAACTATTCTTTGAGTTCTTTCTTTTTCTAAAAGAGATATAGATAAAGAAATTAGAAAAATAATATTAAAAATTTAAATTTTTACTTGACAAGAAAATACTAAAGGTGTAAAATAATTAACAATAAAACAAAACCTTAGAAAAGAATAGTAATTTGGTAAAAAATTTTTAGCGAGCTAACGTTGGTGTGAGGTTAGTAATTTTTCTAGATGAACGCACTTTTTAGGCAATTATTAAATAATTGGTAACTCTGCCTTAAAGAGATTGAGTGGGTATACTAAATACCAAGAAAAGTGGCAACGCGGAAATGATTTCGTCTTTTTATAGTTTCTTAGGAAATTATAAAAAGACTTTTTTATTTATCTTCGTACCATAATACTGACCATGGACTGTATTTTCTTAGTATTCATATACCAAAAAGAGTGGCACCGCGAAAATTCGTCTCTTTGTAGCTAGATAACTGGCTACAAAGAGATTTTTTATTTATAATTAGTTCTTTTCTAAAAAATATAATATAATAAAGAAAAAGGAGACAAGACAATGAAAAAATTATTATTATTCATTACATCAATCATAACAGTCATAACATTAACAGCATGCTCAAACAGCAGTACAAAAAATAAATTACAAGAAGTTAAAGAAAAAAATAAAATAGTACTGGGAGTATCACCTGACTATCCACCATATGAATTTCTAACAACAGAAAATGGAAATAAAAAAGTAGTAGGTGCTGATATTTACTTAGCAGAACAAGTTTCTAAAAAATTAGGTGTTCAAGTTGAAATTCAACAAATGGCTTTCGATTCATTAATCGCTGCTTTAAATGCAAACAAAGTTGATATGGTAATTTCAGGTGTTAACCCAACTGAGGAAAGAAAAAAAGCAGTTGATTTCTCAGATGTTTATTACACAAGTAAAGGTATTTTTGTAGTAAATAAAGATAGCGAAGAAATTAAATCAGTAGATGATCTTAAAAACAAAAAAATCGGTGTTCAAAAAGGTTCAACTTATGAAACTTATGCTAAAGAACAACTGAAAATGGATGATAAAAATATCCAAGCTTTAACTGACGTACCAAGTTTACTTCAAGATCTTAAAAACAAAAAAATTGATGCAGTATTAATTCCAGATGATGTAGCGAAAATCGCAATGAATAAATATACAGATATCAAAATTAGTACATTTACTGCTGATAACGATCCAGAAGCAACTGGTATGGCAATAGCATTCAAAAAAGGAAAAAATGATAGTAATAAAGAATTATTAGAACAAGTAAATGCAGTAATTAAAGAAATTCAAGATCAAAAAGCATTTGAAAAAGAACTTGATAAATATGCTAAAATTGCTGCACAAAGCGAATAAAAGAGAGGTATAAAATAGAATGTTTGATTTTCTTCCAAATTATTACACAACGTATTTAGAAGCTACGGTAACAACTTTAAAAGTTTCACTTATAGCTTTACTAGTAGGATTAATACTTGGTATTGTAATATGTTTAGCAAAAATTAGTACGTTTAAAGTACTTAATATAATAGCAGCAATTTATGTAGAAGTAATTAGAAATACTCCAATTTTAGTGCAAATTATGATTATCTATTTTGCATTACCGGAAATTGGGATTTCATTTACACCATTTATGTCAGCGATAATTGCTCTTTCAATTAACTCAGGAGCATATGTTAGTGAAATATTCCGTTCTGGAATCTTAGCAATCGACAAAGGTCAAATGGAAGCAGGTCGTTCATTAGGACTTAGTTATTTCCAAACTATGAAATTAATTATTTTACCACAGGCTTTAAAAAATAGTTTACCAGCCTTAGGTAATGAGTTTATTTCATTAGTTAAAGAATCTTCAATAGTTTACTTTGTAGGGGTAGCGGATATTATGTTTACAGCAAACACTGTAAAAAATGCTACATACCAAACATTTGGACCATACTTAGTAGCAGCTGCAATATACTTTATTATTACATCAATATTATCATTATTAGTAAAACGTTTAGAGAAAAAATTAACGAAGTAGGTGAAAAAATTGTTATTACAAATAAAAGATTTACATAAAAAATTCGGAAAATTAGAAGTATTAAAAGGTGTAAATATCAACGTTGAAAAAGGGGAGAAAATTGTAATTCTAGGTTCAAGTGGGAGTGGAAAAAGTACAGCATTACGTTGTGTAAACTTATTAGAAATTCCAACGAGTGGACAAATTTTATATGATGGTGAAGATATCACTAAACAAAATATTAATAAATATAGAAAAAAAGTAGGAATGGTATTTCAAAACTTTAACCTGTTCCCGAATATGAGTGTACTTGAAAATATTACACTTGCACCAAAAACATTCGGTGATGACACTGCTGAAAATATTGAGAAAAAAGCAATTGAGTTATTAAAAAGAGTTGGTTTAGAAGATAAAAAAGATGTTTATCCAAATAGCCTTTCGGGTGGACAAAAACAACGTGTTGCAATTGCACGTGCCTTAGCCAACTCACCAGAAGTGTTACTATTTGACGAACCAACAAGTGCGTTAGATCCAGAAATGGTAAAAGAAGTACTTGATGTTATTAAGGAGTTATCAGAAGAAGGATTAACTATGTTAATAGTTACTCATGAGATGAACTTCGCAAAAGAAGTTGCTGATAAAGTAATATTTATGGATGGAGGAGTAGTTTTAGAAGAAGGAACTCCATCAGAAATATTTGATAATCCAAAAGAAGAAAGAACGAAAGAATTCTTCTCGAAAATATTATAATGTAGACAATATCACTAAGAAATTAAAAGCATTTCTTAGTGATATTTTAATAGCTAAAATTCGATTAGATTTGTATTCAATAGCATGATAACGTTTTAAATTATGTTAACTCTATGATATAATACGTATATATATTTATTCTAAATTATTAAGGATAATTATTTTAAAGGAGGAGAAATTATGACTGTGTTAGAAAGTTTTATAAGCTGGAGCTTAACTCCTATATTCCTTATATTTTTTAATGTAAAAGTACCAGGGGAAAAACATTTTAAAATATGTACGGTGTCATTAATATTTGTAATTTTTCTGAGATTTTTCTTTTTAGATTATCAAGATTTCCCAATTACAAAGATGATATATCTATTTTTAATGCTATATGCCCTACAGTTATTATTAGAATGGGATAAATTATTGAAATTAATGGGAGTTATCCCTGAAAATGAAGAATAAAAATATAGTTCTTTAAACAAAATGCTGTGTCTCTAAGTATTATGTTTAAAGAATTTTATTTTTTTAAACTCGAATCATTAATAGATTAAAAAAAGTCAATGTTCGTATTTATTTAAATAAATTTATGTAAACAAATTAATTTTATGTTTTAGAAATAATTATTCCGTTAATTGAAACGATTGAAATATAAAATAAACTATAGAATATGAACTTTATATCGAAAAAACTCTTGACTTTTATTTTTAAAACATATATTATTATTTATGTGCTTCGGCATTAATAAAAACTAAGGAGAATTTTCTAAATATGTTAGAACGTCTTTTTAAATTAAGAGAAAATAATACGAATGCTAGAACTGAAGTTGTATCTGGTTTAATAACATTTTTCTCTATGAGTTATATTTTAGTAGTAAATCCAGCTGTTTTATCAGCAGCAGGTATTCCATTAGATAGAGTATTTACAGCTACTATCATTGCAATTTTAGTAGGTACTCTGATTATGGCATTAGCAGCGAACTATCCTATAGTAGTAGCACCAGGTATGGGAATTAACTCATATTTTGCAACATTAGCAGCTACATCAGGATATAATTATAAAACATTATTAGCAACATGTTTTATGGGAGCTGTAATTTTTGTAATTTTATCAGCAACTAAGTTTCGTGAGAGTTTAATTGATTCTATTCCGAATAATTTAAAATACGGTATTTCAGCCGCGATTGGTCTATTTATCGCATTTTTAGGACTGAAAAACTCAGCTTTAATTGTTGCAAACCCACATACAATCCTTTCACTAGGTGATTTAAAAAATCCAGTGGCGTATATGACAATTTTAGGTATATTTATTATTTTAGTGCTTCTAGCTCTAGAGATTAAAGGAGCAATATTCATTGGTATGGCAATTATTGCTATTATTTCTTACTTTACAGGAATGTTAAAAGTAGAAAAAGTATTTGGTATTCCTCACATGGATTTAAGTCTTCTTTATAATCCAGCTACTGAAAGTATTAATGCTTTACAATTAGGATTATATGGAATAGTATTTACATTCCTAATGGTTACATTATTTGATACTACAGGAACAATGGTAGCAGTAACAACACAAGCAGGATTAGTAAAAAATGGAAGAATGGAAAGAGCAAAAGAAGCATTATTAGCTGATTCATTCGCGACATTAGCTGCATCGTTATTTGGTAGTACACCAACTTCAGCTTATATTGAATCATCAGCAGGGGTAGCAAATGGAGGTCGTACAGGTCTTACTGCATTATCTACTAGTTTCTTTGTAGTAATATCAATTTTCTTATTCCCGCTTGCAAGTAGCTTAGCAGCAGTTCCAGCGATTACTTCTCCAGCGTTAATTATCATTGGATCATTTATGATGGAAAGTATTGCGAAGATAGAATGGAATGATATAACAGAAGCATTCCCAGCATTTGTTACAATTATTGGTATTCCTTTAACTGGATCTATTAATGATGGTATCGCATTTGGATTTATATTCTATGTAGTATTAAAACTTTCTAAAAAGCAATGGAAAGATATTCACCCATTAATGTATCTTTTTGCAGTATTATTTGTTATCCAACTTCTTTGGTTACATATATAATAAAAAAACGGATTTGAAATTCAATTTCGAATCCGTTTTCAAATTTATACGCATTATTATCTGAAAACGTTATATTATTATTTAAAAAGTATTTGCCTTTTTTTAAAAGGTATAGTATTATAATAATACTATTATAAATTTAAGAAAGGAAAATATTTTATATGAAAAAAGGTTTATTAACTGGATTGTTATTATTTGGTATCTTTTTTGGTGCTGGAAACCTAATCTTTCCACCAACACTTGGAGTAAGTGCAGGAGGAAATTTTTGGCCAGCAATTTTAGGATTTGTTGTATCTGGAGTAGGTATCGCTATCGTTACACTTATCGTAGGTGCACTTAATCCGAATGGTTATGGGGCAGAAATGGATGAAAAAATTTCTCCGCTATTCTCAACAACATATTTAGTTTTACTTTATTTATCAATTGGACCGCTTTTTGCGATTCCAAGAACTGCAGCTACTGCGTTTGATATTGGTGTAGCTCCAGTTGTAGCTGAAAGTAAGTTACCATGGTTATTAATTTTTACGGTAATTTATTTCTTATGTGCGTTTTTATTAGCAGTAAATCCAACTAAGATTTTAAATAGTGTAGGGAAAGTTTTAACACCTATCTTTGCTTTATTAATTGTAGTTTTAGTAATTCTTGGTGTATCTAAATTTAATTCAACAGGAGAAGCAGCTAAAACATATGCAACTAGTGGATTAGCATTCGGTACTGGATTTATCGAAGGTTATAATACTCTTGACGCTCTAGCTTCAGTAGCGTTCTGTATCATCGCGATGAGTGCATTAAAACAATTAGGGTTCAAAGATAAAAAAGAATTTTTATCTAGTGTATGGATCGCTGGTATTGCAACAGGAATTGGATTTAGTATTCTATATGTTGGACTTGGATTATTAGGTAATAGATTTGCAGTACCTGCAGAAGTATTAGCTAATGCTAAAGTTAACAAAGGGGCATACGTACTATCTGAATCAGCTCGTTTAATTTTTGGAACATATGGAAGTGTCTTCTTAGGAATTATGGTAATTCTTACATGTTTCACTACAACAGTAGGATTGATCGTTGCGACTTCAGAATTCTTTAACGAAAAATTCCCACAACTTTCATACAAAGTTTATGCTGTTATCTTCACAATTGTAGGTTTTGCAATTGCAAATGTAGGATTACAAAGTGTTATTCAATTCTCAGTACCAATGCTATTATTCTTATACCCAATTACAATAGCTTTAGTATTAATCGTTATTGTTAACAAATACGTTGCACTATCAAAATTAGGAATGCAACTAACTATGGCAGTAGTGACATTAATCTCTATTGTTTCTGTAATTGGAAGTCAATTAAAAGTTGCTTCATTCAGTAACTTAATCGCAAAACTGCCTTTAGCAGCACAAAGTTTAGAATGGCTAGTACCTGCATTAATTTGTTTAGTAATTGCAGCGGTATTACCAAATAGACAAAAAGGTAAAGTTTACGACTTTAGTGAACTGTAATTTTAGGAATATTAAAAGCATTAGCTCGAAATCAAGAGCTAATGCTTTATTTTTATATAAGTTTGTTTACTTCTTTTAGTAAGAACATCTTCACATTTAATGATGAAGTGAATTTTTCAAGATTAACTATTTTATCTTTATTAATATTATCCGATATTTTATAAGCACGGATAAGTTGATTTTTTGGTGTATTTTCTGCTGAAATAAACTCGACTATATCAGATTTATATCCAAATGCTTCTAGAACTTCACTACGTACTGAATCAGTAAGGAGAGTAGAGAATTTTTCTTTAACAATTCCATGTTTTAGCATGAATGGAAGGAAATCAGAGTTAAGTTGTCCGTTAACTTCTTTTTGACAACATGGTACAGCGAAGAATACTTTCGCCTTCCAACCCAGAGCTTTTAGTATAGCTATATCAGTTGCAGTATTACATGCATGCAGACTAATAACCATATCTATCTCATCTTTATTTTCGTAATCAATAACATCACCGTAAATGAAACTAAGATTTTTGAAATTAAGTTTCTCAGCGATATTATTACAGTGTTCAATGACCTCTTTTTTTAGATCAATTCCAATGATTTTAACATTCATTTTTAAAACTTCAGTTAAATAGTAATAGGTAGAAAAAGTTAAGTAACTCTTACCACTACCAAAATCTAAAATTGTAATCTGTTTATTAGAATCTAATTGAGCAGTAGCTTGTTTAATAAATTCAAGGTATTTGTTTATTTGTTTAAATTTATTGTATTTACTTTTAACAACTTTACCATCTTTATTTTGTATACCTAGTTCGATTAAAAAGTCATATTTTTGTTTTTCGTCTAGGAAATATTCTTTTTTCTTATTGTGATCGAATGAGACAGCTTTTGCAGTCGTTTTCTTTCTATTCACACTAACTTTGAACTTTTTAGATACTTTAATATTTATATTTTCATCAACAGTAACTATATTTATGTCTTTTGCTAATTCGAAAAGTTCAATAATGACTTTTCCGATACTTTCAGAATCAGTGGTAACAAGGTTCGTATGTTTTATTATTCTTTTATAACGATATTCTAATTGTAGATTAATACAGTTTTTAATATTAACTAATTTACCAATGACTTTATCAAGTTCTAATTCTTTATTACGAATATTTGAAAAAGTAATCTTATTAATATTGTTATTAGCTATATGATCTAATATTTCGGAAATAATTTCGTGTTCCATCGTTGCTCCTTAAAGTTTCTTTAATAATGATTTCTTATATATATTACACTAGATTTTATTAATTATCAACATAACTGAAATATAAAGTCGATCGTCGACAGAAATTCGTTAAATAATAAAGAAAAAAAGATTATCAATATTACTAGTGAAAATAAAATAATTACCGTTGTTGGTTGAGTATTACTAGTATGCGTGGTATAATTTAGTAGTTAGAAAATAAGAAAAAGGTAGATAGTATGAATATTTTAGATATTATTGATAATATAAAAATAAAAACTATTTATGGAAAATTACCAGATAGTGTTAACAGCATTTCTCAAGATTCACGAAAAATTGGAAAAGGGGATGTATTTGTCGCTATTAAAGGTTATACTGTAGATGGTCACAACTTTATAGAAAAAGTTATTGAACAAGGGGCGGCTTTAGTAATAGCTAGTCGTTATGAAAATTATAATGTAGAAAATTGTGCTGTTCTTGTTGTTAGAGAGCATGAAATTGAAAAAATTGCTAGTATGATAGCTAAAAAGATTAATGAAGGTGCTGATATTCACACAGTTGCAGTAACAGGAACAAACGGTAAGACGAGTATTTCTACATTAGTTCATAATATGCTACGAAATCTAGGAGAAAGTAGCGCTTATATTGGAACTAATGGTTTTGGTAAAAATGATGATGAACCGATTTATTTTGGTAATACAACTCCTGATGTAGTAACATTACATAATCAAATCGGAGAGTTACGTCATGAAAATATCAAGAATCTTGCTTTTGAAGCATCATCGCATGCAATGGCTTTAGGGCGTATTTATAATGTGGATATAGATGTAGCAATATTTACGAACTTAACACACGAACACCTAGATTTTCATGGAGATATGCAAACTTATGCCTATGATAAGAGTTTACTATTCTCAACATTAGGAAATAACCTATCAGAAGCGAAGTTTGGTGTGTTGAACAAAGATGATAGTTATTATAAAATTATTTCTAAATGCTTATATCAACAAGAAATTAATTATTCTATCAAAGATGAAACTGCTGATTTTTATGCATATAATATTAAACAATATAAAGAAGATAAAATCTATAAAACAAGTTTCACACTAAAATCTCCAGAAGGTACTTTTGAATGTACTACTAATTATATAGGAGACTTTATGGTAAGTAATGTCCTTGCTGCACTTAGTGCTGTTTGGGTAAAAGGATATAGTGTAGAGCAACTAGTTAATATATTACCAAAACTAGGAGCTTTATACGGTCGTATGGAAATTTTAGGTGATGATTTACCAATAGATATAATCAGTGACTTTGCTCATACTCCAGATGGATATGAAAAATTATTAGAAGCAACTAGAGAAATAAGAAAAGGAAAACGTACCCTTCTGGTAACAGGAATGGGTGGTGGACGAGATATTTCGAAAGGGCCATTAATTGGAGAAATTATCTCAGAAGCGGATTATGTCGTTATTACTACAGATAGCCCACGTGATGAAGATGTAGAAGTTCTTATGGGTTCAATTGAAAAAGGTATGACTCATAAAAATTATGAAAAAGTATGGTTTAGAACAGATGCGGTTAAACGCATAATTGAATTATCAGAACCAGGAGACGTAGTAATCTTAGCTTCAAAAGGGCGTGAAGATTATGAAATTCTTCAAGGTGGTAAAAAAGTTTGGCATTCAGATCCAATCGTTGCTGTAGAAGAAGCGAAAAAGAAATTTAATATAAAATAAAAAATTGAAAGGAAAATAACGTGGTAGAAAAAATTAGAGAACAAGTAGAAAAAAGAAGAACGTTTGCCATTATCTCTCACCCCGATGCTGGTAAAACTACATTAACAGAAAAATTACTTTTATTCGGTGGAGCAATTCGTGAAGCAGGGACGGTAAAAGGTAAGAAAACAGGAAAATATGCAAAAAGTGACTGGATGGATATAGAGAAACAACGTGGTATCTCTGTAACATCTTCAGTAATGCAACTTGACTATGATAACAAAATTATTAATATTTTAGATACTCCAGGTCACGAAGATTTCTCAGAAGATACATATCGTACACTTATGGCTGTTGACAGTGCAGTGATGGTAATCGATGGAGCAAAAGGTATTGAAGCACAGACATTAAAACTTTTCAAAGTTTGTCGTATGCGTGGAATTCCAATTTTCACATTCATCAACAAAGTTGACCGTGAAATTAAAGATCCACTAGAATTATTAGCTGAGATTGAAGATAAATTAGAAATTGAAACATATCCGATGAACCTGCCAGTAGGTATGGGACAAAACTTCTTCGGAATTATGGATAGGAAAAATCATTTTATTGAACCATTCAATGAAGATAGTGATTTCGTAGAATTAGATGAAGAGTATAATATTCTAGATGATAATCCACTTGCTCAAGATACTATGTATCAAAAATGTGTAGAAGACATGATTCTTATTACTGAAGCAGGTGTTGATTATGATTATGAAAAACAACTAAAAGGAGAACAAACTCCAGTATTCTTCGGATCAGCATTATCATCATTTGGAGTAGAAAGTTTCTTAAATTATTATGTGGACAATGCTCCAACACCAAAGGGTCGTAGAGGAGTTAATGAAGAGGATATTCAACCAACAGGAGAGGACTTCTCAGGATTCATCTTTAAAATTCAAGCTAATATGGATCCTAAACACCGTGATAGAATTGCATTCTTACGTGTATGTTCAGGTGAATTCAACCGTGGTATGGATGTAAACTTAGCAAGAACTGGGAAAAAATTAAAAATTTCACGTTCAACTAACTTCATGGCAGATGATAAAGCTACAGTTGATGTAGCTTATGCGGGAGATATTATTGGTCTTTACGATAGTGGAAATTATCAAATAGGAGATACACTATATCAAAATAAAAAAGTTGAATTCGAAGCGCTTCCTTCATTTACACCAGAAATTTTCGTAAAAGTTTCAGCTAAAAACGTGCTGAAACAAAAACATTTCCACAAAGGTGTAGAGCAATTAGTACAAGAAGGAGCAATTCAATACTATAAAACTCTACATACAAACCAAATCATTTTAGGAGCAGTAGGTCAACTACAATTTGAAGTGTTTGAGCACCGTATGAAAAATGAATATAATACAGAAGTTATAATGGAGCGTATTGGACAAAAAACAACTCGATGGATTGAAAATGAAGATTCAATCAATGAGAACATGTCAAGTTCAAGAAGTATCCTAGTTAAAGACTTATATGATAACTACGTATTCTTATTCGAAAATGACTTCGCGATGAACTGGTTTAGTGACAAATATCCGGAAGTTAAGCTTTTCAGTAAACTGTAGGTTAAATAAAATAAGTTGTGTATAAATTAGAAGTTTCAAATTTATTTAAAACTAGTTAATTTTATTGACAGCTAATAGATTAATTGATATACTGAGAATATAAAGAAGGTGTTTCACTACCTATATACCAAAGGTGAAAGTTTAAAGATGGAAGAGGGGTTGAAAACCTCTCTTTTTTTACATTTAGTCATTGAAAATGAAATGTGATTGAATTTCAAAGGAATATAAAATGTAATTCTAACTTGAATTAGAAATTAACATGTAAAAATTTGAAAAAAACTTCTTATAGGTATATAATTAAGTGTTGGCAAAATTTTAATATAAAGAGGATAGCATGAGAAATTTAATAAAGAAAATGCTGGATTTTTACAAAGAACCTAAATACAAGAGTATAGTAAATTACATATTCTTTGGAGTTTGTACGACACTTGTAAATGTAGTTACATACTTTATTTTGTATTACTATGGGATGGAAGTTAGACCAGCGAATTTAATATCTATAACATTATCTATTTTATTCGCATATTTTGTTAATGCTAAATACGTATTTAACTCTAAGGCTGCTGGATTTAAGAAAGTTCTATATGAACTTACAAAATTCTTCACAGCTAGATTATCTACACTTGTTATAGAAGTATTCGGAGTTGAGTTATTCATTTACTTAGGAATGAATGCATATTTAAGTAAATTTATTATTCAATTCGTAGTACTTGTTGCTAATTATGTAATTAGTAAATTTTTAGTTTTCACAAAGGAGAAAAATAACTAATGAAATGGTTTATTACTGATATGGATGGAACGTTCTTGAATGATAAAAAAGAAGTTGCACCAAATGCAAAAGATGTGATTGTCAAACTGCAAGATAAAGGAAGTAAATTTATAATTGCCACAGGAAGACCTGATATTGCTGTAAAACATTATTATCACAACTTAGGAATGAACGATGTAGTTATTTCTAACAATGGAAGTTTAATTAGAAATCTATTAACGGGTGAAATAGTATATCAAAAAAGCTTTAAAATTGAAGAAATAGAAAAAATATATAGTATGTTTAAAGAATTAAACGATGATGAGATAGAATTTCATGTTTATACGTTAAACTATATATACTGTACACATTTATCATTTAGCATGGCACGTATAAAACGTATAGAAGCGGATATGCCTGAGGAATTAAAAACACCGATGTATATTCATGAAGATATCATTGGTGAACTTAAGAAAAACAATGAAGATTGCCAAAAAATTATGATGATTGCAAAAGATCATGATAAAGTGGTGAATTTCTTTAACAAGGTTAGTGAAGTGTTAGAAGTTGATGGAACATTTTCAGCGACTAATTTCTTCGATATCATGCCGAAAGGATGTAACAAAGGTACTGCAATTGAAAAACTAGCCGAATATTACAAATCTCCGATTGAAGATTGTGTGGTATTTGGTGATAATTTTAATGACAAAGAAATGTTCGATGTAGCAGGATGGAGTGTCTGTCCAAGTAATGCAAAGGAAGAAATTCAAAATATGTGCGATGAAGTTATCGGAAACAATAATGATTTTTCTGTCATTAAATATGTAGAAGATTATTATAAAAAAATTAAATAAATACTTGATAACTTAGCGAAAATTTGATAAATTAGAAGGTAGCGTATTAATTACCTATATAGCAATTTACATATAAATAATTTTATATTTGATTACTATAAATTGTACAATGAAAAATAAAATAAAGGAGAACTTTCATGAGAGGAAGAAGAAATGAGAAGAAAAAGTTCAGTAGAATACTTGCCTTCTTGTCATTAGTAGTTATTATCCTTACTTCTATAGGATTAACTTCAAAATCTAATGCAGAAAAAGTAAATCTTGGACTGGATCTTCAAGGAGGATTTGAGGTGCTATACCAAGTAGAACCTCTTAAAGAAGGTCAAACTATAGATGAAGCGGCTGTTAAGGCAACTGCGGACACTATTAGTAGACGTATTAACATTCTTGGAGTAAGTGAACCGGTTATTACTGTTGAATCAGGAAATAGAATTCGTGTTGAGCTTGCAGGTGTAAAAGATCAAGAATCAGCTCGTAAAGTATTATCAACACAAGCGAACCTTACTATTCGTGATATTGAAGATAAGGTACTTTTAGATGGTTCTGATTTACAAGAAAATGGTGCTTCTCAAGGATTTGATCAAAACAACAAGCCAGATGTTAACTTGAAGTTAAAAGATGCTGATAAATTCGGTAATATAACTTCAGAAATCAGTAAACGTGGTCAAGGTCAAAACTTAATGGTTATTTGGATGGATTTCAATGAAGGGGACTCATTCAAAGCTGAAGCTGCTAAAGAGAAACCTAAATATGTTTCTGCACCACAAGTAGCACAAACTATTAACTCTAAAGATGTTCAAATCACTGGTAACTTTACTGTAAAAGAAGCTAAAGAAATGGCAGCTTTATTAAACTCAGGTGCTTTACCAGTTAAATTAACAGAAATTTACTCTAACTCAGTAGGTGCTCAATTCGGTGCCGATGCGTTAAATCAAACAGTATATGCAGGTGCTATCGCATTAGCTATTATCTGTTTATTCATGTTAGTTGTTTATCGTGTACCTGGATTTGTAGCGAGTGTGATGATGGTTGCATACGTATATATCACAGTAGTATTCTTCAACATGATTTCAGGAGTGCTAACACTTCCTGGTATCGCAGCCTTAATTCTTGGGGTTGGTATGGCGGTCGATGCCAATATCATCATGTACGAAAGAATTAAAGAAGAAGTACGTGCTGGATATCCGCTGAAAAAAGCATACTTAGACGGTGCTAAACAATCATTATGGACAATCTTTGACTCACAATTCACAACAGTTATCGCTGCAGTAGTACTATTCATTTTTGGTACAAGTAGTGTTAAAGGTTTTGCGACAATGTTATTACTATCAATTCTTGTCAGCTTTATAACTGCGGTATTTGGTACTAGATTATTATTAAGTTTATTAGTAAATTCTAATATCTTTAACAGTCGACCAGGATATTTTGGTGTAAGTAAGAAGAGTATCCATGAAACTAAGTTTGGTATTAACTCACTTAATTTAAGTACGAAATTTGAATGGTTAAGCTTTACTAAGCACATGAAGAAATTCTTCGCTTTAAGTATTGCAATTATGATTGCAGGATCTATTTCTCTAGGAATGAATAAACTTAACCTAGGAATTGACTTCTCTAGTGGTACTCGTATTGACGTAGCAGCAAATACTGAGCTATCAGTAGATAAAGTTCAAGAAGATTTAAACAATCTAAAAGTAAAAGATGAAAAAATAGTTTTATCACCAGATAGAAAACAAGCGACAGTTCACTCTAAAGAGAGTTTTGGACAAGAAAAATCAATAGAAATAAAAGAATACTTTGCTAAAAAATATGAAAAAGATGCAAACTTAAGTGTTGTATCTCCAGTAATAGGTAAAGAATTAGCTAAGAATGCATTATTCGCATTAATGTATGCATCAATAGGTATCATTATCTATGTAGCATTCAGATTCGAATGGCGTATGGGACTTACAAGTGTTATCGCCTTACTACACGACGTATGTATAATTATCTTCATAACAAGTTTATTAAGACTAGAAGTAGATATTACATTCATCGCAGCGGTATTAACGATTGTAGGTTACTCAATCAACGATACTATCGTTACATTCGACCGTATTCGTGAACATATGCGTCATGAAAAAGTATTGAAATCAAAAGAACAAATTTACAAACTTGTAGACGTATCATTAAGACAAACTTTAACTCGTTCTATCAATACGGTATTAACAGTAATAATCACAGTAGTAGTTATGTTATTACTAGGAAGTAGTTCAATCTACTCATTCAACGTGGCATTACTTATCGGTTTAGTCTTTGGTTTATATTCATCACTATTTATCGCAGCTCAACTATGGGCAGTATTAAAAGTACGAGAATTAAACAAAAAAGGAAAAATCGAAGTAAGTGTTCGTCAATCTCCTAGAGAGAGAAAAGAAAACGATAAAGTTTTAGTATAGAAATTATAGCCTAAAAATTAAGGGGTGTATAATAAATCCGGGGTATGGAAAAATTCCAACCCTGGATTTTAATTTTAGAAATTTGAACATATCTATAGTACATTTATGTTTCATTTGATAGAATAATACTATTAAATTTGAGAGGTGTAATATGTTAAAAAATATATTAGATAATGTTTTATCTTCAGGAAGTAATGAATCTGGTGACAAAATTAAAGAATTAATTAATAATATTATCGGTGGAAATCAAGCACCATCATTTGTTACTGAAATTTTAAATAAGGCATTAGAACAACTGAATCAAGGTGCAGGCTCAGCGCTTGTGGCACCAATGATTAATAAAGTATTAGAATCATATTCTATGGATAATTCATTAAGTAATGATATGAATGAATTATTTAAACTTACAAGTAACGACGGAATTAGCAATATTGCCGGGAATATTATAAATACATTAATAAAAAAATAGTATATAAAAAATAAGAAGCCAAAATTTATGGCTTCTTTTTGTATATTATTAGCATAACCTATGCTAGCAAGTTTCTCCACCTCAAGATGAACCAGCTCCTGCTGTACACCCGTAACAATGCATACCTGTAACAATTCTACGTACACCTGTATGATTATCTACAAGCTGACTCACATGGTTGATTTCTCCTGAGATTTTTAGTTTTTCAATATAATTAAAGTCGCAATCATATAAAGATCCATCCGGACCAACAGAAATCATATTTCTACACATTAGGCCTGGTAGTGTTGCAGGATTATATGCTTTATATAGTTTATTCATATAACCTTCGTAAAGATCTTCTCTATGGAGAAATTCAGAGAATCTACCGATTGGATTATTTGTTATTGCGAATAAGTTATTAAAGACAATTTCGAAATTGTCATATAGTTTTTTCTTATAAGTTTTTTCTAGTGCTTCTTGTTTAGGAGGTAAAAACGCTCCATTTGGATTATAAACTAGGTTTAATACTAAATCTTCTTCTTTACCATAACCTAGTTCATTAAGTCTTCTCAGTACCTCTATTGACTTAGGAAAAACACCTTTACCACGTTGCTTAGCTACGACTTTTTCGTTATAGTAGGGTAATGAGGCTACTACTTGAACTTTCAAATTACGATATAGTTCTGGTATGTCTCTATAAGCAGGAACGTCTAGGATAATAAGATTTGTTCTTACGATTACAGTTTTGGCATACTGTGAGATTTCTTTTAAAAACCATCTAAAGTTTGGGTTCATCTCAGGAGCGCCGCCTGTAATATCCATAGTTTTATATTTACCAACCTTAAATGCTTCGATTATTTGTTCAAAAGTTTCTCGGATCATGTTATTTTTTCTTGTAGGTCCACCATCAACGTGACAATGACTACATGTAATATTACATAAACTACCTACGTTAATTTGCATAACTTCTGGAAATTCTTCGGTTAGTAAATATTGTTTTTCCTCTACTTGCTCAAAAAATTTGGGTATATTTAATTCAGTCATAATAAATTTAGTTTGTTAATTTATCAGATAGTTCTTTACTTTGAAGACCGTGCACTAGGGTAATACCAGCTTTCATTGCAGCAGCAACATGAATAGCTTCTGCGATTTGATCTTGATCGCAGCCTTCTTCAAGACATGTACTAGTGTATGCATCGATACAATAAGGGCATGCTTCAGCGTGAGCTACAGCAAGTGCAATAAGAGCTTTCTCACGTGTTGTTAATTCACCTTCAGCCATTACATTACCGTAGTAATTCATGAAATTTTTCCAATACTCAGGTGCATCTTCACCAAATTTTCCTTCACCAAATTCTATTAAATGTTTCTTTTTAAAATATTCTGCCATATTTATTCTCTCCTCTAAAATTTGTATATAAATTAATTATAAGTTAGTTTCCATAAATAATCAATGAAATTGAACTATATATAATGTGTAAATAAATACATAATTTTAAACTAAAAACAAGAGCTACTTAAAAATCGGAATTTCGAAGAATTTGAATTTGTCGAGTCAGCTCTCAAAGTTTATTAGATATCTAAAAAGCTTATATAAAGCGAATTTAGATATAAATAAATTATATTCCTATTGGTTTTCATATAAGCTTTTATATTATTTAGAATATTTTTCTTAGAACTATATAAATCATCTCACATCTTTATACATTTTAGCTAGTTTTTCGACAGGAACGCCACGTCGATACATTTTTTGGAATTTTTGCATTTGCCACATAGTTTTTACTGTATGATTTTTATATCTTCTTGTTGATGATGTGATAGGGGAGTCTATTACTGTAATTTTGTAACTTCGTGCACTTAAATCTTCAGAAAGTTTGTAGTCTTCCATTAAAGGCATATCTTTATACCCACCAATTTCTTCAAATACTTGTTTTTTTATGAATATTGCTTGATCTCCAAATGCTAGGTTAGTAATACTTGCTCGCATATTAGAAACTAATGAATTAACCCACATAGGAAAACTATTTGGATAAAATCTAATCTTCAGACAACCAACCTCAGTAGGGCAAGCAAGTACTTTTTCAATAACATCTTTCTGAAGAACACTATCGCAATGTACAAACCATAATATGTCTCCTTTTGCGATTTTAGCCCCATAATTCATCTGATTTGCTCGTCCTTTTTTATCTGATAAGTGGTATGAAAAACCGAAATAAGAGAGTTCATCTAATATTTCTTTTGTTTTATCTGTAGAACCACCATCAATGAAAAGTACTTCGTGTTCTTTAATATTATGCAAACAATATAGATTATAAACGAAATCACGTATTGTTCTTTCTTCGTTATAAATTGGCACAATAATAGTTATCATAAATACACTCCTAAAATAATAGTTAATACAATTATACCATGTAAAAAATTTTTTCCAAATAAAATATATGTTTAAATTACTTAGTTTAACTAACGTTTTATAAAAAATATAATTCAATAAAATATATATTGACAAATAAACTGTATCTATTGTATAATCACAGTAGATACAAAAACGTTTTATTATCTAATTGAACCATTTAAATTATATTAAAACAGATTAATTAGGAGGAGTATGATGGAAATAAAAATTTCTAATTTGTCATCTGTTCCGATATATCAGCAGGTGGCGACACAAATTAAAAGTAACATTCTAAATGGTAGCTTAAAAAATAATGATCAATTACCTTCTATTAGGAGTTTAGCTAAGGAGTTAGAAGTAGGTATAATAACCGTAAAAAAATCATATGAGGTATTGCTACAAGAAGACCTAATTTATTCAAAAGGGGCTGTTGGATATTTCGTAAATGACATTGATTTAGATACTGTCTTAACGATAAAAAAAGAAGAGTACTTAGACGAACTTAAGAGTATAATTGATAAGGCTATTAATGATGGACTTAATATAGAAGATATTAAGGATATAGTTGATAAAGTATTGGAGGAGAAGAGTAATGATAAAAGTGAATAAATTATTGATTAATAAAAGAACATTTCAACTTGGTCCAATTGATTTGGAGTTAGAAGAAGGGTATGTCTATGCAATTACAGGTAACAGTGGAAGTGGTAAAACATTATTTCTTCAAACACTTTTAGGAGGTTTATCTTCAGAGAAAAATATGATTACTTACGATAATCTAAATTTTCATGAAAATGAAGTAGACATTAAATATCTTTACTCATATGTAGCTGATAAACCTTTGTTTTCAGATTCTTTACGAGTAGCTGAGGTGCTATATAAAATATATAAATTAGATGAAAGATTTAATTTATAGAAATGTTTCGAATTTCTGAGTAAACATAAAGTATATCGTCATAAGAAAATTTATGAACTATCTCAAGGAGAGAGGAAAATACTATTATTTTCTATAGGATTTTATACAAAATCTAAACTATTAGTTTTAGATAATCCATTTTCTGGTGTTGGTTTAATAGCTAGAAAAGAAATGATAGCACTTCTTAGAGAATATATGGATGAAGATAAAACAATCATTATAGTAACCGAAGAACCATATGTAATACAAAACCTGGCCGACTATATTATTGTATTTGAAAATGGTCAAGTTACTAGTAAGGAAGATGTGGTAGAATTACAAGAACGATTTGAGACTAATGATATAGAGAGAATATTACTTTCACTATTGAAGGGAGAGAATGAAAATGATTAAACAACAATATGAAACAAAATTTGGAGCAATTTGGAATTTAATATCAAGTAGAAACTATAGTATGCCATTATTTTACAAAGGATTATATATATTATATTACTTTGTTACAATAACTACTATACTAGAATTATTATTTGATAAAACATGTATAATATTAGCTCTGATTAGCTCATTAATCATAGTCATAAATGGAAGAAAATATGATGATCCTGAGCAACAGTTTATTGAATATCTTCCTATTTCATTTAATAATAAAGCAAGATACATTTATTATATTACATATATAAGTCTATTTGTAGGAGGACTGGTTGCATTTGTGCTTGATTTTCTGTATCGTAGAGTCAATTCGATTGAGTACAGTTATGCTATAGTTGTAGTTATAGCTTTATCTAATTTAGCGATAATACAGATGATATATACTAAAAAATCATTTATATACTTTATTTTAGGAGATATTTTAATTTACCAATTAATAGTAAGCATATTTAGATTTTCATTACTTGGAGTTTATAGTGGATTTACAGGACCAAAATATGATATTGCACAATTTAATATTATAAAATTATTATTGTTAATAGTAATTACAATAGTTTATCACTTTGTGAGTGTAAATATTATAAGCAACAGTAAAAGGGATACTAAAGTAAGTAAAAAGGATAGAATAAAACTTATATTAATTTTGTTGTTGTTAAGTTCAAGTGGATATAAATTTTATAAAGATGCTAGTAAAGGTTTTGTAGAAGGAGTAAAAGAAGCATCAAAAACTGGTATAGTAACAATATACGATAATTCAATGAAAAAGTAAAAGAACGTAAAATAAGAAAACAGAATACTAAAATAGACAGTGCCTTTTTAAATAAGTTATAGAGGCTCTGTCTTTTGTTCTGAAGAGAAGAGGGGATAAAAAAAGAAGACTTGGCTAACCAAATCTTCTTTGTATTAATAATTCTTATTTGAATTCTGCAGTGTTAACGCGAACTCCAGGACCCATAGTTGTAGTTACAGCTACAGATTTGAAGTAAGTTCCTTTAGCAGCAGCTGGTTTAGCTTTAGCTAAAGCGTCTTGAACAGCGTTGAAGTTTTCAACTAAGTCTTCAGTTGAGAATGAAACTTTACCGATTGGAGTGTGAACAACACCAGCTTTTTCAGCACGGTATTCAACTTTACCAGCTTTGATTTCATTAACTGCTTTAGTAACGTCCATAGTTACAGTACCAGTTTTAGGGTTTGGCATTAATCCTTTAGGTCCTAATACACGACCGATTTTACCAACTTCTCCCATCATGTCTGGAGTAGCTACGATTACGTCAAAATCAAACCAACCTTGTTGGATTTTAGTGATGTATTCACCTTGTCCTACGTAGTCAGCTCCTGCTGCTTCAGCTTCTGCTGCTTTATCACCTTTAGCAAAAACTAAAACTTTTGCAGTTTTACCAGTTCCTTTAGGAAGAACTACTGCACCACGAACTTGTTGATCGTTTTTACGAGTGTCAACTCCTAAACGGAATGCAACTTCTACAGTTGCGTCAAATTTTACTGTACTTGTTTTTTTAGCTAATTCGATTGCTTCTACTACAGAGTATAGACTAGAAGAATCTACTAATTTAGCTGCTTCAAGATATTTTTTACCTTTTTTTGCCATTATAATTATCCTCCTATTCTCCTACTAAGATACCCATACTTCTTGCAGTACCTTCGATCATACGCATAGCTGCTTCTACAGAAGCTGCGTTTAAGTCAGCCATTTTAAGTTCAGCGATTTCTTGAACTTGAGCTTTTGAAACTGTAGCAACTTTGTCACGGTTAGGTACAGAAGATGCTTTTTCAATTTTAGCTGCTTTTTTAAGTAATACTGGTGCAGGTGGTGTTTTAGTAATGAAAGTAAATGAACGGTCTTCATATACTGAGATTACTACTGGAATGATTAATCCTGCTTGGTCTTGTGTACGAGCATTGAATTCTTTACAGAATCCCATGATATTTACACCAGCTTGACCTAACGCTGGACCAACTGGTGGAGCTGGGTTAGCTTTACCTGCTGGTACTTGTAATTTAACAACTTTTATAACTTTTTTAGCCACGATAAAACCTCCTATATATTTTTCGTGATGTGGTCATTTGAACGACTTGAAATTTTTCGTTCTCCCACTCAATCAAGTTTTGTATTTTTACATACTTGATTATAATACCATAGCAAATATGGAATTGCAAGTATTTTATTGAGTTTTTTTTAAAAAAAATTCAATTTTTATAATCTAGAGCAAAAATATTTCTACTTAGTTATTGAGTAGATAGTAAAATAATACAACTAAGTCAAAATTTTATCAAGTAATTTCTATAAAATAATTAAAGAAAATTCGTAACAAATTAAGTAGGTAATTAAGTTATAATATAGAAGAAAAAGATTATAGTAACTAGATTTTCCCTGAGTGATGTACATTTGTAAATGATGTGAGACAAAAAAAGTTAAAAATAAATACCTGATAT
>NZ_CAUTDQ010000015.1:0-42790 GCF_963537375.1 uncultured Gemella sp.
TCAGGTATTTATTTTTAACTTTTTTTGTCTCACATCATTTACAAATATACAAAAAGATAAATTCTATATGATATAAATAATATTGAAAATTATCTTATCACATAAAACTTACAATTAGTTTAAATAATATGTTTTATAATTCTAATAAAACAACTTTATAAAAAACTAGAGTCATACTTAAAGTAAAACTCTAGCTATTATTTATATTATTTTCTTTCTTCAATAACTCTTACTAAGTCTTTGATTTCTACAATGTTTTCTGCATCTTCATCTGAAAATTCAAAACCATATTTTTCTTCAATATCCATTACTACATCTGCAACATCAATTGAATCAGCATCTAGATCTTCGTTTAATCTTGATTCTAATGTAATTTTATCTGCATCAACTTTAATATATTTTGTAATAATTTCTTTTACTTCTTCAAAAATTGCCATTGCTTCTATTCTCCTTTTTCCATCATTTTTATCATTATATCATAAAGTTTTGTTTTGTGTATTTGTTTTGCTTGTTGAACTGCATAATATAATGCATTTTCATCAGCTGAACCATGAACTTTTATACTTGGTTTCTTAATTCCTAGTAGGAATGCTCCACCATATTCACTATAATCAAATTTCTTTTTAAATTTCGTAATTCCACTTTTTACAAGTAATGCTGAAATTTTAGTTTTAATGTTTTCCATAAAGATTCCTTTAATCATAGAACCTAATGTACTAGCAACACCTTCTATAGTTTTTAATAACACATTTCCTGCAAAACCATCTGCAATAACAATGTCATATTTATGCTCAAGAATCTCTCTAGCTTCAATATTTCCTTTGAAGTTATTAATATCTTCTTTAAGTAACTTATGCACTTCCTTATAGACTTTGTTTCCTTTTGATTCTTCTACACCTACATTTAGTAATGCTACAGATGGTGTTTCTATATTATAAATATATTTCATATACAATTGACCTAGTTTAGCATAATTTACTAAATCATCTGGCTTAGCTTCTACATTAGCTCCTAAATCTGTAAGTAAAAACTTATGTTCGCTTTTTGTAGGTAATAGTGACGCTAATCCTGGTTTCGAAATTCCCTCTATACGACCTAACATAAATAGTGAACTCGCCATGAAAGCACCTGTACTTCCACCAGAAATTGCTACATCAATAACACCATTATTCAAATCAGATAACATTCTAATCATTGAGGCATCTTTTTTCTTTCTGTGAACACGTGCTGCGTCATCAGACATTAACACTTCTTCAGTACAAACATTCTTAATAATATTTTCTGTTTTAGTTATTTGTTTTAAGTTTTCTTCAAGTCCATAAACATAAAGTTCTACTTCTTCATCTTTATAACTATTTACAAAGTTAACAATTCTACTAGGTTCATCAACACCTAATATATCAATACCTATTTTCATAATATTATGCACTTTCTTCTCCTATTAATTTTGCTTCGACTACAAATCTACTTTCCCATACACCTGTTTGCGGATTGAAATTATCACATGTAAATAATTTTAATATCTTCGGTTCATTTTCATGCTGTTCTAAAATTTCAACTTGTGTTGGCACTACATCATAAAGTTTATTTACTTCATATGTACGTAATTTATCTTTTGAAATAATTTGAATCTTAGCTCCATTTTTTATTTTGTTAAGGTTATTGAATCTTATTCCAACTCCTTGCACACTGTGACCAGCGATAACTACGTTTTGCGCATCTAAAGTTGATGGTTCTTGTGATGTTGCTACTCCATTAATTAAGTTAATTTCAGTAACATCTTGGAAAATTGGTTCTTCTATTTGTACACTATCAATTTTTAAAATTCCTAACATTGAATCTGTTAGTTTAATTTTTGATTCGTTATCCGTAAACATTTTTTGCCACCATGGTATGTCTACTTCGCCCTTACCATTTTTATAAGCTGTTATTATCTTATCGTTAGCATTTCCTGTTAAATATTCTCTAATTTGATTTTTGAATATTAACACTACTGACGTACATAGCAATACTACGATAAGAATATTTAATATTGTATTTTTAAATTTTTTATTCATCTAGTCCTCCTAAATTATTGTTTCCTCTAATCCTACATACTGTAATAGCCGTTGCTTATTATCTGTTACTTCTATAATTTTCACAGCCAATTTTTTGGCTAGATACATTAAGTCTACATCATTTATTAAATCAGCAACTTTAAAACTAGGAACACCACTTTGTTTCGTACCGAAGAAATCACCAGGTCCTCGTTGTTTTAAGTCAAATTCTGCAATTTTAAAACCATCATTTTCTAAACACATAATATCAATACGCTCACTCTTAGAATCAGTTACTAAGATACAGTACGATTGATACTTACTTCTTCCTACACGTCCTCTAAGTTGATGTAATGTAGCAAGTCCAAATCTATGAGCATCCACAATTATCATAAATGTAGCATTAGGTACATTTACACCAACTTCGATAACAGTTGTAGAGATTAATATATGTATTTCTTTAGCTAAAAATTTTTCAACAATTGCATCTTTTTCCTTATTACTCATTTTACCATGAAGTATTGCAATTTTATAATCATCTGGTAGATAATTCTTAATATTTTCATAGGTTTCTTCTACATTTTGAAGATCCATCTTCTCAGATTCTTCAATCAATGGACAGACCACATAACCTTGTCTACCATTATCAAGTTCCATCCGAATATTATCAAGTACTTTATAAAAACTCTTATTATTTGCTTTATAAGTTTGAACTTTTTTTCTACCCGCTGGCAACTCGTCTATTGTTGATACCTTAATATCTGTGATTAAAGTGATTGCTAAACTTCTTGGTATTGGCGTTGCTGTCATCATCAATGAATTAACAGCTTCACCTTTATTACTTAATAATTGTCGCTGTCTTACTCCGAAACGATGTTGTTCGTCTGTAATTACATATTTCAAATTATTAAACTTAACGTCTTCTTGTATTAAAGAATGTGTTCCAATTAATAATTCTATCTCACCTACTTCAAGTAGACTTAAAATTGTATTCCTTTCTTTTTTAGGAGTACTACTTGTCAACAATGCTACAGAAATATTCAAATCTTTAAAAAACTCAAAGAATGTTTCAAAGTGCTGATTTGCTAAAATCTCTGTCGGTGCCATAATAGCTGTTTGATATCCTGCTTTAATAGTTGCATATAAAGTTGCAGCTGCAACCGCAGTTTTACCACTACCAACATCACCTTGGAGAAGTCTATCCATTTTATAAGGTTCATTTAAATCCGCAACTATTTCGTCAATAACTCTACTTTGAGCTCCTGTTAATTTAAAAGGTAAACTATCTTTAAATTCTTTAATATCTTTATTGTTCACTCCTGCAGTATATCTAGTATCTTCAATTCTACTATTAATGTTTTGAAGTTGCAATTTTAACTGATAATTAAACAATTCGTGAAAAGCAAACATCTTTCTTGCCTTATCAAACTCTTCTGAATTTTTTGGGTAATGTAAAGTGTAAAGTATTCTTTCTAACTTCCAAATTCCTTTAAAATTTTCAGGAACCAAATCTAATATTACATTTTCACCATCTATCATTTTAAATGATTCTTCAACAAGTTTTATGAACTTTTTTTGTGTAATTCCTTGTTTCAGATGATAAAAAACTTCGATAGTATCACCTTTAGTTTTTTCTTCAGTTATATTGAAACTTACGCTAGAAGCAGTAATTGTGTTATTAGTAGCATTGTATATTCCTTTAACTACTACATCTCTACCTTCAACAAGATTCTTTTTTAAATAATGTTGATTAAAAAATACTATTTTAATACTTCCCGATGAAGTTGATAATGTAAAAAAAGATCTACTTCTTCTATTTCCATAAAACTGTGTACTTACTCTAGTTTCTACTTTTCCTGTAGTTATTACTTTCTCATTATCTTTTACAGAAGAAGAAAAATCAGTAGAACTAGATACTCTGTAAGGAATATTGTACAGAATATCACGAATTGTATATATTTCTAATTCATTTAAAGTCTGTAAATATTTCTTTCCAACACCTTTTATAGTTTCTACCGATTTTTCTAAAATATTAATCATTACCGAATAATAAACTCCTATATTTTTCTCCAGTTTTTGTGATTGCTAAACCACCTTTAGCAGTTTCTTTTAATGTAGTAGACATTTCAAGTCCTATCTTATACATTGCTTCTAACACTTCATCAGCTGGAATACGACTTTTTATTCCTGCTAGAGCTAAATCAGCTGCCATAAGTGCTGTAGAAGCTCCAGCCGCATTTCTTTTTACACAAGGTACCTCTACTAATCCTGCTACTGGATCACAAACAAGTCCTAACATATTTTTTAAAGCAATGGCAAATGCATGAGCACTCATCTCTGCATCTCCTCCCATGGCTTCTACTATAGCTGCCGCTGCCATTGCACTTGCTGAACCAATTTCAGCTTGGCATCCACCTTCTGCTCCTGAACATGAAGCATTATTAGCTACTACGAATCCGAAAGCTCCAGCTGTAAATAACATTCTTAACTGCGTTTCTTCATCAATATTGAATTTTTCCTTTAACGCATGAATACAACCTGGAAGTACTCCAGCCGATCCAGCAGTCGGAGTTGCACAAATTAATCCTAAAGATGCATTAACTTCATTTGTTGCAATTGCTGCTGCAACTCCGTTTAAAAAATCACTACCAGTAATTGATTTACCACTATTAATATATTCCTGTAGTTTTTTAGCGTCTCCACCTGTGAGTCCTGTTTTTGAACTTACTCCTGCTAATCCTTCTTCAACAGCTTGCATCATGACAGCTAAATTTCTTTTCATCAATTTTTCTACTGCAGCACGAGTTACACCATTCACTTCAATTTCTTGTTCTATCATCAACTCAGAAACAGGTTTTTGTTCTAATTTTGATTTTTCTACGATTTCTTCTAAACTAGTAAACATTTCTGTGCCCTCTACAATTTATCTGCAAATTTTACTTCATTAACAAATTCTAGTTCAGTTATTTTTTGAATGCTTTCTTCATTTAATTTCTCTAGAGACTCAACTACAAGTAAATTAGTTCCTTCTAAAATAGAACTAGAATATTTCTCACTTACTTTTTTATCACCAAACAATTCTTCAATTTTAAGTGATAATTCTTCTTTATTTTTATCATTAAACTTATAAAAAATGAAATAAGTGGGGAAGTCACCTGATAAATTCACATCAAAGCCTAGCAGTTCAAAGATAACCATCTTTCCTCCTCCTATTGATTTCCCAATAAGATCGAGGCTATGTCGACCAGCTTGAACTTCTATTTTTGCTGTATTTGGATGAATATGTTCAATTCCACTCTCTATGAACTCAAACTCCATCCCTGCTGCTTTTGCATCTTCCATACTAGTTCTTATACGCTTATCAGACGTATTATACCCTAATAATCCACCGATAAGAGCAATGTCTGTTCCGTGTCCTTTATAAGTTTCTTTGAACGAACCATATAATGTTATTTTTACATCTTCTGGTTGCATTCCAAAAATATATCTTGTAAATAAACCGATACGAACTGCTCCTGCTGTATGTGAACTTGACGGTCCTACCATTACCGGACCTATAATATCAAATACACTTCTGTATTTCATATTTACACCTCCAATATTGTTGGTAAAATAACAGGCTTTCTTCCTATTTCACTTTCTAAAAATTCCCCTAAAGATTCTAAAATTTGTTGTCTAACTTGATATACTCCGCACTCCTCATTCGATAGTACAGATAAAACAGCATCTTTAACAACTGCTTTAGATTGTCCGAATAATTCTGTTGATTCATTTACATTAACGAATCCACGACTTATTATATCGGGATTATTCATTAATTTTTTATTTTCAAAGTCAATTGCAATTGAAACTACGATAACACCTTCTTCAGATAGTTCTTTTCTATCTTTTATTACAACACTACCAATATCTCCAATTCCAAGTCCATCTACATAGACATCTGATGCATCAAACTTACCAGCAATTCTTGCACTATCGCTAGTTAATGCTAATACTTCTCCATTTTCCATAATAAATGAATTTTCTAATGGAATGTCACATTCTGCTGCTGTTTGAGCATGTATAACCTGCATTCTATATTCACCGTGAATAGGCATGAAATATTTAGGTTTGATTAATCTAAACATTAGTTTTTGTTCTTCTTTCGAACCGTGCCCAGATGTATGAACATTATTAACACTAGAAGTAATAACATTTGCTCCAAGTTTTGATAATAAATCTATGTTTTTATTAATAGACAGAGTGTTCCCTGGAATTGCCGAACTAGCAAAAATTACAGTATCCGTTGGCATTATTGTAATTTTCTTATGTGTTCCATTTGCTATTCTACTTAACGCTGCTAATTCTTCTCCTTGAGTTCCAGTACATAAAATAAGTAGTTTATTAGGATCTACTTGATTTAAGTACTTACTATTTACAAATGTTTCCTTAGGTGCTTTAATATATCCTAATTCTGTACCAATTTTAATAGCTTTCTCCATAGAACGACCGAATACAACAATCTTTCTACCATGTTCAATACAAGCCTCTACAACTTGTTTTACACGATATACGTTTGAAGCGAAAGTTGCAAATATAACTCTATGTTTCTCTTTACGAAGAATATTAGAAATAGTTTTACCTACTTCTTTTTCACTTTGAGTAAATTCTGTTCTTTCTGAGTTTGTTGAATCAGAAAGTAAACATAATACTCCTTTTTCTCCTATTGCTGCCATTTTGTGTAAATTTGATCCTTGACCTACTGGAGTAAAGTCAAATTTAAAATCACCTGTATGAACAATATTCCCTTGTGGAGTATTTACAATAACTCCAAACGAATCTGGAATAGAGTGAGTTGTGTTATGGAATGATACTTTTAAATATTTAAAACTTAACACTGTATCTTCATCTATAACATTAAGCTCAGCTTTAGCCAGTAAGTTGTGTTCTTCTAATTTTGATCTAATCAATCCAATTGCTAATGGTCCACCATATATTGGTAAATTAACTTTTCTAAGTAAGAATGGCAATCCACCAATATGATCTTCGTGACCATGAGTAATAATCAACGCTTTGATTTTATCAATATTTTTTTCAATATATGAGTAATCAGGTATTACATAGTCAATTCCCAGAATATTATCTCCAGGGAACTTAACTCCAGCGTCGATTATTATAATCTCATCGCGGTATTGAATAGCATAGGTGTTTTTACCGATTTCTCCTAAACCACCAATAGCAGCTACTCCTACTTCATTTTTTTTAATGATTTTATCCATTAACTTTCTCCACTTTAAAGTCTTCAGATTGTTTTTCAAACTCTAAATATGCTTCGCTTAATTCTTGAACAAGTTCTACATTATAGTTTCTGTCGTCTAAATACTTTCTTACTGCTGGTACTCCATCAGCTTCTACATATAACACTTGTGTGTTTTCTCTTACTGGAATTTCCTTTGAATTTTCTTGGTAAAATACTTTAAATACTGCCATTAATAATCTCCTATCATTTCTTTTAATATATTTAATGTGTAATCTAATTCATTTTTTGTTGTATTAATATTTATAAATGAAAACTGAATAATATTTCTTTCTTGAAGATATGAACTCTTATAATGAATAAAAATATTATTTATTGCAAGTGAAGCTCCAACGTTAAGTGAACTAATATTTTCAGGTAATTCTACAGTTACAATCACCGGTGAAACTTCTTTTTCTTTTATCTTCATAATTGGAAGACCTAAGTCTTTAAGGCCTGCCTTCATGTACGAATATTTCTCCTGAACCTTTTCATATCTTTCATCTGTTTTAAAGGCATCTAAAGCTGTATTCAGTGCTTCCATTAAAATAGATGGTTGAGTGAATGGTATCGATGTCATTTTATTAGCATAATGTAAATCTAAGTATAACGGTGTGTTTTCTAGTGGAACTAATTCACAATTAGTTCCTACAATTGCTAATCCAGCTACAGAACAAAAGGCTTTACCTGATGAACATGCCACATAATCAACATCTTTATAACTATATTTAATAGCACCTACTGCAGAAACTGCGTCAACCGCAAGTACTAAATTGTTTTGTTTAACGATTTTTGTAATTTCTTCTAAATCATTCAATATTCCAACACTAGTTTCGTTATGAACTAAATAGACAAAATCATAATTTCCTGATTTTAATTTTTCAGCTACAACTTCTAAGTCAAAGCTTTCTCCAAAACCTACAGAATAACAATCGATATTTAAGCCGTGACGTTTTGTTTCACGAACTAATCTATTTCCGAATTCACCATTTGCTAAAACAAGACCATTGTTAAGATTTCTACCTTTCAATTGCGCCATTATAGCTTCATTAGCTAATGTAGCTGATCCATGTAAAATAGTCGCTGTTTCTACATCTAAAATTCTCTCTATTTTTGAAAGTGTATTTTTAGTTAAACTAACGAATTCATTACTTCTATGTGAGTACAATTGCTTAGATAATTTATCAATAACATCTTGAGATAAATCTACTGGTCCCGGTAAAAAGTTAATTCTTTGAGCTTTTGCCATTCTATCAAGAACCTTATTTTCACTCTTAAGTGAAAGATACATCGGCATATATTCAGCATCTTTAGTTCCAACATTTTCATGAAATTTTGTAAAACCTAAATGCTTGTATAGTTTTTCTTGCCTAGTTGTTCCTGATATAAACACAATATCATAGGCATTCTGAATAATATAATTAAATGTTCTTTGCAATAATTCTGTAAAAACTTTAGTTTTTCTATATTTTTCTTTTATCGATAATAATCTTATTTCTACAGGTTTTTTATAACTACCTTTATAATATTTATCTATATCATTAAGTTTTAAGTCTAAAGAAAACGGACGCTGATCTGATAATGCAATCATACCAACTACATCATTTTTCTTTTTGGCTATTATATATATGTTTTTATCATGAAATTTATCTTTTAATTTTTTAGTTTCATTTTTTTCGTGTTGAGGAATTTC
The DNA here is from genome assembly GCF_963537375.1 of uncultured Gemella sp. Lineage (GTDB taxonomy): Bacteria > Bacillota > Bacilli > Staphylococcales > Gemellaceae > Gemella. The sequence continues at coordinate 9,005 of NZ_CAUTDQ010000015.1, forward strand.
TTCGACAAATGTTTCATAGTTCAACTTGAAAATTTGTTCATATTCTTCCGCTGTATTTGCTATTTTATATATCATAATTTTTCCCCATAACTTTATTTGGTTAAATTTTCTCTACACTATATCTTACCATAATTACAATTTTTTTTCAAATTAACATGGCTAAAAATACTATAATTATAAAAAAAATTAATACTAAATTAACATTATCTTTTTAATAAAATTCAAAAATAAAAGGGCCCAAAATTAATTGGGCCTTCATAAATAATTTTTATTAAAATTGTATTAAAAAATACGTTGGTTTTTAAGTGCAGTAACGAAGTCTGTTAATTCATAAATTGCTTTAGCTTCGATAATTTTTTTAAGTTTAGCTGCTTTGAATCCTTTAGCTTTTTTACCACCCATAACATCAGCGATACCATCTTTGTGACCTAATGAACATACAACACCACGGTTGATGTATTTGAAGTCTCCAACTTGTTTACCACTAATTCTAGCACCTACATATGCTCCCATTTGGTTAGCGATTTGAGCTGTTGTTGGGTAAGGTCTTTCTTGACCAGTTTCGATGAATGCAGCACAGTCACCTACGATATAAATCTCGTCGTGTCCAGGTACTGTTAATTGTTGTGTAGTCACAAGACGTCCACGTTTAGCAAGTTCTGGGAATGCTTCGTCCATAAGTTTGTTACCACGAACTCCAGCTGTCCATACTAAAGTAGAAGCGTATAATTCTTTTCTTTCACCATCAATTTCAATAGTGAAACTATCTTTAGTAGCACCTTTAATACCAGCACCTAAGATAATTTCGATTCCGTTATCCTCTAAGTATTTTTTAGCGTAATCACTATATTCTTTAGTGAACATTGGTAATAATGTTGGACATGCATCTAATCCATAAATTTTAACTAATTTTTCATCAATTCCGTATTTAGAGCATAATTCTTTTTTACGGTGAACTAATTCACCTAAGAATTCCATACCTGCTAATCCAGTTCCACCTACGATAACTGAAATATCTTTTACATCTTTTTCTTCGCTTGTAGCATATTTTCTGAAGTTGTCTTCTAATGTAGCAGCAATTTTTTCTGCAGCATTAACGTCAGCGATTGGTAATGCATTTTCAGCCATACCTTCAATTCCAAATGTTTCAGGTTGGAATCCTAAACCAACTACTAATACATCATAATCTAATTCATGTTTTTTAGTTAGAACTAATTTTTTCTCTACATCAATTTTGATTACTTCATCTTGAACAAATTCTACACCTGGTGATACTAAATCTTTAATATCGATACAAATATCTTTTGCTGGGATGTTCCCTGCAGAAACTTCGTGTAAGTTTACTGTATCATAGTGATAAGAATTTTTGTTTACTAAAGTAACCTTAACCTCTCCAGCTTTAGCAGCTTTTTTTAATCCTTTTAAAGTTGTAAGTCCTGCATAACCAGCACCTAAAATAACTACGTTTTTCATAGTATCAATTTCTCCTTTTATCTGTTATTTTGTATTTTAACCGCAGCAGCAGCCGTTTCCACAGCAACCGCCATCTTCATCATCATAGATTTCAATCATATTTGGATTGTGTAGTGTAAACTCACTACCAAATTCATCTTGAACATAATCAATTTCAAGACCTTTTAAAAGAAGCTCATCTTCTTCATTAACAAGAACTTTAAGATCACCAAAGTTAAGCACTTTGTCTCCGTTTTCTAATTCGTCCTTAATATCAATAGCATAGTGCATTTGCGTTCCTTCTAAAGCGATAGAGATTTTTAAATAACTATCACGTTTATCTGCGTCAAATAACATCTCTTGGAATTTTCCAACTGCTACATCTGTTATCAAGATTAGTTGATTATCTGTATTAGCCATAAAATGTTTCCCTCTTTATTTTTTATTTTCTATTTAATATTATAACCGTTTTTCTAACAAAATAACAGTATCTTGCTTATATTTTATAAAATAATTTGTGAATATTTTATGAATTTTTTAAAAGCGTTTAAATTTACATAATATTGTTTTATTAGTATAGTTGCTTATATAATTTTAAAGGCTTCTATTAATATTAATCTCGAAACACTATAATATTAATAAAATTTACATGTGTAAACATTTTTTTGAAAAATTATTTTGATTTAAGCAAATGTTTAAATATTTATTTTTGTCGTTGATTTTCTTTCTAATTTTATTATATATTCTATCTATAAACGATTCTTCTTCATCCTATTCAATAAAACTTTATCTTTATTTAATATTTATATGTAAACTTTTTTAAATTGCCCGTAACAGCAATTATTTATGTCTTCTTGCTTTATTGACTTTTCTTTTACTGAACAGTATAATATTTTATAGAGAGGTGGATTCGTTTTGAATAAAGAGTATTATGAAACTGTTGATAAAATTAAATTTGAATTAGAAAAAATACGACCTAAGCTTATTAATGATGGTGGAAATATAGAATTTATTAATTTTAAAAATGGAATTTTAAAAATTAGATTTTTAGGTGAATGTGCACATTGCGAACTATCACACATTACATTAAAATATGCAATTGAGAAAACTATTGTTGAAAAAATACCAGAAGTGAACAAAGTAATAGAAGTAAAAATGAGCGTTGTTTAGACGTTCTTTTTTTCATTTAAATAAAAAAAAGAGTAGACAAAAATCTACTCTTAGTGACGTCCCAGAAGGGATTCGAACCCCTGACCGACGGCTTAGAAGGCCGTTGCTCTATCCTGCTGAGCTACTGAGACATATTAAATACTTACCTCTCTCTGAAGTACTTTAATAGTATATCAATTTTTTCATATTATGTCAATACTTTTTTAAATTATTTTTTATATTCGCGATTTTCAGAGTATGTTACCTATTATAGTCAAATTAAAAATATATCGGAAACTTAATAGGAATTTCGTTACATTAATAGAAAAAGGAAAGCCGAAGTCTCTCAAACAGCTTTCCTTTAAGCATTTTAAAAATTATCTTCTTAATCCTAGAGAATATCTACCATATTATATAGAAGAAACTGGAATTTACTAAACTTGATTTTATAGTATTTTTACTTGATGTTATTTACTTTTATATCCTATAAATTACTATATATCGTTACCAGTTCGTCACCAAAACAAAAAATATCTAGCACATATCAAAGTAATTAAGTAGGTTTAAAATTTATAGTATAGGTATGTGCATTTTTTGCACTAACCACTTTTAAGGGCGGTTTTCTAACTGTCTTTTTTTTATAAATCAAAACACCTAGTAAAATACTAAGTGCTTTAATCTGCTATTAAATAATCTTTTATTTTAAAATCTAATTTATCCTTTATATTTTCAAATAAAGTTATTATATTACTCGGAGTGCTTTTTTCGAAAAATAAAATTACTCCATTATCCGTTACTTCTTCCGAATAAATCCAATCATCTATTTCATTGAAATAAATTAGTGTTTCTTTACTAGGTAATGCCATTATTTCCATTTCAATACTCCTTTCACAAGGATAAACCTCTTATAAGGCAAATAAACGCTTATATAATACTAATTCTAATCTTCTAGTATATAATCATTAACTTTATATCTTAGCTTATCTTTTATTTTATTAAATAATTCTAATATTTCTTTTGGAGTATTTTTTGAAAAAATATAAGTTATTACTCCGTTCTCTCGCTTTCCATCCACTATCCACGGATATATTTCATTATATAATATCAACGTTTCTTTACTAGGTAACGTCATTATGTCCATCTCAATACTCCTTTCACTTTATTTAAATTAATTATACCATTTTCAAATTATAAAAGCACCTAACAAATATAATTAAATATTTAAAATACATAGTTTAGCATTTTTTTAGGGTCTTAGAAATGTTAGGATACTTTTTTAAGAGGTCAGAAATGTCGGTATGTTCTTTTTATGGTCTCTAAAATCTCCATATTGTTATGATTATTTAAAATATACACGTTATATTTTACGTTTTAAGCGTTCTGATTATACTTTCCTTTGTAATTACACTGCCTAAACTCATACAAGGCTTATATTTGATTTTACAAGGTGTACAGCTAATTTTTCACGCTTCATTACTGCATTGTTATTACCGCTTCTTTTTTGCTGTGCATTTCAAGGTAGTATCTTCTTATCACTAACTATTCAAATAAATTGTACAGTTACTTTCCTATCACTCTATTTTATTCTTATACAGAAGCGGTACAGTAGTTTTTGGTTTTACTTTCCTATACAGCTAATTTCTTCTTATCAAAAACTAAAGAAAAAGTTAAAAAGTACAGGAAAAAAAGCGTACTAACAAAATTTCTCATTTGTTAATACGCTTTTATCCAATTTAATATTTTAGTTTTAGCCGTTATTAATTTCTATTATTTATGAAATCCATATAATATTTTTTAGAAAACTTCATTATACAACATATCATTAAAGCCAATGTTCCATTGCCAAAAACAAATAAACCTATCATTTTACATATGTTCAGATCTTTTATAGTAGCTATCGCTGCTATTATTGAAGCATTAACTCCTAAAACGGTAAATATAGTAAATACAACGCTCATAAGTGCTATTAAGTCAAATTTATGAGAACTTACCGAATTTTTTAAAGTAGTTATTTCCTGTTTACTTGAATCTAAGTCCCCAGTTAAACTAGTAATTTCTTCTTTACTTGAATCTAATTCCTTAGTTAGTTCATCTATTAACTCTTTTTGTTTTGTATATAAATTATTCTTTTGACTTAAAGCTAATTCTGTATGTTCTATTATCTTAGCCATTATTCTAGCTTGCTTTCTTTCTACATCATATACTCCATTACTATTCTTTAATTTTTCAATTTTTCTAGTTAAACATTCTTTTAGCTCAGTTGTAAAATTGCTTAAATCAATATCTTCTCCAACCACAAAAATAAATCTAGTAAATGTAGAGTAAGGTAAATTATATTGTTTATATGTATTAGTAAAAGAAAAAAGTTCATCAAAATCTACTTCATCTATCATAGTTGTCTCAATATATTTACTCAATACGTCTTTATATTTAGTTTCAAACTGAGTTTGTTCATTTTTAATCTCTTTTAATAATTCTAATATATCATTATCACTCAAAGGGGGTTTTTTAGCCATTTATTACATCCTCTAAAGAATATTTTACATCACTAGTTCCATGATATATTTTATTAGCATTAGATTTCCAAAAGATATGTCTATGACTCTCTTCCACTAAAGAGAATGGATCTTTCTCTAAAAGAATTAATATGCTATTATTAAAGATATTTAAATCATTATCCTTTTTTCCACTATCTATAATAGCTCTTGAACCATATCCTCTATATTTTCTATATATTGAAGGAACTACCGGTCCATAACGCCAAACATAAAACGGTTCGTCATACATTTGAGATAATAACTCATGATTATCTTTCTGCTCTCTCATTGCGAAGTACATTACTTTTTGCAATTGAAGATTGCTTACTGATAAATTATTTTCATAAGCTACTGCCAATATATGATTTGCAAAATTTAACATACTCATGATAAATCTCCTCCTTTATAGATGTATCACTTTTTCATTGTGTTACATCCTCTATTTATATTGTACAATATTATAAACACTCTATCAACTTTTTTTATTGACAGTTTTAATAACCGGGAAATAGAGAGTAAACTAGCATTGTTATATCAATAATTCTTTAAATAAAAAAATTTCAAACAAAAAAGTCTATCCTAAATTTTTCTAAGATAGGATAAAATAAAGGAGACTATTCAAAACTTCCAAATGTACAGTTATTTACTCCATCAATAAACTCACCAGTTGCTACATAGTTTCTAATACCACTAGCCCCAATGTAGCTAATCCATACATACCCTTCAGCTATGCAGTAACTATAATAGTTTATCACTTCATCGTTACCATAAACTGCAACTACTTCTCCACTTAAACTTGGACTTCTTCTAACATTTAAAGCATCTATACCTACTGTAAAATGCCAATCTTGTTCTGTTAAATTGAACTAACTAAAATTCATATCTGAATTTACAGAATTAGAATTATTATCGTATGGAAATCTGAACCAGTCAATTACTCCAATAAAATCTCTACTTATATACCTCTCTGGACCACCTACATATAATGCATCCAAATTACCATCAATATTTTGTTCTATAGTTTCCGTAGTTCACTTTATTCCTATAACGTTTTCTATCATTTACCTATATATAAATTAATCTGAGGTTTTCTGAGGTTTTTAATGCTCTATATAGGTTCTCAATGTAGTATTTTGTAGTAATTATATATATAGATTTCCACACTCACATTTTCCAACATTTTTACCTATATAGGATTTTATTCCAACATTTTCCAACAATTTAACTTTCGCACGAAAAAATATGTACAGTGACGGCGTGAAGGACGAACAACATAGTAGAGAGGTACTATCCCCCCTTTTAAAACTTCTTTTTGATCTATATAGGATTTTATATAAGGTTTTTTAAGGTTTTTGAAAACTCCTTTAAGACTGCCGAAACTGCCGATTTTAAAGCTATATAGATTTTTATGCCTACATTTGCCAACATTTATAGGTTTTATTTGTCAAGTTTTGACAAGTTTTTTTATCTATATATGCTTTTATACCAACATTTACCAACATTTTATAAAACATGAATTACACTCATATTTCTTAAATTTTATCTATATATAGAGTTTTATTCCCGTATTTTCCAGTATTTTACACTATACCTTATAGGATTTTATGCCACTAAAAGCCACTATCTTAACATTTACTATATAGGTTTTTACACTCTCATTTTCCAACATTTTATGTAAAATAACGTTATTTTCACCTCTAAAAATGGTGGTTTTTGTTAGTAAAAAGTAGTTTTTCCTTACTGCTGTTTAAAAGCTGTTTAACGTGTTTCAACTCAATTTAGTGTAATTATATCTATTTCCACACAGAAGCGGTCTAATAACTGCATATTACCTCTTCTAAGGGAAAAGAAATAGTCACTGTTCATTATTATTGTTTTTTCTCTATATACATTTCAAACCTTAGCATTTCTTAGCATTCTACCTTAGTAATTTATACCTTTTACCGCTTCTAAAAATAGTGTATTTTATGAATTTTTTCACGCTTCGTTCACGCTTCAATATAATTTCATCTAAAAAAAGACACCTAATAAATAGATGTCTTAATTGTGTATACCATACATTTTTTCTTTTTTTTGGTCGCTTGCTTTTATTTAGTTCTTTTCAAATTTATTGCAGTAAACTGAAAAGATATATTGTTTATACCATACATTTTTACTTTTTTTATCGGTGTTTTAGATTTAAATATCTAGTTCTTCTAAGTACTCATTATGTAACTTCATACAGTAACGTTCACTTTTTAAACCTACCATTCTTGCTACCTTTTTCCATTCTTCAACCATTAAATACCGCCACCAGTATATATGTCTAACTCTTAAATCAGATATATTTCTAATAACACTTGATAGATACTCTTTTTCTTTCAGTGTTATTATTTTTAATTCTTCAATATATTTTTCTGTATCTTCTATTTCAGATAATAAACTGACTGCTTTAAAATCATATTCCTGTTTACTGTATTTGATTTTTTCTTTTGAATAGTCAGTAGCTTGTATATTTGATAGATATTTTTGTTTTTCGTTCAGTTCGTCTAATGTATTATATAATTGGTATAATTGTTCTCTTAAATCTCTATACCTATTTAATTTTTGCTTTTTATCATTGTTCAATCTTTGTTCAACTCTTGGCGGGGTCTTAACTTTTATATATCCTTTATCAGATAGTAGACTGAATAACTTCACTTTATGTTCATCAATAATCTTGTTTTCTTCATCAGTTGCCTTACGTGAAAGATTAAAGTATACAGCTATCAATAATTCACGTTCTAAGCTGTCTATTTTGTTTAGGTAGGTTTCTATTACCTCCGCTTCTTTAGAGGTCGTATCGTCCGTATAACGTTCTATTATAAGGTCTAGTTTAGATAGTTCTTCTCTTGATAACTGCATTATTTAAATTCCTTTCTTTCGTTTTATATTTACCATAAATCGCCTACAATGTATCCATTATCTTTTTTTAGATATCCACAATATAAAGCTTGTAACACTAAATACTCCAGTATCTTGTATTTCTCTAGTAAATACCATGAAATTTCATTATCTTCTATTCTATATTCTTCAGTATCTTTTTTCTTCTTAAGTGGCTTCATAATATCTATTTCTTCATCAAAACAGATATTCAATAATTCAATAGTTATATTATGTTTATTGTTTCTTGGTACTAGTCTTATATCGCTACCATAATTTAAGCCTTTGTAAATTTTATCTTCTTTACTGTATACAAGAAGTCCAACTTTTGTTAGTCTACCTTGAATATATTCTAAAGGTTGCATATTCTGCTTTAACCAATTTCTAACCTCTAATATATCTTTACATGGGTGCATAACTCTAAATTTTTGAAAATTTTTATCTGTTATCTTCTTGAATTTTCTTCTTGATCTCTTTTTCATTGTTTCACCTCCTACTTTTAGAAAATCAATTCTTAAATAAAAAAAATAGAAATACCATAAATTTTTAAAGCGACAAGTTTTTATTTTTTTTCTTTTTTTCGCTTTCCCTATCCGTGGGGTAAGGACGGTACAAGGGGGCTAGCTTTAAAGCCCCTTGTCCGTATTACCCACATAGGGGGTTATTGCCACCTACCAGACTATATACATCGTAGATAGTATATAGTGGGGTGTCTGACAAAAATACTTGTCGTTTCATGTCGTTTAGCAATTCTTAAATGCTATTAATCGTTGATTTGATAACTTTTATATGCGACAAGTATTTTAATTTGTCATATTTGTCGTAAAAAAACGACAAGTATATATTAAAAAACGCTTTTTGTCGCATTGTCTCATAGCGTCATTTGTCGTTTTTGTCGTTTTTGTCGTGGATAAAATAAATATATTTATTTTTTTAATCATGGTTTTCACAAGTGAAATATCAAATATAAATATTTTACTTTATATATTTTGTGGTTATATGTCGTTTATTTATTTTGGCATGTATTTTAAAACTAATAAATAAACTTTTCCGTTAATACGACAACTATTTATAACTTTAAAATGTCTGTGTCGTTTTATTAAATATTATTTTATTTTTAATACAAATCATCAATTAAAGTATAAGTATTATCTATTTTTATAATTTCACCATCGCAGTCTTTAATTTTTCGTTGTAACGTCCTTTTACTTATACCTAAATATTCCTGTAAATCTTTTGAGGTTGGATATTCTCCTTCTAGTTGTCTAAACTTCTGAATACTTTCAATAATCTGTTTTTTATTAGAAGCTTTATTAATATCTTTTGTTTTACGCTTATCTTTTTTAGGTAGAGTATCAACAGCCTTTTTTCCTACTTCTAGATTTTCAATATATTCTGATGTTACATTGTATAAATATGGAAAATTAAAATAATAGAAATAATCTTCTGATCCATTTTCTTTGGACACTATCTTCAGTTTATAAAATTTCCTTTGATTAACCATTTTTATGAGTTCATCAATTACTGTAACAATCTTTTCTTTTTCATAGTCTTCTAAGAAATTAAGGGTATTTATTCTTTCTTTTAGTTCAATTATCTCATTTTCTAAACCTTGGCTAATATCAAATTTAAAAGTAGTCAAGATTTATGGAATGGTATTTTTTAAATATCCTATTACTTCATCACATTTAATAGTATCTAAATAATAATCAGAAGGATATAATTCTAAAAATTCAATATATACATCACAAAATAAATGTAATTTAGTATATTTAATTTGATTATCTGTTTCTATATTCCCAATTCGTGGGGTAAAATTATCATGTGTAAATACAATAGCAGTATTTAAATTGAAAGCTAATCTAGATAATGTGGTTTTAACTGGAATACTATTATAATTTTGATTTTCTAATTGTGTACATGTATCAATAGTATCAATTATAATTAAATCATATTTTTCAAAACTAGCATTATTTATAAAATTACACAATTCATCAATTTTATTAAAACTTTCGTTTCTAACATCTAAAATTTCTAAATTTTCATTAACCGCTTCATTTCTTCCTAATTTCTCTATTGTTTCCACAACATAACTAAATTTACTACTTGTATTAACAAATAAAACTTTCTTACCACTTACTTTAAATCTATCTAACCAATAACCATTGTTAATTATACTAATAGCTAAACTTATTACAACACTTGTTTTACAACTATTAGGACTACCAACTAAAGCCATTACTTCATGTTTATTTAATAAACTAGTTACTATTTCATCATTATTATTAAATTTTACTTCTTTTAATTTAAATGGTTTTACATCTACCATATTTTCACCCTTTCTATGTATATAGTATTCATAATCACATCACCTCTTTTACATTTCAATTTTTAAAGTATCTTCATCTTTACTGTAGGTATCTTTTAGCTTTTCTAGTACTTTAATCCTTATTTCTAAAGTACTTTTAATTTGTATTTTTAAAATTTGTAAGTCAGTAGGTTTTCCAGTAATTTTCCCAACGTCCAACATTTCGATATATCCTGTTAACACTTTTACTTCTCTATCAATGATTTTATTTCTAAAGGTTTCACTATCTTTTATTTTCTGATATTCTGAAACCATATCTTTAAAGGTTGGTGCCACTGCTAAGTATGTTCCAACAAACGTTAGCAGTAACTCATTATCTTGCTGTAAAGTTTCTAAGGTTACTGCATTATCCTTCTGATTTAATAGTTTTGTTGCAAACTTCTCTAATAACTCTAAACCGTTATAAACCATTTCTTCTGTTGTCCCGTCTTTTATTACCTTTATTTCCATTTTTATTATCTCCATTCTATTTTAATTTTAAGAAGCGGTAGTATTACCACCTTTATTAATCTCTTTGATATGTGCTAGATATTTTATTTTTTTTAAATTGTGTTTTCTCTTAAAAACTTGTTTACTTCACTTTCAAGATAAATGTACTGTCTACCGACTTTAGTTGGTCTTAAACCGCGTCTATTTAGGTCTGATAAGGTATCAACTCCAATTCCTAAGGTTTCACACAGTTCTTTTTGGTTATACCTTTTATCTTGCTTTATTTCATCTTGTAAAATGTCTTTAACTATCTCACGTACTGCCTTAATCACTTCTTGTTCAAATGCTTCACTAAACATATAATCACGCTCCTTTAATAAATGCTATCCATTAGTCTGGCCACTAAAAATATAAATGCTATTATGAATGGTATAAATACCACTGCACAGCAAAAACTATTAATGTATAATTCTTTGTTTTCCATACTTTTAACTCCTTTCTTGTGTTATAATGAAAGAAAGTATTTTTGTTAAATACTTGTCTTTAACCTTTTAAGTAGTTGAGTTGGTAGCTTGGTACTTGAAAGGTTTTTGTACTTTTCTGTACTATTATTTTAAAAAAATAAACTATCAATTGTTTCATCGGGAAAGTATTCCTTGAAAAAGTTCAATAGTGTTACTTTTTCTTTGTCAGTAAATGCCACTAACATTCTTTCTTTACGTCCATATACAACATGGTGGATATTAAGTAATTCACTCATTTCTTTTTGTGTTTTACCTAATGCATATCTATAAGAGCGTACTTTACTTATTTTGATAGGTTGCATTTTAAAAACTCCTTTCTAATATTTAAGTATTTTTCTGTACTTACAATATTAGTTTAGCATTATACTTCTTACCAGTCAAGTACTTTTTTGTACTTTTCTATTTATTTTTATACTTAATTAGTGTATAATGAGGATATAACTTAATTAAAGAGGAATTATATATGAAAATAACTGTAAATAAGAAAGCTGTTGGTTCGAGGATAAAACAAATTAGAATGAATAAAGGTTACACTTTAGAGGCTTTTGGAAAATTGTTTAATGCTAGTAAAGGTAATGTTCAACAATGGGAAAATGGCGTTTCTTTACCTAATAAAGAAAGATTAGCCAGTATTTCAAAAATAGCCGATACGACTGTAAATGAATTATTATATGGTTCTATTGATGAATTTTTGGATAATAATTTAGTTTCTATACTTGAATATCAAACTGGAAACAAAGTATCATCTAATGAAGAATATTCTATTGCTAGACTTCAGTTTAAAAAATGGTTAGAAGATAGATATATTACATTAGAAAATATTAATTACATCTATGATTATATCGATCAAAATAACGCTACATGGAATCCTTGGAATATTGATATTGAGTATTTGAAAACTATGGAAAATATAAGGGTTAATATGCAAAAAGAAACGTATAAACTTGTTGAATTAATCGAAATGTTAACAGAAAAAGATAGAAAACAACTTACCAAAAAAATTATATCAAAACTTAAGACTTATCAATTATCAGATAGTGATAAGAAATATATTCAAAGTTTAGAAAATAACAATAATTAATATTTTCAACCATCAGTTAACAGTTCAAAATGGAAAAATAAGCCATTATGATTACTGATCATCAACTAACAGTTACCTACCACTCAAGAAGCGGTATACTGCATTATTTTTATACACCGTTAGTACAAATATTTAATTTTTCTCACTGTTCGTTCACTGTTCAATTGAAAATTTAGATATTTAAAAACAGAAAGTTTTTCGTAAGAAGCGGTATTTATATATCAATTATATTTTAAATACCTTGAAAAGTTAATCTAATGTATTTTAAATATGCTCTATTATATTTAAAATATCTTCTGTTATATTTGAAATGTACCTAAATAGTTTAAAAATGTAATGAAATATGTTGCAAAAAAGTAAATAAAAGTAAATAAAAGTTGACAAAAGTACAAGAGTAATTTATAATTAAATTAATCAAAGAAATGGACGAGGTTCGTCCCACCTAAAAGCTCTTGTTAATTCAAGGGCTTTTTTGTATTTATTTAGAAAGTTGGCGAAAGAATGAAAGAATTTAAAAATATAAACGAACAAATAGATTTATTAAAATCAAGAAATTTAACTATCATAAATGAAACTACCGCTAAAGAAAACCTAATGTTATATGGTTATTACGAAATAGTAAACGGCTATAAAGATGCTTTACTAGAAGAGAAAGAACAGTATAAAGAGGGAGAAACATTTGAACATCTTTTTTCTTTGTATGTCTTAGATACTAATTTTAAAAATGTTATTTTAAACTCTACTTTAGAATTTGAAACAATATTTAAAACTGCACTAGCTTACACTATTGCTGAAAAGTATGGTGTTCTAGAAAATGAATACTTACAAAGACACAACTATAGAGGTCGTGATTATTTTAGAAAGAATGGAAGTGTGGTTTATCATTTAGATGTATTACTAGAAAAATTTAATAGTATTATAAACGATAATACTCAACCTTTTAAACATTATCGTGAGAAACATAATCACATACCACCGTGGATATTATTCAAAGGGGCTACATTTGGGAATATGTATTACTTTTATAGAGAACAAAAAACAGAAATAAAAAATAAGGTAATAAGTATAATCCTTGGTGTTCCTACTGAAACAGTGAATAAAAGTAATGATTTAAAACAATTATTTTCTGATGGATTATCTTTAATTTATCGTTTCAGAAATAGAACTGCACATAGTGGTAGAATTTACAATTACAAGTCAGAAAAGAGTAAAATACGCTTTAATAATATTTTTCATAACTATTTAGGTATTAGTCCTAAAAGTTATAGATTAGGCTATTGTATAAATGATTTGTACACATTTACAAGACTTTATAATTTTTTAAAATCTGATAATTTAAGCATAAACCTTAACGTTAGAATATCTTTCTATTTGAAAAATCATTTATTAAAATATCCTGATGATAAAGAATATCTGCTAAATGAACTAGGTGTCCCTCAACATTTATTAGATAGTGATATAGATAATATTTTTAGCATTCAATAATTTTCTTAATAAAAAAAGCACCAGTAAACTTACAAGTGCTTTTAGGATCTAATAAAAATGAAAATTATATAAAATGATTTAATACATAGTTTCTTTATTAAAGAATATATACCTATTATACCATATAAATGCTATTATATCAAAGTTTTGTACACTTACTTAAAATTACAAGCCGTTTAAACCGTTTCTAAGCATTCTAATTATCAAAAGGTGTAATTACATTACCTACCCTTTAAAAATCTCACCACGTTCATTATATGATGTGATTTTCACCTAATCATTTATTAATTTCTTTGATATGTGCTAGATAGAAAGGAAATGATAAAAATGATTAAACAATATGAGAAAAACGGAAAGAAATTTTATAAGTTTAGAAATATTTATATAGGTATTGATCCTACTACTGGAAAAGAAATTAGAAAATCAAAGTCGGGATTTACATCAAAAAGGGAAACTGAAATATATATATCAAACTTACGTACAGAATTTGATAATAAAAATTACATCAACAGCAATGATATTAGTTTTCAAGAATTATATGAACTATGGTTTCAAGGATATAAAGATACAGTCAAACCTAGTTCACTTTATGTTACTCAAAACGTGTTAAAGCAAATACTTAATTATTTTGGTAAGATGAAAGTAAAAAAGATAACTACTATTAGTTGTCAGAAGTATTTAAACACTAATAAAGATTTTTCCTATAGTCACATTAAAAAATTGAAAAGTTACACTAGCTTAATTTTAAAGTATGGTGTTAAAATGCAAGTGATCAATTTTAACCCTATGGATAATGCAACTATACCTAAGAGAAAAGAAAATACAAAAAATGAAGATACTTTATACTATACCAAAAGTGAATTAAAACAATTTCTTGATATAGTAGATAGTTACAATAATACTGAATGGAAAACACTATTCAGATTACTAGCTTTTACTGGAGCTAGAAAAGGTGAAATACTAGCTTTAACATGGGAAGATATCGATTTTAACAACAATACTATTGATATAAATAAAACTCTAGCAAGTACAGAAACTGCTGTAGTGGTTCAAACCCCAAAAAGTAAAAGTAGTGTTAGAATTATTTCAATAGATACAGAAACTGCACGTATTTTAAGATTATGGAAATTTAGACAACGTGAAGAATTTTTAAAGGTTGGTATAATCCCAAAAGCAAAACAACTTGTATTTGCTAATAGTGAGAATAATTTTAAATGGATCTTTTTCCCTAATTATACATTAAAGAAAATTTGTGAAGAACATGATTTTAAATTAATTAAAATACATGGTTTTCGCCATACTCATGCTTCTTTACTCTTTGAAAGTGGGAATATGAGTATTAAAGCTGTACAGCACCGTTTAGGCCACTCTGATATACAAACTACTATGAATATATATACTCACGTTACTCAATTACAAAAGGATAATATAGGTAATGATTTTGCTAAATATATGGAAATGTAAAAATGGTCGTTACCGTTTCGTTACATTTATAAAAAAAAGGAAAGCCGAAGTGTCTCAAACGGCTTTCCTATAAGTATTTTAAAAATTATCTTCTTAATCCTAGAGCTTTAATTAATTCACGGTATCTTTGGATATCTTTTTTAATTAAGTAGTCTAGTAAGTGACGACGACGGAAAACTTTTTTAAGTAATCCACGACGACCTGCGTGATCTTTTTTGTGAGTGTTTAAGTGCTCAGTTAAAGCATCGATTTCTGCAGTTAATACTGCGATTTGTACTTCTGGAGAACCAGTATCTGATTCGTGAGTACGGAATTTAGCGATAATTTCTTGTTTTCTTTCTTGACTAATTGCTGCCATTGCAATTTCCTCCATATAATTATATTTTTGCGACCTTAATCCTAGTGTAGAACCTGGAGGGTTTCTATACCACGAATAAGGAACATAAGTAATTGTACACTATTTTTTATAATAATTCAAGAGATAACCCCTAAAATCAGTATATAAATATGATTTTAATAATCTTTTTCTTCAGAAGTTTTTTTATCTAATTTAAGTTGTTCTTTTAGGTGATCAAAACTCTCAAATTTTTGTTCTTTTCTTAAAAATTCATAAAAGAAAATTTCTATTTTTTCACCATAAATATCTTCATCAAAATCTAAAATATGCGTTTCTATAAATTTCTTATTTTTTTCAGTTGAAACAGTTGGATTAAAACCTATATTAGTAATTGACTTATATATTTCACCATGAACTTTTAATTTCGTAATATAAACCCCATTAGTTTCTGGTAAAAGATATTTTTCTGATAATTGAAGATTAGCAGTTGGAAAATTAATAGTTCGTCCTAGCTGTCTTCCCTTTACTACAAGACCAGAAATTGAATAATATCTTCCTGAATATTCTCTATACTTTTGGAATTCTCCATCTCGAACAAATTTCTTCAGAACTGTCGTAGATATTTTTTCTCCATCTATAGTTTGTTCATTTTGAACACTAATTTCTATTCCATTTTCTTCAATTAATTTTGGAGTTCCTAAACCTTTATTTCCAAATCTATAATCGAATCCACAAAATACTTTTTCTATATTTAGTTTTTTCAAAATATTATCTATAAAATCATCAGCAGATAAATTTTGTAATTTTTCATTAAATTCTAAATAATAGACTTCATCTACAGATAGACTTTCTAATAGTTCATTTTTTTTATTTATCGGTGTTAATAACTCTTCACTAGTTTTACCAAAGTACTCTTTCGGGCTTTTATCAAGTGTTATTACAATAGACTTAAAGCCCTTAGTAGCTGCACTTACTGTATCACCTATTATTTTTTGATGCGCATTGTGAATACCATCGAAAAAACCTAATGCAGCCACTCTTTTAGTATTATCTTTTTTTATTTCACTAATATCTGAAATATTAAATATTTCCATCTTCATCTACCTACTCTATTATTTTTGGAAATGTAGTTTTTACAGATAACAATTCATCATCTTCATCTTTCAAATGATATATTGCTATCGCTTCATTTTCATAAGTAAAAACTATTCCATCTGTAAAATCATGATCCGGAAATTGATTTCTTCTAAATCTCAAACCGTTCATTACTTGTTTTGCTCTGAATTTTGGTATTTCTACAAATTTGTATTCTTCTAGAGCATATTCTTTTCTTAGAAGTTTTCCTTCTAATGTTTCATCTTTTAGATGTTGTTCTACCTCAGAGAGCGTTAAACAATTATCTAATGTTATTTCACCACTTCTAGTTCTCGTTAATTTACTCATCGTACTAGGTAAATTTAATTTTTCTCCAATACTTGTAGCTATAGTTCGAACATATGTTCCTTTCCCACAATTTATATCTATAGAAAAATAAAATTTATCATCTTTATAATATTCACTATTTTCAATAAATGTAATATCATAAATATTTACTTTTCTAGTCGGAATTTCCACATCAAATTGGCCACGTCTAGCATACTCATACAATTTTCTACCATTAACTTTAATAGCCGAATATATAGGTGGCTTTTGTTCTATTTCACCAATCATAGACTGTAAAATATTTTTAATTTCTTCTACATTAATATTACTTACTTTACATTCCTCTACAATCTCTCCAGTAAGATCCTCAGTTGTTGTTTTCATACCCAGGCATACTTCAGCTCTATAACTTTTTCCTAAATCCATAGCATAATCACTAACTTTAGTAGCACCACCAAGTAGTAACAACAATACTCCATCCACCTCTGGATCTAATGTCCCTGAATGTCCTATTTTTTTCATTTGAAGAATTTTCCTAGATTTGAACACAACATCATGGCTTGTTACTCCACGTTCTTTATAAATTGGTAAAATACCCTCAAACATTATTTATTATCCTCTTTTTTTAAGCAATCCGGACATAAACCATAGACTTCAAATTTATGTCCATCAATTCTATAACCTTTCAACTCATCAATCTCTAGATTATCACAAACATGTACATGGATAATCTTAGCCTTACCACATCCTAAACAAATATGGTGATGATGGTGATGATCAGGCTCTAAACAACCTATTTTAAAATATTTTTCACCTTTAATTTCTGTTGTTTCTAATATTCCTAATTCTTCATATGTACTTAGATTTCTATATATTGTATCAAAACTCAATCCAGGATACATCTTACCAACTGTTTCAGATACATACTTTGCATTGATATATCTATCTTCTTTTACTAATAGTTCAACCATAGCTTTTCGTTTATCTGTATATTTATATCCTTTTTCTTTCAAAAGTTTCATTATTTTATCAACTTTTTCTTCTGATGTAATCATAAGTAACCTCCTGTACTTTCTATTTTTTAAAGTCCACAAATGCCTTATTTCTTAACATTGCTATTTCATCTTTATAAGGTGCAATATCTTTCTTTTCACCATACCAAGGCGTCTCTAAAATTTTAGGGATATTAGCAAATTCCTCTAGGTGTATAATTCTATTTATTGCATCAAATCCAATTCCACCATATCCAATATTTTCATGGCGATCTTTATGTGCACCTAATGTATTTTTACTATCATTAATATGTAAAACTTGAATTCTATCAAGACCTACTATTTTATCAAATTCTGTAAGTACTCCATCTAAATCATTAACGATATCATATCCACCTTCAAATACATGACAAGTATCAAAAGTTACTGTCAGTTTTTCATTTAGAGTAACTCCATCAATAATTTGAGCAATTTCATCAAATGTTCTACCACATTCACTACCTTTTCCTGCCATAACTTCCAGAGCAATATTAGGTTTCATATCTTTTGTTAAAACTTCGTTTAATCCTTTAATAATACTTGCTATACCTACATCAGCTCCCGCTTTAACGTGTGATCCAGGGTGTAAAACAATATTCTTAGCACCAATTTTTTCTGTTCTTTCTATTTCTAATCTTAAGAAATCAACAGCAAGTTGATAGATTTCTGGTTTTATAGTATTTGCTAAGTTAATAATATAAGGTGCATGTACTACAATATCACTTATATTTTTTTCTTTCATTAATTCATGAGCTTCTTCTATACGTAATTCCTCAATAGGTTTTCTTTTTGTATTTTGAGGAGCTCCAGTATAAATCATAAAAGTATCACTATCATAACTAGCCGCTTCTTTTACAGAACCAAGCATCATCTCTTTTCCTGACATTGATACATGCGATCCAATTTTCAAGTTCTTCATTACTTACCTCTGTTTGCCTTGTTACTACGTTTAGCAAATTTTCTTCTTTCTTTTTGTTTAAGTTTATCCATTTTATATTTATATTTTTTCTTATATCCTGGTTTAACTTTTTTAGAAACTTTTACTTTTGATTTTAGTTTCTCAGTTAGATTATGATCAGCTACAACTTTCTTTCTACTTTGACGTTTGTTTCTGTCTTTAGCTTCAACGAACTCACCATTTCTAATATCTTGGTGATTAAATTCAATACCACGCTTTTCTAAATCTTGTAATTTTTCTTCATCTTTATTGTTATAAATTGTAATACAGTCACCGCTTAATCCAGCACGTCCTGTACGTCCTGCTCTGTGAATAAAGAAATCTAAATCATTAGGAATATTATAGTTAATTACATGACTTACGCCTTCAATATCAATCCCACGACTCATTAAATCACTAGCTACAACATACGTGAAATCTAAATTATTAATTCTTCTTTGCATTTGCTTACGTTCACGTGGTGTTAAATCTCCGTGAAGTACACCTACATTTAATCCTTTAGAAATAAGGTAACTACTTACTTCCTCTACTTCAGTTTTCTTATTAGCAAAGATAAGTGCTAAATAAGGATTAATAACTGTAGTGATTTCGTGTAATTTTTCTAAACGAGATGAACTTTTCTCTGGAATTAAAATATATTCAATTTTACCGAATTTCGCATTATCAACTTCGATATACTGTGCATTTTTCAGATATTTTTTTAAGAAGTGATTCATTTGCGTTGGTATTGTTGCCGAGAATACTAAGAATTGACAATTTTCAGCTGCTCTTTTAGAAATTTTATCAACATCTTCCATGAATCCTAAATCTATCATCATATCGCATTCATCGATTACAAGACTTTCTACTTCTTTAATAGCTAAAGCACTTGCTCTATCCAACTCTAATACACGTGTTGGTGTACCGATAATAATATGTGGAGCATTAGATACTCTTTCAATATCTCTATTTAAATCTTGCCCACCAATACAAAGCGTAATTTTAATATCTTCTTCACTGAAGCTAGCTATATGTAACGCCATATCATATAATTGTCTAGATAGTTCCCTAGTTGGAGCTAAAATAATACTTTGTGTTTTTTTCTTAGCTACATCTAATTTGCTAAAAATTGGTAATAAGAAAGAATGACTTTTCCCACTTCCTGTTTGTGATTTTGCTACAATATTTTTCCCTTTTAATACTGGCGAGAATACTCTCTCTTGAATTTTTGTCGGATTATCGAATCCTAAATCTATTACTGCCTTATTTACAAATTCATTAAATTTATATTGTTCAAATGACTTTGGTAACATTTAAAATCTCCTTCATGATTTTTCTATCTAAATATATGGGAGTTTTTCCCATCTGCAATTTCACACGTGAAATGATTAAAAATAACTTTTTATATTTCACGTCACAATAAACCATCCTTTATTATACTATAAATACATAGAATTAGCTATAAAAAACACCGTATTATTGCCTATTATTCGTTTTCTATAGCTATATTTATATAAATATCATAAAAAAGAAGCACCAAAAATCTAGACTTCTTAGAATCCTATTTTTAAGTTGCTTCTTCTATAATTATCCTAAAAATTTTTTAAAGTTATAAAATATTTAAGGTATAAATTTAATTATTTAAACAGATTCCCTGAAAAACCATCTGTGACTTTAAGAAGTTGTTTAAACACCTTAGTTTTAAGTGAGACTGTATTTCCATAATATTCTTTACCAGTTTTAGTCATTTGGTCTAAATCTTTTTGAACAGCTTCATTAAACATTTGTTGCAGTTGTTCATAAGATGTTATATGAACATTATCAATATCTATCTCAGCAAATCCATGTTTAGCTTTCTCTAAAACTTCACCATACCAGTGTTTTTTCCATGCTTCAAGAGTTTCAAATGCTCCTTTAGATACTTTTTTAATAATGTACTTATCACTTAAAGTTGGTAGTTTTTCTTTATTAGCTGCATCTTTATATTTATTAGATACATATCCAATAAATCCATCCTCATAACCATAATATCCCCACATACGGAATGCATTATGTTTAAACGATAATGAACCCGGTGCACCATCACTTGTATTACCTCCAAACACCCCCATCATCATATTTACATTTACATATGATGAGTTCGGAGTAAAGTCTTCTGGTCTATAAAGTCCATTACCCGGATTTCCATGTTTTGTAATAAAGTTATTTTCTACTAAATCATTGATCCCTTGTATTTCTTTACTTCTTTCTTCAGAATTCAAATCACGAACTCTATCCCATTGGTTAGGTGCTTTTAATTTATTTAAACCATCGCTAGTTGGTGTTCTCATTTCTTTATCGACTTTCTTAAACCACTTACTATTATCTTTAAGTTTTTTACTGATTACAGCATCAGCTTCTAAGTGATCTAACATCATCATAGCCTCATTATAATTTTTCATATAATGATCTATTTGAGCACGTGTTTGAAGTTTAGTTGGATCATAATCATACAATTGATCCCCATCATTTTGACGAACATACGCCATATTCAATCCTAATGCTCCATATTCACCATTTGTCGTTGATTTATCAGGCGTTTGTAGCATCCCTTGTGCAAATGCCTCAAGGAATGTACCTTCACGATGCCAATGCCCACCATAGTAAAGCATACGGTCATTTACGTGAGTAGTTTCATGGGTAAACGCTGAAATACCAAATGGACTAATCATGTCTGTTACCATAAAGAATACCGCATCGTCTTCATATGGTCTTCCATATATTCTTGCCATAGCTCCCATTCTACCATCCGTATTATGGTATCTCCATGTTGGTCCATACAACTCACGTACAGGAGCTACTACATCAATACCATTATTAGCATATCCATAGCGATTAGTTCCACCTCTATAACTTTGGTTATCCCAAACTGAGGTTGGCACCATATTATCACTCTTCAATAATCTGTTACGCACATCTGGTAATGCTAGACGAGACCAAAAGTCTAAGTATCTTTGCTGTGCATTTGCTACTTCATCAATTTTAGCTTTAAATTGATTTCGTTCTTCTTCAGTATATTTTCCATATTTTTCGAAAGAACTATATGCTAAAGTATTATATGTTGAGATTAAGAATATATGAGCATTTTTCAAATTCAGTAATGGTAATATCATACGACCATGTATATTATTATTTAATCCGTCATAAGCTCTATGTTTTTTATTTACAAAATCTTGTGTAGTAGTTGTCGGTTCAGAAATATAAACATTTTTTTCTGTCGTGTGTTTAAACCAGTCATTTAAATTCGTATCTTCTGTAAATAAGCGCATATTATAGTTTAAGAATTCATGTAAATTCCCCTTACCTGTACCACTTGCAATAACTTCTCTATAAGCATCATGCGTACGATCACCTTTTATGTAACTTTCCTTAGAACCAATTTTGATAAGTCTATCAATCACATCAACATTTTTCCCATAGAAATCTGGTTTGAAAGTCATCATGTCTTTTATATTCATACCGTTATATTTAATTCCGTAATATCTATTTAGATATGTTAATCCAAGCATAATATTAGTTTTATTTAATTCTATTTTTTTAATCAATGCGAGTTTAGCAGACGCATCATCATTTAATTGATGGTCTTCATTTTCTAAAAGTTTCTTAACAAACTTATCAATATTATCTCTAACTTCTTTGAAGCTTTCTTCTAAGAATAAATCACGAATATATCCATTTTGACGTGCTTCACTATTTGCTGTAGGATCTTTTTTAGTATCTCTCTTATCAAGAATATTGCGAACAGCTTGAGATTGTAACTCTACAGATAATAATGATTCTTTAACTTTAGCTTCTATATCATCTCTATTTTTGATAACAATATTCGGTGTATATACTATATCTCTTAAATTTTCAATACTATATTCCTTAACTTGCGCCACTGGAGAATCTTTAACTGAAATATTGAACAATTCTTTTGTACCATCAGCATAATGAATCATAATTTTGTTCATATCTGAAGAGTCTGTAACAAAATCTGTATCCTTCATAGCAGTGACAGATAATACTTTTTTAGTTAATAGGTTT
The DNA here is from genome assembly GCF_963537375.1 of uncultured Gemella sp. Classification (GTDB taxonomy): domain Bacteria; phylum Bacillota; class Bacilli; order Staphylococcales; family Gemellaceae; genus Gemella. The sequence continues at coordinate 32,187 of NZ_CAUTDQ010000015.1, forward strand.
GAACCTGTTGGAATCTTATTACCTTGATTAACAATCCAGTCTTTGTTATAGAATGGTTGTAGTTTTTCTATATTACGATATACTAATTCTCTAGTTTTATCATAATCTTGAATTGAGCTATACTCATTATCAGTTGAAACTTTATTATTAAGCTTATCAACTAGTAACTGTGGCGCTTCATAATCAGCTGCTGTAATTTGATAGCTCGCTACTCTTCTAACTGCTTCTTCTTCAGTTATCTCTTTAAGTTTATTTGAATTCCTATAAGAAGTATTTCCCGTGCTTATACCTTTAACACTTACTACATTTTTCACATAAGGATAAGCAAAATCATCATCGTCAATATCTCCTGAACCATATAATTTTTCACCATTTTCTACTTTAACATAACTTACAACATCTTCCACTAATCCATAAGGCCAGTTTTTTGATATTACCCCACCTGTTTGAACATTATTATTTAGATTTATTGTTCCTTTTGCTACAGCTTTTTTAATGTATCCTTTTTTGTTAACGTCGAATCTATTATCACCTCTTGCTAGTGTTGATACTAAAGCGGAACCTCTTGCTTTACCACCAGTTATCTCGACATTTACATAAACTCTTTCAACATTTGCTTTTCTTTGATTATTAATTAAACCAGATGCACTCCACCCTTTTGTTCCTGTGGCTTTTATTTTTCCAATAACAGCAACATTTGTCATAGTACTACCGTCATCTAAATCATTTACTATTCCAGCAGCGTCATTTCCTGCAATAATACTTCCTGTTACTTTAATATTTTCTATCACAGTATTTTTAGCCGATTTTGCTATTGTCGCTACTTGATCTACATTTGGTTTATTTATGTTTACATTAGAAAAAATTAAATTTTTTATTGTTCCATTCTCTATTTCATTAAATAATGGATGCTCTAAATTATGAATTGCATATTTAATATTTTCATCTGCACTAATTAATGTTCCTGTAAATTTTTTAGTTACATATGATTTACCATTTGGGGTAACATTAGTAGCGTTTAGATTTTGACCTATTTTGAATATACCTGTTGGATTTTCTTGCATATCCCGTATTAATTCATTGAAATTGTAATATACATTTTCAATTTTTGATTTAGGTTTCGCTATATAATAAGAATAAATATCATTAATTTTATCCTCACTTGTTCTCTGTACTAAATCTCGTGCTTTAGCACTAACTTTGTAAAATATGTCTTCCCCTATTCTTACTTCTTCAATTTTATCAACAGCAAGTTTTGTAGTTTTATTATCATTAGAAGTAACTTTCAAGTAGTATTCTTTTATCTTATCAGGAATAGAATTCAGTAAACTACTATCAATTTCTTCTCCTTGTTCGTTAACGTGTATCAGACTCGTTTCTTTAATATCTTTTACTTCTACTTTTTTAAGATCTAACCTCAACGGTTTCTCTTCTAAGGTAGTTTCTTCATCACCTTTTCCTCGATTATATACCATTTTAGTTGTAATTGTATAATCTTTGTAAAATTTTAATTTATCAGCAATTTCTGTTAATTTGTCTTTTGTTAAATCAAAATGTTTAATTACTTCATTACCATCCTTAATTTCTGCTACAATTGATTTTATTTCAACTTCATCATTATTTTCCAAACTGTAAGTAAGGTCAGCAGAACGATCCATAACATGCTTTTCAACATTAACTAATTTAAGAATTGGTGCTGTTTTTTCTATTGGTTTAGCTGGCTCGTTTGTTTCTGGATTATTATTAGGAGCTGTTACAGGTGAGTCATTCGAAGTTACTGGTGGAAGACTTGGTTTTTCTGAATTTCCAGATGTCGGTTCATTAGAAATCCTTGGAGGAATAATTGGTGTTACTTCACTTGGAGTTTCAATTGCTGGTGTACTTGGTGTTACTTCACCCGATGTCGCTGGTTTAGTAGGTGCTGGCTCGTTTATCGTTTGTGTTCCAGATACTGGTGTACTTGGTGTTACTTCACCCGATGTCGCTGGTTTAGTAGGCACTGGTTCGTTTGTCGTTTGTATTCCAGATACTGGTGCACTTGATGTTACTTCACCTGGTGTTACTGGTTTAGCTGGGGTTGGTTGACTCGGTGTTGCCGCTTCGGCTAGCTTTGGCTCATCTTGTGTTGACGGTATTCCAACTTCTTGTTGATTCGATATAGCAGGTCTCGTATTTTTATTTTCTGAATTTATTTTACCTTCCGGATTCTCCGGTTGTATTAACGCTTCACCTTTCTCGCTTACCACCCCTTCCGGATTCTCCGACTGTACTAACGCTTCGCCTTTCTCACTCACCACACCTTCTGGGTTCTCCGGCTGTACTAATGCTTCACCTTTCTCACTCACCACTCCTTCTGGTTTCTCTGGCTGTACTAATGCTTCGCCTTTCTCACTTACCACTCCTTTCGGATTCTCCGGCTGTACTAATGATTCACCTTTCTCACTTACCACCCCTTCTGGGTTTTCTGGTTGAACTAACGCTTCACCTTTCTCACTTACCACCCCTTCTGGGTTCTCGGGCTGCACTAACGCTTCGCCTTTCTCACTTACTACCCCTACTGATTTTTCTGGTTGGACTAATGATTTACCTTTTTCTGCTTCTACAGTACCTACAGCAATAACTTTATTAACAACATTCTTAGTAATAGAGGTTTTAATGATTCTACTAGTCTCTTTGCCATCAACCATAATTACTTCGCTAAATACCACTTTTTCTCCATTAACACCATCATTAAGAACTTTAGTAACCCCTTTAGGTAATGTATTATCATATCTTATAATCGTTTCAAAAGGGATAACTTCCGTGACTGTTCGAAGTTCTGGTTTATTTATAGATAAATTAAATACACCATCCTCTGGCATCGTTTTATATTCAATATTGGGTTTCACAACTACATTTTGTTTTAAAGATTCTTTTTTAATTTCTTCTTCTTTTTTTGATTGTGCTGAACTCGTATTTTTTTCTATTTCTATTCTTTGTTGTTTTGAAATCTCACTATTTTCTACTTCAGTTTTCAATTGTGATGAATTCTCTTTTTTTTCTACTTTAGTTAACGACTTTTCTTGTTTAGTAGAGACAACCTCTTCAACTGGAGTTTTCATTTTTTGAGGAAGAATATTTTTAAAATCGTGAGAAAACTCTTTTAAATCACTCTGTGTGAAAAATCCCATATATTTGTAGCCATCTATATGAATTATACCTTTAGCAAGTTCAGCAGAATTAGTTATTGTTGTTTTTATGTTGTATTGAACTAAATCTTTATTCTCTAAAGCAAATGAATGATACGGTACTATAACACTCTGTCCCAAAGTCCCAATCAAAACTACACTAAGTACTTTATTTCTATATTTTTTTGATATCAAAAAAACTACTAAAACAGCTGAGCCTAGACCTAAACCAGCGAGTGGAAGTGAGCTTTCTCCTGTATTAGGTAATGATTTCACCTCTGGTGTAACATTATTAGAAAGTCGATCTATTTTTCTATAAACCATATAGTACGTTTCGTTGTTTTTCAAATCACTCGGTATTCTATCTTTAATTAAACTTTTTTCCGATTCTGTAAGTTCATTTTCAGTTAGATAAGTATAATTAACATTTATACCATTGTCACTTGCATAAGCTTTAGTCGGCATATAATTTCCAAATATTAAAGCCCCAATAACAATAGGTGCAGCCCCAAATGATAATTTTCTAATTGAAAACTTTAAAATTTTATTATTTTTATTTTGTGTTCTCATAAAAATCTGCTCCTAAATACATATTATTACAATTTTATTCTATCAAAAAAATATATCTATTACAATTTAGCCTTTATCTAAATACACAACTACAATTAATAACTTTTTTATTTACAGATAGTAAAAATGATGCTCTATTTCCCCTGTTAATACATAAATACAATACAATTACTTTTAGAAAACACAAAGATATACATATACTAAATAATTAATTCCAAATGAAAAAGGAACGTCCACCAATATGATGATTAAAAAAATCATTACTGGTAAATCGCTCCTTATAACCTTTATTAGATATAATACTCTAAGACTGATTAAAATTATTTCTTTATGTTAATCTGAGTTTTTTTATCTTCTTAACAGTTTAAATTAATTCTTTTTATCTTATCTCTAGAGTTCTCTTAATTACAATAATTAAAATAAAATTTTAGCATTTAGCCCTTTACTTAATTATATTATTTTACTATCTCAATTCCTGAGCTTGTTCCTAATCTTTCAGCTCCTAAGTCAACATATTTTTGAGCAGTTTCTTTATCTCTAACTCCACCACTCGCCTTAACTTTAGCATTATCTCCGACTACAGATTTCATTAATTTTACATCTTCATAGGTTGCACCACCAGTTCCAAATCCTGTTGATGTTTTAACAAAATCAGCTTTGGCAACTAGTGATAATTCACAAGCTTTTACTTTTTCTTCGTCAGTTAAATAACATGTTTCGATAATAACTTTCAAGATATTATCACCAATCGCTTCTTTAATTAGGCGAATTTCATTCTCTACATAATCGAACTCACCATCTTTTAATTTTGCAACATTAATAACCATGTCTATTTCACTTGCACCATTTTCGATTGCTTCTTTTGCTTCAAAAACTTTTGATGCTGTTGTCATTGCTCCTAATGGAAATCCAACAACTGCCGCTACTTTAACATCAGTACCTTGTAAAAGATGCTTAGCATCTACAACGTAACAACCATTAACACAAACACTATAAAATTCATGTTCAATAGCTTCTTCACATAATTTTTGGAGATCGGCATTACTTGCCGTAGCTTTTAAGATTGTATGATCAATATATTTATTTAATCCCATTTTTTACCTCTATTCTATTATTTCTAATATATTTTTAATATTTTCTATTTTTTCATTTCCAATAACATAAGCATCTAATAGCATATTTTTACTAGATTCTACATTCTTATCATCATTGTAATAAATTTCAGCGATAAGATCTCCTTTTTCTACCTTATCTCCTACTTTTTTCTTAAGCTCTATTCCTACAGCATGATCTACTTCATCTTCTTTTGTTGCACGACCTGCTCCTATTACCATAGCTGCTTTACCTACTTCTTCAGCTTTAATCTTAGTAACATATCCATCCTCTTGCGCAAATACTTCTAATACTGATTTTGGTGTTGGTAATAACTCATAATTATTTACGACTTCACCGTCTCCACCACTCAGTTCTATAAACTGTTTTAATAATTCTAAAGCACGACCATTATTAATAACTTCATCTATTTTTTCACTAGCTTCTTCGAATGTCTCTACTTCACCTTTATGTTTTAACGCTAGATAAACAATTTCATATACAACTTCCTTAAGATCACTTGACCAATTTCCTTTTAAAGCCTCGATACCTTCAATTATTTCATTAGCATTACCGATATTATATCCTAAAGGTTCTTCCATATTAGTCAAAACAGCTATTGTTTTTCTACCGACGCTATTACCGATTTCTACCATTCGACGTGAGAGTTCTCTTGCATCTTCAATAGTCTTCATGAAAGCACCATCTCCAACTTTAACGTCAAGAATAATTAAATCTGATTGAATAGCTAATTTTTTACTCATAATACTACTAGCGATTAATGGAATGCTGTCAACTGTTGCAGTAACATCACGTAAGGCATAGATTTTTTTATCTAATGGAACAATATTATCACTATAACCCATTAATCCAACTCCAGTTTTACTTGCAACTTCTACTAGTTCTTCTTTTGTAGTACTAAATTTAAAGTTTCTAATAGACTCAAACTTATCTATTGTACCTCCTGTATGACCTAGACCTTTTCCTGAAAGTTTAGTTGTAGCCATTCCTACAGCTGATAAAATTGGCCCTAAAACAACTGTTACTTTATCTCCAACACCACCAGTAGAGTGCTTATCTACTAAATAATGATCTAAATTATCAAAGAAAATAGTATCCCCTGAATCTCTCATTGTTAATGTGAAGTTTGTAAGTTCATCTTTAGTCATATTATTAAAATATACCGACATTAAAAATGAACTCATCTGATAATCTGGAACTTTACCTGAAAGATATCCTTCCAGTAAAAACTCTATTTCGGCTTTCGTTAGCTCATTATTTTTTTTCTTTTTATCTATGATATCAACAACTCTCATAGCTAATCTCCTTACTTATTGATTTAATTAAAATAGAAAAATAAACTTTACATTATTAGTTAATTCATCTAGAAATCATTGCAGTAAAAATTTGTCATTCTATACTTCTCATTTTCTATATATATGTTATTAGAGATCTCTAGTATCTGCAAACTTTTCTTATCTTTCAATATTTTATATAATTCTTTTTGATCTTTTTTACTATATACTATTTTATCACGAATCATGTACATTTTGTAGCCTAATAATATTAATGTATAATTTTTGTGCTTAAATAACATACAAAATAATAAATAAAAGATAAATACAAGTATAGCTATTTTAAAAATAAATTGAACTTTTTGATTTATAATTAAAAATGTAATAATTATCATCAAAACTAAATAATAGTAATCTATTCCTTTTTGTTTAGAGAGTTCTTTCTTGCTACAAAAGAATATATTTGTAGGTTTACTACCATTTTGAATAATTAAAGAAAAAATAGAAATTATTATTAATATTGTAGTCAATAACATATCGTCCAAATCTTGTTTTACAAAGGTATAAATAAGTAAAACAAAATAAAGAGGCATAAATGAATAGATACAATAACTAATATAGTTAAATGATTTTTTCATCTTATACCTCCTATTTATTATCTTTTACTCTTTGGTTTAGACAGAATCTCTGAAAAAATTATATCATTAACAACTTTTTCTTTATCAAAAGTTAAAGAATTTGAAAATATTTCTTTTTCTCTATCTACTATAACTCTTTGTTTTTTCTCAAAAGATTTACGAGTTAGAGTTTGCTGATTTGTTACGGGATTTTCTTTTTGCTGTTGAGCTTTAGACGCAATATTTTTTACCTTTGTCTTACTCTTCTTAACTTTCTTAATAGGCTCCTTTTTAGTTTTATTATTTTCTCTTACTTTATCAATAATAAATGAAACTAATAGAAAGATTAACGGGATGTATAAACTACTCATCTTCCCCTCCTAGAGTTCCTATTAAGATACTCGTTAGCAATTAATCCACGAACTATATTTTCTTGTGTAAACTCTAATTTTTTTGAATTCTCTTGAACAACACTAGTATTATCGAAATTTCTCTGCATTGAAAATTTATTTTTACCTCTATTATAATTTTCATTATAATATTGTTGATATTTATTTATAGATGTACTATCAACTTGTTGTTCATAAATATCTTCTTCGTATACTTGCTGATTACTTAATGAACTTTGTCTATTTCTAAGAGCATTAGAGTCTTTATCGTTAGCTTCTTTAATTCTTTTCATCTCTTCAACAGCCTTTAAAGCCTGTGCTCGAGCATTGTCTAATTCCATTTGTTTTGAATTATCTAAATTTTTTCTGTATCTTTTACTGTCAGAAGCAAAAACAATTACGAAAATAGCAAAAATTATGATAAATGTTATTGGTGCTGCGAAAATTAAAAATGACATTTCACATCCTCCTTTTTATCTAATTATTTACCTGCTCCTGTGTCAGGTTGTGACATTCGTTTAATTGAATCTCTCATACCTGTATCAGCTTCTAAATTTTTATAATTCATATAATCCATTATACCTAGATTACCTTGTTGGAAAGCTTTAGCCATAGCAAGTGGTAGTTCTGCTTCTGCTTCTACTACTTTTGCTCGCATCTCTTGGATTCTTGCTTTCATTTCTTGCTCAGCTGCAACTGCCATTGCACGACGTTGTTCTGCTTTAGCTTGAGCAATATTCTTATCAGCAATAGCTTGCTCAGTTTGTAAGTTTGCTCCGATATTTTGACCGATGTCAACATCCAAAATATCAATCGATAAGATTTCAAATGCAGTACCTGCATCTAAACCTTTATCTAAGATTGTTTTAGAAATACGATCAGGATTTTCTAAAACTACTGTATGTGACTCCGAAGAACCGATTGTTGAAACGATACCTTCACCTACACGGGCGATAACTGTTTCTTCTCCAGCTCCCCCTACTAAACGTTCAATGTTTGCACGAACAGTAATTCTTGCTTTCGCTTTTACTTCGATACCGTTAATTGCAACACCAGCGATATATGGAGTTTCAATAACTTTCGGGTTAACACTCATTTGAACGGCTTGAAGAACATCACGTCCTGCTAAGTCAATAGCTGCACAACGTTCAAATGTTAAACTTACTATATTAGCTCTGTGGGCTGCGATAAGAGCGTTAATTACTCTATCTACATTCCCCCCTGCTAAATAGTGACTTTCCAATTGATTAATAGTAACTGCCAATCCTGCTTTGTGAGCTTTAATCATCGGATTAATTACTCTACTTGGAATAACACGTCTTAATCTCATACCAACAAGTGTGAAGATACTTACCTTAACACCTGCGGCAATCGCACTAATCCAAAGACCAAGTGGAAAGAAAGTAAAGAATATCGATAGCACAATCAGCACTACTACCACAATAATACCTGTAAATACTAATTCCGGCATAATACTACCTCCTTATTTTATTTATATTTTCTTAACAACTATACGCATTCCTTCAACACGTATAATTTCAATTTCATTACCTTTTTCTATAAAGTCTCCATCAGTAACTACATCCAATTTTTCATCGCCAAATACAGCGACTCCTGCAGGACGTAAATCTGTATATGCTTGAAGTTTCTTACCTACAAGTTCTAATCTACTTTCACTTGCTACGTAGCCACCTTCTGTTGAGATAGCATCAGTTAATACAAGTCTATCTAGAAAAACCAACTTTTTATGGAAAACACTTCTATTTACATAATACAGTATAACTGCAAGTATTAGAGAAACTATTAAGATAAATGCAATATAATATGTTGATTTATTTACATAAATTATTGCATATACTACGGTAATGATACCTACAGTACCCACAATTCCTCCTGGGACAAACATTTCAAGTCCTATTAAACAAAGTCCACCAATGAACAGCAATAGAACAAAAATACTAAGTCCTGTAGAATAAGAATGCAAGGCAATATATGTCGCTAAACTTACTATTGACAATATTCCAAATAAATTAAATTTTCTTGAAAATAGTTGTTGACAGAAAGTTAATGACATAGTAATTAAAAGAATCCAATCGAGAGACATCATTAAATTCATATGTAATCACCTCATTTTTGTATATTCTTTTTCTAGATATTCTAGCAATTCCTCCCTTGTAAATATGTTTCCATGACCAGGAAGTGCATATTCAAAATCAAGAATTGATATTCTATCTATATAATCACGGAGCTTCTGCTTATTATATGCCATCGGTTTAGTATAGTAGTTTTTAGCATGACTATCTCCTAAAAACAATAGTTTTTCCTCTGGAATATAAATTAAAAATGCATCATTAGAATGTGAGTTATCATTATATATACAATTTATTTTAACTCCACCAAGATTCAAATTGAAATCAGCCATTTTTGGCATATCTGGTATTCTAATTTTTATTTCATTATTTTCATAAACTCTTTTTATTACATCCGCACTATATTTTATTTCAGTTCCATCTTTTACCCTTTGATACAGACTCTCATCATCCCACTTAAGTTGTGATAACTCAATTAAAGAGTCTCTAGCTCTATCTGTAGAGATTACTGGAATATCTAGATAGGCCGCTCCAAAGCTATGATCCCAGTGATGATGGGTTAATATTACATAACTTGGCATCGGTAAATCATTTTCTTTTAATTCATTTAGAAAATTCTCCACTTGGGTAGGTCCATTTCCTGAATCTAACATTACAGAAAAATATTCACCTTTTAAATAACCAAGTGTCGGTTCTAAATACATATATCTTTGTTTTGTATAATAAAATCTATCTGAAAATTTAATTAGCATCCTTTTTACTTCCTTTTGATTATAGGTATATTATAACATACCTAATAATTATTTACAAACCAACTAAATTAAATAAATAGCTGTAACAAGAGGCTTTACAGTCTATTTCAGGTTACACTTCAAGTTTAGAAAATATAAAATCAACTCCATAATCGACAAAATACACCAAAAATTCTAGGTAATATATAGATACTACCTAGAATTTTTTCTTTTTTATATAAAAGTATACTTACTTCAGTTTTCTACTTGTTTTTACGACGTTTACTCGCTGCCAGTAATCCACCAAACAACGCTAAACCTAAACCTGCTAATCCAGTGTTAGTTTCAGTTGTTCCTGTGTTAGCTAAACGTTTAGCTTGTGCTTTAGGAGTAGCTACAGTAACTTTTCTGAAGATATGACGGATGTTTCCATTTTCGTCAACTACAGTTCTTACGAATTCATATCCTGGAATATTTTCTTTTGGTTGTTTTCCTTTCTTAGTTGAACGGATTTCTTTACCATTTTCATCTACATATGAAGTTTCTTTTTCCGTCACTTCAGGAGTTGGTTTATTTGGTTCACCTGGTTTGTTTGGTTCACCTGGTTTGTTTGGTTCACCTGGTTTGTTTGGTTCACCTGGTTTGTTTGGTTC
>NZ_CAUTDQ010000016.1:0-42704 GCF_963537375.1 uncultured Gemella sp.
ACTAAATAGTTCTCTCGCACACTAGTTTCAAAAACTTCTCTGCGCCAAAAAGCACTAATTTTGGCTTAGGTATAACGATATTTAAAAATGGAACAAATTCGTTAGAAAACTATTCAAAAGCTGTTGAATTTGCATTAAAAGAAGATAAAGATATATTAATTGAAGAATTTATAGAAGGAACAGAGTATAGATTTTTCGTAATTGAAGGAAAAACAGAAGCTGTATTATTAAGAGTTCCTGCCAATGTAGTTGGTGATGGAAAACATACAATCAGAGAATTAGTTGAGATAAAAAATTTTAATCCTTTAAGAGGAGATGCGAAAAAAACTCCACTAAAAAAAATTGAATTAGGAGAAATTGAAAAATTACAATTAGCCGAACAAGGATTAAATTTTGATTCTATATTACCAGAGAATAAGATCGCATATCTTAGAGAGAACTCTAATATAAGCACAGGTGGAGATTCTGTAGATATGACTGATTCTGTTCATGAAAGTTATAAAAAATTAGCTGTAGAAATTACTGATGCTATGATGGCTAAAGTATGTGGAGTTGACTTGATTATTCCAGATATAACAGAAGAAATAAATGGAGAAAATTATGGTGTTATTGAGGCTAATTTTAATCCTATGATGATGATGCATATTTATCCACATTCAGGTAAGTCAAGAAGATTGTCATTAAAAGTACTGAAAATGTTATTCCCGGAAAGAAATATTAAATAATACAAGTATAATTGATGAATAGTTAATGAATAAGATAGTATAAATAAGTACTATCTTATTTTTATATTATATAAAAATAGAAAGAATATTATGAAAGGTTGAAAATAATATTTTCATATCATTATTTTTTAAATAAAAATTTACATATAGAGTGACTAAAATATGACTTAATTTAACTTACGAAAGCTATATTAATACTTTTTATAATTAAATAATAAAAAAAAATATGTTTTATATCTTATCTTATAAAATAGAAATCGATTTCAGTGTTTGTAAAGTAAGAAACTAAAACATTTACAAAAAAATTAATAAATGATATAATCTATTTGTATGCAAAGGTATACACGTCATAATAAAATAAGTATTATATAAAAGGAGGTACTAAGATGGTAGGAATTATCATCGCGAGTCACGGTGAATTCGCTGCTGGAATTAAACAATCAGGTTCTATGATTTTTGGTGAACAAGAAAAAGTAGAATCAGTTGTATTTATGCCAAGTGAAGGACCTGAAGACTTGCAAAGAAAACTTCAAGAAGCTATTACTAAAGTAGATTCTGAAGAAATTCTTTTCCTTGTCGATCTTTGGGGTGGAAGTCCATTTAACCAAGCTAACAAGTTATTTGAAGAAGCACCAGAGAAAAGAGCAATCGTAGCAGGATTAAACTTACCAATGCTTATCGAAGCATATGCTAGTAGATTCACTATGACAACAGCTCACGAGATTGCAAAAGCAATCACACCAACAGCTATTGATGGAGTTAAAGTTCGTCCTGAAGAACTACAACCTAAAGCAGCTGTAGCTGAAAGTACAACAGCAGCACCTCAAGGAGAAATTCCTGAAGGTACAGTATTAGGAAATGGGAAAATCGATTTTGTATTAGCCCGTATCGATACTCGTCTACTACATGGACAAGTTGCAACTAACTGGACAAAAGCAACTCATCCAAACAGAATTATTGTAGTTTCAGATTCAGTATCAAAAGATGAATTACGTAAAAAACTTATTGAGCAAGCAGCTCCTCCAGGAGTACGCGCACACGTAATTCCATTAGATAAACTTGTTCAAGTTTATAATGATCCAAGATTTGGTGATACAAAAGCATTATTATTATTTGAAACACCACAAGATGCACTGGCAGTAATCGAAAAAGGAGTAGAAATTCCGGAATTAAACATTGGTTCTATGGCTCACTCTGTTGGTAAAGTTCAAATTAACAACGTATTATCATTAGATCAAGAGGATGTAGAAGTATACAAAAAACTTCGTGATTTAGGTGTTAAATTTGATGTACGTAAAGTATCTAACGATTCACCGTCAGATTTATTCAAACTTATTGAAGCTAAATCTAGCGAAGGTTTAAAATTATAATTTAATAGTAATTAGGAGGACACTATGGAATTTAGTATTCTAGCAGTTATATTAGTCCTTGTTGTTGCGTTATTAGCTGGTATGGAAAGTATCTTAGACCAATTCCAATTCCATCAACCAATTATTGCTTGTTCTTTAATCGGTTTAGCAACAGGACATTTATCAGAAGGTATTATTTTAGGTGGAGCTCTTCAATTATTAGCACTTGGATGGGCTAATATTGGGGCTGCGGTTGCTCCCGATGCAGCTTTAGCATCAGTAGCATCTGCTATTATTTTCATTAAAGCTGGTGACTTTTCAGCTGAAGGACGTATTATCGCTATCGCAACGGCTGTTACGTTAGCTACAGTAGGACTTGTACTTACAATGGTTGTTCGTACATTATCAGTAGTTATCGTTCACCAAGCTGACCGTGCGGCAGAACACGGTAACTTCCGTGGAGTTGAATTTTGGCACTACGTAGCTCTTGCAGCTCAAGGATTACGTGTTGCTATTCCAGCAGGGTTATTAATGTTTATTCCATCATCAGTAGTTCAAAAAGCTCTTGAAGCTTTACCAAAATGGTTCACTGAAGGTATGGCAATCGGTGGAGGAATGGTAGTTGCAGTTGGTTTTGCGATGGTTATTAACCTAATGGCAACTAAAGAAGTATGGCCATTCTTCTTCTTAGGATTCGCATTAGCACCAATTAGCCAATTAACACTTATCGCAACTGGTATCATCGGATTATGTTTAGCAATTATCTACCTAAACCTTTCTAAAAACAAAGGTGGAGGCGGAAGTGGAAGTACTTCATCTGGAGATCCACTAGGCGATATCTTAAATGATTATTAATAAGGAGGAACTACAAAATGTCAGAGAAAAAAATTACATTAAGTAAAAAAGATCGTCGTAGCGTAATGTTACGTTCTCAGTTCCTTCAAGGTTCATGGAACTATGAACGTATGCAAAATGGTGGTTGGGCATTCGCATTAATCCCGGCACTAAAAAAACTATATCCAAATAAAGAAGATGCTACACAAGCATTAAAACGTCACTTAGAGTTCTTTAACACTCACCCATATATTGCAGCACCAATTTTAGGGGTTACACTTGCTTTAGAAGAAGATAAAGCAAATGGAGCTGATATCGATGATGCGGCAATCCAAGGGGTTAAAGTTGGTATGATGGGACCATTAGCAGGTATTGGGGATCCAGTATTCTGGTTTACAATTCGTCCTATCCTTGGAGCTATCGCAGCTTCATTAGCAACTGGTGGTTCAATTATTGCACCATTATTCTTCTTTATCGCATGGAACTTAATCCGTATTGGATTCTTATGGTATACACAAGAATTCGGATATAAAAAAGGTTCTGAAATTACAAGTGACCTTTCAGGTGGTATTTTACAAACTATTACAAAAGGAGCTTCAATCCTTGGTATGTTCGTAATGGGTATCTTAGTTCAACGTTGGACTAACATCAGTTTCCCATTAGTAGTTTCTAAAGTACAATTAGATGAAAAAGCATTTATTCATTTCCCAGAAAAAGGAACACACATTACTGGTGAAGTATTACAAGATATTGTTACAAAAGCAACAAGTGGTAAGTTCTCATTAACACCAGAAAAAGTTACAACATTACAAGATAACTTAAATCAACTTATTCCTGGATTTGCAGCGTTATTATTAACATTCGTATGTATGTGGTTATTAAAACGTAAAGTAAGCCCAGTAGTAATAATCTTTGGATTATTCGCTTTAGGTGTAATTGCTCACGTAGCAGGTGTAATGTAATAAAGCATAGGAGGTTGAGGCAGGATGTCTCAACTTCCTTTTTAAAATTAGTAAAGAAAATAGAGTGGAGGTGTTAGTTATGGTAGTATCTATGAATACTAAAGTAGTTTATACAACGAAAGCTAATTGTCTTACTGGATCAATTGGGAACAAGCATGGAGATGTTATGGTAGGAGATAAAGCCTTTGAGTTTTATAATCATAGAAATCCAGAAGATTATATTCAAATACCTTGGACTGAGATTGAAAAAGTACGAGCACAGATGTTTTTTAGAGATAAATATATCAGAGGATTTTTTATCGATACAAAAAGAGCTGGAAGTTTCAATTTTATAGTCAAAAATTCTGGAAAATGTTTAAAAGAAATGAGAGAATTTATTGGTAATGACAAGATAGTAAGGAATAAACCGGTATTATCATTAAAAAAATTATTTAGAAAAAAAGATTAATACATTGATATTAGTCTTTTTTAATTTTAAAAATATTTTCATGAAAACGTAATGCAAATAGTATATTTTTCTTGCATTTTCTGAATGTTTATATTAAACTAATATAGTATTCGAAAAAACAGTATTATAACACCGTGTAGGTGTACTAATTTTAGAAGAAAAAGAAAGAGGTATATTAATGGAACTATCATCAAATTCGCCTACTCGAAGGCAAGGGATAATTATGTTTGCACTGCTAATAACTGCGTATGTAGTATTTGCTACAAACTGGGTAGCAGGATCAAACTTATCGAAGCAGATTACTGATCATTATTTTAATGGTGAGAAAGTATCACCTATAATATCTGAGGTTGTCAACTATACAATTACGATCGCTAGAATTATAGCTAATTTATTAGCAGCATTTATTTTGATTAGATTACATCCAAGAAAAGCTGCAATGTTAGCATTATTTTGTCTATGTTTTTCATTTTTTGCTATATTTACTCATAATTATTGGTTATATACTGCATCTAGAATGATAATGGCATTCGGTGGCTCAATGATTATAGTTTTCATAAATTCATTTGTGGCGAAATTTATACCAAATGATAAGAAAATAATGACAAGTGCAATTATTACCGCAGCATACAATGTGGGAGCTGCTTTGGTTGCTATATTATTCCTGCTTTTCAAGGAACATTTTGTAGACGATTGGCGTTATACAATGATAGGATTTAGTATTTTTAGTATAATCTTATTTGTATGTTGGTTAATATTCTCTCGTGATTTTGAACCAACAATTACATGGAAACACCCAAACTATTTTGTATATAAACTATTAATTGAATCAAAAGAAGTTGTGCATGAAGAAGAAGTGAAAAAATATACTTATGCTGATGGGTTTAAAGATAAGTTCATTTATGTGTTTTCACTTGGATTTGGTGGATTTTTATTCTTATACGTAATGCCATTAGTATCATTACCTAGGGTAGTAGCTGAACATGCAAAAAATGCTCAATTTAAACCAGAGTTTATGATCCTAACTGTAACAGTAGGTGGAATTATTGGAACTATTTTTAGTTTATTGGTTACTAGAAAATTAAATTTCAGAAGAAAACCATTTTTAATTGCTCATGGTGTATTAATGATTGGATTTATGGGGTTAGGGCTATTTTTAGTATCAACCAATGTCGTTTTAGCATATACAATGTTCAGTTTGTCTGGATTTTTCATGTACTCACAGTATCCTGTATATCTAAACTTACCTTATGAGTTGCCAAATATGAATTCACAAAGGTTAACTATAATGTTTGGAATTTTCTGGGCATTTGGATATGCAATTTATACATTATTTAACTTTACATGGAGTTTAGTACTAAATCATATGGGATACTCTACATCAATTATGTTCTATTTATTAGGAAGTGTAATCTATATTATTTTTGTTTTTACTTTCCCAGAAACAAGACCGAAGAAATAATAAAGAAATCTTTAGAGGTAAAAAATATCTCTAAAGATTTTTTATTTTAAAATTATGTTAACTAAAATGAAATAATTTTGATATGCTTCTGTAATTTTCACATTAGCTATAATTTAGTTAGAAATAATATAATATTTCTTAATGCAAATTAATAGGGTATATATATAAAATATGGTATATTATCTTTAAAAGTATAAATTAAAGGAGAGAAACATGAGTAAAATAAAGAAAACAGCATTAATAGGAGTAGTAGGAGCATCTGCACTGACAGCAGGTTATTATACTTTTGTAAAACCGAGTATACAAACTACTACTTCAAATCAAAAAACACAGAAGACTAATCAAGTGGAAAATAAAGAATCAAAAAATACAACCAATAATACAACTTCTTCAAAAAAAGAGGGGGTATCGTACAAAGATGGTACCTACACTGGTGCAGTAACAAAAACAAATAAAGGAGATTTCCAAGTTAGTGTTGTTGTTCAAGGTGGAAAGATTTCTAATGTAAATGTACTACTTCAACCTGACGAAGAGTTTTCACAAAGTATTAACAAAACAGCTTTACCTAAGTATGTTGAAGAAACGATAGAAGCACAGAGTAGTGATATTCCATTGGTATCTGGTGCTTCCGAAACTTTTGAAGGGTTCAAAGGTTCGCTACAAGATGCGTTAAATAAGGCAAAATAAGATGATTAAGTATAAAACTTATGTTTTGAAAAGAATGAATATGCCTTTTACTATTTCTTTAGTAAATAATAAATTTGATGAAACTTTAGTTGTAGCGTTGGATCAAATTATTGATGAGATTGATAAATGTTTGAAAAATGTAGAAGAAAAATTTTCACCGTTTCTTCCTAATAGTCTAGTTAGTAAACATACAGATATAGGTGAAGTTTTACAAGAAAATTTTTTTGATTTTGAATATCAAGAAGTTTATAGTCGTTCAATTTTAGCAAAAAGAGATACTAATGGTTTATTCGATCCGTTTTTTGAAGGAAAATATAATCCGACAGGATTTGTTAAAGGTTGGGCTATAGAAAATACTTTTACAAAATATATAAAGCCACTAATTGATAATAATATTATAGAAGCTGGTGCAATTAATGGAGCTGGGGATATGCAAGTAGGTACTAGTTCTGATAGTGATTTTTCTTGGCAGATAGGAATAGAAAATCCTGAGGACAGAGGAAAAATAATAGCTAAATATAATATAAAGAACGGGGCGGTTGCAACCTCGGGAATTAGTAAAAAAGGTCAACATATTAAAAGTGATAATGAGATTAAACATGTTCAAGTTACAGTAGTTGGAACATATCTATCAGATGTCGATGTATTGGCAACAATAGGTGTTGCTGCTGATGAAAATACTTGGCGTGAAATTGTAGAAAAAAATAAGTTATCTGGAATTTTATTAACAAAAGAAGGAATTAAAAGAGTTTTTGAGGAAGGAAAAATAATAGATGTTGAGAGAACATAAATTCATATTTAATATGATTTGGTTAATAGTATTATTAACGATACCATTACCATTGATAATAACAGTAGGAAATGGTTTACCTGAAGTGTATGGAAGCAGAGTATTAGCGATTAATTTAGGAGTATTTGCATATTCATGGATGCTTTCGGCAATATTCCTGTCAACTCAACCTAAATGGTTAGATAGAATAATAGGTTTACCTGATATGTATATAATTCATGGAGTAACTGCAATCTTTGCTGTAATTTTTATGTACTTACATGATCAGTTACTAAAGTCATCAGGGCTCATAGAGTTCACAGGTCAATGGTCAATGTATATATTTATGGCGGTAATTGTCTATTCTCTTGTTTTCATGGCAGGTTGGTTAACTTCAAGGATTAGCATTTTGATGAAAATAAAGAAAATATTAGAAAAAATTTTTAAACATGAATTATCTATGTGGATACATAGACTTAATTTAGTAGCTGCATTACTAGCTTTCTTACATATTGTCTTGATACCATATATTAGAAGTATAGTTCCATTTATAGTTTTAGTAATTTTATATACTGTAATAGCATTTGTAGCGTACGGACACTATGCATATAATAAATACTTGAATGTTCAAGTTGGTATTTTAAAAAATGTCAGAAAAGTAGATGGAAATATAACGGAATTAACTATATCGACTAGTAAAGCTGTTTTAAGAAAAATAGAAGCGGGAGATTTTGCATTTATATCTTTTCCTAATATAAGAGGAATGAAAGAACCTCATCCATTTTCTATTTTAAATATTCCAGAACGTGATGGGTACGTTCAAATGTTGATAGAAGGAGTAGGAGATTTTACTAAAAATCTATCTAATTTAGAAGTAGGAGAAAAAGTTAATTTAACAAGAGGATATGGAGTCTTAAGTTCAATGATAGAAAAATCTGGTAAGAATGAAAAGTTTGTTCTTATTGGAGGAGGAATTGGTGTCGTTCCTTTATTAGGTTTAGCAGATAAATTTGATAATAAAGACATTACATTTTTATATACTGTAAAAAAAGATAAGAAATTATTATATCAAGAAAAATTTGAATTGTGGAATGAAAGAAGTAATTTTAAATCACATTGTCAAAATGGGAGGTTTAATTCTGAACAATTAAGTGATTATTTACCAATTGGAGATGACTATAATTATATTATTGCAGGCCCAATGGTAATGAATATTTCATATGAAAAACTATTAAAAGAAAAAGGGATAGGAAAAAATAGAATATTCTATGAAGGATTTAATTTCTAACATATAGATTAAAAAGGTTATATGGCTATAGTTAGCCGTATAATCTTTTTATTTGTTATATAATCGTATAGTCTAAAATTAATTATGGTGTTATAATAATTAATGATATAACATCATAGGAAAGCAGGATGAACTTGAAAAAAATTGCAATAATATTAATAAGAAAAAGCTCGAGGGGATTAATCGATAAAAATATAAAGTTGTTTTGTGGTAAACCATTATGTTTTTACACGATAGATATGGCATTAGGAAGTGAAAAATTTGATGAAGTATGGATATCTTCTGATTCAGGAGAATATTTAGATATTTGTAGAGAAGAATATGGTGGGAAATGTATTTATAAAATTCGTGATAAAAATGTTTCATTAGATTCTTCAACCACATTCGATACACTAAATTATCTATTTAAGAATATACAAGAAAATTTCATATTTATGAATTTACAAGTAACTTCACCAATAAGGAAAACAGAACATATAATAAATGCATTTGATTCATTTGTAGATTGTGATCATTTAGTTTCATTTAGTAATTATAGATTGAATAAAAGTTTATTTATGGATGAAAATGATGGATATCTAATTCCATCGAGGCATGGTGGCGACTATAGAAGGCAAGATAAACCAGTCAATATTTATCCAAACGGTTCAATATGGATGTCAACAAAAGAAAGTTATTTGAGGGATAGGACATTCTATACAAAGCAAACAAAGGTATTTAAGATGGAAAAAGTCTATAGTTACGATATAGATGATGAATTAGATTTTTTCATATGTGAAAGTATATATAAGAAAGTGATGAATAAGTAAAAAAGAATCGTAGAAAATTTATATTTCTACGATTCTTTTTATATATTATTGTCTACGAGCATTCTGATTGGCTCTTGCCGATCGATTAGTATTATTAGCCGTTGCTCTTGAGTTTGTTTGTGCTCCATTAGTAGTATTAGCTGAATTTTGACCAGTTGCACGAGTATTAGTTGAATTAGTTAATGAATTGAAAACTTGAGTTAATGCTGAGCGATTTTCACGTTGTTTTTGAGCAAGTGCAGCTTGATAAACTGCATCACGATCACTACCAGCATACATGTAATCAGTTTCTTTATTTCTTTCTTTAGCGTATTCAACTCCGTTTTTAGTCTCTATTCCAGCAGGTTTTTCAAATGCAGCGGGAACCTTGTTATCTGAAGCTTTTTTTAGAACATTCGCCATTATAACTTGGGTTGTTTTTGCCTGATTATAAGATAATGCTTTGGCAGCAGAGTCTACTACATCAGCACCTTGCCAAACTGCAACAGTATAGTCTGTTGTATAACCTATCATCCAACTATCTTTAGTTGAATTTGCAACATCAATACCGTAGTTATAATAAGCAGAATCATCAAAGGTACTTGATCCAGATTTACCAGCCATATCAAAGTTAGGGATTTTTCCGTCAGGAGAAGTACCATTATCAGTTAAAACACCTTTTAAGACATTTGTCATAAGATAAGCTGTTTCTTCTGACATTGCTTTTACAGGTTCAGATTTAATGTTTACTAATTCTTTACCATTAGCGTTGAATACCTTAACAATAGTTGATGGTTTGTTGTAGTAACCTTTATTACCAAATGAAGCAAAGGCTCCAGCCATTTGTAAAGTGGAAACTCCATCAACATTACCACCGATTGCTGTTGTAGGTTCATCTTTAGTTACAGGAATACCTAGTTTTTCAGCAAAGAACTTAACTCTTTCATGTCCTACAGATTCAAAAGCGCGTACTGCTGGAATATTGTAAGACCAAGCTACTGCACGAGTCATAGGTACTGTTCCATGATAAATTCTATCCCAGTTTTGAATATAAAAATTAGTTCCTGGAATTTGGTAAGGTGAATCAGAGAATGTTGTCTGTGGATCCCAACCATAATATTCTATACCAGGAGCATAGTCGATTAGAGGTTTAATTGATGAACCAGGTTGTACACGTGCGTCTACTGCGAAGTTATAACCACCGGCTTTATAATTTTTTCCTCCACCAATAGCTTCAACAAGTCCAGTCTTAGTATCAAGAACAGATATAGCTGCTTGAGAAGCATGTGGTATCATTGGGTAAGATTGATTATCTAACATATCTTGAACATACATTTGTAATTCAGGGTTTAAGTTAGTATAAACTTTTAATCCCATAGATAGTGGATCTTTGACATTTTCAAAGTTTTTATTTTCTTTTAATTCTTTTATAATTTGATCTATGTAAGCAGCAAATTTAGGATTATAAGTGTGTTGGTTAGCTCTTTCTTCTTTTGTTTTGCTTACAACACCTTCAGTAATTGGAGTATTGACTGCATTATTGTATTCATCTTCTGAAATTTTTCCATTACTTAAAAGTGCATATAATACAGTATCACGTCGTTCTTTAGCTTGCTCAGGATAATCATAAGGATTATATAAGATTGGTTGTTGAGGCATCCCTGTTAAAAGAGCAACTTGAGGTAAAGTTAACTGATCTAATTCCTTATTATAGAAATATTTAGCAGCTGTTTTTACTCCGTATTGACCATCAGAATAGTATATTTTGTTCATATACATTTCTAATATATCTTTTTTAGAATATTTATTTTCTAACTTTAGAGATAAGTATGCCTCTTGAATTTTACGCTGTAATGACTTATCTGATGTAAGTAATGAATTTTTTACTACTTGTTGAGTTATAGTACTTGCACCCTGTTGAGCAGAATTAGAACGTATGTTAACAAGAACTGCTTTGATAAGACGAATAGGATCGATACCAAGGTGAGAATAGAATCTTGTATCCTCTGTTGAAAGGACCGCATCAGTTATATTCTTGGGAATATCTTCTAATGATACGTATTCTCTTTTTTCAGCTCCAACAGTAGCGATTAAATTAAGATTTTTATCATAAATTTCCGATGATAAAGGATCTTGTAAGTTAGCCTGAGTAATATCAGGAACATCTCTTAATTCACGTGCAAATAGTATCATAACAACAAAGAATAATACTAAGCAGATAGAAAAAAAGATTGAACTTATATATTTAAACAAAGTTTTCATCTGTTATTAAAACTCACTTTCATTATTTTTTATAGTATTTAAATAATCTAATCTTATTTTATAGTTGAATGATAATTCAAATGCCGATTCTTCAAATTCATTAAGTTTTATTGATTTTCTTCCTCCGTTTTTAGCTCGATCATGAAAGAATATAAAATTTTTAAAAGGTAAAATAAAAGTTCTGTCTATTTTTTTAAAACGAACTATAATAAAAGTTATTCCACCGTGATTAAAAATTTTTTGCATATGTTCGATTTGATGATCATGGATATTGTTTAGAGAAAACGAGGTGGCTGAATTAGTTTCTTTTGCCTCGAAATCGATATATTTTCCATTCCAAAGCCCGTTATAATCCGTAGTAGAAGGTGTTTTATAGAATGCTTTGGTAATCATAGCGCTAGATCTACTGGGATAATTAACTTCAACAATTTGAATAGGAATTGGCTTTTTATGAATTACGGCTATGTCATTATTTAAATAATATTTATTCGCAAAATTTATATCTTCTTCAAGTTCCATACCTCGATTAGAATATTTAGTTTTTTGAATAAAATTACCTTTTTTATTAGGATAATTAAACATATATCCCTCCATAAATAATTATCTTATTAATTATACTATATTATCGGAAAAAATTAAATTACTAACAACTAAAAATATGATATTTTTGAAAAAACTTGAAAAATAAATAACATAAGGTAAAGATAAGAAGTGTTGATAAATTAGTAATAATTAAAAGCACTATTAGTACTAGAAAAAGATATATAACAGTATTAAATTTAAAAGTTGATGTAAAATAATAGTTTACATAGTATAGCTGAATTAATAATGTTCAGGGATAGAATGTCATTGTTTGAAAATTAATAACAATAGATAATGATTGAGTAATATAGTAATAACTTTATAAAAAAGTGAATATTTTTGAAAAAAAGTATAAGATTTGTGGTATAATATAAGTAATTTTAAAAATGAGAGGTGGTATTGTTATGAGACAATCAAGAACATTTATTCCAACAACTAGAGAAGTGCCATCCTCTGCAGAAGCAACAAGTCATAAGTTGCTTATTAAAGCGGGGATGGTGAAGCAGGTATCTGCAGGAGTTTACACTCATCTTCCCTTAGCTACTAGAGTAATTCAAAAAATTGAAAAAGTTATAAGAGAAGAACATGAAAAAATTGGTGCTGTAGAATTACTAATGCCAATTTTACAATCAGATGAATATTGGAAAAAATCTGGTCGTTGGAACAAAATGGGAGACGAGTTAATTCGTGTTACAGATAGAAAAAATGCTGGGTATGCATTAAGTCCAACGGCTGAAGAAATTATATGTCAAACAGTTAGTAATATGGTAACTTCATATAAACAACTTCCAGTAAACTTATATCAAATTCAAACTAAATTCCGTGATGAAATTCGTCCACGTTTAGGTTTATTACGTTGTAAAGAGTTCATCATGAAAGATGGTTATTCTTTCCATGATACTCCAGAATCTTTAAGAGAAACTTATAAAGATTATTATCAAGCATATAGTAATATTTTTGATAGATTTGAACTTAAATATCGTGCGGTAAAAGCCGACTCTGGAAATATTGGAGGAAGTTATACTCATGAGTTCCAAGCTTTAGCAGAAGTTGGGGAAGATACTATTGCATATACTGAAGAGAGTGATTACGCAGCAAATATTGAAACTGCAGCAGTAGTTGAACAAAACTATACTATGCCTACTGATTTTGAGAAAAAAGAGCGTAGTTTATTAGAAACTCCAAATCAACAAACTATTGATGATATCGCTGCATACTGTGGTGTTGATGTAAACCGTGCTATGAAAGCATTAGCTTTAAAAGCCGATGGAGAATTCTATTTAGTTCTTATGCGTGGTAACGATCAACTTAATGATATAAAATTCATGAAAGCTACAGGAACTTCTGAAGTAGAAATGGCAACTGAGCAAGAAATTGAAGAAGTTATGGGTGGAGTAGTAGGTTACATGGGACCATTTGGCATTAAAAACTGCAAAGTAATCGGTGATAATGCTATTAAATATATGTACAACCACAGCTGCGGAGCTAACAAAAAAGGATTCCACTATATTAACGTAAATCCAGGAGATTATGAAGTAGATGCTCACTACGATCTTCGTATGATTGAAGAAGGAGATTTAGCTGAAGATTTATCAGGACCAGTTAAATTCGCTAAAGGTATCGAGGTAGGACAAGTATTTGAACTTGGAAAAGGATATTCAGAATCTATGGATATTACTTACTTAGATGCTAATGGTCGTGCAAATCACTTCTATATGGGATGTTATGGAATTGGGGTAACACGTGTTATTTCAGCAATCATTGAACAACATAGTGATGATAAAGGAATTATCTGGCCTAAAGAAGTAGCTCCATATCAAGTTCACTTAGTGTGTGTAGATGTTAAGAAAGAAGAACAAGTAAAACTTAGTGAGGAATTATACGCTCAATTAACGGCTGCTGGGTATGAAGTACTTTATGATGACAGAGCAGAGCGTGCTGGAGTTAAATTTAACGATGCGGACTTAATCGGTATTCCATTACAAGTAGTTGTAGGTAAAAAAGCTGGTGAAGGAATCGTAGAAGTTAAAGAAAGAAAAACTTTAGAAAAAGTTGATACAGAAGTTGCTGATGTATTAGCTAAAGTAGAAGCATTCTACAAATAATTAAGAAAAAGTTAAAATAATAAATACCAATTAAAAATAAATAGTTAATAGAAAATAACCATTTGTTTTTAGTTGGTATTTTTAGTATAATTTAAATAAGTGTAAAATTATATTGTGTTGATAATTTATAATAATGTATTATTGGAAAGTTAGTTCATTTTGTTAAATTAGTAATAAAATGAATGGATTTTTTTCGTTTAGTCGATAATTATTATAAAAACTTGTCGATTTAGTAAAATTATAGGAGGAAGCATGAGTAATAAACATTTTTCTTTATTGGTTAAAACATTAGAATTAGAAGAAAGATTAGCCGGCTCAAAACTTATTAATTTTTCTTTAGATAATATAGAAAAAGATAATAAAAATAAGACATGGACATTTAATTTCAGTGGTGAAACTTTGCCATTAGTAGATGAATTAACATTACTTATACAAAAATTACGAGAAAGTTTTATGGGTGATTACATAGTTAATTATCGATTAAAAACAAGTAATATTGCAACTGATGAGCAAATAAAAGAATTTTGGAAATATATAATACTAGAGAATTTTTCAGAAATATCTCAAGTTCTATTAGAGAGTATTTTATTTAGTGAAATAGATGTAAACAACAATGTTTTAACTATGAAGATAATGGCTCCATCTATTTGGAATAATTTTATTAATGAGAGAAAACAACAGATAATAAGTAGTTATTCTAACATTGGTATTTCAATTAAAGATATTATTCCTAATTTTTCTAAAACTGATGTAGAAGCGGTGTTAGAAAGTCAGGAAGAGAAAATTTCCCAGGAAATCGTAAAACTAGAAGAAATTGATAAGAAAAATGCGGAGAGAAAACCAAAAGAACCTGAGAAAAAATTTGCTGCCTTCGGTGGAGGTGGGGGAACTCGTTATGGTCAAGAAATCCGAGATGAAGATATTGTGGAGATTAAGGATGTTATTGGTTATGCTGGTGATGTAACAATAATGGCTCAAGTTTTTGGAACTGAAGAAATTGTTCATAGAAATGGTTCAAGTCAGTACCGCTTAAAACTTACTGACTATAGTGATTCTATAATATTAAGATTATTTGGTAATAATCCAAATTCTAAGTTTCAAAATAAAAGAAGAAATGAACTTATTGATTTAGTAAAAGGAATAAAAAAAGGGCAATGGCTTAAGATTCATGGAAGTGTTAGTAATGATCCATATTTAAGGGATACAATTATAGAACCGAAGTCCATTGAAGTTGCTCACAAAGATGAAAAAAAAGATAATTATAGTGGTAAAAAGAGAATAGAGTTAAATACTCATACAAAAATGAGTCAGCTAGAAGGTATTTCTTCTGCGAAAGAATATATAGCTAGGGCTATGGATTGGGGACACGAAGCTATTGCTTTCACTGATACTTATGGAGTTCAAGCATATCCAGAAATTTGTCTAAGTTCAAAAGGAAAAGATATTAAACCTATTTATGGTCTTAATGCCTTTATTATGGATGATAGTATTACTGCTACAACTAACCCAAAGAATCTTAAATTAAAAGATGCAACTTATGTTGTGTTTGACGTAGAGACTACAGGTCTTTCTGCCGAGCGTGATAGACTAATCGAGATTGCTGCTGTTAAGGTAAAAAATGGAGCTGAAATAGATAGCTTTGAAAGTTACATTAATCCTCAAAGATCTATTTCAGAACTAATTACAAGAATAACGAGTATTACTAATGATGATGTTAAAGATGCTCCACTTGAAAAAGAAGTTATGACTAACTTTTATAATTGGTTAGACAAAGATGATATATTAGTAGCGCACAACGCTAAATTTGACCTTGGGTTCTTAGATACATGTTTTGAGCGACTAGGATTAGAGAATAAAAATAATGCTAGTATAGATACGTTATTTGTCTCTCGTGCTGAAAATAAAGAGGCCAAAAGGCATGGTCTTAGTAATTTAGCTAAACTATATAAAGTGCGTTTAGTACAACACCACAGAGCGATTTATGATACTAAAGCTACTGCAGAGATTTTTGTGAAAATGTTGGATCAATTGTATGAACTTGGCATTGAATATCATAATGAAATTGATGAAAAGATTGATTTAGAACTTGCACATAAACGCTCTAGAACTTTTCCATGTTCGATTTTAGTTAAAAATGCAAAAGGATTGAAAGATTTATTTAGATTAGTGTCTTATAGTTGTACTAAATATTTAAATTCAGCTAAGCCTACAATTCCACGTAGTTTATTAGAACAATATCGTGAAGACTTATTAATCGGTAGTGGTAATGGTGATAATGAAGTATTTGAAGAATTATTAAACTCAAAAGAAGCTAAGGTGGAAAATATAATTGATTTTTATGATTATATAGAAATTCAACCTAAACACCATTATGCTAATTTCATAAGAAATGAAAGAATATCAGATAATGCTGAGTTAGAAGAAATTCTGAAGAAATTAATTCAGTTAGCTGAGAAAAAAGAAAAAATAGTTGTAGCAACAGGGGACTGTTATTATTTGGATGAATATCAACATGTTTATCGCCAAATATTAAGACTAACGGTGAAAAGTAATCCTGGAGCACGTGACTTAAAACCTATGGCAACATTTCTAACGACAGATGAGATGTTAAAAGAATTCTCTTATCTTGATGAACAATTAAGAGAAGAAATAGTTATAGAAAATACTCATAAAATTAACGATATGATTGAATTAGTAGTTCCGTTAAAAGATAAGCTGTATACACCAAATATTGAAGGAGCAGCAGATGAAGTTCGTAATCTAAGTTATGATATGGCTCATAAAATATATGGGGAACAGTTACCAGAAATAGTAGAGAAAAGATTAGAAAAAGAACTTGCATCTATCATCGGTAATGGATTCAGTGTGGTATATTTAATTTCACATAAGCTAGTTAAGAAATCACTTGATGATGGATATCTTGTAGGATCAAGGGGATCTGTTGGTTCATCATTAGTAGCTACGATGATGGAGATTACAGAGGTTAATCCACTAGCTCCGCATTACGTATGTCCGAAGTGTAAACATAGTGAATTTTTCCTAAATGCAGAATATGCTTCAGGATTCGACCTTCCGAATAAAAATTGCCCTCATTGTGATGTGAAGATGATTAAAGACGGTCAGGATATTCCGTTTGAGACTTTCCTAGGATTTAATGGGGATAAAGTACCCGATATAGATTTAAACTTCTCTGGAGAATATCAAGCTACTGCACATAATTTTACGAAAGAAATTTTCGGAGAAGATTATGTATATCGTGCGGGAACGATTTCGACAGTTGCCGAAAAGACTGCTTATTCATTTACTCGAGATTATTACGAGAAAAATGAAGTAGAAAAAAGAAGTATTGATATAGAGAGAATAGCAGCAGGATGTGAAGGCTCAAAGAGAACTACTGGTCAACACCCAGGAGGTATACTAGTGGTCCCTAATGATATGGATATTTTTGATTTCACCCCATATCAATTCCCAGCGGATGATGAAACGAGTCCATGGCGAACTACTCACTTCGATTTCCACTCTATTCACGATAATATCTTAAAATTCGATATACTTGGGCACGATGATCCAACTATGATAAGAAAACTTCAAGATTTATCAGGAATAGATCCTAAAACAATAGATGTATCTGATCCGAAAGTAATGGGAATTTTTTCAACAGTTGAGGCACTTGGTGTAACTAGAGATCAAGTGGATTCAGCGAGTGGAACTTTTGGAATACCCGAATTTGGAACAAACTTTGTTATTCAAATGTTAGATGATACGAAGCCGACTACATATTCGGAGTTAGTTCAGATATCTGGATTATCTCATGGTACAGATGTTTGGTTAGGTAATGCACAAGAATTAATTAAAAATGGTACATGTGAACTTAAAGATGTAATAGGATGTCGTGATGATATCATGGTATATTTAATTCATGCAGGACTAGAAGAAGGTTTATCTTTCAAAATAATGGAAAGTGTTAGGAAAGGTAAAGGTCTTACTGAAGATTTTGAAAAAGCGATGATAGACAATAATGTACCAGAGTGGTATATTGATTCATGTAAAAAAATCAAATATATGTTCCCTAAAGCCCACGCCTGTGCATACGTATTAATGGCCCTAAGAATTGCATGGTTTAAAGTTCATCAACCACTTACTTATTATTGTGCATATTACTCAGTTAGAGCGAGTGATTTTGATATTATAACGGTTGTTAAGGGAGCAGAAACACTAAAAGCAAAAATTAAAGAAATAAAAACTACAGATAAGAATGAATTATCGAATAAAGATAAAGATGCTCTAGTAAGTTATGAAATTGCAAATGAGATGATGGAGAGAGGATTTACATTCTCAAAAGTTGATTTAGAAAAATCAGCAAGCCATGACTATATCATTGAAGGAAATACTCTGATCCCACCATTTTCAATAGTTCCTGGTCTTGGAGATAACGTAGCGAATAAAATAGTTCAAGCGAGAGAAGAGAAAGCCTTTCTTTCAATTGAAGATTTTTCAAAACGAGGAAGTGTTTCATCTACAGTAGTAGAGTATTTAAGAGAGATGGGGACATTAAAAGGGTTACCTGAAAAAGCTCAATTATCTTTCTTTGATGAATTATAATTGATAGTTTAATTCATCAGAAATGTAGTAAAGTAAATAAAGAAGTGTTATTCTACAAAATGATAAAATAATTAAGATTTTATATGGATATAATTATTTTACTTTGTAGGATAACATTTTAATGTATAGTCGAAAAAGATAAATATGAATAAAAAACAGTTAATTCAATATTTTCCAAATTATGTAAATAGAATTAGGGATTGACCCATAAGTCCTAAATTTTAACAAAGTGTATATGAAAACTTATAGACGCAGTGGTTTATTGATATCTAAATTCGCTTTATGAAAGCTTTTTAGATATCTAATAAACTTTGCTGGGGTGATTCGACAAAATCGATTTCTCTGAAATCACGATTTTTGAGTCACTTCCATACTTTTTTTATAAATTGAATATTAAAATAATTATTCAAACTTTATTTATTTTTTAATTTGTGGTAGTATTATATGTGATATAAAATGTAAATATAGAGATGGAGGAAACAACTTGGAAAAAATAGTTGTTAAAGGTGGAACACCTTTAATAGGAGAAGTACAAGTTTCTGGTGCAAAAAATGCAGCTTTACCAATATTAGCAGCTGGATTATTAGCAACAGAGGGTACAAGTAAATTTTATAATGTTCCAAAGTTATCAGATATTAAAACGATAGGATTATTATTTGAAAGTCTAGGAGTGAAAATAGATTATAGACCTGATGAAAATACATTGGAAATGGATGCGAGAAATCCATTATTAACAGAGGCTTCTTTTGAATTTGTTAGTAAGATGCGTGCATCATTTCTAGTTTTAGGTCCAATGCTAGCACGTGAAGGAAGCGCTAAAGTAGCAATGCCAGGAGGATGTTCAATTGGGAGTAGACCGATTGATCAACACTTAAAAGGATTTGAAGCACTTGGTGCAACAATTATTCAAGATGCAGGATTTGTAGAAGCTCGAGCAGAAAAAGAATTAGAAGGAACAACTATCTTTTTTGATTTCCCAAGTGTAGGAGGAACTCAAAATGTAATTATGGCTAGTTGTTTAGCAAAAGGTAAAACTACAATCGTAAATGCAGCACAAGAACCTGAAATTGAAGATATGATTAATTTCTTAATTAAAATGGGTGCTAAGATTGAAGGAAAAGGAACTTCTGTTTTAGTTGTAGAAGGTGTTGAAAAACTAGTAGGTGCTGAATATTCAGTAATGCCTGACCGTGTAGAAGCGGCAACATATATGATTGCAGCTGCAGCAACTAAAGGAGATGTTCTTGTTAAAGGAGCTCCATACAAAGACAATGTCGCTTTAGTGAGTAAAATGCGTGAAATGGGAGTTAACATTGAAGTAGTAGATGAAAACTCTATGCGTGTAAGTAATAAGTTGGATAGTTTAAAACCTGTAGATGTTAAAACTCTACCACACCCAGGTTTCTTAACTGATATGCAATCTATTATGTGTGTGTTAACACTTTTAGCTAATGGTACAAGCACAATTACAGAAACAGTTTTTGAAAATAGATTCATGCATGTAGAAGAACTACGCAGAATGAATGCTAAAATTAGAATCGAAGGTAGGAGTTCACTAATTGAAGGATTACCTCATTTAGAAGGAACTACTGTAAGAGCAACAGACTTACGTTCTGGAGCGGCATTAGTTATTGCGGGATTAATGGCAACGGGAACTACTAAAGTTATTGATATTTATCATATTGATAGAGGATATGTTGACATCGAAGAAAAAATGAGAAAATTAGGTGCAGATATTCAAAGAATAGACGAGTAGGATTTCATTATGAAACTAAATGATAAGTTAACAAGATACTTG
Source organism: uncultured Gemella sp. (assembly GCF_963537375.1). Classification (GTDB taxonomy): domain Bacteria; phylum Bacillota; class Bacilli; order Staphylococcales; family Gemellaceae; genus Gemella. The sequence goes on from NZ_CAUTDQ010000016.1 coordinate 20,662, forward strand.
CGTAATATAGCCTTAATGATAATTATATTTTATATTGGATTATTGCTAGGCTACACAATTTTAGGTAAGGGAAGTTTATTTGACGCTTTAAGCTTAAAGCCGATAAGACATATTAAAGATATTATATACAATTAGGAGGAAATGAAGATGGCAAATGATTTATTTGTAGAACTTCAACAAAAATTAGAAGGGAAAAAAGTACGTATTGTATTTCCAGAAGCATACGATGAGCGTGTATTAGAAGCAGCTGTAAAACTAAGTGCTACTAGTTATGTTCAACCAGTATTAGTTGGAAAAAGAGAAAAAGTAGAAGAACTTGCTCAACCATTATTCTTAAACGTTTCAGGGATTGAATTCGTAGACCACGAAAACTATGAAAAATATGATGAAATGGTAGCGAAATTTGTAGAGCGTCGTGCTGGAAAAGTAACAGAAGAAAAAGCTCGTGTATTATTACAAGATGTTAACTACTTCGGTACAATGTTAGTATATATGGGAGAAGTAGAAGGGTTAGTATCTGGTGCAATTCACTCTACAGGTGATACTGTACGTCCAGCTTTACAAATTATTAAAACAAAACCAGGAGTAAGTCGTACAAGTGGTGCGTTCATTATGTCACGTAACGCTTCAAGATTTATCTTCGCTGACTGTGCAATTAACCCAACAATTGATGCTCAAGGTTTAGCTGAAATCGCGGTAGAAAGTGCTAAAACTGCTAAAGCATTCAACATCAATCCAAAAGTAGCTATGCTAAGTTTCTCAACTTACGGATCAGCTAAAACAGAAGAAACTCTAAAAGTTGCTGAAGCTACAAAATTAGTTAGAGAGAAAGCTCCAACATTACCAGTTGGTGGAGAAATGCAATTCGATGCTGCATACGTACCACCAGTAGCTAAATTAAAAGCTCCAAACTCAGAAATTCAAGGGGATGCTAACGTATTTGTATTCCCAAGCTTAGAAGCAGGAAACATTGGATACAAAATTGCTGAACGTCTAGGTGGATTTGAAGCTGTAGGCCCAATCTTACAAGGATTAAACGCTCCAGTTAACGATTTATCTCGTGGATGTTCTTCAATCGACGTATTAAAACTTGCTTTAATCACTGCAGTTCAAGCAATTGAAAAATAAGATTTTTAATTAAGAGGTTGACGTAGGTTAACCTCTTTTTCTTTACGGAATTTTTTTGACATCGTTTGTTTAATTATATATAATTAAGTAAAGAATATATGTTGACTTTATTGCGATGAATACTGTTCGTATCTACAAATAAAAAAGGGGAAATTAAGGGAAAATAGGTTATTAAAATTTAAAAGGAGAGACACTGATAATAATTTATTTTAGAATATTGTAAGGAATAGTATTATGATAAAGTAGTAAAAAAGGAGATGTGAATTATGAATGATTTAGATTATTTTTATAAGGCAATTACTAGTCCAGTTGCGGATGTTATCGGTTTTGTTGTATTTTTATACATGGTCTATGTTGCTATAGATTTCATACGAAAAGGATTGAAAAAATAGAACAAAAGATTTTAGTAGATGTTAAAAATAGTAAATTTGATAAGAGATAGACTTTTCTATATTTAGATGGATTTAGTTCATTTTAAGCTATGTGGGAGTAACTTTGTATTAGTGATTTTTATAGAATCATAAAATATAGGGTTACTTCCTTTTTTAGTCTTTATAATTGCATTTATACCAACTTATATGGTATTATATAATGATGTATAAATATGGAGGTAAACATGGTTGCGATAGAATCAAAAGATGACTTATATGTTATAGATTTGTTAGAAGACTTTGATGGATTTTACTTAGAATTAGAAAAATTTGCTGAAGAAAATAGAGTTCCAATAATTGATAAAATCGGGATAAGATTTTTAATTCAAATGCTGAAAGTTAAGAAAGCTAAGAATTTATTGGAAATAGGAACTGCAATTGGTTATACGTCAATTAAATTAGCTGAGAGAATAGGCTGTAATGTTACTACTATTGAGCGAGATGATAAGATGTATAACGAAGCAAAAAACAATATTGAAAAACGAAATCTTACAGATAAAATAACATTACTTCATGCTGATGCATTAGAACTTCAAAATGAAGTTGTAGCAAATGCACCTTATGATGTAGTGTTCATCGACGGTGCTAAGAGTCAAAGTAGAAAGTTTTTTGAATTATATGAACCATATTTTGCTGAAGATGTTGTAGTTATTACGGATAATGTGCTATTCAAGGGAATGGTTGCAGATCCAAGTATTATTAAACATAGTAGAGACTTAAAACAACTTTCTAGAAAAATTAATAATTACAACGAATGGTTACTAAAACATGAAAACTATGAGAGTGTAATTTTACCATTTGGAGATGGAATAGCAATAACAACTAGAAAATAAAGGAGTATATGTTAATGAAAAAATTTAATATTTTTATAATTGGATACTTTATCTTCTTATTTTTATTATTTATTATAAATGCTATATTAGAAGCTAGTACGGATTATGCTTTAATAATTGTATATTATCCATACTTAGACTATATAGCCGTATTATTAATTATTATAAAAGGCTGGGAAATGCTCATTAGGAGAATGAACACTTTTGGTAGTAATTCTTTAGCTTCATTATTTGGTAAATTTATTATTATAGGTATAGGTTTATTTGCTACTCTTTGGATTTTTGTATTTGTTTTATTTTTCGGAGGTTATGCTTCATCTAAAAAATATGAGGATTTAAACTTGCTAGCATATGCTTCACCTAATAAGTTAAATAAGACTGAGTATATAGTAATAGAAAGAGGCGCTTTTGCAGCAACAATAAATTATTATCATGAAAGACATAATTTATTTTTAATGAAGAAAAAAGAGAGTTATTCTCATAAAATTTAATTAACGAGAGGATTTAAAATGACTGTAGAGTTAGTAGTAACACCGAAAAGTATTGATCATATTTATGAACTGATAAATGTAGGAGCTGATAGTTTCGTTATTGGTGAAGAAAAATATGGATTACGTCTTGCTGGTGAATTTAAAAGAGAAGAATTAAAGAAAGCTATCGAGATTATTCACCAAGCAGGGAAAAAAGCATATGTTAGTGTTAATGCAATTTTTCACAATGAACATATTGATGATTTAGTTGATTATTTACATTATCTATCAACATTAAATGTAGATGCCTTAATATATGGAGAACCAACAATAATTACAATCTTAAGAGAAGAGAATTTAGATTTCAAACTTCAATGGGATCCACATACATTGGCTACAAACTCTTTCTCGTGTAATTATTGGGGAAAACGTGGAGCGTATAGAACATGCCTTTCAAAAGAATTAACAATCGATGAAATTCTTGAAATTACTGGGAAAAGTGAGTATGAGATTGAAGTTCAGGTACAAGGAATGCTTTGTATGTTCCAATCAGTAAGAAAATTAGTTGATAATTACTTCATGTACAGTGGTAAAGAAAAATATATCGAGGAATATAGCAATTCGAAAAAATTATTCTTATATAGCCAAGATAGAAATGAACGTTACCCAATTTTTGAGGATTCTAACGGAACACATATTATGAGTGCAAACGATATTTGTGCTATTGAAGAATTAGATCGTCTAATTGAAGCAGGAGTATCAGCATTCAAAATTGAGGGTGTTCTAAAAGATGAAGACTACATTACAGAAGTAGTAACGATTTATCGTGATGCTATTGATCTTTATTACGAAGATAAAGAAGCATATGAAGATGAAAAGCAAGATTTCTATAATGACATAGAAAGAATTAAACCGAAATATAGAGAAGTTGACTTAGGATTCTTCTACAAGAAAACTATGTACTAATTATATTTTTGGATTTTGAAAAGGGATAAGGTTTCCTATCTAAAACCTAATAAAAAAGACAAGGAGGATGGGTCATACTTGAATGTGACCTAAACTTATGGCAATACCAAATATTTCAGAAATTAGAGACGGCAAGAGAGTAATAACAAAAAAACCAGAACTACTGCTTCCAGCAGGAAACTTAGAAAAATTAAAAATAGCTATTCACTACGGAGCAGACGCTGTGTTCTTAGGTGGACAAGAGTTTGGACTTCGTAGTAACGCAGATAACTTTACGATTGAAGAAATAAAAGAAGGTTGTGAGTTTGCTGCAAAATATGGAGCTGATATTTATGTAACAGCGAATATTATTGCACACGATGAAAATTTTGAAGGATTAGATGAATTTTTAATGGCACTTCAAGATGCAGGTGTTAGAGGAATAATCGTTGCAGATCCATATATCATCGAAAGATGTAAAGCAGTTGCTCCGAAAGTAGAGGTACATATCAGTACACAACAATCTATCTCAAACTATAAAGAAGTTAGATATTGGGAAAGTGAAGGAGTACACCGTGTTGTATTAGCACGTGAAACAGGATATGAAGAAATAAAAGAAATTCGTGAAAAAACAGATGTTGAGATTGAAATGTTTGTACACGGAGCAATGTGTATAGCATATTCAGGACGTTGTACTTTAAGTAACTACATGACAGCTCGTGATAGTAACCGTGGAGGTTGTTGTCAATCATGTCGTTGGAACTATGACCTTTATGAAGAAGGAACTGATGAAGATACTAAGTTATTCGATGAAGGTGCAAATCCATATGCGATGAGTCCTAAGGATTTAACTTTAATTGAAGCAGTACCAGAAATTATTGAGTTAGGTATAGATTCATTAAAAGTTGAAGGGCGAATGAAATCTATTCACTATGTTGCGACAGTTGCAAGTGTGTATAGAAAACTAATTGACGATTATTGTGCAGATCCAGATAACTTTGAGATGACGCCAGAATATAAATTAGAATTATATAAATGTGCTAACCGTGATACAGCGATGTCATTCTTCTATGAAATACCTAAGTATTCTGAACAAATGTTTGGAAATGAGGGTGGTAAGAAAACAAATTATGATTTCGTTGGACAAGTTCTTCACTATGATGAAGAAACTCAAATCGCAACAATTCAACAACGCAACTTCTTTAAAACAGGCCAAGAAGTCGAGTTCTTTGGACCTGAGATTGATACTTTTAGACAAGTTATCGGGGAAATTTATGATGAAGATGGTGAATTGTTAGATGCAGCAAGACATCCACTTCAAATTATTAGAACAAAATTAGACTCTAGAGTATTTAAAAGCAATATGATGCGAAAGGAAATGGGACGATAATGACTACAAAACGACCAAAAATTATCGGTATTGTTGGGGGAAGCGGTAGTGGTAAAACAACCGTTACTAAAAGAATTATAGACGAGCTTACTCAAGATAAAGTTGCTTTAATTGAGCAAGATTATTATTATAAAGACCAAAGTCATATGACTATGGATGAAAGAGTTAAAACAAATTATGATCATCCGAGTGCATTTGACAATGAATTACTTTATAATCATTTATTAGAATTAATCGAAGGAAAAGCTGTCGAGCTTCCGGTTTATGATTATGTAAATCATACTCGTAGTAAAGAACAAAAACACCAAGAACCTAAAGATGTAATTATCATCGAAGGGATGTTTGGTCTATATTCAGAAAAACTACGTGAGTTAATGGATATTAAAATTTTCGTTGACACGCCAAGTGATCTTCGTATTCTAAGACGATTATTACGTGATATTAATGAACGCGGAAGAACTGTAGAATCAGTAATTAATCAATATTTAGTGTCTGTAAGACCGATGCATGAAAAATATATTAAACCAACTAAACAATATGCAGATATTATTGTTCCAGATGGTGGATATAACGATATAGCTATCGACATTTTAATAACAAAAATTAAATCGCTACTAGCAAAATAATTAAAAAAAAGATATAATATAGAGTAGACTAAAAAAAGGAGTACCACTATGGCTTTAGAAGAAAAATTAGAATATCAAATGACCCAAGAAGGTTATGACAAACTTGTTGAAGAATTAGAACATTATAAAAAAGTAAAACGTCCAGAAGTAATTGAAAAAATTAAAATTGCACGTAGTTTCGGGGACTTATCTGAGAACTCTGAGTACGATGCAGCAAAAGATGAACAAGGATTTATCGAACAAAGAATTCTAGAAATGGAACAAATGATTCGTTATGCTGTTATTATCGAATTAGATGAAAAATCAAGTGCAATTCGTCTTGGTAACACAGTAACTTATCAAGAATTACCTGATGGTTTAACTGAAACTTATAAAATCGTAGGTAGTGCGGAAGCTAACCCATTTGAATACAAAATTTCAAATGAATCTCCAGTAGCACAAGCTTTATTAGGAAAAGAAGTAGGAGATGTTGCGAAAGTATCATTACCAACTGGACCTGAAGATTCAATGGATATCAAAATTCTAGCGGTAGAATAGTATTATGATAGCATTAATCGGTGCAATGCCAGAAGAAGTGGCTATAATAAAAGAAAAAATAGAAAATTTACAAGAGAAAAAAATAGCACATGTAACATTTTATGAAGGTAAATATGAAGGACGAGATATTGTTCTTATGTTAAGTTTACCAGGAAAGGTGAATGCTGCTATTGCTACAACTCTATTATTAGATCACTATAAACCAGAGTATGTGATTAATATAGGTACATGTGGTGCACTGCAAGGTGATATGGAAATTGGTGATATGATTGTTGCTACAGAAGTAAGACATTTTGATGTTGATGCAACAGAATTTGGCTATGAAATTGGTCAAGTACCACAAATGCCAGCGGCATATAAGAGTGATGAAGAATTACAGAAATTAGCTTCAGAGATAAGCTTACCAGATCATAAAATCCACTTTGGGTTAGTGGGGACATCCGATTCTTTTATTTCTAATAAAGAGTTGAAAAAAGGAATATTGAAAAATTTTCCTAATATGCAAGTAGTTGAGATGGAAGCAGCAGCGATTGCTCAAACTTGTTACCAATTTGGAACAAAATTTATAGTTTGCCGTAGTGTAAGTGATAAAGCAGAAGAAGGAACAAGAGTTACTTTTGATGAATTCTTACAAATAGCTGCAGTAAACTCATCTATATTAACTACAGAACTAATTAAAAAACTTTAAAATTAATTATAAATCAGCAAAGGAGAGCAAAAGCTTTTCTTTGCTGTAATATTTATGTGAAGTAGGAGAGAAAGTATGATAACTATATTATCGAAATTATTTTTAGCACTCACATCTGAAAAACTTCCGCGATATACTTTGAAATCAATAAAAAGTGGTGGCTATACAAAAGAAGAACTAGATATAATCTGTAAAATTGTGAAAGATGATTATACAAGATATAAAAAAGGTTTTAAAGCTTCAGTAGTAATGGTATTTTTTATTGTTTCACTCATATTATGTCTTGGATTCTATCAAGGAGCCTATAGAGCGTTTTTAATTGAGATGTTAATTTTGTATATTGTAATATTTACATTGATGTTTATTTTGATTTATGTACAAAAAGTCAATAAAATTCGAAAAACATTTTTAAAAGCTGTGAAAAAAGGTTATCCAGAATTATATAATGAATATGAAGATAAGTTGTATGAATATGTAGATTAAAAAATATTATAGTCATAAATTTATGTAATTAATTGTATTGAAAAAAAAGTTATAAAATGTTAATATAGAGTAGATAAATATTATTTAAGGAAAAGAAAAATGAAAAATATTACAGAGAGAAGATCCTTTAATTATTTGAAGAATTTAGTTCAGATAAGCTTAGGATTATTGATATTTTATTTAATTTTTTCCTATTTTAAAAAAGAGATAGTTAGTTTAGATTTTAAAAAAATACATCATCTTACCTTAACTATAGGAGAGGTGAAATTTTTAGTAGTTTTATTATTCGGTTTATTCGGTATAAGTATTTTGTGTCTTTATGATTATTTTGTCCTTAAAGCCATTAATTTAACGAAAAATATGTCTTCATTCCGTATTTTTAAAATCAGCTTTATGACTAACACACTGAATATGGTTCTAGGTTTTGGTGGCTTTATTGGTGCTGGACTTAGATATTATATGTATAAACCTTATACAAAAAACGGAAAAACATTAGTTACTGCAATAGGAATGATTTTAATTTCTATGCTTTCAGGTATTAGTTTGTTATCAATTTTTGTGGTTCTTAATGTATTTCCAGGTCAGGCGTTATATGCTGATAATAAAATTTTTTATTATTCTTTAATTCTAATGTCATTATTTTTACCTTTGTATCTATTCTTTAATTTAAGAAAACCAAGAATTAGAACGGATAGATACCTTAGCGTTAAATTAACAGTGATTTCTTTTTTAGAATGGGTTTTTGCGGCTCTTATCATACTAATGATTTTATATTTTTATACAGGTGATTTAGTTGCTGATAAGGAATTGCAAATAATGGGAGTTATAATAGTAGCTTCAATAGTGGGCTTATTAACTATGATTCCTGGAGGATTAGGTACTTTTGATACATTAGTCTTAATTGGTCTTAAAAACTTAGGAATTAATCCAGAAATAATAGGAGCAACTATTGTAATATACAGATTATCATATTATGTTGTTCCATTTTCTATAGGATGTCTAATGTTTTTAAGTGAAGGAATAAGAATTATAAAAAATAAATTTACGAGAGGAGAAAAGTTATGATTTCAATAGTAATTTACGCGATTTTAGCCTACCTTATTGGGAATATAATGGGTGGAAAATTATTAGAAAAAATATATAAAGAAGAATTTACTAATAAAGGATCAGGTAATGTTGGTGCAAGAAATGCAGGACGAATTTTAGGTCCTAGATCGTTTTTATTTGTATTAGCTGTAGATTTCTTCAAAGGATTTTTCGTAGTTATACTTTTAAAGATTTTAGCTGTTGATTCTAAAATAATATATATATGCATAGTTTTAGTATTGCTAGGGCATATAAAACCTATTGTCTTTAAGTTTAAAGGTGGGAAAGGTGTTGCTACATTTTTTGGCTGTCTAGCAGCTTTATCAATTAATTTATTCTTAATTATGATACTTTGTACATTAGTTATTGCAATTATCGTAAAAAGTTTAACGATTGGATTTTATTCAAGTCTTCCATTCGTAACGTATATTAATTATGTTGAAAATCCATCATTTCTAATTTTAGGAATATTTATTTTGACTGTTGTGTTGCTAGGTGTAGTAGCGGTTGAAGATATAGAAAATTCATTTGATAAATATTTTAGTGTAAGAAAAATTAAGAAATCAGTTCGATAGCGAGCTGATTTCTTTTTATGTTACTTATCGTTTCTTAGTGTTTTTTTAATTAAGAGAGTGCGCTTGAATAGAATTATAAGATAGATTAGGAGAAAAGTAACAGAGGTTATTGTTGGGATATAAAGATATAATTCTGTTGAAAATATCCTAGTATTAGCAAAAATTGTATTTAAATACATCGCTAGAAAAGCTATGGTGAATGCGATAATCTCATACTTTAAAAGATACAAAATCTTAGTAGTCTTTATTGCTAATTTTTCTTTTTCTCTATTATATCTCATAAAACTAGCATATATAAGTATAGGTATAGTTAAATAATAATAAATATTGTTTTTCGTAACAAAAAACGTTATTGACAGCATAATAAATATTATAACGCTTATAACGATAGCAATTAGATATTTTCTATTTTTCATATATTTTTCCTCCTTTGAAATAAGAAACAACTTATTAAGATTAATGTTAATAAAATGAATCAGATGCTTATGCTAGAATACTATTATTTCAATTTCATTATAGCATAATAGAAATAAAAAAAGAATATTATATCTAGTATTATAATGTAATTATATTCTAAGAAAAAATTCCTTCTATACGATGTCGTAAAATTTATTGCGAAACTTAAGTGTTACCTTAACTATAATTAAATTTGAGTTTTAATTATAATTTAAAGTTGATTTAAGTGAGTTTTAGTTTTAAACTATATAATATTATTTATCAAATATAAAATTGATATTTGATGAAAGCTTCAAAATTAGATACTAATATCGTTTTAAAGCTATAGAAAACCAAAATACTTGGAAATAGATAATTATAAATATATAAACAAGTAGATAAAATAAATTTGGAGGTAATTTAAATGAAGAATAAAAAATTACTTATTGGAGTAAGTTTAATAACAATGTTAACGACAGGAACAGTTGGAGCAGTAATACCATCACAAAATGCTTCAGCTCATGATATAACAACTAATCAAGTTTCAACGACAGACACACAGACTACTATAATTCAAACAAATAAGGTAGGAGAAACAGCTAATACAGTAACTCAAACGAATACACAGGAAGTAAAAAATAGTCAGGCAATTTCTTCTAGTAAAAGAGCAGCAATTTATCAGGCGGTATTAAGTCAAGTTGGTACAACGCAAGATTGTACGATGCTTGTCACAAATGCACTTAAAGCTGTAGGAATTAGCTATCATGATTGGCCAGTAGGTTATATGAGTTTAGGAACGGTTGTATCAGCTTCTGAAGCACAACCAGGAGATCTAATATATTATGCTAATGGTGGTACTGGATATGCACATATTGCAGTTTATGCTGGTAATGGAAAAGCTGTTCATGGAGGTTGGTTAGGTAACCAAACAGTAGTAAATTCAGCTAATGTAGGAAGTGGGACTGTATATATACGAGTTAGTTAATCATTTAATTTAGTCATACGTCTTGAAGTGATTCAAGGCGTATTTTTCTGTATCAACTCTAAGTCTTAAAAAGTATAAATCGAAATAAAATTTACATATTGAATCCTACATGAACTTTTTTATTAACTTAACTATAATTAAATTTGAGTTTTAATTATAGTTTAAAGTTGATTTAAGTGGTTTTAAAGTTAATCGTTTATAATATATTTATCAAATAAATAATTTGAAATAAAAAGTAGGAGATGATTTATATGTCAATAAAGAAAATAGCAAAATTACTAGCTGATAAGAAAGTTAGAAAAATAGCACGGGTGATAATAAGTCATCCAAAGTTTAAGAAAATATTGAAAAGTAGATAATAAAAAAGATTAGAATTAGTAGACTAAAGTGGAGGTAGTGCAAATGAAGAATAAAAAACTACTTATATCGACAGCATTAATAACATTATTAACAACTGGGACTTTTGGTACATTATCATCGAATGATACCTTTGCTAATGATACTCAAGGAAGTAAAATAACACAGATACTTAAAGAAAATCAGCAACCACCAGCAAAACCTGGTTCAGGAAATTTTGGAGGAAGTGGTAAAATTAATCAAGGAACTTCAGCGAATACAATGGATGTGGATGAAAACAAAAATAATGAAACTTATACATCAACAGGTAATGATGAGAATGCATTACGTGTCAAAGGTGCAAAAGTAAACCTAGAAAATATTGAAGTTAACAAGATAGGTGGTTCTACATCAAACACAGAAGATGGTGATTTTTATGGAATGAATGTAGGATTATTGGCTACAGATAAAGCGACTGTTAATATAAAAAATGCGAAGGTTAAGACAACTGCACAAAATGGTAATGGGGTATTCAGTTATGGAGAAGGAACAACTGTAAATATTAGTGACTCTGAAATTTATACAACTAATGATAACTCAGGGGGGATTCAAACTACTGGTGGAGCAGTAATGAATGCTAATAATATAAGTGTAAAAACTGAAGGAAACTCATCAGCTGCTATACGTTCAGATAGAGGTGGAGGTAAAGTAAATGTTAATGGAGGGGAATATGTTTCAAAAGGTTATAATTCTCCAGCAGTGTATTCGACTGCAGACATAACTGTTAAAAATGCAAATCTTAAAGCAGAGAATTCGGAAGCATTAGTAATTGAAGGTCAAAACTCTATTACACTAGAAAATACGAATGTGGAAGGTAATATGAGTGATGATAAAGGTAGTAGCTCAGACACGAATGTACATAATGTGATGATATATCGATCTATGTCGGGGGATGCTGAAGTAGGTAAATCGGTGTTTAATATGAAAGAAGGAACACTAACTAATAATAGTGGTGATTTAATATATGTAACAAATACAACGAGTGAAATAACATTAGAAAATGTTAATATAAAAAATAATGATCAAGAGAGTAGATTGTTGGCAGTATTAGGAAATGATGCTTCTCATGGCTGGGGCACTGCTGGTTCTAACGGAGGTAATGTAACGTTTAAAACAATAGACCAAAAATTAGACGGAAAAATCGAAGTAGATAGTATATCTAAATTGAACTTAACGCTATCAGGATCAACTGTATTTACTGGAACTGTTAATATAGTAGAGAATGCTGAAAAAGGGAAAACAGTAGAAAATAATGCAGAAGTTACCGTTGAAGAAGACGCTGTATGGAATTTAACAGGAGATGTGAGAATTACAAAATTATATAACAAAGGGAAAATAAATTTCAATGGTTATAAAATTACATTGGATGATGGAACGGTTGTAAGTGAGTAAAATATAGTTAAATAATAGGTATGATAGCATATTATAGTGTTATTTTACCTATTATTTTAATGGTAAAAAAACGCATTTATTACGATTTAAAAGATTGTAAATCGTAATAGTTACTTAAGACGAGAATCTATTGACTTGTTATATAAAACAATATAAAATTTAGGTATAGAATAAAAATACGGAGGCGGTAAAGATGACTAAATGTGAATGCGAACACCACTGTCACTGTCATGATGCAGTAGAAGACTGCAAATGTGGGAATTGTGTTGAAGGAACTTGTGACTGTAAAGAAGGTTGTGCATGCGGATGCCACAATGCAAAAGAAGATTGTGAATGTGGAAATTGCAAAACTGGAGATTGTCACTGTGATAAACACGCTGCATAGTTAAAGATGAGATCTGAGAAAGTGTCAGATCTCTCTTTTTTTCAGGGTGGTATAAATATATACTATTATGAAGTGGGAATAATTATAATAAATGATATTTTATATGATGAGTAGCTTAATCACAATCAAAAAATCTTAATAATTAATACACATTAGTACATTTAATAGGTTACTTCATAAAAATTTAAAGTTTACATAATTGCTGAAGAATAATTAATTAACTTCAATTTTCAAGTGTTAAAAAGTATATAAATCTAAAAGAAAACGCTTTACATCAGACTTGTTATTCTTGATTTATTTCTTAATAAACAACATAATTTTTTAAAAAAACTATTCCTATTATCTTTAATTAGTTTATTTTAATTCTGTATCTATAAAAATTTAGAGAGAGTTTATATAAAGCGTAGAATAAGAAAAATGATAGTATATGCAAATGGAAGAAATCTGTTTTATTCTGTTTTCTAAATAAAATAGATTGTAATAGTACAGAATAAAGAAATATTACTGAGATAAATATTGTTATTTTATTGAGCTCATTGATTTGACTTTTTTTCGAAAACGTTGTATATTATTAAAGTAATATATGATTAAAACATAATTTATACACATTTAATAAATATATATACAAACTTTGGAGGTTATTATGGTAAAAACATCAAAAGATTTAACTAAACAAGAGCATTTAGAAATGTATGAACTAATGCACCTTATTAGAGATTTTGATATGGAGTTAAGTAAACTATACTCTCGTGGTTTAGTTCACGGTATGACTCACTATTCAGTAGGAGAAGAAGCAGCTAACGTTGGAGCTATTTATCCATTAAGAAAAGAAGACTTAATGTACTCTAACCACCGTGGTCACGGGCAAACAATTGCTAAAGGTATTGAAATTGACCGTATGATGGCTGAAATCCTTGGTAAAGAAACTGGTCAATGTAAAGGACGTGGAGGAAGTATGCACGTTTATGACCTTGAACAAGGAAACATGGGATGTAACGGTATCGTTGGTGGAGGACATGGTTTAAGTACTGGTGCTGCTCTAGCTCAAAAAATGAAAAAAACAGGTAATGTTGTAATTTGTTGTATGGGTGATGGAGCTACTAACGAAGGAAGTTTCCATGAATGTTTAAACATGGCGTCTAACTGGGATTTACCACTTATTTTCTACGTAATTAACAATAAATATGGTATTTCAATGGCTCAAGAAAGATGTATGCGTGTTGAAAAAATTACTGAACGTGCTGCTTCATACAGAATTAAAGGAATTCACGTTGAAGACGGTAACGATGTATTAGCTGTTTACGATGCAATGCAAGAAGCTATCGAACATGCAAGAAGTGGAAAAGGTCCTGTTTTAGTAGAAGCAGTATCTTACAGATGGTTTGGACACTCAGCTTCAGATGCTGGTAAATACCGTAGTCGTGAAGAAGTAGCAGAATGGAAACTTAAAGATCCTAACGTAAAATATAAAAACTACTTATTAGAAAATGGAATTGCTACAGAAGAAGAATTAAAAGAAATCGAAGATAGATCAAAAGCAACTATCGATGATGCTGTAGAATTTGCTAAAGAATCACCATTTGCTGATGGTTCAATTGCATTCCAAGATAACTACGCTGACTAATATTTTAGGTTAAAATAATTTAAATAATATTTTATATAATAGGAGATTAATAGTTATGACTAAAGAAACAAAAATTATGACAGTTCGTGAAGCCATAAAAGAAGCTATGACTCACGAAATGCGTGAAGATGAAAATGTATTTTTAATGGGTGAAGATGTTGGTATCTTCGGGGGTGACTTCGGTACTACAGTAGGAATGTTAGAAGAGTTCGGTTCTGAACGTGTTATCGATACACCAATTAGTGAAGCTGCTATTTGTGGTGCTGCTGCAGGTGCTGCTTCAGTAGGTATGCGTCCAATTATCGACGTAACATTCATGGACTTCGTAACAATTGGTATGGATGCTATTGTTAACCAAGCAGCCCCAATGCGTTATATGTTAGGTGGAGAAGTACAAGTACCAGTTACTTATCGTTGTGCATCTGGTGCAGGTACAGGGGCTGCAGCTCAACACACTAAAGCTCTAGAAGCATGGTTCTGTCACATTCCTGGACTTAAAGTAGTAGCACCAGGAACTCCAGGTGATGTTTACTCAATTTTAAGAGCAGCAATCAGAGATAACAACCCAGTTATCTACATTGAGCCAAAAGCATTATTTGGACGCAAAGGTGAAGTTGAAGTAGGTAAAGTTGGTGTAATCGGAAAAGGTGACATCAAAGCAGAAGGAACTGATGTAACATTAGTATCTTGGGGAAGAATGTTAGAACGTAGCTTAAAAGCTGCTGAAGAACTTAAAGAAGAAGGAATTTCAGTAGAAGTAGTTGACCCAATTACATTAGTACCATTAGATACAGACTTAATCATTAAATCTGTACAAAAAACAGGAAAATTAGTAGTTTGTCACGACTCATTCAAAACTGGTGGATTTGGTGGAGAAATCGTTGCTCGTATCGCAGAAAGTGATGCATTTGATTTCTTAGACAGCCCAATTTACCGTGTTGCAGGAGCTGACACTAACATTCCATCAGCTAAAAACTTAGAAAAATTAGTTGTGCCTGATGTAGAAGACATCAAAGAAACAATTAAAAAAGCTGTAAATAAAAAATAAAAATTTAGTTAGCGAAGGATGTGAATAAAACATGGCAGTAGAGGTTATTATGCCAAAAGCCGGTAGTGAAATGGAAGAGGGCGAAATCGTACAATGGTTCAAAAATGAAGGTGACCATGTCGAAGCAGGTGAAGTCCTATTAGAAATCGTAACAGATAAAGTAAATATGGAAGTTGAAGCTGATGCCAGCGGAACATTATTAAAAATATTAGCACAAGCAGGAGATGTTGTACCAGTAGTTCAAACAATCGCATGGATTGGTGAACCAGGTGAAGCAATTCCTGGGGCAACTTCAACAGGAGAAGTAGCTCCAGCAGAAACTGTTGTTGAGAAAAAAGTTGATCATACACCAGTTAAAGAAGTAGAAGTAATTGATTATTCAGGCCTTCGTGCTACACCAGCAGCTAGAGCATATGCTCGTGAAAAAAGAATTGACTTATCTAAAGTTAAAGGTACAGGTGCAAAAGGTCGTATCCACAAGGATGATGTTTTAGAATACAAACTAAACTCTAAAGTTAAAATTTCTCCACTTGCAGCACGTATTGCTCAAGTTGAAGGAATCAATACAGAAAGTATCGCTGGAACAGGACCAAATGATAAAATCATGAAAGCTGACGTTCTTGCAGTACTTAATGGTACACCTAAAGCAGAACCA
The DNA here is from genome assembly GCF_963537375.1 of uncultured Gemella sp. Taxonomy (GTDB): domain Bacteria; phylum Bacillota; class Bacilli; order Staphylococcales; family Gemellaceae; genus Gemella. The sequence goes on from NZ_CAUTDQ010000016.1 coordinate 36,774, forward strand.
GCTAAAAAAGAAGAAATTGCTCAACCAGGTAAAAAATCTGTTAAAGCACCAAATGAAAATCAATGGGGAATCGTTGAAACTGTACCAATGTCACCAATGCGTAAAGTTATTTCTAAACGTATGAGTGAATCTTACTTCAGCGCCCCAACATTTGTAGTTAATGTTGAAGTTGATATGACTGAATTATTAGCTTTACGTAAAAAAGTTGTTGATGCAATCATCGAAGAAACTGGTAAAAAAGCAACAGTTACAGACTTTATTTCATTAGCGGTAATTAAATCATTAATGAAACACCCATATGTAAATGCTTCATTATCAAGTGATGAAAAAGAAATGTATTTACACCACTATGTAAACTTATCAATCGCTGTTGGTATGGATAGCGGATTAGTAGTACCAGTAATTAAAGGTGCAGATAAGATGAGTCTTAAAGAGCTTGTAGTAGCTTCTAAAGAAATTACAACTAAAGCTCTTGCTGGTAAACTAAAACCAGATGAAATGGCAGACTCAACATTTACAATCAGTAACTTAGGTATGTATGGAGTTAAAAGCTTCGTGCCAATCATTAACCAACCAAATACAGCTATTTTAGGTGTAAGTGCTACAGTTCAAAAACCTGTAGTATTAAACGGTGAAGTTACTGTAAGACCAATTATGACATTAACATTAACAGCGGACCACCGTGTTGTTGACGGATTAGAAGGAGCTAAATTCATGAAGACTCTGAAAGAAGCTATCGAAAATCCACTATCATTACTAATTTAATAATGATATAATATATAGAAGAAAATAAGAGAAAAGTGTATTAAGGAGTGATTATAACATGGCAGTAGAAGTTATTATGCCAAAAGCCGGAAGTGAAATGGAAGAAGGCGAAATCGTACAATGGTTTAAGCAAGAAGGTGACGAAGTAAAAGAAGGTGAAGTCCTACTTGAAATCGTAACTGACAAAGTTAATATGGAAGTTGAAGCTGAAGCAAGTGGAACATTATTAAAAATTCTTCACCCAGCTGGATCAACTGTACCAGTAGTTCAAACAATCGCTTGGATTGGACAACCTGGTGAAGCAGTACCAGGAGCTGATGGAGCAACTGTAGCAGCTCAAGAAGTTGTTAAAGAAGTAGCTGCTGATGTTAAAGTACCTGAAACTAAAGCAGAAGAAGTATTACCAAAACGTGAACGTCGTGGAGAATATGACGTAGCAGTTATCGGTGGTGGTCCTGCTGGATATGTAGCAGCTATTAAAGCAGCTCAATTAGGAGGAAAAGTAGCATTAGTAGAAAACCGTGAACTTGGTGGAACATGTCTAAACCGTGGATGTATTCCAACAAAAACATTCTTACACAATGCTGAAATCATTAACTACATCCGTTCTGCAAAAGATCGTGGTATCAAACTTGTAAATGATGCATTTACAGTTGATATGGAACAAACTGTAGCAGTTAAAAACAAAGTATCTAAAACTCTATCTGGTGGAGTAGCTGGATTACTTAAATCTTACGGTGTTAAAGTATTTAACGGTGTAGGAAGTCTAACAGCTGATAAGAAAATCGTTGTTGACGAAAAAGAAACTATCGATGCTGATAACGTAATTTTAGCTGGTGGTTCTAAAGTAAGTAGAATTAACATTCCAGGAATGGATAGCGATAAAGTACTTACAAGTGATGAGTTCTTAGATATTACTGAAGTACCATCTCGTTTAGCAGTAATCGGAGGAGGAGTAATCGGTTCTGAATTAGGACAAGCATTCTCTACATTCGGTTCTAAAGTAACTATCGTTGAGATGGCTGATCGTCTAATTGCTAACATGGATAAAGATGCATCTGTAGCATTAGAAAAACAATTCAGAAAACAAGGTATCGAAGTTCTTACATCAACTAAATTATTAGAAATCGTCGACAAAGGTCACGAAGTAGTAGTTAAAGTTGAAGGAAAAGAAGATATCGTAGTTGATAAAGTATTACTATCTATCGGACGTATTCCAGATAACACATGTCTTGGAGAATTAGCTGATAAATTCGAAATGGAACGTGGACGTGTTAAAGTTGACGAATACATGGAAACTTCTATTAAAGGAATTTACGCTCCTGGAGATATTAACGGAGTTAAAATGTTAGCTCACGCAGCATTCAAAATGGGAGAAATCGCAGCTGAAAATGCAATGGGTCACAACAAAAAAGTTGATCTTAAAGCTACTCCAGCAGCAATCTACACTCACCCTGAAATCGCAATGGTTGGTTTAACTGAAGACCAAGCTCGTGAAAAATATGATGTTAAAGTTGGTAGATTCAACTTTGGAGCTAACGGACGTTCATTAGCATCTAACCACGGAGAAGGATTCGTTAAAGTAATTATGGATACTAAATACAGAGAAATCTTAGGTATCCACATTGTAGGACCAGTTGCAGCTGAAATTATCAATGAAGGTTCAACATTAATCCAAACAGAAATGACAATTGATGATGTTATGGATATTATCCATGGTCACCCAACATACTCAGAAGCTTTATATGAAGCAATGGCTGACTGTATCGATATGTGTATCCATGCACCTAAGAAAAAATCAAAATAATTTTATTAATGAAGAAAGCAACTAGATTACTAGTTGCTTTTTTATGATTTCTTTATTAAATTTGTACTATATAATTAATTTCAGTTCTTACTATAAATTTTAAAAAAAAACAAAAATCCCCAAAGCAAGATTAAATTGCTTGGGGATAAGTTTTAGCGAGAACTTTCAGCCTCATGAACTTCTTTATGTAATGTTTTTAAATTAATATTTACATCTTTATATTCTTCACTTTGAGGCAATTCTAGTGTGAAATTTAATGGTTTAGATACTTCAATTGTAGCATCTTTAATATCGAAGTTAAATATATGTCCACCTTGTGTACGATCATCACTAATATAATGAAGATGGAATCCTCCTACACCGACTCCTTGAGTATATTCAGGAGAAAAGAAACCAACTATTGTACCTTTACTATTTTCGTAATTAAATATACTTTGTGTTTCTAATATTTCTAGAAGAGTAGGATAAGGTTTTTCATGTTTTTTAGGTGAACGAGTATCAATTTTATCAAATACACCAGTAATTTTAATTGCATAAAAATAATTTGGATTTAAATATTCACTAATATCATTGTTTAAATTTCCAAAACTTGTTGTAGTTACTTTTTTAAAGTTTGTAGAAAACTTAGTAATGTTTGAAAAAGGTGAAGTCGCTTCTTTAGGTTGCAAAGTAGAGAATCCATTACTATCAGTTTTATAAACTTCTCCATTTAGTATAATCATTTCTCCATCAACACCTTCAAAAGTACCAATACCAAAATCACCATGTTCTAGTAATTTTTCTACAGTTGTAGTTCCACTAAATGCTCCACCCATTAGTGCAGCCATAGTGCTATATTGATATAACATAATAAATCTCCTTTTATGGCTTATATTTTAGAAACAAGAGAAACTTGAATCATGTTTAATAGAAACTAGTAGCTCTTTAAAATTAGTTTAAGTAGCTATCTTGAAGAGTTTCACCAAGTTTGATGTTATCACTATAGTCAACAGGAACATCAATAACAACTGGGCCTTCAATTTTGAATGCTTCTTCTAAGCATTTTGCAAATTCTTCTTTTGTAGTTGCACGCATTCCTACAGCTCCATAAGACTCAGCATGTTTTTTAATATCTACTTGACCAAGATGTACCGCAGAATCACGACCGTATTTCATTTCTTGTTGGAAGGCAACCATATTATAAGACGAATCATTCCATACTACATGAACGATTGGTGATTTTAATCTAACGGCAGTTTCAAGTTCCATTGCTGAGAATAAGAAGCCTCCATCACCAGAAATTGATAAAGTTTTCTTATTAGGATAAAGTAAGCCAGAAGCAATCGCCCATGGAAGAGCTACTCCTAAAGTTTGCATACCGTTAGAGAATAGTAGGTGACGAGGTTCATAAGAGCGGAAGTGTCTAGCTAACCAAATTCCATGGGATCCAATATCACAAGTTACAATAGTATCATCAGATACTGCATTTTGAGTTTGTTGAATAATTTCTAATGGGTGAAGACGTCCTTCGATTTTTGATTTAGGGGGTTCGTCACGTTTTACTATTTCTTCTTGAAGTTCTTTTAAGTAAGCTAGGTTTTCTTCAGAAATTCTTACTTTAGGATTTCCATTGTAAATACATTTTAATGTTTCTGAAATATCACCGATAAGTTCAATATCAGGTTGATAATCGCGGTCAATAACAGCAATAGTATCATCAATGTGAACTAGAGTAGCATTTTTATTTGTATTCCAATATACCGGATCATATTCAATTGGATCATATCCGATTGAGATTATTAAATCTGCTTTATGTAATAATCTATCTCCAGGTTGATTTCTAAATAATCCAACACGTCCATAGAAATGTTGAACTAAACCACGAGAAATTACTCCAGCAGCTTGGAACATTTCGACAACAGGTATACCTGTTTTAGCGACTAATAAACGAATAGCTTCTGTTGCTTCTTTAGTTGATGCATTCATTCCTAGTAAAAGAACTGGAAGTTCAGCATTTTCTATTTTTTCAACTAAGTCACTAACATGTTTTGGATCTGCTATCCCTAAAATAGGTTCTCTAAGTCGTTTGATAGCTTTCACAGAAGTTTTTTCATTTATAACGTCTGCAGGTAGTGATACGAATGTAGCTCCTTTTTTAGGCTCTTTAGCTTTTCTAAATGCATTAGTAATGGCTTCAGAAATGCTATCTTGATGACCAACTTCAACAGCTGATTTAGTTACTGGACGAAGCAGGCTAACATTATCCATACTTTGGTGCGTTTGTTTTAATAAATCAGAACGCTTAACTTGACCTCCGATTGCGACAACAGGGTCCCCTTCAGAGTTTGCAGTAATAAGTCCAGTAGCAAGGTTACTAACACCAGGTCCTGAAGTAACTAAAGCGACACCAGGTTTTCCCGTCAGACGTCCAACAGCTTGAGCCATAAATGCCGCATTTTGTTCGTGACGTACGACTACAAGTTCAGGTCCACGATCGATAAGTGCGTCGAATACAGCATCTATCTTTGCACCAGGTATAGCAAAAACGTGTTTAACTCCTTCGTTTATTAAAGTATCTACAACTAATTCCGCACCTCGACGAGATTGTTGTTCTAAATGTCCACTCATTATTATTCCTCCTAAATCCTGAGATTAAAAAATATATAATAATATTCTAACTCTATATTATATTTTTTTCAAGAATAGAATACTAATATGTTTGCTATTGAAATTTTATTTTATAAGAACCTCTTGTAAATATAGCAAAGAATAGTATTGGTTTTATAAAATGTAGTATATTACTTATTTTGAGTTAGTTATATATTGTTGTTAAAGAATTCTTCTCGCAGTATTCCATATTTTACAGAATCATAATAAACACCATTATAATATCTAACCTTTCTAATTCTAGCTTCACACACAAGACCGAGTTTTTCAGATAATCTCATCATTCGTAGATTACCACTCCATGTAGTAAGTCCAATGTGTTGAATATCAGGGAATTTATTAAAACAGATTTTAATCCATTCATTTAATGCTGTATAGCCTATTCCTTTTGACCATGTATGCTGATCATATATTACTATTCCAATCTCTAGCCAACGAGTTGCAAAGCATTCCCAATAGTGAGTAACAATTCCAATAGGTTTATCATTTAAGAATATTCCTAGTACACGATCACTTAAATAATATTCATGATGATTTTTAAGTAGGAAGGTATCTAAATCAATTAACTTAAAATCATTAAAGTAGGGGGCGTTATATTTACTCCATTCTGGAGTTTCTGATGAGTAAATGACGTTATATAAGTCATTTAAATGTTTTTCTTTTATCTTTTTTAGTGTAATCATAAAAATCTCCTTTTTAATATTATAACATAA
>NZ_CAUTDQ010000017.1:0-42651 GCF_963537375.1 uncultured Gemella sp.
CTAGTTTCTAGTTCTGTAACCTTGCTAGTAGCACCGTTAACAAGTCCTCTAAGCTCTACAACTGTTTCATTATTAGAAATATCTTGAATGTTGTTAACTCTATCAGATAAGGCTTGAATTTGCTTAGTTGCTTCAACTCTATTTTTACTTATTTCTAAGTTTGTAGCTTGGAATTGCCTGTTGTAGTTTTCAACGGTTGTTGATACTTGGTTTCTAATAGGTGCTAGTTTTTTCTCTAGATCTTCATCAATTTTTGCTATTGTTACTTCACTTGATGCTTTAGCTTTTTCAAATCCATCTTCAATCTTTTTATTGATTTCATCTGTATTTTTCTTAAATAGTTCATCATAGTTTTTACTACGTTCTTCTACTCTACGATCAATATCCATTGATAATCTGTCTGTATAAGCATTAGCTCTTGCTTCTGCTCCACTACTCGAATGAGAAACTTCTGAACCTAATCTGCCTTCTTTTTCACCAAGAATAAACTCTTTCCATTTTTTTAGCATTGGATCATAATGAGTTTCAACTACTCTTATTCTTTCGTCTACACCATATTTTAAATATTTTAAAATTACAGTGTCACCACGATTGATATCTTCTGATAACTGCTCATAAGTTACCTTAATAGAGTTTTTAGGCTTATCAATATTCCCTTTTGTGAAATACTCCATTGCCCATTCTTCAAGTTCTTCAGCTGTTCTTAAATCATTATTAGAAATTGAAATTTCATTAATAAATGGATAATCATTAATCAATGGACTTTCAATAATTAAACTAATAGTAATTTCTTCATCTAGTGAAGCTGCTTCATCTTTTTGTCTAGCTTTTAAAGATTCTATTTCAGATTTTTTTCTATCTGCTAATGCTTGACTTTCAACTCTTCTTACTTGTGCTTTTTGTTCTCTTACTTGATATTTAGCTCTAACTTCTGATTCTATTTGCGAATATGATTTTGATGTTGTTCCACTTCTTTTAACTGATTTATTTTGTTTAGCAAGTTCCTTGGCATACTTCTTAGCTATCTCTTCTTGAATTTGTTGAGATTTTTTTTCAGTGTTCTTACGTTGTGAGTACTCTTTTTGAGACTGCCTTAAGGCTCTTAATTCTTCTCTATGCCTTGCCTGTAAATCTTTCTTATCATCTTTATCTCCGACTCTAAAAGTAGCTGTGGCATATATTCTAGTAACAATTTCATCAGAATTACTAGTATTAACAAATTCACTTATATTTTTAGCTGTAGTTAATACTTCTTCAGTATCTCTGCCAAGCTTCCTCAATAAACTAATTTGCTTATCATGCATATCTATGTCTGCAGAATATACACTTGCTATTTCTCCTAATAAATCGAATGATGACTTAGGCTGACCGTCCTTCTCGTCTTTATATGTTGAGAATGAATTTATATCACTGATATCAGAGTAGTATGAAAAATCTTTCTCACTAGAAAGAAACTGACTATACCATTCATCTAATACAGACATACAATTAACTCTAACTCTACTAAAGTTATTAACTAATCTTTTACTAAAATCATAGTTCTTTTGATAAGCAGTTACAGTAATACATTTATCATTTTCAGATATATCAATATCCTTAATTCTAAATAAGTTTGTTCTGTCATGCTCATCAGCTTTTACAATCATACCTTTTTCAATGAATGAATATAGATCGTTATCAACAGTTGGATATTTGAATGTTAATTTATACATTGTATTCAACACCCAGTGAATGTCTGAATCGTAAGCATTATTCAACACTATTCCGTTATAAGTAAAGTCTGTTTCAAATTCATCATATAACCATAACATTAAATAAACGCCCCCCATCTACACTCTATTTCCAACTTAGTAATTCCATTTCCTAGAACAATCCCACTCACTCCTGGTTTAATCTCAAAGAACGCTCCTAGCATTACACTATTTAATAAATTTCCATTCTTATCATATACATTTTGTTCTCCTTGTTTGCATTCAATAACTAACTTTTCAGATAGCTGTTTTAATCTGACTACCTGATTACTTATGGTTAATGATGTGCCACTCGTTGAATTTCCATATAGAGTGATTCTAGGATACATTATTACATTAGTTTCATTATTGATAATTCCATTTCCTGTGTATGTCTTAATATCAGATGCAATACTATATGAGAATGGATTACAAGTGAATACTACATCTATTTCATATTCATCTACTTCACCTAGTCTAGCTCTAACTGCAGATACTGTTAACACCTCATAATACCTTCCAGGATTATCAGAGGCTATTAATTTCCCACTGCCTTCTAACCAAACTAATAATTCATTAACTTGATTCAATCTTACATTGTGGATTAATAGCTTATATGATTTTTCTACAAGCTCATAAGCTGTAGAACTTCTTACAATTCCTCCTGACATATCATCAGATGTAAATATTTTGTCTTTTCTTTTCCCTTTATTAATTCCATCATTTTCTATTACAAAAATTTCAAAGGGAAAATCGGCGGTAGACTTCCCTTTGAAGATTAATTCATTATAATGTAACGACATTTCTACCACCTCCAAAACTCATATTTTTGTATTCTTTCATAGATCTAACTAATTTTTGTTCAATCTCTTTTACTAATGTATCAATGTCTTCTTTGTTGTTTATATTATTACCTGTCACATTGATGGTAATATTAACATTAGGATTATTAGCTCCATATTGTTCTGCTAATGTTCCACTTATTCCTTTAATTTTCTCTCTTGTTGATAATGGTGTAATGTTCACACCACTTCTTGTTACTTGGAATAATTCTGGACCAGCTTCACCTACGATACCTGTATATTTAGGTGGTAAGTTTTGAGTTGTACTGATGTTTCCACCTGTAGCAAACATCCCAATATGTCCACCCATTGCATGCATTCCGATGTGTCCACCAGTAGCGTGTTCTCCTCCGAAAAATCTACTAATTGTGTTTTTAAAGAAATTCCATGTTGTTTCAACATAAGTAGGTATGTTATTAACTGCTCCTGCTGCACTGTTGGCTTTGTGAGTGATGTTATCATTTGCTTCTAATTGTTTTGTAGGTGTAGGTGTTGCATTAAATCTTTGAGTACTTGCTGTTGCTGCATCAGTGAATGGTGTAGCATTACCTTGAGCCATGATACTCTTAGTTGCTGGATTAGTTGCAGCGAATACATTTGCTCTATCTGTAGCATCTTGAATAAATGGACTGGCATTTCCACTAGCTGATAATACTTTTTCAGCAGGATTAGTACTAATATATGTATTTAAATTTCCTTGTGCATCTGTAATTGGTTGACTTGCATTATCTTTGGCAGTTAGTGTTTTTTCATTAATTGCCAAAACATTATACCCAAGGATATTCTTTATCGCATTTTCAATAACATTGCTTCCATCATCTTTAAACATAATTGATTTAGGTGGCAAACTAGCATTTTTAAACGTATCTATCTTTCCATTAATGTTATCTAACGGAAGACTTGCTTTATCGACAATTTCTACATTTTTAGGTTTGATACCTTTACTGTCTAACCATTCTAAGTCTTCTTTAGTCATCTTAATAGTACGACCTTGACTTTCTGCAATAGTGATTGCTTTCATAATATCTGGCAATGCTAATGCTCTTTCATAATCGTTTTTAAAATTAAATACAAGATCATGACCTTCATATTTAATTCCTATTGATTTAATATCAGAGTGACTAGTCCAGTTATTTAAAATACTATTAACCTCTTGAATCTTAGATTCGATAGAACCTAAATTATTAATGTATTCTTCTTTAGTATCTGTAATTAATCCAATTTGTTTTAATGCAGCAATTTTAGCAGTTAAGGCTGTTTCTTCCATTCCTTGCTGTAAAATTTTCTGTGCTTCTTTACTTTCAGTTGCAGCTTCTGTAGCACTCTTACCTAGTCTCTTATAGAGATTCTCTATTTCATTCATCTCTTGAGTTGTTAAACTTCTATGGTCTTTTGCAACGTTAGATAAAATTTCTTTGATTTTCCCTTGTGCTTCTCTTACAGAATTCACTGAATCATCAAAGGTTTGTTTAATAAATTCAGATTGTTTTTTATATTCTGCTTCTTCAATTAATCCAGCAGCTTTTAAATCATTTAACCTATCATTTTCTGCTTTTCTACGTTTTTCAATACCTTCTATAGTAGATAATGCTAAGTCATTAATAGTCTTAATCTGTGCCATTGCATATTCTGATGTAATGTTTTTATTCTCTAAATAGCTTGATTGAATACTCGATAATGAATTACCTAACATAATCCCATAGTTTCTAAACCTACCTTCGATTTCATTTACATCTTCATCACTTAAAGATAGATTCTCTTTTAGTTTCTTTCTGATTTCTCCATCAGATGAATACCAACTACCTTCTTTAAAGTTTTTATCAAGACTTTCCATGATTGAGGTATTAGCTTTTTTAATTTTTTCAGTTTCCTCTACTATGGCTTTACTATTATTTTGAACATCACCTTTTAATCTGTCGATTGCACTTCCAGATTGTGTTGCACCTTTAATAACTTGGTCATACCACTCTTTGTATTTTCCGTTAGTTTGCTCAACGGATGCTTCATGATTTCTACTGTCTTTTGTCATTTCACGATATATTCCATATCCTAATCCGACAAAAGCAGCTCCAATTAATGCAGCTCCTGCAACATATGGATTAGTTAACATAGAAGCCATGCTTCCAGTAGTTGCAGCCTTAGTTCCTACTCCAGCAATTTCAGTACCTAATTTGGCAACATCAGCCACTGCTTTACCAGTTCGAATTTTACCTAACCATTGAATCAGAGTACCTATACTCTTAACTCCTGCACCTGCACCAGTTGTTAATCTTCCTAGAACAGATAAGAATGGTCCCATACCTAGCACTGCTAATTGGACAGTTGGTGGCAATTTACTAAACCATAACATCATATCACCTAATGTTTTCACTACAGGTTTAGAATGTTGTAATACTTCCGCTAATCTCGGAAGCAATTCAGAACCCATTTCAATTGCCATTTTTTGAATTTCATTCTTAGCCATTTGAATTTTACTAGCACTTGTTTGATATCTGATGCTTGCTTCTTTAGTTAAGGCTGTGTTTTCTTTCCAACCTTTATTAGCAATTTCTAAGGCTTTACCTAATCCACTATCTCCATCTAATGCTCCAGAAAGTCTCTTCATGGCATCAGCTTCACGAATACCTGTTACACCTAATGATTCCAGTACATCGTTAACATTACCTCCACTTTCTTTTACATTCTTAAGACCTTTAAGAACTAATCCAAGTGCCTCTACAGGTCGATTATTAAATGCATTAGCAAATTCACCAGCACTAACCCCAGCAGCTTTAGCAAACTTACCTAAGTTTTCTCCACCTGACATTACTGCGTTTTGCATTTTTGTCATAACCTGTGTCATTGCACTACCACCAGCTTCTGCCTCAATACCAACAGTACTCATTGCAGCTGCTAATCCTAATACATCAGCTTCTGACATATTAGTTTGTTTACCCATACCAGATAATCTTTGAGACATCTCTACAATAGATTTTTCATTTGTGGCAAAGTTATTTCCTAATTCTACTAACGTAGAACCTAGATTTCTAATACTACTTTGACTAGTTCCCATAACTGCCATGAATTGAGCTAAACTAGTTGCCCCTTCTTCACTACTTAAGTTAGTAGTTGCTCCTAAATCTGCGATAGTCTTTGTAAAGTCAACTATATTTTCAGTTTTAATACCTAACTGCCCAGCCACTTCACCAATTCTCGATAATTCATTTGCAGTAACAGGAATCTCTGTAGAAAGATTTAAGAAATTCTGTCTAATCTTTTCTAGCTGTTCTGGTGTAGCGTTAACAGTTTTAACTACTCCAGCAAAATCACTTTCAAAATTAATTGCACTTCTAGCAGCTAATAACATTCCAGATGATATCCCTGCAGTAGCTCTTGTTAAACCGTCACCAACTCCCGACATCTTCTGTCCTAAAATTTGTGCCCTAGTACCAACATCATTAAATCTTTGAGCAGTATCAGCTAACCTACCACCACTATTTCTAAATGCAGAGTGAGTTTTCTCTACTGCATCTCTTAATTTAAAATAGCTTGTTTCAGCATTAGCTATTTTAGTTGGTAATGCTCCTAATTCTTTCTGTTGAGTACTTAACGTACTATTTAAGCCTTTAATTTGCGTTTCAAGGCTTTTTACTTCTTGTTCAGTCTTCTTATATGCTTTGCTTGTATTTGCTACTGTTTCTTTATATTTTTGAACAGCAGCACTACTCTTACCATAAGTGCTTTCTAAGTGTTTTAAATGCTCTTTTTGACTTTGTAACAACGTTCCATTAGTTTTTAGAACTGATTGCTTCTGCCTAAAAGCATTTGATAACTTTTCAATCTCCTTTGGTATCTCACTAGTAGATTTTTTTAAAGCATCATATTTATCTTTTAAACTATTAACATTACTCGCTGATTGTTTCATTTGAGTAGTTAATCCACTCATCTTTGCTTTGTAGACATCGTAAGCTTTCGCACCGCTACCTAATGAAGCTATATTTCTTCTAGCTTCTGCTTGAAGTTGTCGTAAGGCATTTTCACCTTGCTTAATAGCAGAGGTAAAAGACCCTACACCTTCTGCAGTCAGTATGACACCGACTTTATCCATGTAACTTGCCATTTTTACCTCCTATAATATATTACTTGCGTTAGTAACTCTTATGCCCTCTTCTTCAGAATCATTCGTTGTATAATTATCTTCAATATATCTATTAATCATATAAACAATATAATCTAATGAATAATCATACATAAATTCATCTATAGTCATGTTGAACCAAGTTCTACACTTATAAAATATATCGTCCCAATCTATTTCTTGTGCTTCTTCTGTCTCTTCTTGGCTTTCTTCGGATTTCTGCTCACTACTTTTGGTTGTGAATGAACTAGGTCTTCTACCTGTTCTTCTAAAATATTCTTTCCCAGTTCACTATCATCAGTAATCCCTAACATTTGAAGTAATGTTGCTGTTTGATCTCCATACATAGCTTCTTGATATTTTAGAATAAATACTTCCAAGTCAGTATCAGTTACATTTTCTAAAACTTCCTCAAGTGTTGTTTTTAACTTATTAGCTTTCAAAATAGATACTAAAAATTTAGCACTAGCAATATTCTTTTCTTTTAAATATACATCTGCCCATTCACCTTGTTTAATACCAAAGTCTGCTTCCAAATGTAACCAAACTGCTAAATTACATCTTAATTCAACTTCATGTCCTAAAATATCAGTTTTAAAAGTCTTTATATTTTTTGTAAAAATACTCATTTATTACCTCCAAAAAAGAGCCAACTTATGTCGGCTCTTTAAATCTTATTTATTATGCTCTAGGGACTACTGTAGAGTCTGTTTGACCGTCTTTAATACATGCTTTTAAAGTCTCTGCATCATAGAAACCATTTAATAATAATTTCTCACGATCATATAAATTAGTCGTACGTAAGTCAATTTTAGAGTATACTTTTTTATTTCCAATTACTGGGAATGCCTCAATAGTAACCTGTGCAATATTTTCTTTCTTCTCATCAGTTTCAGTTTCTGCATTGAAATCTGGATGTTTTAATTGACAGTATGGGAAGTTGTAAATAATTTCTCCACCATTTTCGTCTGTAACAAGGAATGACCATCTGAAATATTTATACTTCGGACTATCTCCTTGAACATATGCACCATCTGCAAGTTTAATCATTCCACTCATTTCTTCTACGAAACCTTCTGGGAAGAATCCAATATCTACAGTCATCTCTGCACTTGAGAATTTAACAATGTCACGTAATTTATTGTTTGATAAATATACTGTTTTATTTTTTGTCTGCCCTTTAAATGCTACTTTATCTATTGCGAATACTTCGTATACCTTATCCTCATATGTTAATCCACTTTCACTAGTTGGTTCTGTCTTTACTTTTTGTAAATAACCAGCACCAACACCTGTCATTAACGCTCTTTCTACTCTCTCTTTAGTTACTGTCATTTCAGTTCCTCCTATTTATTTAATAATTTATCTTTAACTTTCTTAGCAAATGAATCTTTATGTTGTAATGCTGCAGGTCTAATATGTGGCTTAGGAGCAACATATTTTCTACTGCCTTTTTTATATCTTCTTGCACGCTTACCACGTCTTTCTCTACTAGTAGCTTTAGAAAACCCAGCATGAAATCCTACTTCATGGAAATATAAATGTAGATTGGGCCTACCTGCCCAACCTACTGTACTTTCATATAATGCATGTTTTGTAATAATCCCCTCAACTCCAGCACCAGTTACTTTTAAACCTTTGCTAGTAGCGATTTTTTTTGCATTATCTTTAATTTCTTCTGCTTCTTTTTCTACTATGCTATTAATAGATTTGGCATTACTGCTAATCTTATTTAACTTAGCAATCGCTCCACTAAAACCAAACTCTTTTGTCATGAGTAAATCTCCAAGAAATACATAAATTGAGTTTCTTTTTTGTCAGCATCCACATCAATTACTTCTTGCCAAGAACCAGTATTTAATTTAGTATCATCCAATGAGTTTTGTATCTTTTGTAAAATTTCTGAACTATCCAAATCATGTGGCACTAGATCATAGAAATTTAGCTGATATACATGGTGTTTAATTTTTCGCTTATCAGATAATCTTTTTTCTGTAGTATGTACATGAAAATATACAATTTTAGGAAAATCAGTATCATCACTAAATCCATAAGAAACTGGAATATTCAATTCCATATCTGATATAGTCTGAAATATTAACTCTTTAATGCTCATTTTTAATCACCTCGACCAATGATAATTCAGTTTCATTTTTTTTATGATTATGCCAAATTCTAGAAATCGTATAGGATTTATTTTTAATAATGATAAATAGATCACTTAAAATATAATCATCAATCTGTGGAAATAAACGAATCGCTATTCTTCTTGATACTTCTGTATCAACTTGTAAAGCTTGATATTTTTCTACAGATGTAATATTTAACTTCCTAAACCAAAACTTATTAATTTCTTTTTCAGTTTTTGATGTTAATTTAGTGTTAAACTTATCTTTTCCAAACTCATACTTTACAAATTTAGCTATTCCATCATTATATGTCTGATTAACTTTTTCTTGTTTTTTTCCTAGATTTATCATTCTATTTCTCCTACTGATAAAGCAAGATTAATAATTTGTGTCCTAAAATTTTTATCAAAATATTCTAAACTATCATTGTATGCATATCTAACTCTTTCAAAAATTAACTCCTGTGCTAAAAGATTAGTTGTCTCATCAAAATATCCACACTGATTTTTTAACGAAAAAATAGATGAAGAAAGCAACTGTTTAAGTTGCTCATCTTCATCATTATGTAAAATATGTAATCTATCTTTTAACTTTTTTAATAGTTCATCCATAGATTATTCTTCCGTAGTCTCTACAGTTTTTTCTACTTTTTCTTCTTCAGCTTTCTCTTCTGATGTTACTTCTACTTTTTCTTCTTCAACATTTTCAACAGCTTTGACTTCTTTCGTTTCTTCTTCGAAAAATTCTCTATCATGAACTGATAAATTTTGTTTTAGCTCTTTTAGTCTTTCAGCAGGGAAATCTACAGTATCACCTACTTTATATACTTCATCAGAATATTTATCCACAAAAGAATTTAAAATTTTTACTTTAACCATAACTTATCCTCCTATGCTAGTGGTGTAATATTTAAATTATATACTTGTGCTGCGTAGTTATCTTTTGGCTTACCATTTGCATACATTTTAGTAATATATAATGTTGCATCTTCCATAGCTAGAGTTTCTTTAAATTGACTAATTCCAAAACTTCCAGCAGTAATCGCTAAGTATTCACCCTCTACAAAGAAAATTACTTTTCCTGTTGGAACGAAAATTGACTCAATAATCGTTGGATTAAATGGTAAAGCAGTAATGAATGTTCCAGAAGCATTTTGAACAGTTGCTCTTGCCATAATATCGTAATATTCAAACGGATTAATAAGCATAACTACCTTACCAGCAATATTTCTAGCTTGGAACTCATCCTCTTCAGTAACTCCATCTTTTTTCAATCGTTTATATTTTGCAAGATTTTTATGAACTCCTGCAATTTCAGCAATAATAGTCTTAGTATCTTTAAATGTTAAAGTACCTGCTGAAGCTTTTTCAGCATATTGTCCTTGAGTAACTGCAGCTAATAAATCACGGTTTAATCCAATAGGTTGACTTTTCCCATCACCTAAAATAAACGCTTTTTCTAAAGCTACCTTTAATGCTTCTACTAAGAAAGTTCTTACATATTTTTCAACCCAAACAGGCCCTAATGATAACATATCGTTAGATACTGCAAAGAATGCTGTAAGTTTGTATTCACCGATTTTTTCTTTTCTAAAGTTAGCATTTAAACTACCTTGAATCCCTCCAAATAGTTCTCCCCAAACTGCAGCACCTTCTGGATTACCATAAATAAACTCTGTAATAGCTCCATAGTTTTCTAAACCTAGTTTTGCTAATAGTGGATGTTCTTTTACTAAATCATCAAACACACGCTCTCGAGTTGTTTTTGGTAAAGTATCATGTTCTTTAAAACCACCTTGCTCAATTACAGTGTTAAAGAATTTCAATTCTTCAGATGTTAATACTTGTTGTCCTCTATTACTTAAAATAATATTGTCCGTATTATTAGTATTCACATTTGATAAAATATCATCTCTGATTTCATCAACCATTGTTGACATCATATCATCAAATGCTTTACTTTGTGTTTCCTTTGATTCATTATTTAACACTGAATCTGCATATAAACGTTTTTTCTCTTCGAAATTTTTAAATTTAATTGTCATTTATTTTCCTCCATTATAAAAAGAAACCATTGTTATTTATAGTTTCTTCATCTTCTTTATTGTCTAACACATTGTTATTAACCATACTAGAAACTTTCTGTACAAATGTTTCGTTTTTGAATAAATTCTCAATAAAATCATTCGTTAAAATATTTTCCATATTTTCATCTGCTTTTACTTCTGATTTTTTCTCATCAGCAAAACCAAGTTCTACAGCTTCATCCGCAGTAAACCATGTTTCATTTGAAATATAGTTTTCTATCTCTGACTTATCAATATTAGTTTTTTCGCTATAAATATCAACAAGTAGAGTGTCAATTGTTTCTAACGCTCCTAATGTTTTCTTGATTTCATTCTTATTTCCCCAAGCAATTGTTGAGGCTTCATGAATCATAAGCGAAGTTCCAGTATTCATTATTAATTTATTAGCACCCATTGCAATAATAGAAGCAGCACTACATGCTGTTCCTGTAACCTCAACAGTAACATTGTTTGAGATGTTTTTTAAATAATTGTAGATTTCAATACCTTGAAATACATCTCCACCACCACTATTTAAATATATATGAACATCTCCAGTAGCATTTTCTAACGCTTCTCTAACATCTTTAGCTGATGTTGCTTCATAAAAATATGAACTCTCACCAATAGCACCACTAATAGTTAGTTCAGTTTTTCCATTTGTTTGTACTGAATTAAAAAAGTAATCAACTTTCTTCTTCGTCACTTTGCTCACCTCCTCCTAAAGTTTCATAGTTTTTAGTTATATGATGTCTATTTGCCAACTCTTCAGTAGACAATTTATCACCTAATTTTAATCTAAGCTCATTTATAGTGTACATTCCACTAGCAATCAACTTATCAATAGAACTTGCAGAATTAAATATATTATAGATCATTATTGGAGTTGTATTTGCTTCTAATCCATCACCATTTAATATCTCTTTTTCTGTGAAAAATTTCCCGTTAAACTCGGAAATAATAAACTTAATTAATGGATTAATACAAAACCTCATATAATTATCAGTTTGCTTCTCTACATCTGCTAAATTACCATTCAGCAAACCAACAGGTATTCCTAAACAATTAGCAATATGATTAGTAAAGTTATTAACAACTTTTGCTACTTCATCAACTGATTCAGCCTTTACGCTATTTTTATTTGCTTCACTATATTCAAGTCCCTCTTGCATAGGTACATTAGCGTACTCTTGGTCTCTAAATGCCTTAGTTATCCTATTAATAAATTCTTGAATCTCATGAGTTTTACTTTGATCATATTTTGTAGTATCAATTTTAGTAACTGCTCTTACTTGAGATTTTCTTTTCTGAAATGCTACAATTCTTGAAAATAGTTCTCCGTAATCTTTATATATACCATTTACAAAGTTCTGTAATCTACGGTTACTATAGTGGAAATACAACACACTCTCACTATAGAAATCTCTATCATACCTAAATGTGTCAATTTGTACATTTGAAAACTTATCTTCATATAGTGCGGATCTTTCTCTGTAGAAATCATCTGCAATAACTAAATCATCAGAATCAGTTTTAATAATTAAACACTCATTCTCATAAAATATATTTTCAACAAATTGTTTCCAAAATTCATAAGCATTCTGATTTTTATTAGGTTTAACATTTAGCTTGTAATATAGCCTATCTTTTATATATTCACCATTTTTCACAACAAGAAATTCTAATTGTGAAATAGTTCTTGCGATAAGATCTATATTTGTATGTAATGCCATATTTTTCATATGTACATTTTCATAACTATTTTCTATTAAATCTAAATCTAGGAGTATGTCGATTTCTTTTTTTTTGCCAAAAAATCCCAAAATCTCACCTCTTTTTTAAAATTCTAAATTATTTAAGAAGAAATCAACTTCATCATTAAGCAACTCTCCAGCCTTATACATAGCATGTACAAATGCTTGGAATCCATCTGTTTTTCTTCTGTGTTCATCCTTTTTCTCATATACCTTATTTCCATCTTTTTTTATATTTACATAAACATTAAACGTGTACCATCTCATTAAAGGATTATCGCCCCAAATAATTTGACGGTTAGCAAAAGCACTCTCTATTCTAGGAATTAGTAGAGGATGAATAGCCTTAGGATTTCTAATGCATACAACCTCAAATCCTTGTTTTTCCAAAAGCGGTCGTAGTAAATCTAGTTTATAATTATCAGCAACTATAGTCTCTAACCCATGCTCTTTTCTCATTTCTACAAACCAATTTACAACATGTTCAGGATTTATTGATGGTTCATCAACAACCGTTAAAAGTCCTTGTTTTTCCCATTCCCTTATAGGTGGTTTCAATTTAGCTTTATCAAGATACTCTTTTCTTGCGAATGAGTGAGTTTTCCAAACATAATCACCATCAATTTTAAATAAACATCCTACAGCAGTGAAATCTCGGATAGAACCAAAATCTAGTCCCCCTATGCACGTTCTATGTTTAACATTTGGCATAGGTCTATTAGTTGCAAAAATTTCTTCATCAGTAGCAACACTTTTAGTTAAATCAGTTTCAGGAAGATTCATACGTTTAGTTATGAACTCTTCACGTCCCTCTGGTTCATCTTCTAAATCTCTGTATTCGTCAAAAATAACATCAAAAAGATTATCTGCATATTCACTTCTAGGATTACTAAACATTGGATTAGCTTTTTCCCAAACATCTGGATTATCAATTTCTTCATAATCATCAAGCTTACAGATGAAAATAAACATATTACTGTTAGGACTTTCACCGCTTAAAATTTTACTAGCTTTTGCTTTTTGCTTATCTAAGAATCCATCTCTTACATAACCATCTGTAGTAATAAAAAACTCTCGTGGATTTTTCTTTTTACCTAACCCACTTGAGAATACTCTAACAGTATTATTATTTTCATATTGATGGATTTCATCATATACTACAGCTCCATCTCTTAATCCGTCTTTCGTACTTGCATTTGATGTTCTAAACTTCAAGATACTTCTAGTCTTAAGATTTTGTATTTGTTCAAGAGTACATTTAAAACTCTTAACCATTCGCTGGTTTCTTGTAATAGCATTATAGCTCTCATTAAAAGATGTTTTAGCTTGTTCTTCAGAGTTGGCAACTATTGAAATATTATAATCTGGGATACCATGAAGTGAACTAATTAAAAAATTGGTTAAAACAGAAATTAATCCGTTCTTTCCTCCACCACGTCCCATCATAATTAAAAAACGTCTATAATATGCCTTATCATTCTTCTTGTATAATAAAAAAACAAAAGCAATTATAAACTTTTGAAATGGTTGTAACTTAAAATAATATTTCTCTCCAAACTTTATACACTTTTCAATTAAATCATCATTGAAATATATATCATCTCTTGGAAAAACATATTTCTCTAATATATCTATTAGCTGAATACGTTCTTTATTTAATACTATTTTACCTTCACGATAATCACTAATATACTCTTCTACATATTTATTTAAAATCATATTAGATCATCATCATTAATATCTTCTATGTAATCAACTTTAAAATTCCATGTTCTTTCGATTGCAAGCATACTAGTGTTTAATTTACTAATTTCAGCGATAGCAGGATGAGTTTTTATATAACTTTGACTACCATTTTCTACTACAATAGTTACTCCTTGCTTTTTAATATCTTGCTTAAGTTTCGCTATTAATTCGACAAATTGCATGTACCTATTTACCTTCTCAATCTCAAGAATATTATCAGGTTGATTAATCTTTTCCAAAAGAAATTTTTTTAATTCTCTTTGGTTTACGGTCGATTTTTTTTTATCATTAGCTATACCACTCCCCCCCCTCGTGAAAAAAATATCGATTCAGCTCCGAAAAAGAGACCCGCCCGCTCCTGAAGAAAAAAATTTTTTTCAAAATTTTTTGAGGGGGGTATTTCCGGGAAATAATAGTGGGCTACGTGGGAAATACTACCACTTTTCATCGTTCCATCTCTTCTTCCTACTACCATTGCCAAACAATCTACCATGCTCAACGTTGTGACAATTAATGCACAATGTCTCTAGGTTGTTAATATCAAGTGCATGTTCAGGATAGAATTCTATTTCTAATTTATGGTGAACGTTCTGACCTTTGCTCACCTTACCTAATCTCTTGCACTGTTGACACTCATAGTTATCTCTCTTCAATGCTTTCAGTCGCAACTTTAACCAGTTGCTACTCTTATAGAATCTTTGCTTTTGTTCTTTTGTTTTATACATTTAAAACTCCATACAAAAAAGCGTGATGCAAATCACGCTTAATTGGTATACGATTATTGTTTATATAAAGGATCTTAATACTTGTGAAATCATTCACACATATATTATATTACATTTGAATTTATATTTGTTTATATCTTATTATATATTATTATATTTTATTATATGATATTATATTTTTTTATATTTTATTATATCTGGAATGAATATCTGATTAATAGCTAATGAATGCTTTTGATTTCTAGTTGTATATTCAATATCTAATATATGCTCAACCTCTGCCCATGTCTTACATTCTAAGTATCTTAACTGCAGCAATAATCTATATTCTAAATTCGGCATGCTGTCTATATATTCCTTAATTTTATTTTGCATTTCTAAAAGTGCTTCTATGCTTTTTAGAATTCGATTTTTTAATTCTTCCGATTTATCTAGACGGGATTCAAGAGTTGATTTTGTTTCACCTCTTATTTTATCTTTCGAATAGTCCATACCTTTAATATTGATTAAACTATACTCGTTCTCTTCAAGTAACCTTTTATCAGACTCAATCAATCCTCTTAAGTATTTTACTTGCTCTAGAAACTTTTTCTTTAAATAACTCTCTTTACCTCTTCTATTCGTTTTATTATTCTTATTGTTCGTTTCCTGCATACACATCTCCTATTATTAATAATCTATCATAGATATTACATAAATCAACTGTTATTTGTTTAAACTCAACAACAAACTTACCTTTTATAAATTTAACTGCACCAATTAAATCATCTTTATATTTTACAATATAATCTTCGTATATTAAATTACCCCATATATCTTTTAATTCACTACAACGTAACAACTTAAAATTCTTAGTTTTAACGGGCATATAAGGTGCAACTTCTAGCTCAACTTCTTGTGTTCTAAAATTATAACGTGTCACTGATTTAACCCCTTGAGTTGGAGTATAAGCTTTTAAATCGTACATCTTACTTCCTCCAGTTAATATATCTCTTTAAAGCAACAACCATAAACACCATCACAGATATTAGCGATACACAGAAGAATATTCCGATGATGTAAAGCAGTACGTCGATTATAAACATTGATTTTAATTCCATATTTACCTCCTATATCTCTTCGCATTCAATGTCGCTCACATCCATAAGGTTTAATTTTATACCTCTTAAATCATATTCAAAATACATTATTTCATCGTTTCTTTTTGCCATATCGAAATACCAAAGTAATTTCTTTGTTGTTTCAACATTAAAAACGTAGATTGTTTTTTCTCCATTTTTGAAACTAATTGTAATTTTGTATAGTTTCATAGCTATTCCTCCTACTCATCCAATTCTCCGTTGTATTGTGGTATTTCCATCCAATAAATAACATCATTATCAGTATTTTCAAAACCTAATTCATCTCCAAATTCTTCCCATGTATCGATAGAGGTATCAGTAAACTCTCCAGAAGACAAAGGGATAGTTACTAGCACTTCTTCACCAAGGTTAGGTAATTCACCGTCCCATATTTCATCATGATCACCTTGATAAAATTCTTTTTCTTCTTCAGTCATTTTTCTTAAATATAATTTGTGCCATTTCATTGCTAGTCCTCCAACAATTCTTTATTCTCATAAATGTTACCAATTACTAAATATTCATCCTCCATACCATGTACTCTATCGACAAAGTATCTTTCCTCAATCGTTAAATAATAATAGTATTCTGTATCTTCGTCTTTTTCTACTACATATTTTCTTAAATAACGTTCACCAGTATCTTTATATTCTAATATGTCTCCTGTACAGATATAATTACCGTCCATGTCTTTATATCCAGTGTTATAGATAAATTCAATATCCTCAAAATCATAATAAGAATACATAGCTCTATCCTCGTTATAAACTCCAACTACTTTAGTATCAAATCTAACAGATTCTACTTCTAACACTTTATTTAAATGTTTAATATATACTTTAGGTTGTTTCATCTTCTGTCCTCCTAATCGTCTAACTCTCCGTTATATTGCAGCGATTTTTTTCCATAAATCGTCATTTTCGTAAATATTACCAATTACTTCTAAATTTCCTCTTCTAAATTCATTTAGTTTAGATAAGCTCCCTTTGGAAACTGTGTAATACGAACTATCAAAATAATCTTTTTCAACTTCTTCTGTATAAACACAAGTTTTATCATACGTTGTTCTTTCTACAATATCTCCAACAAATATAGAATTTCCTTTTTTGTCTTTGAAACCTGTATTTTCTATAAGTATCACCTCATCGAACTTATAAGGTACAAAATCAGCATTATCATTAAAATACACTTCTACTATTTTTTCATGGTAATTAATCACTTCTACAGGTAATATCATACCTAAACTTTTAATATATACTTTTGGTTGTTTCATCTTCTATCCTCCTAAAATCTTGTACATAAAAAATATCCAAGCTACTAAACACACTATTATATATGCGATACACCAACTTATTAATAATTTTCTATGATACTTTGATACTCCTTTTTTTATCTTATTTTTCAAATTTTCTACTGCTTCTGAAATTGTTTGTGGTTCGTTTTCCATTAATTCTTCTCCACGTTTTCATCCAAAATCATATACCATCTAAAATAATTTACTTTTCTTAGATCAACTTTCTTTCCATTAAAATCTAGTATTATATTACCTTTTAACTCATCTAAATCTTTATGCAATTTATATACATTATCAACTGTGTTTTTACTAGCCTTAACACAAATTGATTCATCATCTTTCATTGTGAATATTATTTCAAATTCCTTATTGTTAATTTTCACGCTTTATTCCTCTCTTTCTTTTTCAAAGATATAATTAATTCACTCAAATCTACACAAGATCTCATTAGCTCTCTATCTTTCGTTATATATCGATATCTTTTATTCAAAATCAATAACGCCCCTCTAGAAATAAGTTTTAAATTTTCTATTTCAAAATTTCTATTATTCCCATCTAGAAATATTATTACTTTACCTTTAGGGACTTCTTTTTTGTGATGCTGTTCCCATATGTAACGATGTTTAGAGATCCATTTATTTATCCCTACTTTTATTTCAATATATCCATCTTTACTCAATCTTTCTGAATACATCTCTCTAGTATTGGATGGTAAATGACCTTTTTTAAAGCTAGTTTTCCTAGCACCAAAGCAACCTTTAAGGCCTTTATTCCAAGGAATATGACCTTTTTTAAAACTTCCACTATTTCCCATTTTCAATCATTAATGGTAAAGTAGCACCTCTACCAAATTCATTTTTATATTTTTCAGCCTCTAAAGCTAAATTAGCGTTATTAATAATTGTATTCCCAATCATAGTTATTGTTTTTGCTCTATTCATTTCCTCTTGAAGTTTATCCCCTTCTAACTTATCATCATTTATTCTTTCTAGTGCTTCGAATAAATGATTGTTTAAATCTATTAATTTATTTCTTGTCATTTCAAATTACCTCTTAATTGTTTCTAAATGTATTTATACCAAAATTATAAGCTAACCTATATTCCTGACATAGACTCTCAACTCTATCAATAAAACCTAAATAATCTATATCGGCTTTAAACTCTCTAATCAATCCTAAAGTTATCTTTAAATGATTTTCTAATCTACTTACTACTAATTCATCTAAACTTGAATTTATAGCGTCGATATCTATTATTTCTTTTTCTTGAGGAATAGTCGGTGTACTCCATTTATCATCTTTATTAGTGCAAATTTCCGAATATAAAATCTCTTTTTTAGCACAATTATATATTTCTTTGTAAACCTCTGTATATTCTCCATCTTTTGCAATCACTAGGAATAATACTGGAATAGGTGTATCTTCAAATGCTCCTTCGATTAGATTCAATTCTACCAACCTGTCTCCTATTAAATCCCTCATTTTCTGTTCAGTCTTTCTATAAGCAACTCCAGGAAAACAAATATGAAAAGCGAACTTATCAGTATAATTTAAAGATTTTAAGATGAAAATATCATCTACTACACCACTTTTCTTCCAAGGGAATTCATTTTGAATATTTGTTTGTTCTTCTTCTGATAAGTCTTTAAACTTCATAGAAAACGGTGGATTCATAACTATACAATCTGAAATAACATCCTCATCAAAATTAAAGAAACTCATGTTATAAATATTTCTATTCGGAAATAATTCATTGTTTTTCTCGAATGTGTCACAAGATGCTTTCTGCACTTCAACTCCAGTTAGAAACCTGGGTTTGATATATTGTTCTAACTGTCCACTACCAATTGCACCATCAAATACTGTAGGATTTTCACCAACATATTTCTTTACTTTTTCCGCCACATATTGCCTTAATTCTTTACCTGTGATATATTCAGCGTGTTTCTTAGCTATATCTCTATTATTGTGTTCAATCAAACTATATCAACCCCTGTTCTTTTAAACTTGCATATTCTTCTAATATCTCTCTTAACTGTTCAGGTAATACTTGATAAGTTAGAAATATCTCGCTACTCTCAAAGAAATCTAATGAATTTTCTGCCGAAAAGCTTAACATTCCATAAGGTATGATTAATATAATAGGCTCATCTAATTCAGAGTTTTGCTCTCTTTCCAAGAATGCAACGATAAAATCTCTATCACCTTTACACTTTATCCCCCATTGTCTTTTAGGAGCTTTACTTTTATTTCTAAGTGATGAATATTTTACGTCTATCGTTAGCCCTTTGTATTCAAAATCAAATCCAGGATTATTCATTCTGTATAATCTATTTGCATCAATCGCTGTAGGAACATACTTTTGGAATAATTCTTCAGCTTTTGCACCTAACATACCTGCACGACTACCATATTCAATCCTATCTCTAATTTTTAACACTCCACTACCTAACAATTTAATATGTGCAACGTAAGCAGGTAGTCCACTTCTTCTCACTGCTTCCTTAAAGTCATTACACTCTAAGTAAATATCTACAATATCCATTACCCATAAATCTCCTTATATTGCTTAAGTAACTGCAACTGTCTAATTTTTTCTTTTTGCTCTTGAATAGTCCTTTCTTTAACAATATTGTCATTAGATAGCTCCTCAATCGTGTTACTTGAAACGTAAACACCTAATATCAATCCCGCTGTAAACATTGCTAACAACATTGACAGTGTGATTAGTATAATCTCTATGTTATCCCAAATTTTTTTCAACATCTTCTATCCTCCTATTCCGTTCAATTCAGCTATTTTTTTAGTTTGTTCAGCTTGTTCATCATAGAGTTTCAATAACTTTTGTTCTAATTTATATTTTTCTGTTTTTAATTCTTTGTTTTCTCTTTCAAGCTTAGGATAGCAAAGTTCAATTATCATCATACCTATTAATATTCCTATAAAAATCAATAATATATCTCTTGATTCGAAATCTTTTAACATTTTTTCATTTCCTCTACTCTTTCAAATTTCCTATACCAACCACTTAATCAACTCTAGAATAAACACTATTGATATTAAAATTATCATTCCAAATATGCTATACTGTAATATACAAATGCGATTATTTTGTTTTCTAATTACATCATTTAAATCTGTCATTCTTTTACTATTCTCCATATCTAAATAAGTCTGTGCTTGTATAACATTAGCTAAACTCTCTTTATTAGCTTTTAATAATTTCTCCTGCTTCTCAAATTGTTTCATGATATTGTTAACTTCATTAAAAAAATTACTATTCATCTTATTCAATGCATCTAGTTTTTTATCTTGTAATTTATAATCTTTCTTAATATCACTTATTTCATTCTTTAATTCTAATTTTTTTGCTTGTCTTTTATTCATTTTCTATACCTCTACTTTCTCCTTGAATACTCCACTTTTTATTGCAAACTCTTTTGCCCTCTCTAGATGTTTATTTACTTCATCTACTATTACTGGCTCAATATCTAATCCTGTTTCAACTAATAGTTGTTCTCTAGTTTCTCCTAGATCAAATAAAAAGTAACCAGCTTCTTTCATTTTTGCATCACTAACTACTTCAAACATTTCTCTAATAGTTCTTTCAATTCGTTTTGCACCATAATTATGATTTGCTCGTAAGCTCCACGCTAACGCTAGACAAAAGTCTCCTATGAAGTCTGCAACCTTAAGATTAACTTCTCTCTGTAATCGTCTAGTATATCCTTCTTCAATCTCACTTATTGCTAATTCAGCGACCTGATTACGAGTTAATTTCTTTTGACCAGGTTTGCTATATCCAAAAGTATTCCTAACTCTTTTCTTTCCCATCTTCTCCTAACCTTGATATCCTTTCTAATATTTCATCTAGTTCTTCATCATCTATAAAACCTATTACATCATCTGTAAATTCTGATGCTGTATCTCCATATTCTGATTCAGAAAATTCTAATACTGCAAGTTCTAACCCATAACTCTTTTCACCTTCTATCACTGAAGCACCATAACCATTAGGAAATCTATATCTAACCATTCTTCCCTTGAATATATCGTGCTCCTCATCTATAAAAATATATTCTTTAAACTTCTCACTAATCAAATTTTCACACCTCTAACTATTCTTCCTGAAATGGATTCCACCCCATATTAAAATCAATATTATCTTCAAATCCTCCAAAATTATTATTATTATTAGCTTGTTGGTTATAACCAGTATTTTGTGCTTGTCCGTGTTGATTAGTATTTCCTTGTTGTTTTTTGCTCTCTAAGAAAGTTATGCTACTTGCAATTACCTCTGTAACATAAACAGTCTTACCATCATTACCTTGGAAATTCCTTGTAGAGATTCTACCTTCTACAGCTATTAAGCTGCCTTTACTTAAAAATCGTGCCATATTCTCTGCAGTCTTCCCAAAAGCAACACAAACTATAAAATCTGCAGTTTGTACTCCTTGTTCATTCTTGAAATTCCTATTTACTGCTAAAGTAAAATAAGTCATTTCCTTACCCGTACTTGTTTGTCTTAATTCTACATTTTTTGTTAATCTTCCTACTAAAACTACGTTATTAGTCATTTATTATTCTCCTTTAATTTTTATTATTGAATGATTGATTGAATGATTGATTTATTAAATAAGTATGTAACATATCTTATAAACTGTTACATCTGATATATATATCCTAACCGCCCTATTACCAGCATTTAGAATATACTCTGTTTTAAACAATGTAATCTTTTCCTTAATGGTTACATAGTATAGTTTTAAATATAAATGAGGTTACAGTCCACCCCATTTCTTTACTGCTTTACTCATTTCATCTCTCTCAATTCCTATATATCTTAATGTAATACTAGGATCATGATGATTGAATAATTTCATAAGCGTTACTACATCCTTACTCTCTTTGTAGAAATGATATCCAAATGTTTTCCTGAAACTGTGAGTACCTATATTCTTTATCCCACACTCTTTTGCACCAGTTTTAAGTATTCTATAAGCTTGAGTTCTTGTAATTGGTCTATTTGAGTTCTTATAACGTGTTGACTTGAATAAATACTCTTCATCATCTTTATTAAAGCAGTATTCCTCTAACACTCGCTTTAATTTAGGTAAAATAATCATCTCTCTTAACTTTCCAGTCTTCATCTCACGTCTTCTGACTTTATCTCTACCTCTGACATCTCCAACTTTCAGTCCTAATAGATCACTTATCCTAAACGCTACATTAATTCCCATGTAGAAAAGTAAATAATCACGTTCACTCCTACTCTTAAAATAATAATTCATTGCATCTAGTTCTTCTTGAGTTCTTAACGGTTCAACAAACTCCATTGATAACCTCCTAAATAGAAATTATCATTAAACATCACTGCGTTCTTTTCCGTGTAATTCCTGCATTAAGGCATTATATGCTGCCTCGTCCTCTTCAGTAACAATTCTTTCTTTTGTTTCTCTCCCCCTATTATTTACCCTATCTTGTAAATAATCTGGCATTGGAGCTACATATCTACCTTGAGCATTATTTCCACCAGTAAAGGTTGATTTACTGCTTTCATATTGCTCTTTAGCATTATATAGTACTGCCAACATATAATTTTTATGATTAGCAGGATAACTAACCTGGCTTAATCTAGTGAAAATATAGTCAATATGCTCATACCTCAATTCAGCTAATCTTTCAGCAACAACCCCTGCGGTTATAGTTTGCTTTCCGATGTGTAGCTTTGTATCAGGTAGCATTAAACAAATATCAACTGCATATTTAATCCACTTATCAAGCTCTACTTGTTTATTCTTACTGACTCGGGTATACCCAAAGCTGTCTCTGAAATATTGTGTATTGTATTTCTTACGAGGACTAATATCTCTTTTATCCTCTTCAATCAATCGCTCATCATTTCCAATCATTTGCTCGCTATATATAATATTATTATTTGATTGATGATATGATATATTATTATTTTTTATTATATTTTTATTATTTGGTATAGGTGTGGTCAAATTGTCCACTTGAGAAATGGTCATTTCGTCTTCATCTGTGTGGTCATTTTGTCCATCTCGATATTTCTTTTTGAGTGAATTAAATTTTTCATAATTTACTCTATACCAAGATGTTTTATCAAATTTTAATTTATTGTAATTACTTACTATTAAATACCCTTTTTTTTCTAGTCTTTTAAAAACTCTTCTAAGTGTTTTAATTGAACCTAATATATCAAAATATTCTTCATGCCATTTTTCCATTGAACCGTATGTCCAGTAATAACCATCTTCATAGTTTTTCTTATGCTTCTTGTTATATTCAATCCATTGATGAAGTTGAGTAATAATAACAGCTTCCGAAAAACCTATAATTCTTGCTAGTCCTCTATCTACTACTACAGGCTGTTCGTCCATAAGCCATATATTCATTTTTTTCACTCCTTTCTTGCAATTTAACTCAATTTACGATATAATGTAATTAAATCATTGAACGTCTTTTTTAGGCGTTCTTTTCCTTTTTCTGGACAATCTTTTTTCAACTTTATTCATGCATACTACTTTTTTATTTTTATCAATAATTTTATCAAGTAACTTTTTATTTCTATGAATATCTCCTATAATCTCTAAATCATCATTAATTAATCCTAGTAAAACAGGTATGTATTCTTTAAAGTCCACTTCAAAAGCACCATCTTTAAATCTTACTATTCCTAAATCCTTATCAGAATTCTTAACAATATCACCATGAAATATTTCATTACCTTTTCTGTCCTTAAGTCCACTAGACTGCATAATAAATATATCTTCACGCTTAACATTGATTGATTGAACATATTTACTTTCATATTTCCTACTCAAAGTAATAAAATCACCCCTCCACTCCACCATTTTATACATTTTATTATCAACAAATGCTCTATAATTTAGAACACACATAATAGATCACTCCTCTTTTAAATGCAGTTCTTTTAGTACTTTAGCTGCTTTTGTAAAATATGCACCTAGTACTTCAAATAATTCATGTGTTTCATATTCTTTTGGAAACTTATCTTCCACATAAGGTTCAATTCTCACACCATAATATAAAATGTGACTATACATTTTTAATTGAACCTCGTTAAAATTTTCTTTATTTTGATCTGTTTGTACTTCCAAATCCTCCACCTCGTTTGTCTCCTTTCAATCGTACTCCATAACTTACCTTAGGTACTTTATAGAAAATCCCTTGACCGATTCTCTCACCTTTTTCAATTGTTAAATGCTCATTAGTTAAATTGTTAAATTCTAACATTATATGTCCTTCATTTTTTGGATTATTATAATAATCAAAATCAACTACACCTACTCCATTACTCATAATTAATCCACGATTAACAGGTAAACTACTTCTAGCAAATATAAGCAAGCATTCATTCTTAGGCATAAAAGCTTTTATCCCAGTTGGAACTAATGTTGCTGTACTCTTAAATCTAAAAGCTGGGATAACAATATCTGCACTAGCGATAAAATCAATACCAGCACTATGAATGGTTGCCTTAACTGGTAATTCTCCATTCATACCTTCTATTAATTCAAATCCACGTCTAACAAATAATTTCTTTAATCTATTCATCTTCTTCACCATCTGGAAATGCAAAAGCTCCTCTTTCATCTAATCCATAAAACGGAATAGCTATCGAAGCCATAAGTCCCGATATAATCCTTTCCCACTCAATATTGCTAACTATTAGCAAGCATACTGCTACAACAACACATGTCCAATAATAAGTATTAAATTTTCTTCTTCTTAAGTTATTCATTTTTAAGCCACTCCTATCTCTTTAAATTCTTCAACAGTTTTTTTATTAAATCTAACTATTTTTTTCTCTAATCTTTTATCCTGATAATATTCAAAATTTGAAAAGAAATGTAACCAAGCATATACATTAAAGAATTCTTTAGTACCCATTTTTAAATAACATACCGATGGATAATGTTTATCTTTAACTTTTTCTTTAAACATTTTTCTGTATTTGTCATATGCTGTATCTCTTATATCAAAACATTTCATAATCTCTTCTTTTGAAAAATAAGGGAACGATAAATCCAATTTCCTCAACTCTACTAAATCAATTTGTATTTCTGTCATTTTGTCTACCTCCTTGTTTTTATGTTATAATTACCTCAAAGGAGGTGAATTATATATGGATAATATTTTTAAAACTATTCAATTTTGGTTATCTTTTCTGTTCTACGTAATTCTAATGCCTTATGGTTTTTTAAGATTTTTAACTAGATACGTAGAATATCTTGTGAAAACTGATAAAAATGTTGCCTTTGTTACAATATTTAAAAGTTTTAACTCAAATACACTAACATCATTTTTAATGTGTTTATTCTTGAGTTCATTATTATTTATTGCTCCTCTATTATTTTTCAGATATTACAAAGATAAAATTCCACAATATGATATGATACATTATTATTTAATAAGATTATTTATAATAACTTTCATAGTACTATTTAGTTCATTAGGTTTAAATGAAGTTCAATTTTCATTTTTTAGTGCGTTTGTTGGTTTTTTTGCTCTTATTTCCCAACAAATATTTAAAAAACGATAAATTGTCTGTAATATAAAATATATAAAACATTAATCCTAAGTAACATATCTCAAAGATAATAAATGCTATAAATTCGTTAATTATTATCATTCCTTTCTTTCAATTTATGATATAATTACCTCAAAGGAGGTGAATTATATGAGTTTAGAAAAATTCTCTAAAAAGTTATCTAAGTTGACTGACAATGCTAAAGAATTAGAAAAAACTAGCAGTATTCCTTATGAAGATTTGTTAACTTCTACTTTTCTTAAAAAATATACTTCTTTAGATTCTTTAGAATTATTCATTAAAGATAGTCCATTCACAGATGTAAATTTTAGCAACTTTGAAAACATCAGTGAAATTGAATTGGATAATTATGTAAGAACTATCTCAAGTTTTTCTACATGGTCTGAATTTATTAAAACCGCTTGTTCAGAATATGTAAGAAATAAACTATTCAGTTAGTAGATCAAATTCAAAATTTGCAAGTTGAGATAAACATTCTTCTAACTTCTCAACTTGTATTTTTGTTTTTTCTATAAGTTCTTTATACTCATCTAAATTAGTAATAGTAATTTTAACTTTCATCCTCACTCCTCCTTTTATTAAGTTTTTAGTTAGGCTAAAGAATGTTTTCGTTCTCTTTCGGGAACATCTTCAGTAAAAAAAATAGATAAGTTGTTTTTGTTATAACCTAGAATTTTAACCATTTTTAAAAATTCATCTACACCAATATCGGTTATACCTAATTCTCTTTTAACATAAGGCGTTCTTGAACTCCACCCCATTTTATTAGCCATTTCTTCTTGAGATAATCCTTTAGCAACTCTTTCAGCTTTTAATCTTTTAACGTTTAATCTCATAATAGCTCCTTTCTTTAATCGTTCTCTTTCGAGTACAATATAATCTTAACATTGTTGTTCTTATTTGTCAACATTTTTTTTTAAAATAATATAAAATGTTTTTTTTATAATACTTCTTGTATTCGAACGGGAACAATGGTATAATATAATTATTAATAGGAGGTGATTAGAATGAATACTAATAGAGAAGTAGTTGAATTAGTTAAAAAATTAACTGAAGAACAAAATATGTCAATGAGTGAATTAGGGCGTAGAGTAGGTATAGCAAAATCTGCTATTTCAAGATATTTTAAAGGTACACGTGAATTTCCATTGAATAAAATAGGTGATTTCGCTTCTGCATTACATACTACTCCAGATTACCTATTAGGAATGGAATATCAACCTCCTAAACCGCAGGGACTTAAAATACCTGTATTAGGAACGGTGGCGGCTGGAATACCTATATCAGCTGTTGAGGATATTCTAGACTATGAGGAAGTGCCTCAATCGTGGGAAAATCAAGGAGAGTTCTTTGGACTTAGAATTAAAGGTGATAGCATGAAACCAGATATAAACGATGGAGATACAGTTATAGTGAGGCAACAGTCAACAGCTAACAATGGAGATGTAGTAATTGCTCTAGTAAATGGAGACGATGCCACGTGTAAAAAATTTGAAAAGCTTGATAATGGAATAATGCTAATATCTAACAATTCAAAATACTCACCTATGTACTTTTCAAACGAAGAAGTACTTACAAAACCAGTAGTTATTATTGGAAGAGTTATTGAGTTAAGAAGGAAGTTTTAGAAAGGAGTGATACAAAAATGGAATCTAATGAAAATGTAAATAATAAGAAAAAACTAAGTAGAGCTAGAGATATTTTGATTAGTGTTGCAAATAATCCAAGAAATAAAAAATTTAAAAAATTAGCATCTTCTGAAATATTTAGAGCCAAACAATTAAGAAATGACAATAATAACCACACAAAACACTTCAAACGATATAAAAAAGGTTCTATAATCTTTGTTGATTTTGGAACAGGAATAGGGAATGAATTTTCACATCCTCATTTTTGTGTAGTTATGGACAACAAAGATAATCCTAAAAAGGGAACGCTAACCGTGATACCTTTTACCTCTAAAGAAAAGAAAGATTTTATAAATCTTGATAAGAACATGATTTATAAGTTTTTTAACCAAACAGTAAAAGATATTCAAGAAAGGAATAGACTTTTAACAGCTATTTTGGATTTTCAAGCTAATCCAATAACAAAAAAGCCTGGAGTGTATTATCCCAAAGATATGGATATTCAACTTTTAATTGATGATTTAGCGAAACGACACAATAAAACTGGTAATTTAAGAATTAATGAAGCAAAGTTATTAATAAAAAAAGATGAAGATTATTCAAAAGAAATAGCAGAGTTCTATCTTAAATATAATAAAAATACATATGCTAACGTACAAGCAATAACAACTATTAGTAAATTTAGAATTTTTAAACCTATTAATCCTTTAGATCCTATAGGTAAAATAACATTATCGGATAGAATTTTAAAAATATTAGAAACTGAACTTATAAAAAATTTAACAACCTATAAAATTGACAAACCATAATATTTATAATATAATAAAGGTATCTTAGAGATATATGAAAATATAGGCTCTACTGGTAACATTTTTCAGAGAGGTTTTTAACCGGCTCTGCTAAGGTATTTATGGTTTTCCATAGATACCTTTTTTTCTTTTTTAACCGTATCGAATTCGACACGGTAAGAATAAATTTAAACTGGTCGAATTCCACCAGTTTAGACAAAATAAAAATCCCCTACTCCGGCAAGAGTAAAGGATAAAATGAGATACTGCAATATCTCAAAACAATGTGTATGGTATACACATAAGGTATATAGTAATAGTATATCATACACATCTACTTTAAATCAAGAAAGGATGTGTATTTCTATGTGGATAGAAGAACAAAAAAATGGAAAAGTAAAATATTGTGATCGAGTTAAGGATATTTCTGGGAAACTAAGAAAAATAACTGTCACAATGGATAAAAAAAGCAAGAAAAATGAAGATATCGCAAGAGAGATATTAAGAACCAAAGCTCAAGATTTAAAATACGTAGTAGATAACAATATTACATTTTTTGAGGGATTAGATATAATATACGAAAAACATTATAAACATGCTAGAGCAAATACAAGACACAATAATAAATCTATTATAAATTTAATTAAGAAAAAGGGATATGATATTAAATTAAATTTAATCAATGCAAGATATTTAAAAGATGTAATAGAACAAAGCACTACTTCAGACAAATACTATAATGAGGTGCTAAAAAGAGTAAGAGTATATATTCGTTTGTTATATAAATTTGATTATTTGAAAGATATAAATTTTCTTGATAAAATGGACTTAAAGAAAGTCGAAGCTAAAAAAGATAATAGATATCTTGAACAGGATGAAATAGATATAATTTTAGATGAATTAGATCATAATATTAGATATAGAAATCTTGTAGAATTCCTTATTAACACTGGCTTACGAATAAGCGAATGTCTAGCCTTAACATTTGATGATATTGAGGGAGATATACTAACAATAGATAAAAGTTTAAATAGGAATAGAGAAATAGACTTAACAAAAACTGATACTTCAAATAGAAGAATATCATTAAATAAAAGATGTTTAGAGATAATAGAATCGCAACAAACAATCAGCAATAACTTTTCAATTACTCTATCAGATTTTCACAATAAGAATAACATTATATTCTTTAATACTGTTGGTTCGTACTGGATAAAAGAAAATGTAAGTAGATATTTAAGAGAACATACAACTATTAAATTTACATTACATATGTTGAGACATACTCACGCTAGTTTATGCATCGATAAAGGAATAGATGTTGAGTTAATTTCAAAAAGATTAGGTCACAAAAATTCAAGAGTAACTAGAGAAATTTATATTCATAAAACAAATAAACAACAAGAATTAGAATTTGAAAGTTTTAGAAATATTCAATTCTAATTGCCCCTAAACTGCCCCTAAAATAAAAATAGCGTTGTTAACTTCCTAGTTTAACAATGCTTTTTGTATGCTGATGAACACCTTCGCATGATGATAATCATTGATTTCACGGACCTTGATTAACTGTTCAGTATTATCTGATTTTCTATTACCTTCTTTAATTTTTCCGAAATTCTGTCTAAAGCTAGATACATTTTCTGCTTTAGAGTAACATATTGATGTTTCTGGATTTAATTCTCCTAAGATTCCAGCTACTGCTTTAACTGACTGAGATGTTTCCACTAATTGACGAGCAATAAAACCTGTTAATTCTTCATCCGAGAATTCTTCTGTTCTTACTAATCTATTATATTTTTCATCAGTAATTAGGCCTTTTTCTTTTAAGAATTGCCAGAATTTTCTATTGCTTGGTGTTTGAATATCACTTCCTAATGGATATCTATCTGTTTTAGCGGCGTTATATTCTCTTTTTACTAATACAGTATTTGTAAAGCTGTCATCCTTCACTTTGCTTTGTGGATAAATGTGATCTATATCATAGGATGTAGTATTTAACTGAGTAATATCAATCGTTTCACCACTATACATACATCTTCCTAATTGTGTATAGTATAGATATAATTTTTTAGCTTTTAATTTAGATGGTTCTACTGAACTCAATCTTTCATTCAGCTTATCAAAATTCAATGAACCTATCTCTTTTTCTAATTCATTTATATCCTTTTTAACTGCTTTATAGAATAATTCTAATTGTTTCTTACGAGAATCTGTTGGTTTTTTCTTCTCTTGATTAGATCTAGTTGTCTCTACAAAAATTTTCGCTGGAGCACAGCCTATTATTTTCTTAAGTTCTTCTACTATTCTAACAGTTTGCCAAATTGAACGTTTAACAGATGGAGATACATATAAATCATCTAAAATTTCAGGTGTTATTTCTGTTACTTCTTTTTGTAAATCTTTATTGTAATCAGTTATCTGTTGTGCATAATCGAATCTATCTGCCAATAACTCCATGAATAGTATGTTATTTTGACGCATTGCTCCTATTATATTTAAACATTCTCCCGTTTCCTCATTATAAAGCTTTTTACTTACTAATTCTGTCAACAGTTTTCTAGAGAATCTTCCCCAATCTTTATATACTAACCTAGACATTTTTGCTATTTCTTCTTTTGAATATATATCTCCATATACAGCTTCTATCTTAGCTTTTATTAATTTTCTAGATTCTCCGTATAATGTAATCCAAAGAATTATATTTTCTACATGTTCAGTATTAAATTTATCTCCTAGGATTTTTTTGAAATCCCTATATGATTTCAGATCATTTTTTACAGTAATATCAATTCCAGTAATTTCACCCTTACCGTCTATATATCCTTCTGCTTTTAATAAGTTTTTAATTCTTGTTTTTGTAACTTTCTTACCTTGTTCTTTGAAAAGTTTTTCAATAATAACATTTTTAGCTTCTAAACTTATTCTATTACCATCATATTTTAATGCATTCAGCTCATTTAATAAGGCAAACTCAGAATATAATAATGAACTCTTCGGAAGGACATCTTCACCTTTAAGATATGTACATTTATTAGTTAAATTGGTAATAAACTTCTCTGCACTTGCACTTTCATCAATTACTTTCTCATAATTCCAAGGAGTTACTGGTGTATTCTCATACCCTTTATTTCTTACAGACCAAGCAAATCCATCTTCTTTAGCTTTTTTACTAGAATTTAGTGGACCAACATAGTACGGTATTCTAAATTCTAATAATTGAATTACTTTTTCTTTTATACTATATCCACTATCATCTTTTTCATCTAAGAAGCTATGGTATTTAGCCGCATTATCTAAAATTTTTACCAATTCTTCTTTATGGATTTGATACGGTACTACAGAATTATCTTTTGTTCTTTGAAGTGGTAAGAATAGTTCTAATTCTAAATCTCTTAAAATTTCTTCTTTAGCTGAGCTTTCTTCTAGCTTAGCTAATTCTTTTACTAAGAATTTTTTAAAGTCCTCATAATTACATCCTTTTCCTTCTTCACTTTTACGAATATAATTTACATAGTTAGTTCCTTTATCTTTATCCTCTTTAAATATAGCTGAATAAAGTTCAACTTTTTTATCTTCCGATAATTTTGAATCATTTTTTACAAGATTTTTTAATTTCGTTAAATCATCTCTATGTTTATTATAAAGCTCTACTTTTGATTCTGACAATGTCTTCCCTTCTTTTTTAATATCAGAAAGAATAATACTATCATAAACTAACTTAGCTAAATCTAGTAATTCAATATAGTTTGATAGAATTTGTTCATAATCATGTCGAACTTCTTCATAAATTTTTTCTTTAAATGAAACTGATTTTACAGATGCATCTAATTCTTTATACTCATCAATGGCAAATAGTTTATCTAATGATGTTTTCCCTCCAAAAATAAGTCTAAACACTTCCAATAATTGTTTTTCTTTTGGATATAATTTCTTAAGATCATTTACTTTATCAGTTAAGGTTTTCTTCTCTAATGCAATCTCTGTAATTTTATTAATATTTTCTTCCGTTATTTCAATACTTGTGTGTAAAATATCTAGACTAAGCAATTCATTAACTAAATTATTTAAATTACCATCTTTAAAACTTTGCCCCTGTAGTAAAAAGTGTCCTCTGTTCTTTAGAATATGATGTATTGCTAAAAATACTTTTCTTATGTCAGGATTTTCCTCAGTCATAAGTTTTGTTCTTAAATGATAGATTGTTGGATATTGTTTATAATAATCTTTATCTGTATAATCTTGATCATTAAAAATCGCATACGGTACTTGATGAGTTTTATCCTCATAATGATATTGACTTTCTTTTAACCTTAAGAAAAAATTAGCATCAATTTTGGCTATTTCTTGAGTAAATAATTCTTCTAATAAGTTTAAACGCCATTTTCTTCTAGCTAATCTTCTTCTCCCAGAACGAAATCCTCGACGTTCTTCTGCAGTAGTAGCTTCTTCGAATAATCTAACTCCCCATAATCTTTTTTTATTTTTTCTAATAATTTTATATTCAGTATCAGTAGCAGCCCAACCCACACTTGCTGTTCCAATATCAAAACCAAGATACCATGTTTTATCACTCATATTTCCTATTCCTCCTCAAAACTTAAAATAATATTTTATAAAAACATTTTCATCTTTTATTTTATCATATTTACAATAAATATCAAAAGACAATTAATATTATTTTCAAAATTAAATTTACAATATAAAGAAATTTATAAATACTTTGTTACTTTAAAAAAAATACATTCCACATGATTTAGCTAATAAAACAAAAGAAACAACTCAAAACTCTCTTAATTCTGAGTCACTTCCTAATCATGGTTTTATTTAATTATACTAGTTGTAAAATCCTGATACATCATCGCTTAAATCAATTAGGATGTTTTTTATTTATGAATAGTGTTCTAATATTACTTTGTGAGTTTCACATCCAATTCCTGATTTTTTATATCCTCCAAATGGTGCGTGCTCTGGGATTTGGTTATAAGTATTAACCCACATTCTTCCTGTTTCTACTCTACGAGCGATATTCAAAGCACGAGTAATGTTTGTAGATAATATTACCCCTGCAAGTCCATATTCACTATCGTTAGCTTGAGCAATTACTTCTTCATCTGTTTTGAATTTGATGATTACTGAAACTGGTTCGAATGCTTCTTCTTGAGAAATACGGCAACCGTTATTTACTCCAGCGATTAATGTTGATTTAACGAATCTCCCTTTATCACATCTATTTTCTGTGTAACGCTCACCACCAACGATTACTTCTCCGCCTTCTTTTTTAGCTATTTCGATGTAATTAACAATTTTTTCTGCTTATTTTTTC
The DNA here is from genome assembly GCF_963537375.1 of uncultured Gemella sp. GTDB lineage: Bacteria > Bacillota > Bacilli > Staphylococcales > Gemellaceae > Gemella. Next base: position 33,859 of record NZ_CAUTDQ010000017.1, read on the forward strand.
ATCTATTTGGCTACCCATTTGTGTATTTGGATCTAGCGGATTACCGATTTTAATTTTCTCAAATTTTTCTTTAACTTTTGCTACAAAGTTATCATAAATTTCTTCTTGTTCAAATATTCTTGAATCTGCACAACATACTTGACCTTAATTGAATAAAATACCTAATTGTCACCGTCAAGTGTTTTTTCAATATTGGTATCATCTAAGATTATGTTCGCAGATTTACCTCCTAATTCTAATGTAGCTGGAATTAGTTTTTCTGCAGCTCTACTGTAATTTTTTACCTACTTCTGTATATCATGTAAATGCTAGTTTATTTAATCCTTGATGATTTTTTAGGAATTCTCCTGATTTTCTTCCACATCAAATAATTTCATTTAATACACCTTTCGGTAATACATCTTGAATTAATTCTACGAATATTAGTAAGCTAAACGATGGAAGACTTGCTGATCTCAAACAATTGTGTTACCTGCAGCTAGTGCTGGTACAATTTTCCAAGCTGCCACTAAGAATGGGAAGCCCAAAAAAATAATTTATCCTCAGCATCTTCCTACTCCCTATTTATAAATATTTTAAAATTTGCTTTTTAAAATTTAGTTATATTTTTTCTTCTTTATTTTTTATTGTAATCTTACACCACCATAAAAAGAGTGCATTTACATAGTATCTATTTATACAACAAATACCATTTTTAAAATAAAGTAATATTTAAGAAAATTAAAACATTATCTATATAAGTTAAAATTACTCCGCCTATCCTCTTACTAACATTTTTTATCGATATGAATATTGTTATATTTTATTATATTAATCATTTTTAACTTTATAATCATTAGGAATATTTAATATTATTGTTATTAGATTTTCGTGTTAAATTATTTATTTATTTGTAATTTTAAATATTTACTTTATAAGTTATGATAAAAGTGATAGAATTAATTATAAGGGGGAATAATTATGAATAAGAAAGTTTTTATAATCTGCTTTATTATCTTCTTAAGTATCTTTATAATTATTATTTCGATTATAAATACTCATGGAGATGACTATAAGGAAGTAAATGTTAATGGAATATTAATTAAAGGTGATAAAACTAAATATAAGGTTAAATTCCTAAAAAAAATTGATGGTGATACGATTCTCGTTCAATTTAACAATAAAGAATTAAAAGTGAGATATTTATTAATCGATACTCCTGAAACAGTTAAACCGGGAGTCGAAGTTCAAAAATATGGACCTGAAGCTAGTGAATTAAACAGAAAGTTATTATCAAACGCTAAAAACGTTGAAATTGAATTTGATGTTTATAAAAAAGAGGATAAGTATCATAGAGCATTATGCTACGTATACGCTGATGGAAAAAGTGTTCAGGAAGAATTACTATTAGCTGGTTTAGCAGAAATTAAATATGTTAAACCACCCGATACAAGATACCTAAAAGAATATAAAAAAGCACAAAATAAAGCTAAAAGCAATAAACGTAATCTTTGGTCTAGTGCATAGGCTTAAGAATTAATATAATTACATAGTAACAACAAAAAAGCAACTGAACAATTAGATCTTTTAAAAGTCTATTGCTGAGTTGCATTTATTTTATATTATTTTAATTTACTATTTTTGTATGAGAATGTAAAGTAAATTATCATACCTACGATTACCCAAACGATGAAGATAATCCACGTTGTTAATGTAACACTGTATAGTAGTGCTCCAAATAAAACGATAGAGATAATTGGTAATACTGGCATACCCGGTACTCTAAATCCACGTTTTAAATCTGGGAATTTTTTGTGAAATACGATAGTTGTATAACTTACTAATGCAAATGCAATAATTGAAGCTACGTTAGCTAAATCAGCTAAGTTTCCTAAAGGTAAGAATCCAGCTAGAACAGCTGTTAAAATTCCTAATCCCCAAGTTACAGTGCTCGGTACTTTGTTTGCATTAACTTTAGTTAATCCTTTTGGTAATAATCCGTCACGAGCAATTGTATAAGTGATACGAATACCTGCATACATGAATGATAAAATACCAGCCATAAGACCGATTACCGCACCAAGAGATACAATTCCTGCTACTTTATTTTGTCCAACCTCTTCTAACACGAACGCTAGTGCATCACCAGTTCCAAGTCTATTATACTCTACAACTCCTGTTAATACTAAACATACTAGAATATAGAATGTTGTACAAATTAACATTGTTATAATAATTGCTTTAGGTAATGCTTTTTCTGGGTTAATTGTTTCTTCTGCAGAAGTAGAAATTGCATCAAATCCTAAGTATGCAAAAAATACAGTTGTTGCAGCTAACATTACTCCAGAAAATCCAGTTGGAGCAAAGTTGTTTGTCCAGTTTGTTGGTTCTACGTAAAATACTCCAACAACAATGAATAATACTACAATACCTACTTTTGCAGCTACCATTAAGTTATTTACTAGTTTACTACTAGAAGTTCCTTTTGATAGGATAAAGGTAATTAATAATACAATGATAATAGCTGGAATATTACCATATCCACCTACAGCCGGTAGTGTATAATATTCTTTTGGAATTTCTACACCTAAACCTGCTAAAAGACGTGAAAAGTAACTTGACCATCCGTTAGCTACAGTCGCTGCGGTAAGAACATATCCACCAATTAAAACCCATCCTATTACATAAGCTACAATTTCACCAACTGATACATATAAATATGTATATGTACTACCACTTGATGGAATAGTCGAAGCTAACTCTGCATAACAAAGTGCCGCTAAACAACATGCTAATCCTGCAATAAGGAATGAGAACACAACTGCAGGTCCTGCTTCTGCTGAAGCTTTCCCTGTTAATACTAAAATTCCTGAACCAATAATCGCCCCAATTCCGAATAAAACTAAATCCATAGTTTTCATCGTGGGATTCAACGTTTTATTTTTCGACTCAGCTAAAATTGAATCAATTGATTTTTTTCTAAAAACGCTCATAATTTCCTCCTAATTTAAAATAAATATTCTCCCCTATTAATAATATTTATTAATTATATCACAGTTAAAGATTATTTACTACTAAATACTTTACTTATGTAAGTAAAGAAAAAACTAAAAAATAAATATCCTAATAAAATAATATATTATTAATTATAATTTATCTAATAAAAGGAAGTGGATAATATATTATAAATATACATACCACTTCCTCTACAATATAAATATTCTATATTTGATTTTTATATATTATATTACAAAGCTTGCTCTACTGGAGTATATTCATATCCTAAATCATCTGCAACTGCTTTGAATGTTACTTTTCCGTTAGCTACGTTAACACCTGGTACTAATTCTGGGAATTTAGCAACTGCTTCTTTAACTCCTAGTTTAGCAATCAGTTTAACATATTTAGCTGTAGCGTTACATAATGCATATGTTGCTGTTTCTGCTACTGCTCCAGGAATATTAGCTACTGAATAATGTAATACACCTTCTTCTACAAATATTGGTTTATCATGGCTTGTAGGACGACCTTCTGTAAATTCAGTTGTTCCACCTTGGTCGATAGCAACGTCTACAATAACACCACCGTCTGGCATATCTTTAATCATTTCTTTAGTAACTAGTTTTGGTGCTTTAGCCCCAGGAATTAATACCGTACTTACTACTAAGTCAGCAGTTTTAATTGCATTAGCAATATTTAATTTATTAGAGTAAACTGTTTCTACTTTACCACCGAAAATATGTGATAATTCAGTTAAACGATCTAAGTTAACATCTAGCATTGTTACGCGTGCTCCTAATCCTGAAGCTGCTGTAGCTGCTGCAGTCCCTGCTACCCCTGCACCAATAACTACAACATGTCCTGGTTGAACTCCTGGAACACCTTGTAATAATTTACCTTTACCTCCTTGTACTTTTGATAAGAATCTTGTACCCTCTTGAATAGCCATTCTTCCTGCAATTTCACTCATAGGTCTTAATAATGGTAAAGTACGACCTACTTTTACAGTTTCGAAAGCAATACCGATAGTCCCTGATTCTACCATTGCTTTAGTTAATTCTGGATCTGCTGCTAAGTGTAAGTAAGTATAGATAATTAAACCTTTTCTGAAGTATTTATATTCTGATGGAATTGGTTCTTTTACTTTATAGATTAAATCTGATTTATTCCATACATCTTCTGCTTTATCTAATAAAACAGCCCCTACTTTTTCATACTCCGCATCTGAAATACCCGAAGCTAATCCAGCTCCTTTTTCTACATAAACAGTGTGCCCATCTAGTACTAATTCATGTACTACTCCCGGAATTGCAGACACTCTACTTTCGTTGTTTTTAATTTCTGTTGGTACTCCGATAATCATTTCCCTTACCTCCTAATTTTTTCTGTACTTATATATTAACACATTTCTTATATCGATGAAAGCGTTTTTCTCGTGAAAGTAATGGTGAAAATATTTTCCCTATTTTATTATAATTATACAAAAATAAAAACCTATAGAATAGCTATTCTTAATTTTAGATTAATACTATTTTTATGAAAATAAGCATTAATTATTTTTAGAAAAGAAATCTGAAAAACAGCTGTTGTACTTTCCAAGTAATTCTGTTTCAAGTGGATAACGATATTAATTTTATTTTTAAAATTTTTAATTTATACAAAATTATTTACTAGAAGTATATACTTTTATTGAAAACTAAAATATTTATACAAAATTAATTTTTCCTTTTCAGTTTGTTATATTTCATATTATTTAATGAAAAATATACCTTCTTGATAATACAATATACTTTTATGTGATATAACTAAACTGTCTATTTTTTCTAAATATTTGATATTAAAAAATATAATTAAAGTTATTTCGGATATCATTTTTCTTCTATCAATGATAAAATACTAATAGTGAAAAGAGGTATTCTCTTTGACCTAATAATCTAAAATAATTTTAAAGCTAAAAACATATAAGTTTTTGCTTTTTTATTTTATGCAGATTTTGCGCAGAAACAAAAACAAGCCCTTTAAACGTTAGTTTAAAGGGCTTAATTTTATTAACGGCTGTAATATTCAACGATAAGTTGTTCGTTGATTTCTGGGTGTAATTCACTTCTTTCTGGAAGTCTTACTAATGATCCTTCTAATTTGTCAGCATCAAAAGTTAAGTACTCAGGTACAAAGTTAGTGATTTCAACAGCTTCTTTAATGATTTCAAGGTTTCTAGATTTTTCTCTTACTGAAACTACTTGACCTGGTTTAACAGCGTAAGAAGCGATATCTACTTTTTTACCATCTACAAGAACGTGACCGTGGTTAACTAATTGTCTAGCTTGACGGTTAGTTCTAGCTAATCCTAAGCTGTATACTACAGAATCTAAACGTGTAGCAAGTAATGCCATGAAGTTTTCCCCGTGAAGACCTTGTAATTTACCAGCTTTATCGAATAATTTACGGAATTGTTTTTCGTTCATTCCGTGTAGGTAACGAAGTTTTTGTTTTTCTTGTAATTGTAAACCATACTCAGATAGTTTTTTTCTTAAGTTAGGACCGTGTTGTCCTGGTGCGTAAGGACGTTTAGCTAACTCCTTACCAGTACCGCTTAGTGAGATTCCTAAACGACGAGATTTTTTCCAAGTTGAACCTGTAAAACGAGCCATTATGTGCTCCTCCTTTTATCTTTTTGTTTTTATTTTTGTGAAAACAAAAAGCACGATTATCGTTGTTGTATATGTTATAAAACTGGAACTTCGCCTAGCAGCATAGGCTACGAGTTGCCACATTAAACAATGTATAACATAGAGGCAATAACAATTAATCCACTGCTATTATTTTACACAAAGAATAGTTTACCATTATTTTTAATAATAGTCAACTATTTTGATGTTGTATTCCTATTTTTTTGTTAATAATAACGTAATACAAAATTCTATTTACATAGATTTAAGAATTTTTTAAATGTATCAATTTCATAATCAACTTCTGGATGCCACTGTAATCCAATTAAGTTTCCTTTTTCAATTGCTTCTACAGTCCCATCTTCAGAAACTGCTGTTACTTTAAATCCTTCTGCAACTCTATTTATTGCTTGATGATGAATTGAATTAACCTCTGCTTTATTTCCATATAAACTATGGACAAATGAATTTTCTTCTATATCTATATTATGACGAACCAATTTCTCTTTACTAGTATGATCATCAATATGCTGTTTTAATGAACCACCATGATAAATATTTAAACTTTGTAATCCACTACAAATTCCAAGTATTGGCTTATTATTTTTTTCAAAAAGCTCAATAAGTTTGAAGTCTAATTCATCCTCATATGGATCTTCAGGATATTCTAAACCTTCTAGAGGTTCTTCCCCGTAAAACTTGGGATTAATATCCCGATCTCTACCAGCAATTATAAGGCCACTACACATGGCTACAATTTCCTCAATTCCGTTTTGAGAACAAACTGGAAATAATATAAATCCAGCTTTTTCTGCTACTTCTGAAAAATAACCATTGATGTATAGACGTCTTTTTGCTATACCAGCATCTGATTGGTAATCGACGCTTCTTGTTGAAATTGCAATTATTTTCATATGCAATGACCTCCTTTTTTAAATTTTATGACTCTTATTATATAAATATTATAGAAAATTGTCAAGAATAGGTTTTTCATGAAAATATATGAAAACTTTAAGTATATTAATAAGTTTAAATATTAACTATAATTTATGTATCAATTATTTTTTTATAAACTATCTTATTTAAATATTACTAAGGATTAGTACTATTTAATTTATCTCCACTTGATAATAGTGAACTTTTAAAATTACCATTATATCTATATATTAAATCCAAAGTATTAATCTAATGTTAAACTTCATACATTCTATTGTAAATATACTGAAAGATATGTATAATAGTAATGTGTTAAATATTAAGGAGGAATAATTGAATGAATTATTTATTGACTGTTAAATATCCTAAACAAGAAGTTATAGAGGATGGCAAAGAGTCGGTTACCAATATTAAGGAAAATCATGAAGATTTAACTTCAGAGGAACTTTTAGAAAAATATCAAGAGTTTCAACGCGTAGGATATGATGTCAAAGTTAACTTTGTTACTTCTGATGTGTATGATGAATTCGATGTTTTTAAACTAGCAGAAATCTTAGATCTTAATGCGATTGATTATAGCGCAAAACTTAAATTTATAAATCGTTCAAATAAAGGATCTCATGATTATATCAGTAGTCTAGCAAAATTATTTGATAGATATACTTTTGATTATGATATTTCAATTAAACTGAAGATTAACGAAAAATCGGAAATTGACTTTAAAAATGAAGATACATGGTTTGGAGAAACTCCAATTTATCAAATAAATCCAAAAATTAACGTAAAGGATGCGAAATTATTTAAAAATTTATATGATGAGTTAAATGAAATAGCTCAAGTTAGCGCAGAAATAAAACCAAAAAAATTAGAAGAAAAAATACTATTATTATCTTTAGATAATTATCCAGAAGGAACTGAAGTTATTTTCACACTAAAAGATTCTGAGATTTATGAATAAAATATGTTAAATTAGAAACTGAGATTACTACTAAATTATAGGTAGCCTCAGTTTCTTTATTTTTACTAACTTAATTTTTGACTATTTACATCTCATTTGACAAAGAACAAAAAAAGACAACAGAGAAAATTCTCTGTTGCCTTGACGTACTTTGGTATAAGACCAATATTAACGTTTTGAGAATTACATAATACTATTTTACGGAGGTACAACCCTCTTTATCCTTGCTAGAACAAGGTTTTATTTTTTAAATTATCTATATATATTGATATAAATTGATAAAAAATGATATAATTTGCACCAATTTACACCAAATAAAATAGATTAGTCACTCACACTTTTTTCTTTTTCTTCTATATATAATAACATCATTCTTATTATTTTTTAATTTATACTACTAACTTTTTTCTTCTATTATAATACCACTTTTATCTTTCAAAATTCAACACACTATTTTTCTTATAAAACTCTTATATTTATTCTATTACTTATATCACTTTTCTGAAAGAATAGTGATTCCTAAAACTTGTAGTTTTACCATTAATGGAATTATTGGTAAAACCTCACAGTTGTAGTCACATCAACCCCAGTAGCTTGAAATACCAACTCTCCAGTTTTTGTTTCTACCTGACATACCCCATCATGGTTCTTAGCTGCTAACACAGTATGCTTTGGAACTACTAAAGAAGTTAAACCTACACCTGTTCCTACTAAACTTAAAGCTAACGAATAGTTAACAACTTTACTTAATTTGTTTTTATTTTTACTCATTAATAACTTTCTCCTTAATCTATAAAGTATCTATTTTTCTTTGTATAGTTTACCAAGAAGTAAGTTAAAAATAAACCAACTCTCTTAACCTTGTTAAGTCAAAAAGCACTAAAGTAATTTACGTAAATAAATAAGGTTTATAGACCATAAATCTATAAACCTTTTAAATATTATTTACTTATACATTAACGAGCTTTTTGACCATCATTGAATTTACCATCTGTGCCATATAGATACATAGCATACCCTTTAGTACCATCTAGTTTTGTTACTGAGTTCCAAGAGTAACCATGTGGAGTGTTTTTGTTGAAATCTTCAAACCACATATTACCTTTTCTAAGTTCACCAATTATGTGCGCTCTATCACTTCTAAAAGCTGGTTCTAAAGCATCATCATTATCGAATACCCCAAGGTCACCATCTACTGATATGTACCCCTTTTACTGGACAACCAGTGAAAGGGGTATTTTTTATGCGTTA
>NZ_CAUTDQ010000018.1:0-39908 GCF_963537375.1 uncultured Gemella sp.
CTGTCCTTTTTTGGAATTAACGTTGACTTAATTCGTTTAGTTTTCAATGTTCAAAATAATGGAGCGGGTGATGAGAATCGAACTCACAACATCAGTTTGGAAGACTGAGGTTTTACCACTAAACTACACCCGCATTATTTAATTTCTTTCAAATTTTTGTTCAACACTTAAATTATTTTATCATTTTTAGAAGTTTTTGTCAAGAACTTTTTTTATTTTTTTTTTAAAGTTTTTTTTGAGAGCTTCTTGTCTTTTTAAGACTTATTAATAATATCATTTCTTTTATTTTTTGTCAAGAGTTTTTTTGAAATTTCTTAACATTTAATATTTTGAAATGTTTTATTGTTCGGCTTCTCTATCAGAAGACTTTTATTATTCTATCACCAGTTTTATATTATGTCAATAGAAAATGAAAAAAAAGTTTAGAAAATTTCATTTTTTCTATTTCTAAACTTTTTCTTCTATAAAATATGTTTTTTTATTTATTTTGTAGTTTGTCTATGAACTATTCTATAAGGTAGATTCATTTCATTTTCTTGTACATTAAATTCTTCTAATTCTACCTCATCTATTTCTTCACCTTTACGTTTTGCTTTTTCAATATCAATTATTTTTGTTAGTACACGCATTGATACTGCACCGATATCAAATATTGGTTGGAATACTGAAGAAATTTTCGGTCTTGTCATGTTTATTAGTTTTGTATTCTCTAATGAAAGGATTTGTAAATCACCTGGAATACTAACACCTAAATCTAGTGCTTGTTGCATTATAGCTAGTGCTACTTCATCAAACATAGTAATTACTACTTCTGAATCGATATTACTTAATGCTTTATATAGTTTATTACTTTCTTTATATGTTCTATATCCATCAATTATGTTTTGCGGTTTAAACTCTACTTTTTCTGAAGCAAGGGCATCTTTGTATCCTTTTATCAGTCTTTGAGTTTTTTGGCTTTCGTATTTATCTATTACTAATGAAATATTTTTAGATCCTTTTGCTAAAAATTCTTTCGTTACATCGTATGCTGCTTTTTCATAATCAATATTTACTGCATAGAAATCAGAATCTGTTCCTAGGTTACCTGCTAAAACTACTGGTATTTGAATATCTTGTAAGTAATTTTTTGAACTGTCTGATAGTGAATGACCTAAGTAAATAATTCCATCTACTTGTTTACTTACAAATGAAGCGAAGATATTTTTTTCAATTTCTTTATCATCACATGAGTTTGCTAAAATAATGTTGTATTTATACATATTAGCTACTGATTCAATACCACTAACTATTTCTGCTGAAGATAAATCTGCTATATCTGGTAATACAATACCAATAGTTGTTGTTTTTTTACTAGCAAGTCCTCTGGCAACAGCGTTAGGTGTATATCTTAATTTTTTGATAACCTCTTGTACACGTAGTCTTGTATCTTCTTTTACGTTTGGATTATTATTAACAACCCTTGAAACTGTCGCCATCGATACTTTTGCTTCTTTTGCTACGTCATATATCGTTATTGTCATAGTTTTTCTCCTCTACTTTTTTATTTTAAATTTTCCGATAACTTTAAAAACCTTTTCATCCGTATATATTGTACCAAATTTTTTTCTATAAGTCTAGTATTTGAAAACAATTTTTTCTATATTTTTTTATTTTCAAAAAACGTTTACTTCCCTTTAATATTAATATTCATTTTATTGAAATAATAAAAAAAAAGAAGAGTTAAATTCTCCTTAAAAATTTAAGATTAGAATCTAACTCTCCTATAATTTTCTTTAAATTATGCTTCTAAAGATGCGTATGCTTTGTCTAAAGTTTCTTTTAATACTTTAGCAGAGTGTTGCATTTTAGCTGTTTCTTCATCAGTTAATTGTAATTCAACAACTTCACGAACACCTTCGCGTCCTACGATAGCTGGAGTACCAATGTATAGTCCTTCGATTCCATAGTGCCCATCACAGTATCCACTTACTGCTAATTCTACGTTTTCGTCACGTAAGATAGCTTTAACGATTGTGAATAATGCAAGTCCGATTGCGTAGTAAGTAGCACGTTTACGGTTAATTACTTCGTATGCAGCACGCATAACTTTTTCTTCAACATCAGCGAAATCTTCTTTAGTATATTTAGAAGTTTCTAAGAATTTATCGAATTGTTTTCCGTAAACATTTACGTTACTCCATGCAGCAAGTTGAGTGTCTCCGTGTTCCCCAATGATATATCCACGAACACTGCTTGGTGCTAATCCTAATTTGTCTCCTAAGATGTAACGGAATCTTGAAGAGTCAAGAGTTGTACCAGATCCAACAATTCTGTTTCTTGGGAATCCAGTGAATTTTTGTAAAGCGTTAGTTAATACGTCTACTGGGTTAGATGCAATAACAATAACTCCATCGAATCCAGAAGCAACGATTTGTTCTGACATATCTTTAACAACTTTAATGTTTTTGTCAACTAGGTCAAGACGAGTTTCACCTGGTTTTTGTGGAAGACCTCCAGCGATTACGATAACGTCTGCATCAGCACATTGTTCATATCCACCTGAAGTTACTTTAATAGGTGGTACTAAAGCTCCACCGTGGTTAAGGTCCATTGCTTCACCTTCAGCTTTTTCAGCGAAGAAGTCGATTAATCCTAGTTCTTCACAAAGTCCGCTTGAATATAATTGATAAGCAAAGCTCATCCCTACCATTCCTGCTCCTATTAAAACAACTTTTCTATTTTTCGCTTTCATAAGAAAACCTCCATTAATATATATATAGTTTTAGATATTTTTTAAGTAATTATTTTTACTATTTTATTTTTATGGGATAAAATACTATAACAACTCTTATTAAAGTACGCATATCTCATTTCCCTTAGAATTATATCACACTATTGGAAAAAAAGAAAGTGTTTTTATTGCCTTTATTTATGCTATCTTGTTATTAATCTAAACAAATTTTCATATATTTTTTGAAATTTTTATAGTGTTTTACCTACGAAAATTAAAGCGTTTTCCTTTTGTTGTCTTTGTTTATGCATATACTTTTAGTACAAGATAATTTTCTAATTTTATTATAATTAGTACATTTTTTAAGGTTAAATTTTTTAAAAAAATTTTATTTATTTTCTTTATTTTTCTACTTGTACTATTTATATTTAATTTTCTGTATTTATGTTACATTTAAGTGTATTAGTTATTTACTATTATTTTTCTACTCTGTAATATCACAGTTTTATGTTTTTCTTCTTATTATTCTATATTTCTCTATTCAGTTTCATAGAAAAAAGAGGCTCAAATTATTTTTGAACCTCTTTCTTAAGTTATTTTTCTATTATATTCCCTTTTGAACTACAGTGTACTAATGTTACTAGTAATACCGCAGCAGTTAAAATTAATACATATAATCCTTTATTCCAATCTGAAATATCTCTAATGTATCCTAGTAATGGTGGGAATACTGCAGCTAATAAATATCCTCCTGATTGAGCTAATCCTGAAATATCAGCCGCTTCTCTTTCGTTTCTTGATTTAGCAGAGAATAGATACATTACATAAGAGAATGATCCTCCTCCAGCTAAGGCGAAGATAATAATAAAGATTAACATTGTTGCGAAATTTCCGCTTGTATATAGCATTCCTACTAATGACACTAAGTATCCTACAGTAATAATTACAGGAATAATTAGTTTATTATGTAGTTTATCTGCTAAAATCGGTACGATAAATGTAGATGGGAATTGTGCGAACTGGCTTATAGATAATAATAATCCTGCAGTTTCTGGTGTGAAACCTTTACTAATCATTATTTCTGAAAACCAAGAAACACTACAATAAAATAGTGCTGATTGCAGCCCCATACTCAGCATAATAGTCCACATTTTCGAATGTTTAAAGTATCCATGTACTTTCTCATGACTATCTTTCACTTCACTTACACTACTATTTTTCGACATTGCTGTGCATACAAAAATATTAATTACAGCTATTACTAACCAAATATTAACAGCAAGACCTGTTGAGAATTTTTCTCCACCGATATTTGTACTTAAGATTGGATAACTAATACCAGCCGCAACTGCCGCCCCTACATTCATAACAACTGCATAAAAACCTGTCATAAGACCAAGTTTTTCTGGATAATATTTTTTTACTAATCCTGGTAACAGTACGTTACCTACAGTTATTCCTACTCCAATTATAAATGTCGTAAGAAAGAATACATACGTATTAATGTAGAATCTTAACGCTAATCCGATACTTATTGTCACAACAGCTAATAATAATGTTTTTTCTAATCCAGCTTTGTTTGAAAGTTTTGCTACCATAGGACTAAAAATTGCAAAAGCAATTAATGGGATTGTTGTAATAAATCCTGCCACTGTATTATTTATATCTAATATAGATTTTAATGGACCTAATATTGCCCCAACTGATGTTATAGGTGTTCTTAATATAAGACTTAAAAAGATAACACCTAGTATAATTAATATACCATTCGATTTTTTTGTCATTGTTCCTCCTTGATTAACCTTGAAAAAGGAGCAAATTTACAATTATACGAATACTTCAAAAATCTCGATTTTAAAAAATAAATGTAGATTTTATTTGTATCCCCTATTTGTAAAATCTCTCCTGCACAGTTTATTAGATACCCAAAAAGTTGTTTAAAAACTTGTTGAATATCTAATAAATAACTACATTTTTATGTTTAAATCTAATTTTTATATTTTATTAGTAAGTTCTTACCGGTAAAATTAATTCAATAATTTCTCTGTGATAATCACTTGGTTGAATAATAAACGCTGTTAATTCTCCAGAGAACTTAACGATAATTTCTTCAGCAGCAACTGCAGATACCGCGTCTTTTAAATATTTACCAGATACAGAAATTTCAAATTTGTCATCTTCTAACGTAGAAGATACTTTTAATTCTTCTACAGCACTTCCTAAATCTTTTGATTGAGAAGAAACTTCTAATAGATTATCAGTAACTACTAATTTAATGATATCATCTTTATCTTCTCTACTCATTAATGCAACCCTATCTACAGCATTAAAGAATTCTCTACTATTTGCAACAAATGTACATTCAAAAACAGTAGGAATAAGTTTATTAGTATTAGGATAGTTTCCGCTAATTAATAATACTGTATAAACTACATTTTGATAGTAAAGAACTATTCTATTGTTTTCATAGAAGATTTCTACTTGGTCTTTTCCATTTTCTATCATTCTTTGGAAGTAAGTTAGAGCTTTTCTTGGAATAATTAAATTAAACTCTTTATTACTATCTTCATCATTAAGTGTAACTTGTCTTCTACTTAGACGATATGAGTCAGTAGCTGTAGCTGTTAAAATTTTGTTACTTAATGAGAAGTTAACTCCTTCTAAAATTGGTCTTTGATCATTAGGAGCTGTACAGAATACTGTTTCTTTAATAATATCATTAAAGATATTAGCTTCTAATTTAAGACTATTTTCTTTAGAAATAACTGGGAATTCTGGATAATCATTTGCATCATATCCTTTTACGTTAAATTCACTTTTTCCTGATTTAACTAATATGTTATTTTCTATTGTTTTAATTTCTATTAAATCTGTAGGTGCTTTTCTAATAATTTCTATAAAATTACGAGATGGTAAAACTACTTGACCTTCTTCTTCAATAGTTATAATTTCTTTGTCATCTTCATAACTATTTATTGAATATTCAACCGATACTAAAGAATCACTTGCTTTTAATATAAGTTGATCTTTTTCTAATTCTATTTTTATACCTTTTAAAATTTCAAAAAGAGAATTAGGTGCTATTACTCTTGATACATGATTTAATCCATCAAGAAAATTTGATTTAGTTATAGTAAATTTCATTTTTTCTCCTTATATATAATATATATTTAATAAAATAATAATAATAAGGCCTGTAAAAACTGTGGAAAACTAAAGATAGCTCAAAAATACTGAATTTTCACTTGTTAATAACTTGTTAAAAAAGTTTTGAATATCTATAGTAGAATTTAACAGGCTTCTAAATTTTTCCTAAACGTTCTTTTATTACTTCTATATCTTCAAAAATTTCTGGATTTTCATCTTTGCTAAGTTTTGCAATCTTATTAAATGAATAAAGAATAGAAGTATGATCTTTATTGAAGCAATCTCCTATAGAAGGGAATGATAAAGTAGTAAGTTCCCTACATAGATAGATAGCAATATTTCTAACCTGAACGACTTCTTTTTTACGAGAAGATGAAAGAATATCATCAACCTTGATTTTATAGAAGTCAGCACATACATTAATGATATTTTCAGGTGAGATATTTTTTCTTGGTGAAGTTTTAGCACTTTTTAGTATTTCCTCGGCAATACTAAGTGAAGGTTGTTCATGTTTAGAAGTTGCTGTGAACTTGATACGTTTAAGCACCCCTTCAAGCTCTCTTATATTAGAAGAGACATTGCTAGAAATATAAGTAAGTGTTTCTTCATCTAGTTTAATATCGAACTGTTCGCATTTAAATTTAATAATCGCCATACGAGTTTCGAAGTCAGGTGGTGTAATATCTGCAGTTATCCCCTGACTGAATCTAGTAACCAATCTATCTTCCAAATCATTAAGTTGAGATGGAGAGCGATCACTTATAAGAACGATTTGTTTTTGATTCATTTGTAGTTCATTAAATGTATGGAAAAATGCGTTTTGTGTTTCTGTTTTCCCTGATAAAAATTGAATATCATCGATTAAAAGAGCATCTACATCACGGTATTTTCTTCTAAAGTCTTCATCCGCATTAGTATAGTTGTTCTTATCTTTCATTGGTTTAATAGAAGCAAGAAACTCATTTAAGAATTTTTCAGAAGATATACACTCTATTTTAAAATCAGGGAAATTAGCTTCCATTTCATTACCAATAGCGTGAAGTAAGTGAGTTTTTCCAAGTCCAACCCCTCCGTATATAAATAGGGGGTTGTATATTCCACCTGGAGAAACAGCCACGTTCCAAGCTATATTATGTGTAAAAGCATTCCCTTCTCCTACTACAAAGTTTTCAAATGTATAGTTTTTATTAAGCGTAGGGTTTTTCTTGCTCGCTATAATATTCTTATTAGGTTCAGGTTTTTTATAATCTTCTAGAGGGAAAGTTTGTTTTTGATAAAAATGTTGAGCTCCAGAAGGTTTATCACCTTGAAGGAAATTCTGTCTAATTAAGTTTTCTGCTGCTGGTTTTTCATCTTCAACATGAGGCGAAATTAGCGGAAGATCATTATCAAGGGAAGTATATTCTATATTGAAATCAAATCCAGTATTTTTCTTTAGTATTTCTTTTAATTTTTGATCATAAGCACTTTGAATAAATTGAGAAATAAGAGCTTCTTTACTAGTAATAACGATAGATTTTTTCATAAAATCGACATTATCGATAGAAGCACTAGAAAACCATGTATCAAATACATGAGGATCTACAGTACTTTTTAGTTCACGAAGAATTATTTCCCATAAGAAATTAGAATTACTCAATGAAATACCTCCTTAAAAAAATATATAAATAATTATAGCATAAACTGTTAATAAAATAAAATGATAGTTATTAACAAGTTGTTAACAGAAGTTTTTAACTATGTGAATAAAATACTAAGAAAAAGCTGTGAATATGTTAAAAACTAAAGAAATAAAAGAAGGAAGAATAAAATATCAATAAATTTTTAACAAAGATGAACATTGCTATAGATATAGTTTATGAGTTTTTCACACACAATTAACAACTGTGGAAAACTTTTGAATGTGAAATTGTGAAAAACGTTATAAATCTGTGAAAAACTACTAAGAAAGTAAAATTGAGATTTTAAAGTTATTTAAGTTATTCACAAAAAATTGTGGATAACTATAAAAAAACTGTGAAAAAGTTAATGGGAAATATACTTAAATATTTTTCTATAGTTTTTAAGAGATTATTAACAACTATATTATTTTTTTGTACTTTAATGGGGATTTATATTAATAGGTTAAAAGAAATATTACTCATAAATAGTGCTAAAAAGACTGTCATTTAGAATATTTTTCTTTAAGAAAATATTTTTTTTGAAAAAATGAGGTTTTTGCTTGATAAATTATTTCAGATATGTTAAACTAATTCAGTTATTACATCTATCTAAGTTAAAGAAAAGAAAACTCGAGGAGGACAAAATGAAACGTACGTATCAACCAAATAAAAGAAAACATTCAAAAGTACACGGATTTAGAGCTAGAATGAGCACTAAAAACGGAAGAAATGTATTAGCAAGACGTAGAGCTAAAGGAAGAAAAGTTCTTTCAGCTTAATGTTTGCACTGAGGGTATCACGAAAGTGGTACCCTTTTTTTATTAGACAGTCCTAAAAAATATGAAAGATAGTTGTAAAAAAGTAAATAAACTGTTAAAATATTAGTGTTAAGAAAGGTTTTAAAATGAAAAAAGAATATAGAGTAAAAAGAAGTCAAGATTTTGATAATATTATAAGAAAAAAACAATCTTTTGCAAATAGACAGTTTGTTATTTATTATCAAAAAAATAATTTAGACCATATGCGTTTAGGAATTTCTGTAAGTAAAAAATTAGGAAAGGCCTTCGAACGTAATAAAATAAAAAGATATATACGAGAAACTTTTAAAACAAGAAAAGAATATGTAAAAAACTATGATATAATAGTGATTGCAAGACCTGGTGCTAAAGAATTGCCGTTTTTAGAATTTGGTAGCAGCATCGATCATGTTTTAAAAAGATCAAAACTTATGAAAGCGAAGAGGAGTTAAGAATGGAAAAAGAATATTATTATATTGGAGCTACTGTAGATGAGGCTATTAAAAAAGGGTTAAAAGACCTAGCTTTATCAGAAGATGCAGTGAAAATTGAAGTAATCGAAGGTGGTAGTACAGGTATCTTCGGATTATTCAAAAAAGAAGCAAAGGTAAAATTAATTCCATTAGATGAAGAATATAATAAAGAAGAAGCTGTTGCTAAAGTTATTGAAGTAGAGAAAAAAGAAGAAAAAGTTATTGAGGTTGAGAAAACAACTGAAAAAACAGAAATAGTTGAAGAAGAAACTGTTGTTGAAACTGAAGAAGCAGAAGCAACAGAAGAGCCTGTTAAAAAAGCTAAAAGAGAAGATTATATCGTAAAAAATAAAGATCGTATTGTAAGTTATTTACAAAATATCGTTATTGCGATGGGATATCCTGATGCGACTGTTGATTTTAGAGAAGATGGAAATCGTCACTTCACTTTAAATATTAAAACAGAAGAAAATACTAGCCTAATTATCGGAAAACGTGGTGTAACTTTAAATAGTTTACAGTTTTTAGTTAATAACTTCGCTAAAAAATTCAGCTCACATTACTTCAGAATCGAAGTTGACTGTGACGATTACAGAGAAAATCGTAAAAAAACATTAGAAGACTTAGCATTAAACTTAGCTAAGAAATCTAAAAAAATTGGAAAACCAGTTGAATTAGAACCTATGACAAGCATCGAAAGAAAAATTATTCACAATGCTTTAACAGGTATTAAAAATGTTGAAACAGAATCACGTGGCGAAGAGCCACATAGATATTTAGTTATTACAGCTAAATAGGAGGTCTAATGAAGACAGTATTAATAGTTGATGATAGTTCTTATTATAGAAGCCGTGGTGCTGAAGTTGTTAGTCGTGCAGGATATGAGTATTATTTTGCAGAAAATGGTGAACAAGCTGTGCGAATGTATAGAAGAATAAAACCAGATTTCGTGACGATGGATATTTGTATGCCGATAATGGATGGTTTAGAGGCGACGAAGGAAATTTGTACGAAGTTTCCAGGTGCAAAAGTGCTTATCTGCAGTAGCGTTGGAGAAGTACCCGTATATAAAAGACAGGCATTTGCTAATGGAGCATGTGGTGTACTGCCAAAAGAGTATGATTTAGATGACTTAGAATTCGCTATTTCAGAAATTGAACTTATGAACGAAGAGAATTAATATCTTATTAAAAACTTTTTAATAAAATAATAAAAAATGGGTA
The DNA here is from genome assembly GCF_963537375.1 of uncultured Gemella sp. Lineage (GTDB taxonomy): Bacteria > Bacillota > Bacilli > Staphylococcales > Gemellaceae > Gemella. The sequence goes on from NZ_CAUTDQ010000018.1 coordinate 10,015, forward strand.
GTTTGGAGATTTATCCAAGCTACTTATTTTTTGTGGTTCTACAAAATTTAGGACTGATGAGAAGAGTCATGAGCTTAAAGCTCAGGAATCCTTTTTTTTGTTAGTGTATAATATTTTGTGTTTAACATAATTATTGACAGTATCTTTTCTCTTCTGATATAATGAGACCTCAGGAGGTATATTATATGTCTAAACAAAAAATTAATCGCTTTGTCGGATCTATTGGAGCTTTTATTGGGATTCTTGTTTTTATTGCATATATTCCACAAATTATCGCTAACTTACAAGGAGAAAAAGCTCAACCATTCCAACCACTATTTGCAGCAGTTTCTTGTTTAATTTGGGTAATCTATGGTTGGACAAAAGAACCTAAAAAAGACTGGATCCTTATCATTCCCAATGCAGCGGGAGTAATATTAGGTGGTATAACTTTTATTACTTCTTTATAAAAATTATATAAACAAAACCAGAAACTTCATAAAAAAGTTGCTGGTTTTTTATGCTGATTGCAAGCATTCTATTTGTTTGAACGAACTAAACTCAACAATCTTAATCGGACTGATTTTTTCCATCAGTCCGATTTTTTGATGGGCCTTTTTTGTTCGCCCTCCCCTAACACATTATTAAAAAAGTATATAAAATGTAGCTTGGTCGTATATAGAGAAAAATTCAAAGGAATAGTGTATAATAAATAGGATATGAATTTTTTATTAATATAAAAATTTTAAAGGAGTTTGAACAATGAGTGAAACAATTTGCGCTATATCGACAGCTCTAGGAGAAGGAGCTATAGGTATTGTTAGACTTAGTGGTGACGAAGCATTTAGCATCGCTGAAAAAATAGTTAGACTACCAAAAGGAAAAACTGTAGAGAGTCTAGCTAGTCACACTATAAATTATGGAAATGTAGTTGATCCAACTACTAATGAAAAAATCGAAGAAATTATGCTTGTGAAAATGGTAGGTCCTCGTACATATACTACAGAAGACGTTATAGAAATCAACTGTCACGGTGGTATTGTAACGATTCAAAAAGTACTTGCACTTTGCTTAGAACATGGAGCTAGAATGGCTGAACCAGGTGAATTTACAAAACGTGCTTTCTTAAATGGTCGTATCGATTTAACACAAGCAGAGGCTGTAATCGACTTTATTAAGAGTAAAACAGATGAGGCTAGTCAAATAGCCAATAATCAAATGCAAGGGCGTTTATCGACACTTATTAAACGCTTGCGTGCTGAAATTTTAGATATCTTAACAGTTGTTGAGGTAAATATTGATTATCCTGAATACGATGACCTAGAAATAGAAACGACAAAAACTATTCTTGAAAAATCAACAAGTATTAGAAATAGTTTAGAAAGTTTATTAGAGACATCAAAACAAGGGAAAATAATTAAAGAAGGAATAAATACAGCGATTATTGGACGACCAAACGTTGGTAAGAGTTCGCTGTTAAATAACCTGCTGCAAGAAAATAAAGCTATCGTAACTGATATTGCAGGAACAACTCGTGACGTTCTAGAAGAGTATGTAAATATTAAAGGAGTACCTATTAAATTAATCGATACAGCAGGTATTCGTGAAACAGACGATATCGTAGAACAAATAGGTGTTAAACGCAGTAAAGAAGCTTTAGAAAAAGCAGATTTAGTACTATTCTTATTAAATAGTAGCGAAGAATTAACTGAAGACGATAAAGAGTTATTAAAACTAACAGAAGGAAAAACTACTATTGTAATATTAAATAAACTAGATTTAGAGACAAAAATTGATATTGCAGAAGTTGAAAAATTAGCGTATAACCACCCTATTATAAAAACATCTATGACAACATATAAAGGAATAGATGAACTAGAGAAAAATATAAGAGACCTATTCTTCGGTGGAGCTGCTCGTCCAAAAGATGCTACATATTTATCAAATACACGTCAAATCAACCTTATTCAACGTGCTTTAGTTAGTCTAAACGATGCTATCGGTGCGGCTGAATTAGGATTAGAAGTAGACATGGTGTTAATAGACTATACGAATACATTCAATCTATTAGGAGAAGTTATCGGAGAAAACTCAGGTGATGAGCTGATAAATGAATTATTCAGTAGATTCTGTTTAGGAAAATAAAATGTTTCACATGAAACATGAAACAAAAAGGAGAACGAAATGAAATGTATAAGTTTTAATGTCAATGGTCTTAGAGCGATCGTTGGTAAAAATTTTGAAGAAGATTTTAAACAATTAGATGCTGATTTCTTTTGTTTACAAGAAACGAAGATGCAAGCAGGCCAATTAGATTTACAATTTGATGGTTATTATAGTTATTTTAACTATGCTGAGCGTAAAGGGTACTCAGGAACTGCAATATATACTAAACACGAGCCGATAAATGTAACATATGGTATAGGAATCGAAGAACATGATACAGAAGGTCGTGTAATTACATTAGAATATGATAAATTCTTCTTTATTACAGTGTATACGCCAAACTCAGGAAGTGAGCTTAAGAGATTAGAATACCGTATGAGTTGGGAAGAAGATTTTAAAAATTATTTATTAGAATTAAACAAAACTAAAGGTGTAGTTGTTTGTGGAGATTTAAATGTTGCTCATACAGAAATAGATTTAAAAAATCCAAAATCAAACACGAAAAATGCAGGATTCACACCAGAAGAAAGAGAAAAATTCACGAAGTTATTAGATGCAGGGTTTATCGATACATTTAGATATTATAATCCAGATTTAACAGGTGCATACTCTTGGTGGAGTTATCGCTTTAATGCACGTAAAAACAATGCAGGATGGAGAATTGATTACTTCTTAGTAAGTCGTGACTTAGAAGAGTACTTAGAAAGTGCGACTATTCACAATGAAATATTTGGTAGTGATCATTGTCCTGTTGAGCTTGTATTAAAAGATAATTTATTGTAAAATAAAATATGCGTTATGGTAAACCATGACGTGTATTTTTAATGAACCAGCATTAAGATTAATATTCGCTGGTATTTAAAGAATGTAAACAACAAATTTTAAAATATCATATAAAATGAACGGAGGCGACTTAATTAGAATAAACTATAATATTAGGTTGCATCCGTTATTAATTTTTTAGAAGAGAGGTAATTTATGGGACCAAAATTCTATATAGAAGACGTAAATGATTGTGATTCACAATATTCTATTGATTATATAAAATTCGATGAACTAGGGAAAATAGATATTGTTAGAGAAACATACGGACGAAATTATTTAGTAGAAAGAGATATACAGTTACCAATTTTTGAATCAGAATCTGAATATATCGATTATTTGATGGAAAAAGATATAATAGATCCATATTTAGCAGATGTATTGCATAGATTAGTTGGACATACAACTGAAAACATAGTAATTGATGAAGTATCTTTAAATAATGCATTATTTATAGGGGATGCCAGAGGCGCAGATAGACCTGGGGGATTAAAGATGCCTTCGAACTACTTATGGAAGCTACGCTGATATGGGAATTTTCCGCTATAGAGGCGATGGAAAAAACTATGCAGGTAATAAGAACACTACTACGCGATAAAGAGCATAGATACCAAGAAAAACTAATTAGAATAAAATAGGTGAAACTATGTTAAGAACAACGAAAAAAGATGAATTAGAAGTTGTAATGAAGATAATAGAAGATGGTAGGGAGTTTTTAAAAGAACAAGGGGTGAATCAGTGGCAACATGGTTCCCCTTGTCGTGATGTGATTACTAATGATATCAACGAAGGAATATCATACATATACGATAAATCAGGTGAGATAGTTGCTACAGCTATGCTCACTACTTTTGATGCAGATTATGAAAACTCCCCTACTTTTTGGTCAGAAAATTCTAGTTATTTAGCTATTCATCATTTAGCTACGGCTAAAAAATCTCGTCATCAAGGAATCGCTCGAGAATTTATGCAAGCTATTTATCTTTTTGCTAAGTCTCAAAATATAAAATTTTTGAGAATAGATACGCATTTAGATAATAAAATAATGAGAAAATTTTTAAGTAGATTTGGATTCAAAGAAAAAGGTGTTATAAAATTAACTATGAAAAATATTTTAGATGATAAAGAAAGAGTTGCTTACGAATTAGAAGTAAGATAAAGAGCAATGTTTCATGTGAAACTAAAGAAGAAAATATAATCGAGTTTCACATGAAACAATATACAAGGAGGAAAAACGATGAAATTTTATTCTTACGAATACTTACAAAGTAAAATAGAACAAAATAATTTAGTAGGAATTGTAATAGTAGGATTACTACTTTTAGTATTGTTGTTCAGTTTAGTTAAATATTATAAGAATAAACAAGACACAAAATATAGAGAGTTATCAATAATACTGGTATTAGGAACATTATTAACGATAACGGTAAGTATAACAAACTACAAAGATAAATCTATTTCTTCTAATCAATATAGAAGTTCAGTTCAATTCATTGATAAAATAGCAGAACACTTAAATATAGAAAAAACACGTATTTATATTAATAGTGAAGCATCAATAGAACATTCATTCGTGAAAATCGATGATACTTACTATAGAGTAATAAGTAGTGGTAAAAAAGATGAGTACCTATTAGAAAAAATTGAACTAGTAGATCCAGTAGTAGAAAAAGTAGAGGTGAAAAAATAATGCAACTTTCATACATTGATTTAGCAATTAAATTAGCGTTAGGATTACTATCATTAGTGTTCGTAATTAATGTTTCTGGTAAAGGTAATTTAGCACCATCTTCAGCGAGTGATCAGGTGCAAAACTACGTGCTCGGGGGAATTATTGGTGGTGTAATTTATAATCCAGCAATCTCAATCCTACAGTATATAAATATCCTATTAATATGGGTTATTTTAGTACTTATTCAAAAATGGTTGAAAACAAACAATATGTTCTTCAAAAAAATAGTAGATGGAGAACCGATTACCGTGGTGAAAAATGGAAAAATAGATGTAGAAGCTACAAGAAAGAGTGGTTTGACTGCTCATGATTTAGCGTTCAAACTAAGAAGTCAGGGAGTATATAGTATTAAAAAAGTTAAAAGAGCCGTGTTAGAACAAAATGGACAATTAATCATAGTATTAGAAGGCGATGAGAATCCTAAGTATCCAATAATTACAGATGGTAATATTCAAATTAACACATTGGAATCGATGGATAAGACAGAAGAATGGCTAAAAGAAACTTTATTAGAAATGGGATATGAAGACACTTCGAAAATATTCTTAGCAGAATATGATAAAGGACAATTACACATTGTAGAATACTAAAATAATAACATTATTAAATAATGCCACGTAAATGCAACTAGAATGTAAAATAAAAATAAAATATAAAAATAATAATATCAGTTAATATTATAAAAAAGAAAAGCAGGAAATTGAACAAATCAATTTCCTGCTTTTAAAAAACTATTTTTCAGCGTTAATAAAATCGAAAGAAGAATCTTCTTGGAATTTTTTAACGACATAAGAGCAAGTTGCGATAATTTTTTTGTTTTGCTCTTGCATATCTTTAACAAGAGCGTCTAATAGCTTCCCTGCTACACCTTGGCCACGAAGTGATGAATCAACAAAAGTGTGGTCAGCGACAACTACATTAGGATTGCTAGTAGTAGAATAAGTAATTTCAGCAATTACCCTACCCTGTTCATCATATTTAACGAAACCATTATTTGTTTTAGTGAATTCCATATAAACCTCCTAGGATAATCATATAGTAATATGAGTGTTATTACTGTTATTATATCATAAAAAAGAGGAAAAGATGTGTAAATGAATCGATGGAGAGACAGAGAATGTAAAAAAGGGAAAAGAGGTGTATGAAGAAGGGACAAAATGTATGTAGTTGGAAAGAAGATTATTAAATAGTATTTTAGAGAAAAGGAGGTGCAATTTATGATTAAAGAAATAAAAGGAAATGAAGGGAAGTATTAAGGGAGTGACTCAAAAATCGTGAATTTCGTAGAAATCGATTTTATAGAGTCACCCCCGCAAAGTTTATTAGATATCTAAAAAGCTTTTATAAATCGAATTTAGATATCAATAAACCACTGCGTCTATGAGTTTTCGTGTAAACTATTTTTAAATCTAGTACTTTTGGATCAACCGCATCCAGTTAAAATTCCTTTCATCTACCTCCTTCTCCTTTTTTCGCTTCCTTCGCAGGTATTTATTTACTTTATTTTATATTTACACCTTTTTTCTAATTTTATATTATTTTTTTGATATTTATTCCCCTTTTTTTCTTTATTTTTCAGTAAGTTTGCCCTTATTTTTAAATTTTACACGAAAAAATAAAAAAATATCATTTCTTAAATTAAAATAAATAGTTTTACTAGATTTTTATTTCTTAAATAATAAATAAATTAAAATATTTTTATAAGATTTTTTGTTTAACATCTTATAGAAGAAAAATAAAACGTTTTAATTTTTTTAAAAAAGTTATTGACAAATATATAAAACAGGTGTACAATGAGTTTAAATTTAATATAAAACGTTGAAAAGATAAGTAGATTAATACGTAGCTACAACAGAGAGTTATTGGAAGGTGTGAAATAACAAGGTGAAGATTAATTGAAAATGGTCTTAGAGTTTTGTTTATCTAATAGGTAAACACGTGAGTTGAACGATATAGCACACAGTATAAACATGTACTGAATAAGGTACTAATCGCAAGGTTAGTATAAATTAGAGTGGTAACGCGAATTAAGATACTCGCCTCTATTGCATAAGCAATAGGGGTGTTTTTTTATTATCTAAAACATAAAACTTATTAAAACGTAGAAAAGAGGAACCATATTATGACAAGAAAATTTAGTTTTGAAACATTACAATTACACGCAGGACAAACAGTTGGAGACACAAAAGCAAGAGCTGTACCGATTTATCAAACAACATCATTCGTTTTCGATGATACACAAGATGCTGCAGATTCATTTGCATTAAGAAAATCTGGGAATATTTATACTCGTATTACAAACCCTACTACTGCAGTCTTTGAAGAAAGAATTAACGCTTTAGAAGGTGGAGTTGGAGCATTAGCTGTAGCTTCAGGAATGGCTGCAACTACATATGTATTCTTAACATTAGCGCATGCGGGAGATCACATTGTATCTTCTAAAAAAGTATATGGAGGAACTTACAACCTATTAAAACTTACATTACCTCGTTATGGAGTAGATGCAACTTTTGTTGATCCAGACAACTTTGAAGAAATTGAACAAGCTATTACAGATAAAACTAAAGCATTATTTGTAGAAACTTTAGGAAATCCATTAGTAAACGTAGCAGATTTAGAAAAATGGGCTGAAATTGCTCACAAACACAAAATTCCATTAGTAGTAGATAATACATTTGCTAGTCCGTACTTAATCAATGCATTTAGCCACGGTGTAGATATTATCGTACACTCAGCGACTAAATTCATCGGAGGACATGGTACATCAATTGGTGGAGTTATCGTAGACAGTGGTAAATTCGACTGGGAAGGTAGCGGAAAATTCCCTCAATTAGTAGATGAAGATCCAAGTTACCACAACTTAAGTTATACAAGAGACGTAGGAGCGGCTGCGTTTATCACAAATGTAAGAACACAATTATTACGTGACACAGGAGCAGCATTATCACCATTCAACGCATTCCTATTATTACAAGGATTAGAAACATTATCTCTAAGAGTGGAACGCCATGTGGAAAATACTAAGAAAGTATTAGACTTCTTAGCTAAACACCCTAAAGTAGAATCAATCAACTACCCTGGATTAGAAGGAAATAAATACTATGAATTAGCTAAAAAATACCTACCTAAAGGTAGTGGTTCAATCTTCTCATTCGATGTAGTTGGTGGAGAAGAAGCAGCACGTAAAGTAATTGATAGTTTAGAAATCTTTTCTAACTTAGCGAATGTAGCTGATGCGAAAAGTTTAGCAATCCACCCTGCTTCAACTACACACGGTCAATTAAGTCCAGAAGAATTACAATACACAGGAATTACTCCTGCGCAAATTAGATTATCAATCGGTCTAGAAAATGCAGATGACTTAATCGAAGATTTACGTTTAGCATTAGAAAATATCTAAGAGAAAAGTTTCACGAGAAACAATAATTTAAAATAATTAATATTTTATTAAAATTTGTGGATTAAGACAGATTACTAAACACCCTTGACAGCCATTTATTTTAATACTATATATTTAAAATAATATCTTAATCCACAATTTTCTCTTTTTGAGTAGAGGTTGTTTAGGAGTATGAAATAGAAGCGAGGCAGCGTGGAAATTTCAGTTAAACTCCTTCCTAGACAATCTCTGCTTTTTATTTTGCAAAAAACAGGTGAATGATATATTTTATAAGATATATCATAAGTGGAGTGTTTATGATATAATTTTAATAATAATAGTAGTTAAGGGGTGAACGTATGTATAAAGTAATGATAGTAGAAGATGATGAGATAATTTCTAATTCTATTGCAGGATATCTACAAAAATGGCAGTATGCTACGCATGAAGTTGTAGATTTTCAAAATGTAGTTAAAGAATTCGTGGAACAATCCCCGGACTTAGTATTAATGGATATTAATCTCCCCTACTTTGATGGTTATTATTTCTGTGAGGAGATTAGAAAATTGTCGAAAGTACCGATAATTTTTATTTCATCTGCGAATGATGATATGAATATTGTTATGGCAATGAATATCGGTGCAGATGATTTTATAGAAAAACCATTTAAATTAGTAGTGCTAAAGGCGAAAATTGAAGCCCTACTTCGTCGTGTTTATAATTTTAGTGGATCTTCGAATCTTGTAGTATATAAAGATGTAATTTTTGATATGAGTCGTGATGAAGTGAAATTTAAAGATAATCTTGTTGAACTTACTAAAAACGAGAGTAAAATTCTTACAGTATTACTGGAAAATAGAGAAAAAATAGTAACGAGAGAAGAAATAATTACAGCCTTGTGGCAAAGTGATAACTTCATCGATGAAAACACCCTATCGGTTAACATAAATAGGCTGAGAGCTAAGTTAAAAAGTATAGGAATAGATGAATTTATTACGACTAAAAAAGGTAAAGGATATATCGTCTAATGGAAATATTAAAAAGTTATTTAAAGAAAAACATAAAGGTTTATATTTTATTTATAGTTTTCATTCTTATATTTTTTATTATGTTCTACTTGTATAATTTACCACTTGAGGCGCTAATTTATACAGGAAGTTTTTGTTTTTTAGCAGCTTTGGTAGCTAGTTTTTCTGATTTTATTAATTATAAAGAAAGTTATAAGAAACTAAATTTCTTGGAGCAAAATATACTAAATGACCTAGAAGCTCTGCCGAAAAGTTTGGATATTAGGATAGACTATTATCATAAAATTATAGAGAAATTATATGAAGAGTTGGAGAAATTAACTCAGGAAAATCGACAAAAAAATATAGACATGGTTGATTATTACAGTATGTGGGTTCATCAGATAAAAACGCCGATTGCTGCGATGAATTTTCTATTGGATAATGAAGAAGTAGATCAAAAAATCTTACAGCAAGAACTGTTTAAAATAGAACGATATGTTGAGATGGTTTTAACGTACATAAGATTAGATAGTATATCGTCGGATTACGTTATTACTAAGATTGATCTTGATGAAGTGGTGAAAGATAGTGTAAAAAAATATGCAACTATCTTCATTAATAAAAAGATAAAATTAAATTATGTTTCACATGAAACAATGGTAATTAGTGATAAAAAATGGTTGAGCTTTGCCTTTGAACAAATACTAGGTAATAGTGTGAAGTACTCTAGCGCCGGTGGAGAAATTACAATAGAAATTTGTGAAAATAAACTGGTTATAGAAGATAATGGTATGGGTATTAAAGAAGAAGATCTACCTCGAATTTTTGAAAAAGGTTTTACAGGTTTTAATGGAAGATACGAAAAAAAATCTAGTGGGTTAGGTTTGTACTTATGTAAAAAAACTCTAGATAAACTAGGTCATCATATTGAAATTTCTTCAAAAGTAGGAGAAGGAACTAGGATAGAAATCACATTCCCGAAAGAAGATACTTTAAGGGATTAAATATAAATAAGTTAATAAGAAATCCTCTTGAGAGTTAGATTATGAATTTAACTTTTAAGGGGATTTTTTAATTTCACAAGTGAGACTAGATATAAATTGATAAACTCCTAAAGTAAGTTAGTTGTAACCTCGACAGAAGCTACTTGATATATGCGAGTGACTCAAAAATCATGAGTTAGAAGAAAAACGATTTTGTCGAGTTACTTTCTTCAGTGGTTTATTAGATATCTAGAAAGCCACTTGATATATATATATATATATTATAATAAAGAAAAAATATTTTCTAATAAATAAAATAAATTATCTGAAAACTATCTTGTTTAAATTAGGTATATTTGATAGAATATTAGTAAGGTATAAGGAGGGAAAAGATGAAGCAGTATTTAAAGAAAAGATATTTAGAAAATAGTTTGTTGCTTTTACTAATTATATTTGGGGGAGCATGTAAGGTTGTCGCTGCGTATTTTATAGGGGATGGATTTAACGAATTAATTAAATCGAATACCGATGGTTTTTTCTATAATATAGCCTATGCGGGTATCGTGTTTTTATTATTTTTAGTTTCTCTTTATATAAAAATCCCGTATGAAAACTATGTAGTGCAAAAAATGATAACTGACATTCGATGTGATGTCGTTGATGCAATTTCTAAAAATAACTATGCTAATTTTAATAAGAAAAATAGCGGTGATTACATATCATGGCTTAGTAATGATTTGATGATTGTTGAGGAAAAAGGATTTGGTAATTTTTATCAAAGTATTACAGCGATAATAGAGACGCTTATAGCTATAGTCGGACTGCTTGCATTCCACTGGTCGATTATCGTCTTTTCTATAGTAATGAGTGTTCTTACATTAGTATTACCAGCTCTTGCGCAAAAATCTATTCAGAATAAAGCTCAGAGATACTCAGGCTCGTTAGAAAACTTAATAAGTAAAAACACAAATTACTTACGGGGATTCGATAGTTTATTATCTTTCAATAAACTAGGAATTTTGAAAAAAATCGTAGCAACTTCTTCTAATGAAGTATTAAAAGAATCAGTGTCTTTAAGAAAAAGTGTCGGATTAGCTGGAGTTCTAGGTGGTTTAGGAAATTTAGTAGGGCAAGTTGGTGTAGTATTACTAACAGGAATACTGGCGCTGAAAAATATTGTAGGCTTTGGATCTATTTTAACCGTAGAATCACTAACATCTACGATTTTTAATTCAGTAGGAAATATTATGAATATTACGGTAGAGTTAAATATTGTAGTGCCGATCTTTGAGAAATTCGAGAAATTCAAAGAAGAGGCTAAGGCAATTAATGACAAAGATACTGGTAAAAAATCATTAAATGAAGAAATTGACACTATAGAATTAGAGGATGTTTCTTATAAATATGAAGAGAAAAATGTATTGAAAAACATTTTGTATACATTTAATAAATATGGTAAATACGCTATTGTTGGAGAAAGTGGTAGTGGGAAATCTACATTGTTAAAATTATTGACTGGAAGAATAGAAAATTATGAAGGTGCAATTAAATTTAATGGTGAAGAACTAGATGGTCTTAATAAGCATAGCCTGTATGATAAGATGCTATATATTCCGCAAGAACCGTATATTTTTACAGAAAGTCTAAGATTTAATATAACACTAGGTGATGATTATGCTGATGATAAAGTTAAAGACGTGTTAGAAAGTGTAGGACTAGGTGAGTTTCTGGCAAGTCTTGCGGATGGCTTAGATACTGAGCTTGTAGAAGGTGGTAAGAATTTATCAGGCGGTCAAAAACAAAGAATAGCCCTGGCTCGTGGAATTATTAGAGAGAAAAAAGTAGTGCTGTTAGATGAGATAACTTCTAATTTAGATAAGGATAATGCAGAAAAAATAGAAGAACTTCTATTAACTAATCCAGAATTAACGGTAATTCTAATAACGCACAGACTAGATAGCAACTCTGAACAAAGATTTACAGATATATTGAGATTATAATTTCCCAGGAAATAAAGTTGATAAAGTATTTGAAATCAAATAAAAAGTAATAAATATCCCAATCTTACAAAAGTGTAAGGTTGGGAGCTTTTTTGTAAGGAAAATCGATAGAATCTGTAAGAAAAGTAAGGTAGAATATAAATATAAACAACGAGGAAGTTGTAGAAAAGTTCGAACTAGGAAGATAAGATAAAAAGAATTCAGGAGTGATAAAAATGTTATTAGAAGTTAACAATGTAAGAAAAGTTTATACAACAAGATTAAGTACACAAAGTACAGAAGCGTTAAAAAATGTAAATTTCGCAGTAGATAATGGTGAATATGTAGCGATTATGGGAGAGAGTGGAAGTGGTAAAACTACTTTATTAAATATTATTGCAACATTCGATAAAGCAACGTCAGGAAATGTGAATTTAAACAATTTAGATTTAAGCAAATTGAAAGATAAAGACCTAGCGAATTTCCGTCGTGACAATCTAGGATTTGTCTTCCAAGATTTCAATCTACTTGATAATTTTTCTATAAAAGATAATATCTTATTACCGTTAGTACTGGCTAATAAAAAATATAAAGATATGGAAAAAAGATTAGAGAAAGTAACTAAACCTTTAGGAATTGATAAATTAATCAACAAGTTTCCATATGAAGTATCTGGTGGTCAACGTCAAAGGGTAGCGGTAGCTCGTGCGATTATTACGAATCCAGCATTAATCTTAGCGGACGAACCGACAGGAGCGCTAGATTCAAAATCAACAGATCAACTATTAGAAGTATTTGAAAAACTAAATAATGCGGGACAAACAATAATTATGGTTACGCACTCTGTGAAAACAGCAGCTCGTGCTAAACGTGTATTATTTATTAAAGACGGGGTAGTCTTCCATGAACTTAGAAAAGGAAATGCGACTACGAGTGAGATGTTCCAAAAAATTAATGACACGTTAACTTTAATGCAGGCAGGTGAGTAAGATGAGCTTCTTTTATAGCAAATTTGCTTTAAACAACCTTGTAAAAAATAAAAAATTTATAATACCTTATGTATTATCAGCAATTTTTACAATAATGTCATTTTACATACTATCATCTCTAGCTTTTGGGGATAATTTAGACAAACTTCCAAATGGTATCGATGCGACAAAACAGGTATTAAGCTTCGGGATTATTGTAATTGCGCTGTTCTCTGTAATTTTCCTATTTTATACTTACAGTTTTCTAGTAAAACGTAGAGTAAAAGAATTCGGATTGTATTCTGTTTTAGGTATGACGAAAAAACAAATAGCTAAAATCTTAGTGTTAGAAACAATTTTTATCGCTGTAACTACAATAGTGTTAGGAATTGGATTAGGAATAATTTTTGATAAACTTATGTTGTTAGTATTATTGAAATTATTCTCAGCGGGAGTTAGCTTTGGGTTCAGCATAACGCCGATAGCTATAGTATTCTCAGTATTATTATTTGGAGGAATATACTTCTTATTATTACTTTATACTGTTATAAAAATAGCTAGACTTAGAATTGTAGCTTTATTAAAAGATGAAAATAAAGGTGAAAAAGAACCGAAATCTAGATGGATTCTAGCGATAATTGGTTTAGCATTAATCGGCTATGGATATTACACAGCACAAACTGTACAAAATCCTATAAAAGCATTAACAGTATTCTTCTTCGCGGTAGTTGCGGTAATTATTGGTACATATTTAGTGTTCATGGCAGTAAGTATTACAGTACTAAAAATCATGAAAAATAATAAAAATTTCTACTATAAACCTAAAAACTTCATCAGTGTTTCTGGTTTATTATACAGAATGAAGAGAAATGCAGTAGGATTAGCGAATATCTGTATATTATCTACTATGGTTCTTGTAACTATGGGATCAACATCGGCGTTATATGCAGGTATGGAAAAATCTTATAATGAAAGATTCCCAAGACAATTAATGATCGCAGGTTATCATTCTACTAGTGATAAACTAAAAGAAATCGAAAATAATGTAAAAGTAGCAGCTAAAGAAGCGGGAACTGAAGTACAAGATCTAGTATCATACAATTCAGTACCTATGGTAGGAAGATTAGTTGAAGATAAATTTAATTTTGAATCTAATCTAGGGGTTGATTTAGCTAATGTAAAAATGATAGTTGTTTTACAACTGAAAGATTATAATAAATTTGCCAATAAAAATAAAACATTAGAAAATAACGAGGTTTTCTTACATGTTGATAAAAAAGGCGAATATAATCACCAAACTATTTCTTTAAATGGAATTGAATATAAAGTTAAAGAAAAATTAGCAGAGTTCCCAGGAACAATTGGTTCAGATTCGGCGAATATTATGGATACTTACTATGTTATTGTAAAAGATAACAAAGAAGCGGAAAAAATTGCTGCGAAATTAGAAGAAAAATATGCGGAACTAAATAAACAAGATGCAGCTAAAAGAGGAATAAGCATAGAAACAGGAGCACCTACAGTTCAAAACTATGTTGCATTTAATATTAAAGATACAGATAGAGAAGCTAAGGTAATCGAAAGTTTCAAAAAATTAGAAAAAGGAGAGAGTGTATCAATAGAAGGTAAAGAAGAAAACAAAATTACATTCAGAGGAGTATTCGCATCATTCCTATTCATCGGGGTGTTCATAAGCTTTATCTTCGTAATAAGCCAAGTGGTAATCATGTACTACAAACAAATCTCAGAAGGTTATGAAGATAAAGGTAACTTTGAAATCATGAGAAAAGTAGGTATTACAGATAAACAGATTAAACAATCAATCAGATCACAAGTACTGTTAATCTTCTTCTCACCCCTAATTATAGCGACACTACACACGATAGTAGCATATCCATTTATTGAGAAAATCTTAAGATTATTCTTAATAACAGATAGTAGCATATTCTTACAAGCACTTGCTGTGACAATCGTAGTCTTCGCAATCTTCTATCTAATAGTTTATGCAATAACATCAAAAATTTATTATAGAATTATAAAAGAATAGACGAAAATAAACTCCAGAGGAAATTCTGGAGTTTTTTCGTTTTGTGAAATAGCAGGGGTTTGGAAAAGTTATGGTAAGACTAATGTTATTATTAGAAAAAATAATCTCCGTAGAGTATAATGAAGGTAAGAAATTAACTGGGATTATGAAAAATTAAATTAATTATGAAAAAAATAATAAATAGGGAGGTTTTCAAAATGGAAAACATAAGAAATAAAGATACACGTCCAATGATGGACTTAGTAGCGAAAAAAGTATTTAGTAATACTGAGGTGACGGCTCAATTCGTTAGAGATTTATTGGATTTACCAGTAACTAATGTAAAAATTCTAGATGGAACTCAGATACATGCTAAGCCATATAAAGAGCTGCTCCCATATGTAACGCACGTAGATGTACTGGCAGAATTAGATGATGGAACGCAGGTTATTATAGAAATCCAAGTTGCCATGCAGGTTGATTTTATAAAAAGATTGTGGTTGTACATTTGCGAACAAGTATCGCAAAACTTAGATGAGTATAAGAAAGAGGGAGTAAACACTCATTATTTATCTCAAGAATTAATACCGGTTTATGCGATAGCGATAACAGAGAAACCGTATTTTAATGACAATCGAGCGATTCATTCATTTAGTATGAGAGATGATAATAATTGTGAAGAATTAAAAGTTAAATTTAAAGGTATAGAAGAGAAAAGAAATTTAGTTAGAATGGTGTTTTTAGAAATAGAAAAATATACTGAAAACACAACGGAAAATTACAAAAAAGTACGTTGGATAGAATTTTTCGGAAATAAACCATTTACACATGAACCAGAAAACATAATGAAACAAGCAGACAGTATAATAAATCCGAGAGAATGGACTAAGGAGGAGAAGAGTATGTTTGACGAGAGAAGAAGAGACTTTGATGGATATTATGCACACCTAGCTTATGTTAAAGAAGAAAAAGAACAAGCGTTGGAACAAGGAATTGAGCAAGGAAGATTAAGCACAGTAGTAAACTTAGTAAAAAAAGGTATAATAACAAAAGAGGATGCATGTGAAGAATTAGGAGTATCTGTTCAAAAATTTGAAAAATATTTATAGTTGAAGTAAAAAATAATACTTAGGATAAATTGCAATAACAACGTAAATTCGATGGAATTATCTTTTAAGGTTATAGAAATTCGACTAAAATGCAATACACGTAAAAAGGACAGTTTTTCCTAATAAAAAAATTTATATGAGAACTTATAGACAAGGTAGTTTATTGATGTCTAAATTTGCTTTATAAAAGTTTGTAGATTTTAATAAACTGTGCGGAGACAACTCGACAAAATTGATTTCTTCGAAATCATGATTTTGTTGAGTTGCTCCTTTTTTCTTTTTAAGACATATTGCCCAAATAAGAGGATTATTGTTGAGGTTCTTTACTATTTTTTTCTTTTAGATAAGAAAGATAAGATAATGTTAAAGACCTCATAGTTTCATTATTTTCTAATGAGAATATACTAATAGATTTATTACAAGAGTTAATAGCATCTTCAATAAGTTTTTGCTCCTCAAATAATCGTGCTTGTAAATAATAATTATCTCCCAGAAGGTAAAATGATTTATTTTCTAGAGCTTTAGTAATAGCGATAGAGTTCCAATATGTTGCGTCATTAAATTTATTTAAAATACCATAGATGCGTGCAATAGAATAATAGAAGGGCTGTTCAGAACTTGTATTTTGAATAATTTTTATGTATGATAAAACTTTTTCATACCAAAGAAGAGCATCTTCAAATAATTCTTTTTCTGAATAAAAATTTCCCAAAGTATTACAGATATCGCAATATAAGATAGAACCAGCTTCTACTTTTGCTATTAATGTTTTTAGATTTTCAATCGCAAGATCTAGTTGATTTTTAATGTGATATGTTGTGATAGCTTGAAACCATTCAAAATATAAAATACTTTCTGAATCAAGAGTGCTTTTATCGATGGAAGATAAAACAAAATCTAGTGTCTTATAATCTCGTTTATAAAGTAATTCCATAAGTTCATTAACTTTGAATTGTGAAGGCTGGTAATCTTTAGTATCGATATCAAATAATGCTTCTATTTCACTAGTTGGAATATTTAATTTTTTTATGATTTTGAAAAATATATCTATAGAAGGAGTAACTTCTCCTTTTTCTAACCTACTGATAATAGTTTGAGTACAAATACCTTCAGCTAATTTTTTTTGAGACATATTTAGTGATTTTCTTTTAGTTTTTATTAAGTCAGCTAATTTAAGTTTCAAAGTTTATCCGCTCCTGAGAATTAATCAAATATTACTATAATAATACTATAAATATACTTGTAAATCAATAAACTAGAAAGATATTATTACAAATAAAACACAATAGTGTTTAAAATGTATACATATAGTGTTGACTATCTCTGTTATCTCTGATAAAATTTACACAATAAATATACTTTTAAAGTCGGAAAAAAAGACTTTAAACTATAGTGTAAGGGGTGAAGAGCATGTTTAAGTTATTATTTAAACAAAAATATAGCATACTAGTATTTATTATTACGGTATTATGCGCAGCAGCACAGGTTGCGACGTCTTACGGATTTAGTTTGATTATCCAGGCTATGGTAGATAAAAACTTAAGATTCATGGTATTGGCGACTATTGCGGTTATGTTGATATATGTTGCTTTAAATACATTTGGTTATTTCAGAGCGATATACGTTGAAAAATTGATTCAAAATTTTTCAACAAGTCTTAGAAAAACAGCAATTGCGGATTTTAAGAAAAAGTTAATCTATAATGAGAAACATAATAATGGAGCAGAATGTATAGCTTTAAATACTACTGATATCCAGCAGTTTGAGCAATATGCGGCTAATTGTTTATTTGCGATTTACAGTATATCTTTAGTTGTTATCTCAACAATTGTATTACTTAAGGTGAATATTACGTTATTTATTATCTCACTTGCATTGTCTTTATTAATGATGGTTCTACCTAAGTATTTCAACAAAGCGATAAAAACAACGACAAAAGACATTTCAAAAGCTACAGAAGATTTCAATAAGGATTTAGAGAATGCGTTGGCTAGCTCAGAAATGCTAAACAACTTTTCTGCGTTGAATTTATTAGATAGAATTGTAAATGTAGGTTCAAAAAATATAAAAAATGCTAAAGTTAATAGAAAAAAATCTATTATGACTTTACAAGGATTGAATGTGACATTAAATGCAGGTAACCAAATCGCATTGATTTTCATAGCGGGATATTTCGCATATAAAGGGTATATTGAATTTGCGATGATATTTGCGATATCAGGTTATACAGGGGAATTCTTTGGAGGATTGACAAAAGTAATTGAACTATATCCGAATTTCGCTTCTGCAAATGAGTTGTTGAGTAAGTATCCAGAAATTAAAGAAGAGAAAAGTTTACCGAGAGTCGAAAAATTAGATAAGGCGATTGTAGTTTCTAATGTTAAATATAACTATCCAGATAAAACGGTAGAATTTCCTAATTTAACTTTTGAGAAAAACAAGAAGTACTTAATAAAAGGTAAAAGTGGTAGTGGAAAATCAACATTAATAAATATTTTAAATGGTGATTTGAAAAATTATGAAGGTAGCGTAGAATGGGATAATAGAGAATTAAAACAATTCGATATTAAATCAGCGATTTCTACTATGAATCAAAAAGTACAATTTCTAAATTTATCGATCAAAGATAATATTATTTTAAACAAAGAATATAACGACAAACTATTTAGAGAAGTTCTGGAAAATTGTAAGTTAGTCGATGTAATTGATAATTTAGAAGAAAAAGAAAATACAATACTAGACAATAAAAACTTAGCTTTATCAGGTGGACAGCTACAAAGATTAGGATTAGCGAGAAGTTTATATCATAAAAAAGATGTATTCATAATCGATGAAGGTACGGCGAACTTAGACAGCAAGTTGGCAGATGACATTGAGGAAATAATATTAAAAGACAAAGATTCTACAGTTATTATGATAACTCATAGAAATAGCGAAAAAATTGAAAACTTAGCGGATAAAGTAATAACACTAGGTAGCTAGATGATTAAATAAAAAAGAAGGTAAGATTTAAAATAATCTTGAACCTTCTTTTTTATTGTGTAGGTATGGACTTTTGTTCTTACAAAATGGGAGATGTAAGAACAAAAGTAATAAAAAAGAGCTATACAGGATTGATATTTTAAAATATTTTCAGGAGTAAAAGAAAAACGCTAAGGGCGGCAACCCAAAGCGTAAGTAATCTTTAATATTTTCTAAAAGGGTGGACGATGTCCCAACTGTTCGCCCTTCCTTTGAAGATATGATATCATAGAATTATAGAAAAAGAAAGAAATAACTGTGAGAAAATTATTACAAGAAGAATTTAGTATGTAAATATAAAGACAGCGATTCAGCAGAATGATAAAACCAAGTCGCTGTCTTTTTCCGATGGACATACAAGGAATAAATCACGAATAAGATGTCCACTCAACAATTACAACCCAAAAAGAAAAATCACAATCTTTGTCTTTCCAGGAAACACACTCATATAAAATTTTAAATACCTAAGCATAAACCTGAAACCCCATTTCCCGAACTTTCTCTATATTTTTGAACATTTTCGTAACAATAAACAAGAAAGCTATCTTTTAATTTAGCTATATAGTATAATAATAATTGATAATAAATATCAATAAAGGTAGCTAGAGCCTTTTTCATAAAAAGAGTGAATATTGAATTTTTATAAGAAACAACCCAGATCTGATATTATAATTTTACTCTTTTCGTGTAAAATAAATCTAAATAAGAAATTAAATAAGGAGATATTATGAAGATAGATGGTAGAGCGATGGCTCTCTTTAATATCAAAAGAGAAGTATATCTCGTAGCGATTCTTAAACTTGTTGCCTTTTGGTGCTCGCTATTTTTTATCTACAACTTCGTAGATTTTCTATTTTATTCACTAGGTGAAGAGAGTAGAAGCGGTGCTGTATTAGGGTTTATCTTGAAAACGGTAGTAGGTTTAGTAGTGTATTATGCAGCTACAACTGGGGATAATTACTTCAGTCACAAAATTTCTAAACAGGTTAGAAATACATTAAGAAAAGAAATTTACAACAAAGTAGAAAAACTTTCACTAAATTACACAGAAGCAGTAAATACTGGTAGTCTTCTTGTGATGAACTCTTCATCAATCGTGAATATTGAATTTTATTTCAATAAGTTTGTACCGCAGATGTTTGCGACATTGTTTATTGTGCTTAGCTCGTTTGTTATTTATGGGAAGATTCATATTCTGTTGTTTATAGCGATGTTATTACTATATCCGCTTATTCCTGTGTCTATTATGATTATTATTAAGAAATCGAAAAAGGCTAATAAAAAGAATTTCAGCGATTTCTTAAGTTTATCTGAAGTATTCTACGATAGATTATCAGGTTTCACAACTGCAAAAATTTATGGTAAAGAAGATAACGTAGCGAGTGATGTTGATACTCGTAGTGCAAAATATAGAAAATCGACTATGGCATTACTTCGTCACCAACTTAATTCTATTAATGTGATGGATGCTATTACTTATGTTTCTATTTTTATCTTATCAATTATCGCTATCTTTGCGGTGAAAGATCAGAAGCTTATAGTTTTTGTTATTGTTGCTACATTAGAATGTTTTAAACCGCTACGTGCTTTAGGAGGATTGTTCCACATTTCGATGAAAGGGAATGTTGAGTTAGATAATATCTACAAACTTCTTGATCATCCGGAGCAGGAAAAAGATGAAACTATCAAGGTAGAAGCTGGGAAAAATATTGTTTTGAACAATGTAAGTTTCTCTTATGGTGAGGAGACGACTTTAGAAAATATCAATATGCTATTTAAACCTGGTACGAAAACAGCATTAGTAGGAGAAAGTGGAAGTGGTAAGTCTACTATTATCAAACTAATCTTAGGTTTAAATTCTAATTATAGCGGAAGTATAAAATACGACAACTTCAATATTGATAGTATCCCTACTAGAGAGATGGCTAAAATTACGACACTTATTACTAATGATAGTTACTTAGTTAAAGGTACTGTGAGAGAGCATTTAAGTGTTCGCAAAAATATAACTGAAGAAGAAATGTACAATGCTTTAGAAAAAGTTAATCTTAAAGATTTTGTTGAAGAACACGGAGGTCTAGATTATGAGCTTGCGATAGGAGCTGCGAACCTTTCTGGTGGTCAAAAACAAAGGCTACTTGCAGCAAAAGCAATACTAAAAGATTCTTACTTGTATATACTTGACGAAGCTGTATCGAATATTGATGATTACAGTAAAGAAATCGTGCTTAATGCCTTCGATTCAATAAAAGAAGGAAAAATTATTATAGTTATTTCTCACGATTTAGAGACGATAACAAATTCAGATAATATCTATGTTCTAAAAGATAAGAAAATTATCGAGGAAGGAACACATGATGAACTGATTGTAGAAAATTCTCTGTATAGAAAATTATTCACAGATCAACAACAACTGAAATCAAAATTTTTAGCTAAGGAGGTAGAGTAATGACATCATTAAGAGAATTAAAACAACTTTTAGCTATTGCTCAAGAGTTTAAACGTCCATTACTTAGAGCGACTCTATTCGGGAGTTTAGGGCACTTAACGCTTGTCGTATTTACCTACTTTATTTCGTTATTCTTTTTAACGAAAATAACAACAATAGCTGCGATTTTATTTATCGTGATTTTTGCTTTAGCTGTACTAAAAGGGTTATTTAGTTATACTGAGCAACTTTTAAATCACTATGTAGCATTCAAAGTATTACATGCCTTACGTGTTAAAGTTTTAGAAAAATTCAAACGTATATCTGTCGATAGTTTTACAAAAAACACTTCAGGTGATTATATGACGATGATTACTACTGATATTGAATTATTAGAAGTTTTCTACGCGCACACGATAACACCGTTTATGATTTATATCGTACAAAGTTTAGTGGTTAGTATCTTCTTACTATTCTTTAGCGTGAAACTAGCATTAGTAGCTTTAATAGTCTATATCGTAATCGGACTTGTGTATCCGTTAAGTTTTAGAAATGTGGGGCAAGATGTTGGTGAAAATTATCGTCGTAAACTAACTCAAGTAAACAACAATTCATCAGAAGAAGCTTACGGAATTTTTGAAACATTACAATATGGAAAAATTGATGAAGCAAAACGTAATATCGATTTGGAAACTGAAGAACTGACAAGAAGTTCATATCTTAAAAACAAATTCTTAGTAGATTTAAATACTCTAAATGTTGTAACTTACAATATCGGGGTGTTGGCATTTATCTACGTGGCATCTTCACTTGATAGTCAGTTCGTAACTGTTTCATTAGTTGCGATGTTTATCGTATCGTTTATTCCTATTTTATACATGGGGAATCTTGCTTCAACATTAAGTCAGACGATGGCTAGTGGAAAGAGATTTTTAGAGCTTATGAATACGCCGGAAGAAGCGGAAAATAGTGGAGTAGTTGTTGATTTTAATGAACTTAAAGTTGATAATTTAACATATAGATACGCTGATAATACTGTAGTGGATAATCTAAGCTTCGAAGTGAAAAAAGGCGAAATTATCGGATTAAGTGGACCTAGTGGATGCGGTAAATCTACAATAGCGAAACTTATTATGAAATTCATCTCAGATGAAAATATGGAAGGTAATATCACTATCGATGGTGTTGAGCTAAGAGACATAGATAATCGTTACTTTAGAGAAAATAGTTCGATAATACTACAAGATAGTTACTTATTCAATGCAAAAATTAAAGATAACATCACTTTCTTTGAAAAAGATTTGGATAAAGAAGAGTTGGATGCATCATTAAGAAAAACTAATTTAAGAGGTTTTGTGGATAACTTGAAACGTCGCGAAAATGAGATCGTTGGAGAGAGAAGTTCGAACATAAGTTCAGGTCAAAAACAACGTTTATCAGTAGCGCGTTCATTCTATAATGACAGTAAACTTCTAATTCTTGATGAAGCAACAGCGAACATCGATATCTTCAGTGAAATCGAAGTGCTAAAAGCTTTAGAAGAAAGTAAAAAAGATAAGATAACAATAATAATTTCACATAATAAATCAACATTATCAATCTGTGATAAGGTAGTTAGATTAGGTGAGTAGAAAAAAAGAGGAACTTGGAAAATACCAAGCTCCTCTTTTTTTATTATCGTGTTAAGTTTTTATAGATTTGTTGTTTAATAAATTGTAAATCATGCTCCTCAGTAGGGCATGGAATATTCTCAAAAAGAATAAATCTTTGGACTGAGTAGGTACTGATAGGTCCTGCGAATGAACGAATGACTTCGGCTGGCGATAGTTTTTCGTTAATTTCAGGATTGTTTTCTTTATGTTTTTGTAATATGTCTTTAAAATTTATTTCTGCAAAGACTACTTTTAAAGAATTGATAAGTTGTGCTTTTAAATTCTCGTTTGTTAATATCTCTGAGAATACTATTTTTACAGTATCCTTATTCTCTTTTAGGAAAACCATACGATCTTCAACAACGTAACTTATTAAATCTTCAAGTGAATTAGTATTTTGAATTCTTTTTAGAAAATTTAAAAATAATTTAGGAATAACAGGGACTATTATTGAATATAATAAATCTTCTTTAGTTTTAAAGTATTTGAATACAGTTGCTTGACTAACGCCTGCTTCTTTAGCGATTTGAAGCGTAGATGTCCCATGATATCCTTGTTTTGAGAATAATTTAATCGCAGCTTCTATTGTTTTTTTCTTACCAGGTGGAAAGGTTTCGTTATGAGATATACTAAAGTAAGATTGTAAGATATTTTCAGTCATAAGAGTCTCCTATTGTTTTTTAAACTTTTCTATATCGTTTTAAGCCTAGAATATTAAGGATCATTAGAAGGATGCAAAGTGCAAGTAGAACAACGATATCATTTTTAATCGCAAGAAGATTTTTACCTTCTAAAATTATTTTGCTTAAACCGTCACTAGCATACGTAACAGGTAGGATTTTACTAATATAGACAGCGATTTTCCCCATACTCTCAACAGATACTATTCCTGAAAAGAACATTTGAGGAATGACTATTACTGGAACGAACTGCATAATTTGGAATTCTGATTTTGCAATTGTAGAGATTAGTAAACCTAATGTTAAGGCAACCATTGCTAGTAATACATTAACTATTATAACATAAAACGGATTTCCAGCAACTTCAATATTTAATAAATATATAGATGATAAAGTGACGATAATAGTTTGAATTACAGCTAATGAGCTATAAGATAGCACATATCCTAGAACAACTTCGCTTCTTTTTACTGGAGTAGCTAAAAGTCTATCTAGAGTTCCGCTAGTACGTTCTTTTAGTAGAGCCATACCAGATATTAGAAACACGAAGAAGAATAGGATATAGCCGATTAAAGTAGGTGCAACTTTATTGAAAAATGTTGAATCTGCATTACCGTAGTTATAATATTCTTTAACTTCAGGTTCTTGTTTGCTTTCACCTAATTTAGGATTTACTTTTTTAACAACTTCTACCAAGTTTTTTACTTCTGATGCTTTTATAGAACTTTTTAAAACTTGTTGAGCTTGCATAGTTTTAGTAGAATCTATATTAGCGTGAGTTACCGTATAAGTATTGTTATCGTAAGAAATTACAGTATCAATCTCATTATTTTTTAATTTTTCTTCAGCAGCTTCTTTTGATTGATATTCCTGTAGATAAACGTTGTCGATATCTTTCATTACAGATACGACACTTTGAGGAGTATTTACAGAAGCTACAGTAATTTCAGAATTTGTATTTGCTGAAAAGACTATACTGATTAACCACATTATAAAAATCGGTGCAACGAACATCATTGCCAAAGTTCTTTTATCCCTAAAAAACTCCTTAAAAACTCTTTTTGAAATAGTTAAAATTCTCATTTTATTTTTCCTCCACTTTTAAGAATACTTCTTCGATAGTAGCAACATTATTTTTTTCTTTTAGATTTTTTGGTGTATCAAAATCTATAATATCACCACGAAGAAGAAGTCCCACTTTATCGGTAAGTTCTGCTTCGTCCATTACGTGAGTCGTCACAAGGATTCCAACACCGTTATCCCTCTGCTTGAACAATTCTTTCCAAATGTTACGACGAAGGCTAGGGTCTATACCGACTGTGGGTTCATCGAGTATAAGTAACTCAGGGCTACCGATTAGAGCAATAGCGAGTGAAAGTCTTCGTTTCATACCTCCTGAATAATTCGATACTGATTTTTTCAAGTGATCGGTTAGGTCGACTATTTTTGATACATAAGCTATTTCTTCTTTTAGTTGTTTTGAAGGAACACCTTTCATTCTTCCAAAGAACTCTAAATTTTCGTAGCCGGTAAGCATTTCATAAAGGGCATCGCTTTGTGCCATATATCCAATATTAGAAAGAATTTCTCTTTTTGGCATTTTGTTATCTAGAACAAGTGCTTCACCTTTATCCGCTTTTTCCATACCGAGCATTGTTTTTATTAATGTTGATTTTCCAGCTCCAGAAGGGCCAATAAGACCGACAATCTCACCTTTTTCTAGGTTGAAATCAATATTGTCAAGGACTGTTTGATCTCCGAAACTTTTTGATAATGAAGTAATTTGTATTAATTTTTTCATAAGAATCACCTTTCTTTTCAAGAGTGAGTGAACACTGACTCCATAAATAAAAAAATATAGCTGAGATTATTTGAGGGATATTAGTTCACCTGATATTTTTAGAACCTCGATTATTAAAGTGTAGTTCACGATAGGTGCTAAGAAATATCCCATGGGAAATTAAATTTTAAACCTCTAGTGAGTAGTTGCTCACCTTATGTTTAATATTATAGTGAGTAAACACTCACTTGTCAAGAAGGAAAATTGAAAAGTTATAAAAAGGGGGATAAATGGCAAGTATTTTGACAAACCAAAATATTTGTTATAACATAAAAATAGAAAAAGTCTTATTGAAGTAGAAAAGGCTCTCTACACACTCTTTTATAGAGTACCTGAGATGATGGGTACGCCGTCCATCCCTTAAGACTCTTGTCAAAAAGTAAAAGAACATTCTTCGGAGTGTTCTTTTATTTTTTAAGATAAGTATTTCACAGATAATATGGTTTTGGAGATATTTATTAAAAATCTTATAATATAAACTTATATTAGAGTCACCTTAGTACAAGAAGTAATATATAGCATATAAATATGATATAATATTTATAAAATCAGAATAATAAAATATGAATCAAGTTTTTAGAAGATAAAAAGATAATAAATCATACGAGGGGGTTATTATACCTGGGGTATGTAGTAATTCAAGTGAAAAAAATTTTGTTAAGGGGGACATACGTCATAATGAAAATACTTGAGGTTCTAAATGAGTTTTATGGTGATTTTGAATTCATTAAAGAAAAGTGGAATGAAAAATACGAAGGTATCCTTATCAAAATAAAGGAAGAGCAAGGCTATAAAAGATGTCGCTTGGCAAAAAAAACACGAAAAAAAGAAGGATATTTTACAGTCTTTTGGAAAAAAGACTCAAGAAATAAAAACATTCCATATACTAAAGAAGATCTAGGGAATGAACTCGTTATTGTTGTGATCGATAACGATAAAAGAGGACTTTTTATTATTCCAAATGATGAGGCTATCCGTAAAAAAATTCTCTCGACAAAAGACAGCAAAGGAAAAATGGCTATGAGATTTTATCCACCTTGGTGTACGAATTTAAATAAAACAGCTCTAGAAGCACAAAAATGGCAATTGAAATTTTTTAGAATAATTGAATCATAAGAATAATTTTTGATGCTCTTGGCGAAAAATATTGATGAAATCTTTAGTGGATTCATATATATGCAAACGATTTGTTTTTTATGCTTGATAAGAATTTCACTGTTAATGTCATTTTTAAGATATTTATTAAAAATCTTATAATCTAAACTTAGTTTAAAGTCACCTGAGTACAATAGTTAATATATATCACTTAAGTGTGATATAATATTTATAAAGTCAGAATAATAAAATATCAACAATAAAGTCAGGAGGAATTTATTATGATAGATGGATTAAATAAAATGTGGAATAAATTTCTTAATTTTTTAGAAGATAAAAAAATTTATAAATCATATGAAGGAGCTATAGTCTCTGGAGTATGCAGTGGTTTAAGTGAAAGATTTGGAATAAGTGCTAGTTTTTTACGAGTACTATTCTTATTAGCGTGTATTTTCTCATTCGGTAGTCCGATATTGATATATATACTGTTATCGATAATAATGCCGGTAAAACCAATGAAAGAAAACTACAGAAAATCAAGCTACATCGATGGACGTGCTTGGGAAAAGTAATATAAAGAAAAGTTCTAATTGATCAAGTGTCAATTAGAGCTTTTTAATCACACAAAATAGGTTGAATTAATCCTATTTTTTTATTATAATAATATGAAAAGGAGGTGTTATGTATGAATATAGACACAAACAATTTGGTTTCAATAACAGAAGCAAATCAGAATTTCTCTAAGATAGCAAGAATGGTAGATGAAAATGGATCAGTTGTTATATTGAAAAATAATGCACCAAGATATGTTTTAGTAGAATTTAATGAATTTGAAAAAACTCAACAAGCCTCGGATGAAGACGTATTGGCAATTTCTAAAAGTTTAATGAAAAAAAATAAAAAGGCTTATGAGGTGTTGGCGAAATGATAAAATTATCAACCAATCAAATACTTTTACTTCATAAAGACTTGATTTCTGAGTTCGGAGGATTAGATGGTGTAAAGGATTTAGGAATGTTAGAATCTGCAATTAATGCTCCGTTTCAGACATTTAATTATCAGGATATGTATCCAACAATTCAACAAAAAGCAGCGCGATTATGCTATGGATTGGTAAAAAATCATCCATTTGTTGATGGAAATAAAAGGATAGGAGTCCATGCTATGCTTGTCTTTTTAGCTCTAAATAGAATAGAATTAGAATACTCACAAGAAGAATTATATACTATTATCCTAAGTATTGCTTCAAGTCAAGCAACCATCGAAGATTTATCAACTTGGATAATAGAGCATCAATTATAGCTAAAAAATAAAAACAACTCTGAAAATGTTTCTTCAGAGTTGTTTTTTCTTATTTCACTGCATTGATAAATCTAGCTGCTATTTCTTTTGGACGGGTAATAGCTCCGCCAACTACTACGCTAAATGCCCCTGCGTCATAAGCTGCTTTTGCATGTTCAGGGTAGTGGATACGGCCTTCTGCAATTATTGGCACAGAAATAGTTTCAGATAGTTTTCTTATAAGACCTAAATCTACTTCGTTTGGTCTATCTTTTGTATTTTCTGTGTAACCACTTAAGGTAGTTCCTACAAAATCAACACCTATTTTTTCTGCATTTACACCTTCTTCGAAAGTAGCGATATCTGCCATTAAAATAATATCAGGATATTTAGCTTTGATTTCTGCAACAAAATCATTAATTGTTGTTCCATCGAAACGAGGGCGTAAAGTACAGTCTAAGGCAATGATTTCACAACCAGTTTCTACAAGGTCGTCCACTTCTTTCATAGTTGCTGTGATGAATTGAGACATTCCTTTGTAACTTTGCTTGATAATTCCGATAACAGGTAAGTCTACTGTTTCTTTAATTTGAACTATATCGCTGATACCTTGTGCACGGATACCAACAGCTCCAGCTTCTTTTGCGGCTAGTGCCATAAGTTTCATGATTCCACCTTCTTCAACATAAAGTGGTTCTCCAGGTAATGCTTGACAAGAAACGATGATTCCACCTTTTATTTGGTTTAAGATTTTTTCTTTTTTATCCATAGTTAACTCCAATCAGAGCTTAATCTTTAATGGTTAAGCTGTAGTATTTATAATTTATATATATTTTTACATATTCAAAAATTTTGCCATCACCGAAGTAAGTGTACCTATCGAATTCAAAACATGGTTCACCGTCTTTTGCGATAAACTTGGTAATTTCTTCAGGAGTATCAACTATAACGTTCATAATTTTTTTAGATTTTTCTTGGTGAATATCTATACGATATTTTTTTCTAATCATAGTAGCAAGCTCTTTGAAACTATCTATATCATTAATATTAACGTCAGGTAAATATTTTATTGGAATATAGTTAGTTTGGTGAGCCCATGCGATATTACCGATATATTTTATACGAGCTACTTTTAGAAGTTTTTGATTTTTTAATTTTAATTTAGAACAAAGTTCTTTATCTTGAATAATTTCAGCTTCGATAACTTCAGAGTGCTCAGATACTGATTCTTTAAAGTGTTTGTGGAAGTTGTTATTTTCTGTAACTAGAACTTTTTTGTTAACTAATGTTTTATTAACAAAACTTCCTTTACCTTGAATTCTGAAAATATATCCTGCAGACTCTAGTTCGTTTAGTACACGCACGGCAGTAGTACTACTAACATTATATATTTCTTTTATCTCTTTTTCTGTATAGAGTTGTTCACCTTCTTTAAAAATACCAGTCTGTATTTTTAAAATGATGTCATTTATAATCTTTTCGTATTTTTTCAAGTTGACTCCTCCTTGATTAATTAATATAAAAATAGACTTATTAAAATTTAATGTGTTAACTTAAACTTATATTATCACTTATCCTGAACTTTGTAAAGAAAAATTTTAATAATATTAGAAAAAATTTAAACGGTTGCATAAGTTGGAGTATTAGAACTAGAGAGATATTGATGAAAAAACAAAGCCCCTCCTTACTTTGGGTCTATAATAAATACGGTTGATAATAAATATCAGCCGTATTTAAATTTATA
>NZ_CAUTDQ010000019.1:0-36224 GCF_963537375.1 uncultured Gemella sp.
ATATCAGGTATTTATTTTTAACTTTTTTTGTCTCACATCATTTACAAATATACATTATAGTCGTTATCTTGTATTATTCAAGTTAATCTTTAATCGATAATGT
The DNA here is from genome assembly GCF_963537375.1 of uncultured Gemella sp. Taxonomy (GTDB): domain Bacteria; phylum Bacillota; class Bacilli; order Staphylococcales; family Gemellaceae; genus Gemella. The sequence goes on from NZ_CAUTDQ010000019.1 coordinate 104, forward strand.
TTATCAATTGAAATCTATTTATTTTTCTGTCATAATTATAATTATGAATATAAAAATTATGTTAATTTATTTATTCAATAAATTTATGATTTTTTAGTTTTTCAGCATATCTTTTATCAAAATAGAAAAATATTTTTTATATCATCTTTCAATATTTTTAACCTTTAAAATTAAATTTATAATATAATTCTTATAGATTATTGTTACCTTTTTATATAAATGTTATAATACAAATGTATAATAAAATTATAGAATAAGGGGGATTCGTTCATGAAACCAAAAAAATTATTATCAGTCCTTATGGCTGCTGGATTAGCATTTACTGCTGTTGGATGCAGTAGTTCATCTAATTCATCTTCACAAAATTCTAATCAACCAGCTGACTATGTAGCTGGAGTATCATTAGATAAACCAATAAAAATAGATAAAGAAGCAGGTACTGTTACTGTTCTTACAAAAATTAACGGTAAATACTTCGATGAAGCTACAAGACATAACTCTGTAGAACAAAGTGGTACAAATGGAGCTAAATCAATTTTTACAGCATTTGCGAAACCAGAAGAATTCTATAACGCTTTAATTGAAATTGGTGCAAAACCTGGAAATAATATGAATCCAAATAATGCAACTACTACTCACGTAGAAGGAACTCCAATCAAAGCAGAAATAACTTGGAATGGTGCAGAGAAAAAATATGATATCAACGAAGTTGTAAAAGATAGTAATGGAAAACAAATCGACTTCCGCTTCGGTGGTAACTTAGAGCGTGCAATTGACAAAAACACAGGATGTTTATCTTGTCTAGATAGTTGTCCAGTTGGAATTATCTCAAATACTACTTATACTTATGGAGCTGTTGAAACTCGTAAAGAAGTTAAATTTACTGGTAACGAGAATGTTCTACCTGAAGATGGTACATATGCAGCAGTAATTTACAGTATTAAAAAATAGTAATTGATAATTAAGGAGAAATTTAATGAAACGCTTAAGATTATTGTTCTATTTCACAAGTGTTGGTATAGCCGTTGGTTACTTCTTTGCTTTTCTACTGTTCTTCTTTACACAGTTTGAAATGCTAGCTGACCAAAGTCTTGTAATATTCGTTTGGACTGTTTACGGTATAATGACAGGACTATATTTCAAACGTATCAATCGAAAATACACATTCTTTATTATAGAAGCTATTATACTTCTTATGGCTATTTTTTCTGGTAAAACTAAAACTTTACTATATATAGCTCGTGAAGTACTACATGCAGGATCACTTAACCAAATTAAAACTCCGTTCATCATTGGTGTTATTATTATTAACTTAATAAACCTTTATATTGTTCTAACACTATCTAAATATCAAAAAGTTTATACTAAAGATGAACTTAAAGCGCTAAAACAAACAGAAGTAAAACTTAGTGACTTAAGAGAAGTAGATCCAGAAGAAGAGAAAAAATTAAAAGCACAACGTAAAAAAGTTAGATACATTACTCTTGCTTGCTTCGCAATCTTCTTTGCAGTTTATTTCACAGTACCAAGTTTTAAAACTGGTATTAATACAGCATTCGCTACATTATCTCAATTTGATACAAATGCAGTAATCGAATATTTACGAGGATGGGGAGCATGGGCTGCCGTTGTTTCTGGAGTTCTAATGGTCCTACAATCAATAGCTGCTCCAATTCCAGCTTTCTTAATCACATTATCTAACGCCGCTATTTTTGGTTGGGTAATTGGTGCAGTCCTATCTTGGTCAACTGCCATGATTGGTGCTGCGGTGTGTTTCTACATTGCTCGTGGATTAGGACGTGATGTTGTAGAAAAACTTACAAGTAAAGGTGCAATGGCTAGTATCGACGTATTCTTCGAACGATATGGGGATAAAGCTATCCTTATCTGTAGATTATTACCATTCATATCTTTCGACTTTGTTAGTTACGCTGCCGGCTTAACAAACATGAGTTTCTGGAGATTTTTCATTGCTACAGGTGTCGGACAATTACCAGCAACTATCGTCTACTCATACGTAGGTGGCACACTATCAGGTGGAGTTAGAAATATGTTTATCGGACTAATGTGCCTATTCGCATTATCTATCGTTATTGGAATCATGAAAAAAATCTATAGCGACAAACACAAAAAAGAAGAAGAACTTAGTGCCGCTTCTAACTAAATATTAAAATAAACAAAAGCAACTAGAGATAACGCATTCGTCTCTAGTTGCTTTTATACTATTAAATATCTATTCCTTTTTGACTCAACTGTCTCATAAAGAAGAATTTCTCTGTACAAATTTCTACTTCGTTTTCCGTAGTTAGTCTGTTATCAATATAAACATCTATTCCATCTACTATATATTTTGAATACAATTGTGCATCAAATTTATCAGCCATCGAAACCACGACAGCTCTATCTACTCTACCACCTCAACAAAACTGTTGAAACAGAGATACTAACACGTGTTTTTTATTTTTTTCATTTAATAATTTTTTTGCTTGATCATTAATTGTAATTTTCATTTTCTTCTCCTATTCTACTCTATTGCTTTTAGAGCTTCTACCATATTTACTTTTTTCAATTTTTTATGCATTACTATCATTACTACTATTGTAATGAATACCGTTATTCCAGATGCCAATAAATATACCACTAATGGTACCTTACTACTGAACATCATATCTCTTCCTGCGAGTTCTAAAATTATTTTCAAATACATCTTATATCCAAGATAATTACCTAAAATAATACCTACACCACTTAGATAAAAAATCTCTCTAAATACGTAAATCGTTACCTCACTTGGATAAAATCCGAGAACTTTTATCGTAGATAATTCTCTAATTCTTTCTGACACATTAACATTTATTAAATTGTACAACACCACAAGAGCTAATGTAACTGAACAAATTACCATTACCGCTACTATAATATCAATTCCTTTAATAAAATTATCTAGTATTTCTTGAATTTTCGAATTATCACTAATGTTTACGATATCGCTATTATTATGTAACTTGCTTACTACATTTTCTACAGTTTCTTTTCCGCCTGTAGTTTGTACTAAAAATGTATTGTCTTTATACTCTTTCTTAAAGATAGATTGATAGTAATTTTTATCAATGTATATCGTATGTCCGAAATAATTCTTATTAATCTCTCCTACCGTAAGTGTGTACTCCTTATTATTTACTACTACAGTGAAATTATCCCCTTTATTCAACTTGTGTAAGTATGCCAATTTTTCACTAACTACAGCTCCGTTTTCTGGGATACTTATATTATTATCACCATTATCTTTTAAAGTAATATAGTCCTTATATTCACTTTTGTCAACTGTAATTAACTGAGCAGAATCTACGATTTCATTATTACTCTCAAAAGTTGCAAGTTGAATATTTACTCTTGTATTAGCTTTAACATTCTTCTCTTCGCTAATCTCTTTTTGGAGTTTTTCTACACTTGTACTATCTATATAAGGATTATAAGTAGCTGCTATATCTACCTTGTTTATCACTTTAAACTGTTCTTTTGAAATATCAATAACACCATATCGAATACCAAAACCTATGAACATAAGGGTCAGACACCCCGTAACTCCAAAGATTGTCATCAACATTCTTATTTTATAACGGAAAATATTCCTAAATGTAACCTTTCTTAAAAAACTAAGTCTTGACCAGATGAATGGTACTTTCTCTAAGAATATCCTACTTCCTTTACTAGGTGCTTTAGGACGTAATAAGTACGCACTTTTCTCTCTAAGATTCTTTCTTAAAGGTATATAAATTGCTAAGCTTATACATCCTAATGAAATTATAAATGCTGCTATAAGAATACTTGAAGTATATACAATTTCCGGTTTATTAAATGTAAAAAATCTTGCGTATGAATTATATATTATTGGTACTATTACTAAATACGCTCCAATAATCCCTAAAATAGTTCCTACTAAGGTTGATAAACCTCCATAAACAAAATACTTCTTAGAAATCTGATAATTACTATATCCCAATGATTTAAGTGTTCCTATATTTATTCTATTCTCATCAATCATTCTAGTTAAAGTAGTTAATGAAACTAAGATTGATACTACGAATAAAAATATAGAAAAAACATTCGCAACAAATGTTAAACTACTTGCAGAATCTATAAACTGCGCATAATTTTTTAACCCTCTAATATTCTCTACTGAAAACCTTGGATAACTATCTTCTTTAAGACTTGTTCTTGCTATATTTAATTGTTTTTTATTATCATCAATCTCTTTTTGAGCTTTATTTAGTTTTTCTATTTGCTCATTATAATTTTTGCTATCAACATTTTTTAATAATTCTATTTTTGATTTAACAGCATTTAACTGTTCTTGTGCTTGATTTACAACTTTCTCATTTTCGTTTATTTTTTTATTATTTTTCTCTAAATAGCTTTTCTCATCTGCTTCCTGTTGAATTTTTAATTTTTCTATAAGAGCATCTCTTGTTTTATTAACTTCAGTTATATAATCTTTATCACTATATTTATAATTAATATTTTTTAATTTAATATTGACACCACTAACATTTTCAAATTTAAAGACGTTTCTTTTCACATATCCAAAATAATCTTTATTAGCTAGATTATTATTCGATACTTCTATATGATCTGCACCTTGTACAAAACCTACCACTCTAAATTTAAATTGTTTCAAAGTGTTACTATCATTATTACTTGAAACGAAAGAAATTTCATCACCAATTTTATAACTACCTTGAAGTGATTCTACTAAAGCTATTTCACTTTCATCACTAGGTAAAGTTCCTTCAACAACCTTAGGTAAAACTAATTTTTCAGGTATAGATTCAACATTTACGAATTTATTACTATTGGTGATTTGTAATTTTTTTATATAATAACTCTCACTTATATCAATATTATCAAAATCATTGATTATCTTCATATCTGAATCATTAACACCATAACTATGACTTACTCTCAAATCATACATCTTATGGCGCTCTATATGTTTATTATAAGTATTTACCATTGCAGGTGAAGTTTCTTTCAAACCTACAAATATAAAAACTCCCAGAAACATTATTATCATTATCGATATGAATTTTGACTTAGTCCGTGAGACTTCTCTTAATATATCTCTATTTATTGCTTTCATAATACTACCACTCTATCTCATCTATACTTTTAGGATTAGTATTTTGTGTTACTCTCTTTACTCTAGCATCATAGATTTCTATTACTTTATCAGCTGCTTCTGCAATAGAGCTATTATGAGTAATAATAATAACTGTTTTCTTCTCATCAACACTATATTTTTTTAATATATTTAATATATTTTTCCCAGTTTTATAATCTAAAGCTCCTGTCGGTTCATCACAAAGTAATAGTTTAGGGTTCTTAGCTATTGCTCTTGCTATAGCAACACGTTGTTGCTCACCTCCCGAAATTTGCGAAGGAAAATTATTCAATCTATTTTCTAAGCCAACAAGCTTCAATATTTCAATTGCATCTTTTGGTTGTTTTACTATTTGTTCTGCTAATTCAACATTTTCCAAAACAGTTAAATTTGGAATTAAATTATAAAATTGAAATACAAATCCTATATCTTCTCTTCTATATTTTGTAAGTTCGTCTTCATTCAAACCAACGATTTCTTTTCCAAAGACATTAATAGATCCTTTACTGGCATTATCCATTCCACCTATAATATTCAACAGTGTGCTTTTCCCAGCTCCACTAGGACCTAAAATTACTACAAACTCTCCTTCATTAATATCAAAACTAATAGCATCATTAGCTATAACTTTATTGCTATCTTCACCATATACTTTAGAAACATCTTTTACAATTATTTTTTGCATAGTATTTCTCCTTTATTCCTATAGTATAATTATATCACATATTATTTAATGTTTTAACTTAACCGCTTACTTTTAAACATTCCTACTAAACAGATTTCTTTACAGTAAAAAAATTTAGTATTATAATATCGTAGACTAGTAAATTTTTACTGAAATTTCTGATTACAATAGGAAGGAGAATATATGCTAAACATTTATGAATATCCAACATGCTCGACATGTAGAAAAGCAAAAAAACTATTAACTGAAAATAATATTGAAGCGACGTACTACAATGTAAAAGAAAAAACACCTACAGTAGACGAATTAAAAAAACTAATCGAAACATTCGACTTACCGCTAAAAAAATTATTTAATACTAGCGGTTTAGTTTACAAAGAACTAGGGTTAAAAGACAAGTTGGCTACATTATCTCTTGATGAGGCACTTCAACTACTTCATGAAAATGGAATGTTGATTAAACGACCACTTGCCTTCGATTTTAAAAACGACATTTTATTATTAGGATATAAAGAAGAAGTTTGGGAAAAAGCCCTTTTATAAAAAAATTATTAAATTATCTATTGATATTTATAAAAAATAATGTTATAATAGTCGAGATGTGAAAACATTAAATTACGATGTTCCTCTGTTAATCAAGCATTAATAAAGAACATTTTGTAAAAAAAGGAGAAAGAAAAATGAGCAAAATCATTGAAGCGATTACTAAAGCGCAATTAAGATCAGACATTCCTGAATTCAAAGCTGGGGATACAGTAAGAGTACACGTTCGTATCGTTGAAGGTGGACGTGAGCGTATCCAACAATTCGAAGGAGTAGTTATCAAACGTCGTGGTGGAGGAATCTCTGCTACTTATACTGTACGTAAAATTTCAAACGGTGTTGGTGTTGAAAGAACATTCCCTGTTCACACTCCAAAAGTTGAAAAAATTGAAGTTGTACGTAAAGGTAAAGTTAGACGTGCTAAATTATACTACCTACGTAACTTACGTGGTAAAGCTGCTCGTATTAAAGAAGTACGATAATAAGAAAAAGCTTAAAAGCCCTATTACATCTGTAACAGGGCTTCTTTTTTTTGCTTTGACCATGGTTTGACCATGTTTACCAAAAATTTAAAATTTATTCTTTATCTCTTTTATTTTTAATACCGTTCCAATGCCATAAGCATACAAAAAGAACTAACTATGTTTTCAATAGCTAGTTCTTAATATTTTATAGGTCTAATTTATAATCATCTGCTTTTACGAATCCTTTTTTCTCCATATAATAATACACTGCATATGAGATTATTGCTGGTAAAATAAAGTGTAACAACAATATTTCAATTAATAATACCGAATGAGAAACATGATTAGACATTGTTTGCCATGTCATAAGTTGTCCTACAAGTCCAGACGTCCCCATACCACCACCGGCAGGGTTATTCTCCATTCTACAGACAATTGTAGCAACAGGTCCTAGTATTGCACTAGCTACAATCGGCGGAATCCATATAACGGGTTTTCTCATAATATTCGGAACTTGCAGCATAGATGTTCCTAATCCTTGAGCAAACAGTCCATTCCAACGATTAGCTTTGAAACTTATTACTGCGAATCCAACCATTTGTGCTGCACAACCTACAGTTGATGCACCAGCAGCTATTCCAGATAATCCTAAAATAATCGACAATGCAGCAGAGCTTATAGGTAATGTCAAAATTATTCCCATAACTACTGATACAACTATCCCCATGATGAATGGTTGAAGTTCCGTCGCTTCTCTAATAAATGTACCCAAGATTTTCATACCTTTAATCAAGTATGGTCCTGTGAAATACGAAACTATCGCACCTATTATAATAGTAATGAATGGAGTAACTATTATATCAATCTTTGTCTTACCTGAAACTAATCTACCAATTTCAGCTGCTATAACAACAGAAATAAAAGCTCCTAGTGGATCACCAGACCCTGTAACAATTAATTTACCTTGTTCAACTAGGTGATTCGTCCCAAGATTAGAACCAAAAGCACCTAGAAAACCTACTACACCTGAAGCCAAAATTACTAACTTAGGTGCTTTTAAGGCATGTGCAACCCCTATACCAATTACCGGTCCTGTTAAAGCCATTGAAATCGTAGCTACAACAATAAGAAAACTATATAGAGTTCCACTTAAATTTATAGCTATTTGTTTAATAATTAATCCGATAATTAATGTACAAAACAAACCTAACGCCATCCCATTTAAGGCAACTATGAAATATCTGTGAAACAATCTTGATAATAAATTATTTTTATTCATATCAAACTCTCCGTATTTAGTAAAGACTATTTTACATTAATTGTGCTTATAATCTATTATAACTCATTTTTGATTATTTTTCTCTAAAAACACTCCTTGAAAAAGAAAAAAGGTTTAAGTAATTTTACCTAAACCTTTTAATATTTTCTATTATTATGCTGAAGCTCCGCTTGTTGCGTCTGCTGCTGGCGCTGCAGGTGCAGGTGCTGCTGCGTGACCGTGTCCAGCATCTGAAGCTCCACTTGTTGCATCTGCTGCTGCAGGTGCAGGTGCTGCTGCATATCCGTGACCTACTGGTACTCCATTTTTAACTAATGATTGACCAGTTTGTTTTAGGTACCAGTCAACGATTGGTTTGAAGTCTAAGATATATTCATTGATACCAGCGTATTTACCGTTTTTATCGTACATTGCTTGATAGTTGTGTACTACGTATTTATCTGGTCCATGAGTTGGAACGTGTGTACGGAATACATCGATTTGTCCTGAACGTAGTAATCCTACTAACCAGTTTACACTACCATAAACTCTTTCAGGGTGAACTTTTGCTAATGAGCATCCAACTTGACCTGGACGACGTTTTGCAAGCATTTCATAATCTTCTTTGTGGTAATTGTAGTAGATGAATTGGTTATTGCTGTCCGCATAAGTTAATTCCATTGGCATAGAGTTTAAGAAATAGTTAAGTTGATCTACTGTTAAAATACCGCGGTCAAGTTTAACATATGTATCTCCAGATACAGCATTAACTTTCTCAGCTGCTAATTCAACCCAGTTATCATCATCCATATCAACACCTTCAATTGTTGTATCACATTTTCCACTAGCTGTTAAGTCTTCTTTTGGTGTTGGTTTTCTTTCTGCTAATGATTGAGCTACTGTAGCAAATTTAACGAATTTAGTTAAGCACATACGTAAGTATCCTACTGTACGATCATCAACTAAGTTACCTTCAGCATCGAAAGCTTCTTTAGCTTTACCTAAAAGGAACTCATGTCCTGGGAATACAATCGCGTTTACACCTGGAGCGTCTAAAATTTGACGTAAGTGTAATTGAGCACGAGATGATCCTTGATCATAGTATGAAGCTCCAAGTACCATTACTGGTTTGTTTTCAAGTGGGTGTAATTCGAATGATAACCACTCTAATGCACTCTTAAGTGATGCAGTAATTGTGTGGTTGTGCTCAGGTGTAGCAATGATAACACCATCAGCTTGTAAAATTTTACGGTTCATTACTAATAAATCTTTGTTTTCTCTTGAATGATCTTCATCTTGGTTAAACATTGGTAAGTTAGTAATGTCTAATAATTCTAAAGTGAATAAATCTTTATATTCTTTTGCTATAAATTCCATTAATTTGCGGTTATAAGAAACTTCCGCGTTTGAACCTACGATTCCTACTAATTTCATGTGTCTACACTCCTATCCTATTTTAAATCTTCCCAAGAGAAGTTTTCAATTTCTTTTTCAGCTAATTTATGTGCATTAATTAATTTTTCAGTAATTTTAATGAATAATAAGAAGTCTGCAAATAAACTATCTAATTTAGCTACTGTTTCTGGATTAGAAATATCTCCAGCTTCGTCAAAAGCTTGTAAAGAATGCCCTAATAAAAACTCAGAACTTGGCATTACACGTGCTTTAACTTCTGGTGAATCCATCATTTGACGTAAGTGAGCTTGTGCACGAGATGATCCTAATGTTCCGTATGAAGCTCCTGTTAACATTACTGGTTTATCAAGTAATGGGTGGATTCCATAAGATAACCAAGCGACTGCACTCATTAATGATGCAGGAACAGCGTGGTCATACTCAGGTGAACTGATGATAACTCCATCTGCTGCTTCAATTTTAGCTGCAATTTCCTTAACTCCTTCAGGTAATTCTTTATTAGCTGGTTTGTTGAATAAAGGAAGATCTTTAATTTCAACTAATTCGATGTCAGCTTTACCTGCAAAATGTTTTTGAATATATTGTAAAAGTTGGCGGTTTGTAGATTTTTTAGAGTTTGTACCAACTAGACCAATTAATTTTACCATGTTTTTGTTTCCTCTCTCTTTTTTTGTACTATCTACTTTATTTGTATCTAGATTTTCTTGTCTTGTTTTTTTAACATTTTTTTTGTTTTTTACTTCAGCCACTTTAATAGAGCCTCCTTAAATTAATAGTATTTTCAGTATTCTTCAAGATATTATCAGCTAACATATTATTTTATCTAGCACTCCGCTTGTATAATAGATTTTACCTTCAATTGTTACAACAACACCTTCTATATCAGGCAAACTATCTATTTCATCCATAATATCTTCGACATTTTTTCCAAATAACCTTGTAGTCCAAATTTCTCCATCTACTGAGGCTGTTGAAATTATAGACAAACCTGCTACATTTGTTTCAACGGGATAACCAGTTTTCGGATTTAATATATGATGATAAGTTTTTCCGTTTTCTGTGTAATTACGTTCATAAATACCAGAAGTTACAACAGATTGATTTTTTATACCTATAGTAAATAAGTGATTCCCCCTAGGTTCCACAGGATTTTGAATACCTATGCGCCACATTAAATCTGGATTATGCTTAGCATCACCAAAAGTTAATACGTTACCACCTAGATTAATTAACCCCGCATCTACACCTCTTTTTTTCAAATATTCAATCATTAAATCAGCAATATATCCTTTTGCTACGGCACCTAAATTAATAGCCATACCTTTCTTCGCAAGATAGACAGATTGCTCTTCTTCATTGAGAATTATTTGATTAGGATCTGTTATTTCTAATAGACTATCAATTTCTTGTTTTGTTGGAACCTTGACATCATTAAATCCTATTCTCCATATCTGCACAATTGGTCCAATAGCTATGTTTAAAAAGCTATTAGGCGCACAGCTGTGAAATTTTCCAATTTTTATCAAATCAAATAAATCTGGATGAACTTTGACAGCTTTAATACCTGCATTATGATTTACAACCATAAGTTCAGAACTATCATCGTTTGCACTAAATCTATGCTCATACATCTTTAACATTTCCACAGCATCATCTAAAATATTTTCAGCATCAATGCTATCAAAAATAAGAATATCTATATGAGAACCCATTAATTTTAAGGTCTTTCTTCTTAAATTCATTTTTTTACACCTTACAATAAAAAATTTATTTGCTTAAGATAACTAAATATGTTGTATACATCTACAAGAAACCTGTTATTAAAAGACAAAGTAATAATAGATAATTAATACTTTAATTACATTATATAACAGAAATAACTTCAAATCAACAAAATATTTTAGTTGCAAACCATGATTTTAACTGCGTTTTCATTAAAAAACATAATAAAAATTAACTTGGTTAATTTTTATTTTTACAAAATAGACAAAAATAAAACCTCTCTCTTATAAATTCTTTCTTAATAAACCTTTGTTTAAAAGCGTTTAATTAAGTTTTTTTATTTATTAAAATAACTAATAAGTAAATAATATTTAATCTATAAAAATACAAATATTAGTTTTTAAAAAATCTATTGTATTAAAAAAATTTTAAATTTTCATTGATTTTCATTTTTAATTAGAAAATCAAAATGCAATTTTAAAATTAATATTACAATAAACAAAAAGCTATCAATTAGCTCTAAAACATGACAATACTTCATATTTCCAAACTAATCAATAGCTTTATTTTATTTTTTTATCTTTAACTTAATTTTTCTAATCGTAAAAATGAGTGCATTCATAACTATACTTGAAAATACTATTGGTAAATATACATTTAGAACTGATGCTCCAACTTCTTGTCCTTCAATCATTTTATAATATATCCCAATAAATAACACTACTAATGCTAGAGCATTTATCAATAATGGAGAAAGCCATATCTTTTTAAATGCTATATTCAATATATGTGTTATAAACCATGATCCAAGTATATACCATTTACTGTAGGTATACCAATATGCTAATAAAACTAATACACTCATTATCTCAACTCACTTAAAAATCTTGTTGCAATTTCTTGCGGTCTTGTTATCGCTCCACCAACAACTATACAATGCGCCCCCGCTTCAAGCGCTTGTTTCGCTTGTTGTGGAGTATGAATTTTTCCTTCTGCAATAACAGGTACTTTTACATTTTCTACGATTTCTCTTACTAAACTAGGATTAAATTGTTTAGAATCTTCAGTATATGGAGTATAACCATTCATTGTTGTTCCTACAAAATCAACTCCTGCTTTTTCTGCTTCTATCGCTTCTTCCAAATTAGAAATATCTGCCATTAATAAGACATTAGGATATTTTTCTTTTATCTCTTTAACAAATTCACTCGGAGTTTTACCATCTCCTCGTTCTCTATTTGTACAATCTAGAGCTATTATGTCAGAATTAACTTCCACCAATTTATCTACCTCATCCATTGTAGCTGTTATATAAGAAGCATAGCCCTCATATGATTTTTTAATTATACCAATTACAGGTAAGTTAGTTTGTTCTTTTATTTGTTTAATATCTAAAACACCTTGGGCCCTGATAGCTTTTACACCTGCATTTTTTACAGCTTGTGCCATTAAGCACATTACTCCACCTTCTTCTCTATATAAAGCTTCTCCTGGTAGAGCTTGACAAGAAACTATCATTTCTCCTTTTAGATATTCTATTAATTGTTGTTTCTCCATAAGATTATCCTTTCACGGCTCCTAAAGTAACACCTTGAGTAAAGTAATTTTGGAAACAGATAAACACGATTATCATAGGTAATGATGCTAATGATGCCCCTGCCATTAGTAGTCCATAGTCATTAGAGAACTCTTGTCCTTGTGCTAACGCCGCTAATCCTAATGGTAATGTAGACATATCAGGTGTGTTAGAGAAGATTAATTGTGAGAAGTAATCATTCCAACTAGCTATAAATGTAAAGATTGCTAACGCACCAATACCCGGTTTAATAATCGGTAATGCAATGTTCATAAATGTTCTTACTTCACCGCAACCATCAATTCTTGCTGATTCAAGTAATTCTGTTGGAATTGCTTGTGAGAATTGTCTCATTAAGAATACTCCAAATGGCCATCCTACCGCTGGTAAAATCAATGCATAGTAAGTATTCATTAAGTTAAATTCAGTAATTAAGTTTAATAAAGGTATTAAAATTACTTGTTTTGGTAATGCCATCGCCGCAACAAAGACCATGAAAATTACTTTAACACCTGGGAAATTTTTCTTAGCTAATGCATATCCTGCTAATGCTGATGTTGCACATACTAAGAATGTTGTCATTACCGAAATAAATACTGAGTTGAAAAACCATCTTAGAGTATTTGATGTAAATAACTTATTATAATTTTCCAAAGTTGGAGATGTCGGCCACCATTCAGGTGGTATTGTTATAGCTACATCTTGTAACTTAAACGATCCCGATGCAATCCAGTAGAATGGAAATATAAAGAATATAGTTAATCCAATCAATATTATCATAGATACTATTTTAAAAATACTAATACTTTTCATCCTAAATCCTCCTAATCATTGTCTGTAGATAGAAACTTGAATTGCAAGATAGAAATTATTCCAATAATTACCGCAAGGATAATACCCATCGCACTAGCTACACCATGATTTCCGTTTTTAATTGCTGCTTCATATACTAAATACATAATTGTACTTGTTCCGTAGTTCGGTCCCCCAGCTGTTAATAACTGAATTAAGGCGAAAATTTGGAACGAGTTAATTGTTGTTACAACAACAATATATAATGTTGTTGGTTTAATAAGCGGCCAAGTAATTTTTGTAAATACTTGCCATTTTGTTGCTCCGTCAATTTCAGAAGCTTCCAATAATTCTTTTGGTACGTTACCTAATGCAGCCACATAAAGAATTATCGGTTGTCCTAACGAAGTAGTAATAAGAATCGTAATAATAGCATATAATGCCGTTTTCGGATTCCCTAACCAATCGACATTTTCATTAATTAAGTGCATAGACTTAAATACATAGTTTAAAATTCCATATTCTGGATGATAAATCCAAGCCCAAACTACTGTTACAGAAACTACAGAAGAAATAGCTGGTATATAGAATACCCCACGGAAAAATGATCTTACAACAGCACTCTTATTATAAATTGTTACCGCAACAAATATTGAAACTAATACAACTATCGGGACTGCAACTACAGTTACAACAACTGTATTAACAAGAGATTTCATGAATGGTTCATGGATTGTTGCTCCATTCCCACTGAATAATAAATCTGAATAGTGTTTTAATCCGACAAATACTGGATTTTTCTTAGCAAAACTATATAATGATAACTGAAGTCCACGTAACATCGGGACTAAAACGAATGTTATGAAAAATATACTTACCGGCAAAATAAACAAATATGCACTAAAGTCTATTTTTTTTCTTTTCTTAGTAGTCTTCATAACTCCTCCTAAAAAGTTTTTTATTTTATCTTAAAAAGGGATAGAAGCAACTCTATCCCCTTTATACGTCAAATTACAATGCTTCTTTTATTGTTTTATTTGCATCTTCAACAAATTTATCTAATCCTTCTTTAGGTGAAGTTTTTCCGTTTAATACACCTTGAACCATATTGAACCAAAGTGGTCTCATTTTAGCAAATCCAGGAATTGTGTTATAGTATGTTCCATATTGACTTGTTAGACCTTCAGCGAATTTAAGTTCTTCTGAATCGTATAATCCTGTTTCACCTTTTTTAGCTGAGAAGTTACCAGATGCTAATAGAGTACGTTTACCCCAATCTTTATCATTTACCATGAAGTCAACGAATTTTTTAGCTGCTGCTGCTTTATCTACATCGCCATTATCGAAGATAGCTGGTCCAGCTACTAAGTAGTCATATTTAGCTTTTCCACCATTATTAGGGAATGGTAAGAATTTGTAGTTAAATCCTGATGCATGTGATGCTGCGATACCAGGAGAGAATAGAATTGTAGTTGCTGCACGCCCTGATTTGAATGCTTCTAGAGCATCTTTAGCTTCTAAGGCAACACCTTGACCTAATAAACCTTCATCATATGCTTTTTTAACCCATTCTAAACCTTTAACACCATTAGCGTCATTGATTGTATATTTACTGTTCGCATCATCAGTAATCCAAGAGTTGTATAAGTTTGCTACGAATGCTCTTGGCCCTTGGTCTCCTGCTTGTGATTTAGTGTAGAATAAAGCCGGAGTAATGTTTGAATCTTTTTGTTTAACTGCTTTTAAGAATTTTTCATATTCTTCAACTGTCCAACTTCTATCTTGTTTGTTAAGAGGTAGAAGATCTGTTACACCTAATTTATCAGTTAAATCTTTGTTTACACCCATTAAGAATGGTGCCACCCCTTGTGGGTACATGTATAGTTTATCTTTGTAACTAGATGCTTTAACTGCTGCTTCATTTAATTTTGATTTATCAACATCATCTAATGGAACTAATAAATCTTTCGCCGCCCAAGCAATTACACGACCTGGTGCATCGTAAATTACGTCTGGAGCAGTTTTTGATTGAATAGCTGTTTCTATTTTAGCTGGTCCATCTGTAAATTCTATTTTTTGATAATTTACTTTAATATTTGGGTTTTTCGCTTCGAAAGCTTTAATTAAAGCTGCATCGAAATCCTCAGTTTTCTTAAATTCTTTATCTTTAGTGAATTGTGGGAAGTCCCAATAAGTAATTTCTACTTTTTTATTCGGGTCAGCTTGTTTTTCTTCTTTTTTACCACCCACACACCCTGTTAAAACAAGTGCAGTTGTTGCCGCTACAGCAAACAGCTTATTTATTTTTCTCATAATATGAGCCTCCTTATTATTTTTTGTTTTTAAAAATTTGACGTCTTATTTAAACTAGTCTAAAATACTAAGCTCAGTATCTACATCAAAGAAGTGAGCTCTATTCATATCTAGCGCAAAAGTTAATTCATCACCCATTTTAATATTTTGTCTTGAGTGTACAATTGCTTTGATATTTTCTCCATTTAAATCAGTATGAACGATATATTCAGAACCTAATAACTCAGCCACAATTACTTTTGAAGTAATTTTGGCATGTGAATAAGTTTCTAATACTAACGGATCATTTGAAATATTTTCAGGTCGAATTCCTAAAACCACTTCTTTCCCTTCGTATCCTAATTCTTTTAATTTTTCATAATATCCAACAGGAATCTCAATATTCCCACCACCTTTTGTAACAAAGTTACCTTCTACAACTTTTCCTCTCATGAAGTTC
This sequence comes from uncultured Gemella sp., assembly GCF_963537375.1. Lineage (GTDB taxonomy): Bacteria > Bacillota > Bacilli > Staphylococcales > Gemellaceae > Gemella. The sequence continues at coordinate 16,473 of NZ_CAUTDQ010000019.1, forward strand.
ATAGTTGGTGCTCCGATAAATCCAGCTACAAAAAGATTTTCAGGATGATCATAAATATCTTTCGGACTTCCTACTTGTTGAACTACACCTTTTTTCATTACAACAATTCTATCAGCCATTGTCATAGCTTCAGTCTGATCGTGTGTTACATAGATTGTAGTTGCACCTAAAGTATTGTGGATTTTAATGATTTCCGCTCTCATATTACTTCTTAATTTAGCATCTAAGTTAGATAGAGGTTCATCCATAAGGAAAACTTTAGGACTTCTAACTATTGCACGTCCAAGCGCAACCCTTTGTCTTTGACCACCAGAAAGTGCTTTAGGTTTTCTATCTAAAAGTTCTTCTAATCCTAAAATCTTTGCTGCTTCTTCTACTTTAGCCTTAATTTCCTCTTTTGGAACTTTTCTTAATTTTAAAGCGAATGCCATATTATCAAAAACTGTCATATGTGGATACAACGCATAACTTTGGAATACCATTGCGATATCTCTATCTTTAGGTTCAACATCATTAACTAATCTATCCCCTATATAAAATTCTCCTTCAGTTATGTCTTCTAGACCAGCAATCATTCTAAGTGTTGTAGATTTCCCGCATCCAGATGGTCCAACAAAAACGACGAATTCTTTATCAGCTACTTCTAAATTAAAATCCGTTACCGCGCAGAAACCATTATCATATTTTTTATAAATATTTTTTAATGATAAACTTGCCATATTAGCCTCCTGTTAATTTAATATTTATCTTTTCTCTAAAATAGTACCATATTTGAAACCGCTTGTAAAGATTTTTATTCGTTAATTTAATGTTGTAACTTTCAAAATAATCCATTATTTTTTTATTTCATTTAAACAATAATCAAACTTTAATGATTATAAAATATGAATAATTCGATTAAAAGAAACATTAAAACAGATAAAACAAACAATTTAATGTTTTTATTTTAATTATATTTATTTAATTATTTACATTCTAAATTTAACACATTAACACTAATATGATTTTTAACATCTTTTTAAAATATCTAAATTTATCGATTTTCAATTTCAAGTTACCTTTTAGTTTATTACAGAGTATTGTAATCGTTTTACAAGTTTATATTTTATAATAAATTAATCAAATACTTAATTTATTAAATTCAATCTATTTTAAATATTCCTTAATATTTTTTTATAATTTAATAAGTAAGAACATAATTTTTTACATATAAAAAAAAGCAAGAGCCTTTAGCTCTTGCTTCTTATAAAATATTCTAATTAGCGTTTGATGTTGTAAAATGCTTGAACACCTGGGTATACAGCTGTAGCATCTAATTCATCTTCAATACGTAATAATTGGTTGTATTTAGCAATACGGTCTGTACGGCTAAGAGAACCTGTTTTGATTTGTCCTGCGTTAGTTGCAACTGCGATATCTGAGATTGTAGAATCTTCAGTTTCTCCAGAACGGTGAGAAATTACAGCTGTGTAACGAGCACGTTTAGCCATTTCAATAGCGTTTAGAGTTTCAGTTAAAGTACCGATTTGGTTAACTTTGATTAGGATTGAGTTACCAACACCTTGTTCGATACCTTGTGATAATTTTTTAGTGTTAGTTACGAATAAATCGTCCCCTACTAATTGTACACGGTTACCGATACGGTCTGTAAGTAATTTCCATCCTTCCCAGTCATTTTCATCCATACCATCTTCGATAGTGATGATTGGGTATTTGTTTACTAATTCCTCTAAGTAATCAACTTGTTGTGCTGAAGTACGAACTGCTCCACCTTCACCTTCGAATTTAGCGTAGTTGTATACTCCGTTTTCATAGAATTCAGAAGACGCACAGTCAAATCCTAAGAATACATCTTTACCTGGTTCTAATCCAGCAGCTTTAATTGCAGCTAAAATAGTTTCAACAGCATCTTCAGTTCCTTCGAATGTTGGAGCGAATCCACCTTCGTCACCTACTGCAGTTGATAAACCACGGTTGTGTAATAATTTAGCTAAGTTGTGGAATACTTCAGCTCCCCAACGTAAAGCTTCTTTGAATGTAGGAGCACCTACAGGTAAGATCATGAACTCTTGGAATGCGATTGGAGCATCTGAGTGAGATCCACCGTTTACGATGTTCATCATTGGAGTTGGTAATTCTTTAGAGTTAGTTCCTCCTAAGTATCTGTATAGAGGTACTCCTAAAGAATCAGCTGCAGCGTGAGCTACTGCTAAAGATACACCTAAGATAGCGTTAGCTCCTAGACGTCCTTTGTTTTCAGTTCCATCTAATTCGATCATAGCGTAGTCAATTCCTACTTGATCAAATACGTCGAATTTACCTTCTAATAAAGGTGCGATTTCTTCATTAACGTTAGTTACAGCTTTAGTTACACCTTTACCTAGGTAACGTCCTTTGTCTCCATCACGTAATTCAACTGCTTCGTATTGTCCAGTTGAAGCTCCTGATGGTACTAATGCACGTCCAAATGCTCCTGATTCAGTTGTTACTTCAACTTCTACAGTTGGGTTACCACGTGAATCTAAAACTTCTCTTGCATATACTTCTGCGATAATATCAAATGTTTTTGCTAACATTAACTTTCTCCTTGTTGTTTAAATTTATAATTCTATTATACTATAATTTATTTATTTTTGCTAAAATTAAGCTAATTTTCCACCTTCTAGAAGTGCTAAGAATGATTCAGCTTCTAGAGATGCACCACCTACTAATGCACCATCAACATCTGGGCAAGATAGGTATTCTTTAACGTTTTCAGGTTTAACTGATCCACCGTATTGAATACGAACTTTTTCAGAAACTTCTTTACCGTATAATCCTTCAACTACATCACGAACTGCTTTACACATTTTTTGTGCATCTTCTTTTGTAGCAGATTTACCAGTTCCGATAGCCCAGATTGGTTCATAAGCGATTACTGATGAAGCTACTTGTTCAGCTGTTAAATCAGCTAAAGCACCTTTTACTTGAGCTCCTACGAACTCAGCTGCTTTTCCTGCTTCGTATGTTTCAAGACTTTCTCCACAGCAGATGATTGGTAATAATCCATTAGCGAAGATAGCTTTTGCTTTTTTGTTAATATCTTCATCTGTTTCGTGGAAGTAATCACGACGTTCAGAGTGACCGATTACTACATAGTTTACTCCCATTTCAGATAATACTTTAGGTGAAGTTTCACCTGTGTAAGCTCCTGAATTTTCAAAGTAACAGTTTTGAGCTGCAACTTTTAATCCAGTTCCTTCTGCCGCACTAAGTACTGCACTTAAATCTACAGATGGAGCTGCAATTCCTGCTTCTACTTTATCTGATGATGGTAATTTTCCAGCAAGAGCTTCAACAAATGCTTTAGCTTCTTCTGGGTTTTTGTTCATTTTCCAGTTTCCTGCGATAAATGGTAATCTTGACATGATGTTACTCTCCTTGAGTTTTAAAATTATTTATTAGATAATGAATCAATTCCTGGTAATACTTTTCCTTCTAGATATTCTAGAGATGCTCCTCCACCTGTTGAGATGTGTGAGAATTTCTCAGCATATCCTAAAGAAATTGCTGCTGTAGCACTATCTCCACCACCGATAATAGTAGTAGCACCTTCTAAGTTTGCGATAGCTTCACAAACACCAATTGTACCTTTAGCAAAGTTAGGCATTTCAAATACACCCATAGGTCCATTCCAAATTACAGTTTTTGCTCCTTCAAGAGTGCTCTTGAATAATTCAACAGATTTCGGCCCGATATCTAATCCTTCTTCATCAGGTTGGATATCACCTTGTGCTACACGACTTGGTGCATCGTTAGAGAATTCTTTAGCTACTACTGTATCGATTGGTAATACTAATTTTTCTCCAGCTTTGGCCATTAATTCACGAGCATATTCAACTTTATCATTTTCACAAAGTGAAATTCCAATTTCTTTACCTTGTGCTTTCATGAAAGTATAAGCCATACCTCCACCAATAATTACTTTATCGGCTTTTTCTAATAAGTTTTCAATAACTGCAATTTTATCAGAAACTTTTGCTCCACCTAAGATTGCAACAAGAGGTCTTTCTGGATTATCTACTGCTCCTCCGATAAATTTAATTTCTTTATCAACTAAGAATCCTGAAGCAGAGTTTCCTTCACCAATGTTAGATGCAATACCTACGTTTGAAGCGTGAGCACGGTGAGCTGTACCGAATGCATCGTTTACGAATACATCTCCTAGAGAAGCCCAGTATTTAGCAAGTTCTGGATCATTTTTAGATTCTTTTTTACCATCTACATCTTCGAAACGAGTGTTTTCGAACATTAAGATTTCTCCATCTTTTAATCCTTTAACTGCTTCTTCTAATTCTGCTCCACGTGTTTCAGCTACGAATTTTACTTCTTTACCTAATAATTCTGATAATCTAACAGCAACTGGCGCTAAACTTTTAGATGCTTTGTCAGCTTCTTCTTTAACACGTCCTAAGTGTGAGAATGCTACTACTTTAGCACCTTGATTTAAAGCATACTCAATAGTTGGTAATGCTGCAGTAATACGATTATCGTTTGTAATTTCACCATCTTTTAATGGCACGTTGAAATCAACACGCATTAAGACAGTTTTCCCTTGTAAGTTACCTAAGTCTTTGATAGATTTCTTCATGGAAAGCTCCTTTAATTTATATTTAGAATATATGAGACAAGATATAAGTCACTTATGACTTATATCTTATCTATTCTTCTATTACCTATTATAGATTATTTAATTAATCCTGCAAAGTATTTTAATGTTCTTACTAATTGAGAAGTGTAAGACATTTCGTTGTCATACCAAGAAACAACTTTAACTAATTGTTTGTCTCCAACTGTTAATACTTTTGTTTGAGTTGCATCGAATAATGATCCGTATGAGATACCTACGATATCAGAAGATACGATTGGATCAACGTTGTATCCGAATGATTCGTTAGCTGCAGCTTCCATAGCAGCGTTAACTTCTTCAGCTGTAACAGTTTTTTCAACTACAGCTACTAATTCAGTTAATGAACCTGTTGGTACTGGTACACGTTGAGCAGCTCCATCTAATTTTCCGTTTAATTCTGGGATTACTAATCCGATTGCTTTAGCAGCACCAGTTGTGTTAGGTACGATGTTTTCAGCTGCTGCACGAGCACGACGTAAGTCTCCACCACGGTGAGGAGCGTCAAGTGTGTTTTGGTCTCCAGTGTATCCGTGGATTGTAGTCATTAATCCTTCAACTACTGTGAAGTTATCGTGTAAAGTTTTAGCCATTGGAGCTAAACAGTTAGTTGTACAAGAAGCACCTGAGATAACTGTTTCTGTTCCGTCTAGAGTTTCGTGGTTTACGTTGTAAACGATAGTTTTAACGTCGTTTCCACCTGGAGCTGAGATAACAACTTTTTTAGCTCCTGCTTGGATGTGAGCTTCAGCTTTTTCTTTAGAAGTGAAGAATCCAGTACATTCTAATACTACATCGATTCCTAATTCTCCCCATGGTAATTCAGTTGGGTTAGGGTTAGCGAATGCTTTGATTTCTTTTCCATTTACTACTAAGCTTCCTTCAGTTGCTGATACTTCTCCGTCGAAACGACCTTGAGTTGTATCATATTTTAATAAGTGAACTAGTTGGTTAACTGGTGTTAAGTCGTTAATCGCTACTACTTCAATTCCTTCTACGTTTTGGATTCTTCTTAAAGCAAGACGTCCGATACGTCCAAATCCGTTAATTGCTACTTTTACTGTCATTTTTTAGTTCCTCCTAAAAATTTTTATTAACTTTTTTTATTATTTTTTTGCAAATAGCCTCGTCAATAATTAGTGTCGCATTTGCCGGTCTAGTATTTAGATAACTGAATACTGCATCAGTTTTTTCTTCTCCACCAACTATCGTAAAGACATTATCAATGCCATCAACATCTTTAAAACTCATACCTATAGTAGAGGTTTTAAATATTTCACTGCCGTTCTCATCGAAATAACTTCCAAATGATTCACAAACAGCATTTTTTTCTTCCAATACTTTCAAAATATCTTTAGAAGATTTTCTTCTATTCGCCATTTCAAAAGCATTCCCTATACTATGGATAATTATCGATGTTTTACCTATAACATCTAGAGCATTTTTTACGACTGGTTCTTTTACAAGTTCTTCTAATGCTTTTTGCCCTATATTATCTGGGGCATGTAATAGTTGATAATTATGCCCAGAGTTTTTGGCCATCTTAGAGGCTATATCATTGGCTTGATATTCTGTATTTACTACAGATAGTCCTCCTCTGATAGGCGTTATAGTAACATCTTTTCCATAACCAAATGTTTCATTAGCTCTGCCGGCTATGTAATACATCGTACTACCACCGCTGACTCCAATTACGCATTCTTTAGTTATCTTAGCATTAACCTTATCCAAGAGTAAGTTAGTCATTTCTTCTCTAGTGGCTTCATTATTAATAAAGTCACCTGCTACAATATGAACTTGTTTTATTGAAAAATGATTTTTTATAAAACTTCTTTCTTTGGCAAAAGCATCATTAATAACTGATTCTTTTATCTCCAATAAAAGCTCTTCTCCTTTTTCTGTAAGATTCATTCCCGTAGCCTTTTTTGTTATTAGCCCTAACTTGGATAAAACTTCACATTCTGTACGTAATTGTCTTTCCGTCATATTTATAAAGTTTAATAATGTTTTTCGACCTACTGGTTGATTAACTTTTATTGCAATAAGCAATTCATACCTATTACTAAACTTCATAAACATATCAGGTACAAGTCTACTTTGCATATGTAACAAATGTAAAATATCCATCTTATGTTTCCCCTGTTTATTCGAAAGTTTATCTATGGACAACCTCTGTCCAGTCAGGTCGTTTTTTGACCAACTTATTTCAAAAAAATAAACTTTCTGATTAAAATTATATCAAAGACCTATATAAAAATCAAGTCTTTTAAATAAATTTTAATCAAAAAATTCATCTTATTTTAATATCGTTAATAATTCTATCAGAATAATGAAATAAAATACAAAGATCATTTCATATTCTTTATAATCAACTGGTAAATTAGAAATATATTGGCTAGGGTAGTTGACCTCTATATCTTTTTTCAGATTTTCAACATTTAAGTTATCAAAGTTGTATCTAACTAATAACTCATTCAACTCTTTATCGCTATAGTAAAATATTTTTTTCACTTTCGAAGAAAATAGACTATCAGCTAGTGTAACATTTTCTATAACTGATAAAACAGATAATAAGTCACGTTGCCCATTTTTTGAATTCCCTGCTATAACTCCATACAATTTTTGTAATAACAGTCTAGGAATTTTGTATTTTAATTCCAATACTTCAAAATCAATTGTTTCAATTTTTTTCTTATTTTTTGATTCTTTTACAGGCTTTGTATCATTTGTTTTTCCGCCATCTTTTACAACAAAAACTACGAATTCATCAACTATTTCAATTATTTCATTTTTATTAAACTCAACTTTTCCATTTAAGTTCTCTAATGTTTTTTCTTGATCTATTTTTTGGTATGGTCGCTTAAATTTATTATCCTCTAATAGATAAAATCCTCTATACGACTTATGATATTTAAATTTCAACTCTACACCTCTTTCCTAATTTTAATCATTTAATATACTACCATAATTATAAAAAATATTCAACCTTCTTCATATTTCAATAACTTCCCCAATTATTTCTAAAAATAATTTTTTAAATTATCAAAATCGACTCCCGCTTCTAATAAAACTAATAACTTAATTCTAGCTTTCTGTCCACTAAGTCCTGTTGTAAAAATAACTCCATCTTGTTGGAATCTCTTACCGCCACCTTCATAATCATATACATCTTGAGTAACGCCATTAAATGCACGGGAAACAAATACTACTGGTATTTTCTTCTTAATACATTCTCTTATCGCTGGAACAGTCCTTGGCGGTAAATTACCAGCACCTAGAGCTTCAATTACTAACCCATCAGCTCCAAGATTTGCGACTGCATTAATAAGCTCATCTCCCATACCAGCATACGCCTTTAATAAGTACACTTTCTTACCAAAAACATTTACATCGTAATGTTCTTCATTTATTAATTTTTGGAAATAAATTACAGTATTTTTAGATACTAATCCTATAGGTCCAAAAGTTGGTGTTTGGAAAGTCGCTACATTTGTAGTATGTGTTTTAGTAACATAAGTAGCTGTATGGACCTCATCATTCATAACTACTAATACACCTTTATCACAACTTTCATCACTAACAGCAACTACTAAAGAACTTCTTAGATTAGCAAGTCCATCCGCTCCTATTTCATTACTAGAGCGCATCGCTCCTGTTACCACTACTGGAATATTCACATCTAAAGTTAATTCTAAATAATACGCAGTTTCTTCAAGCGTATCAGTCCCATGTGTAACTACTACGCCATCATAGCCTTGTGTTACCGCTTCTAGTATCCTATTCTTTATACCTAACATTTCATGTTCTGTTATCTGAGGAGAAGCAAGATGATATAAATCTTCAACTACTAAATCTCCAATATAAGAAAACATACTTCCTCCAACACCAATTGGATTCTTATCAGTCGGCGAAACTTTACCCGTTGTTTGATCTTCACTCATAGAGATTGTTCCACCTGTATTCAAGATTAATATTTTCTTCAACTTACTATCCCCTTTCTATTTTCTTAGATTTTCATAACCATTAACAACTAAATCAACTTTCCCATTACTTGGATTTATTACTAATCCATGCACAGGAACATCTTTTGGTATTAATGGATGATTCATAATCATATTGACATCATGTCCGACACTCTCCTCAACATCATCAAATCCATGTAACCACGTATTTAAATCAAGTCCAGAGTATTGTAAAATATCAAGTGTTTCTTTTCCAACACCTCTATTTTTCATTTTTTCCATAATTAGATTAGTATCAATATTTTGCATACCACAGTCGTGATGCCCCATAACTATAATCTCATCTGCTTTCAACATATACACTGCTATTATCAAACTTCTCATAATCGATCCAAAAGGATGAGTTAATATAGCACCTGCATTTTTCACAACTTTAACGTCTCCTGAAGATAGATTCAAAGACTTTGTTGCAAGTTCAACTAACCTTGTATCCATACACGTAAACATTACTACTCTCTTAGCTGGATATTTATCTTCTGTCTTATATTTTTCATACTCTTCGAATTTAACAAAATACTCATTGTATTCTAACATTGAATCTAACAGTCTCATATCTTAACTCCTTTTGAAAATAATCATTTAAATTTTTCTTATATTTTCATTATACTATACTTCATGCTTAACGTAAACTTTCCTAACTAGCAACCTCTAAAAAAACACCTACACTGCAAAAAAGATGTATTGCATGACATTAAGCCATACAATACATCTAAATAATTATTTAACCCAATCCACTAAATTATCAGCCTCTTTTGGACCTTTTGAACCTTGTTCATATGTGTATAATGGAGAACCTTGTTCTTCATACTTAGCTATAAGTTTATTAACAAATGTCCAAGATTCAACTATTTGATTCCATTGAGAGAATAATGCTCTATCCTCTCTAAAACAAGCATCTAATAATCTTTCATAAGCTTCAGGTGTATTTACTATATTTTCTAGTATACAACTTTGGCAGAAATCAAGTGAAATTGGTTGTAATTCTTGCTCTGTACCTGGTTTTTTAGCATTAAATTGGAAATACACACCTTCTTCAGGTTGAATTTTTATAATTAATACATTTCCGGGTGAAGAACCAACAGACTTAAACTGAACTACTACTTGTGTTTCACGTTTTTCCAGTTTTTTACCAGTTCTTATAAAGAATGGTACACCTTCCCAACGTTCATTATCTACAAATAATTTAAGTGCAGCATACGTTTCTGTCTTAGAATCTGCAGGAATATTTTGTTCTTGAAGATATCCTTCATATTGTGCCATAACTAAACTTTCATGAACATCTTCAATCGGTTTTAGTGCAGAAAGAAGATTGTATTGACTCTCGTGAATACCACGACTTCCCTCTTCTTTTGGTTCTTCCATAGCTACTAATGATAGAACCTGTAATAGGTGATTTTGAACCATATCTTTTAAAGCACCACTCTTATCATAGTAACTAGCCCTAGTTCCAACACCTACAGTTTCTGCAGCAGTAATTTGAACATTTTCTATAAAATCTTTATTCCAGATACCTTTAAAGATAATATTCTCAAAACGTAGAGATAGGATGTTTTGAATCATCTCTTTACCTAGATAATGGTCAATATGATAAATTTCATCTTGATTAAAGAATTTAGCAAGCTCATCATTTAATATTCCAGCTTTTTCTAAATCTTCTCCAAATGGTTTTTCAATAATAACTTTCGCATTATTCTCTGAGCAATATTTTTTAAGACCATTTGTAATAGTTATGAAGAATGATGGAGCTACTGCAAAGTAGTAAACATGATTTTGTATATCTTGTTCAACATAAAATGATTGCAACATCTCATAATCGTCTTCATTTGTCATATCCATTTTGAAATAGATAATTCTTTTAGCATATTCATCGAATTGTTCATCGTCGAATTTAGTACGTGCATACTCTTTTACCCACGTACGAGCAATATCTATATATTCTGATTGCGTATAAGCTCTACGACCAATCACAACTACCTTAAAATCATCAGCTAATTTCCCTAATACATTTAAGTTATATAATGCAGGTAACAGTTTTCTATAAGTAAGATCTCCTGTCCCTCCAAAAAGTGTTATTGCTGTTTTATTTTCCATTGTTCCCAACCCAGTCATAGTGATAATTTCCTTCTTTATCAGTTCTTTCAAAAGTATGTGCTCCAAAATAATCACGTTGCGCTTGAATTAAGTTAGCACCACTATCTGCTGTAGTGTAGATATCTAAGTAAGAAACTGCAGAAGTCATAGCACTTAGTGGTAATCTATTAGAAATCGCTAAAGTAGCAACTTCACGTAAGCTATCTTGTCTTGTTTCAATAACTTCTTTAAAGAATGGATCAAAGATTAGGTTTTCTAATTTTGGATTATTTTGGTATGCTTCGATAATATTTTGTAAAATTTTCGCTTGAATAATACATCCACCACGGAAAATTTTAGCAATTTGTGAATAATCAAATGTCCAGTTATATTCTTTCTCAGCAGCTTGTAATAATTTGAATCCTTGTGCATAAGATACAATTTTTGAAATAAATAAAGCATCTTTTACAATATTTTTTAATCTTTCTTTATCTTCAACTACTGCATAAGGTTTACGAGCAAATTCTTTTTCAGCACGAACACGTTCTTCTTTAAGATTTGACATATATCTTCCATTTAACGCAGCTGTAATAACTGATACATCAATTCCTAAATCAATAGCTTGTTCGTTAGTCCATTTCCCAGTACCTTTTTGTTGAGATTTATCTAAGATTTTATCCACTAGGTAGCTTCCATCTTCTTCTTTTACTTTGAAGATATTTGCTGTGATTTCAATTAGATAAGATTCTAGTTCACCTTTATTCCACTCTTCAAATGTTTTTTGTAATTCTTCATTTGAGAAACCACCTAGGTGTTTAAGAACTTTGTAAGCTTCAGAAATTAGTTGCATATCTCCATATTCGATACCATTGTGAACCATTTTCACATAGTGACCTGCTCCACCAGTTGAAGTATAACTACAACATGGTACATCGTTAACTTTAGCTGCAATAGCTTCTAAAATTGGACGAATTTCTTCGTAAGCTTTCTCATCTCCACCAGGCATTAAGGCAGGACCGAATCTAGCACCTTCTTCTCCTCCAGATACACCAACTCCAAAGTAGTTAATTCCTTTTTCTAATAATAGATCATATCTTCTTTGAGTATCTTTAAAGAATGAGTTTCCTCCATCAATAATGATATCTCCTTTATCAAGAAGTGGTGTTAATTGTTCAATTAGGCTATCTACAGCAAATCCTGCTTTAACCATTAAAACAATTTTTCTAGGTTTTTCTAATCCATCGATTAATTCTTGTAGTGAATATCTACCTACTACATTTTCATGTGGGTGTTCTGCTAACATTTTATCTACAACAGATGTTGTTCTATTGAATACTGCAACTTTAAATCCACTGTCAGCAATATTTAATGCTAGATTGCTTCCCATTACTGATAAACCGATAACTCCAATATTTTGTTTCATTAATGAACCTCCTAATGTTTCTTACCTAAGATTATACCACCAAATACGGTGTTAATGGAAATATTTTTGCTCGAAAAAATTTTTTACTATTATTTATATTACTTACTTAATACATTAAAAATTAAATTTAATATTAATCTGTAATAATTATAAATTTTTCATATACAGTAGTATGAGAGATTTTTAAATTATGTATGCGTTTTAAGTACTATATTACAGATGTTTTATTTTATTCCAATTTCTATAACTCCAATAAATTTCCACTTACTTTTAAAAATAAATATACATTATTTTTTTAATAAATTCATCTTTATCTATGTTTAAATATATAAATATACATCAAAAATACAAACAAAGTACTTGATTTTAATTTTTTCATAATATATAATGTTAGCAAAGAAATGGTAACGTTTACTTATCAAAAAAAGATAAAGGAGAATTAAACTATGAGTGAAGTTAAAGTTTTGAAAAATTTTATTAACGGGGCATTTGAAGATAATTCAAATTATGACTATATTAACGTGTTAAATCCTTCTACTGAGGAAGTTATTGCAAAAATTCCTTCTTCTTCAGAAGCTGATGTAGACCGTGCTATCGATGTTGCTGAAGTTGCGCAACGCGATTGGGAAAAATTACCAGCAGTTCAAAGAGGTGCTTACCTTAGAAAACTTGCTGAACGTATTCGTGAACGCGAACCTGAAATTACACAAACTATTGTTAACGAAGGTGGTAAAACTTTCGATTTAGCTAAAGTTGAAGTATTATTTACAGCTGATTACTTAGATTATATGGCTGAATGGGCTAGAAGATATGAAGGAGAAATTATTCAAAGTGATAGACAAGATGAACATATCTTCTTATTCAAACGCCCTCACGGAGTAACTACTGGTATTTTACCTTGGAACTTCCCATTCTTCTTAATCGCTAGAAAAGCGGCGCCAGCATTACTTACTGGTAATACAATTGTATTGAAACCAAGTCAATTAACTCCGATAAACGCTGATATTTTTGCTGAAATCTGCGTAGAAGTAGGTCTTCCAAAAGGTATCCTTAATATTATTCACGGACGCGGTTCTGTAGTAGGAAATAGATTAGCTTCTAACCCTAAAGTTGGTTTAGTAAGTTTAACTGGTAGCTTAACAGCTGGACAAGAAGTTATGAGAGCAGCAGCTGAAAATATCACTAATGTTTCTCTAGAACTTGGAGGAAAAGCTCCTGCTATCGTATTTAAAGATGCTGACCTTTCTCTTGCTGCTAAAGCTATTGTTGCATCTCGTGTAATTAACTCTGGACAAGTATGTAACTGTGCTGAAAGAGTATATGTTCACGAAGATGTTAAAGATGAATTCGAAAAATTATTATTCGCTGAACTTGATAAAGTTAAATTCGGTGATCCTAACAAAGAAGGTGGTTTAGATTACGGTCCACTTATCGAAAAACGTGCTGTAGATGCTGTTGCAGAAAAAGTTGCTTATGCAGTAAAACAAGGGGCTACTCTATCATACGGTGGAACTCGCGATGAAAATCAAGTAGGATACTTCTTTGGACCAACTGTTTTAACAGATGTAACTAACGAAATGAAAATCATGAAAGAAGAAACATTCGGACCTGTAATCCCAGTAGCAACATTCAAAACTTTAGAAGAAGTATTAGAATATGCAAATGATTCAGAATACGGATTAACTTCATCAGTTTACACTACTAACCTAAATACTGCATTCAAAGCTGTAAATGGTCTAAAATTCGGTGAAACATACATCAACCGTGAAAACTTCGAAGCTATGCAAGGATTCCACGCTGGACGTCGTAAATCTGGTATCGGTGGAGCTGACGGTAAACATGGTTTAGAAGAATACCTAACTACTCAAGTTGTTTACATGCAATTAGATAATGAATAATCTATAAAAATACAAATCAACAATCTAATAAATCATCATACTCAAGTATATATTTGAATATGGTGATTTATTTTATTATACGATTATTCTTTGCTCCTCACCTTTTTATTATCCATGCAAGAGCAACAAATTAAAAGTTTTCAAAAAATTATTGACAGATTTTCAGATAAATGTTAAGATTTTAATTACAATTTATAAAGGAGCTACTCAATAATGAAAACTAATATTTTAACTAGTAAAAGAGAATACTTTTTCGTGCCATTTTAGCAGCACTTATATCTCATAGCATTGTAGATATAAGTGCAACGATGTCTACAATGGCTAGTTAAACATGTTTTCAGGCCATTGGTAAAAATACTAAATGGCCTTGAGTATAGTATTATATATATTTTAAAAGCTATTTAGTATTTTCTAAATAGCTTTTATTTATTATCAAATAACAGGAGGAAAAATTTTATGTCAGAAAATTCGAAATGGAGTTCTAAAATAGGTTTCATACTTGCTTCAGCGGGATCTGCGATAGGTCTTGGAGCTGTATGGAAATTCCCATACATGACCGCAGCAAATGGTGGAGGTGGATTCTTACTAGTCTTTCTTATCTTCACTCTTTTAATTGGACTACCACTACTTCTTGCTGAATTTGTACTTGGCCGTGGTGCTGGAGTTTCAGCCATTAGAACTTTTGGCAAACTAGGAAAAAACAAAAATTATAATATTATTGGTTATATCGGTGGATTCGCCCTATTCATCTTACTATCATTCTATAGTGTTATCGGTGGATGGATTCTAGTATATTTAGGTATTTCAATTGCTGATGCTCTTGGGCTTCATGCTACTGGTGATCACGCAGCCCTATTCACGAGTGTTATCTCAAATACTTGGATCGCATTAAGCGCTCAGGCTTTATTCATCTTATTAAATATTTTTATAGTATCTCGTGGTGTTCAAAAAGGTATTGAAAAAGCATCAAAAATCATGATGCCACTATTATTCATCATATTCTTAGTAATTATCGCAAGATCATTAACATTACCAAATGCAATGGCTGGAGTTACTTACTTCCTAAAACCTGATTTTTCTAAAATCACTAGTTCTGGTATTTTATTCGCACTTGGGCAATCGTTCTTCGCACTTTCTATCGGGGTTACAGCTATGTTAACTTATGCATCATACCTTGATAAAAGAACTAACCTGGTTCAATCAGGTATTTCGGTTGTATTAATGAACATTGCAGTTTCTATAATGGCTGGATTAGCAATCTTCCCTGCTATGAGCTCATTCGGTATGGAATCTGAAGGTGGACCGAGTTTATTATTCATCGTATTACCACAATTATTCAACAATATGGCATTCGGTAAAATTTTCTACATTCTATTCTTAATATTATTCTTATTCGCTACTATTACTTCATCTGTAGTTATGTTAGAAATCAATGTAGGAAATATTACTAACCAAAAAAATACTAACCGTACTAAATTCAGTATAATCATCGGAATCTTAACTTTCATCGTTGGAATTCCTTCTGCTCTATCTTACGGTTCATTATCTGATACATTAATATTCGGAAAAACAGTTTTCGATTTAATGGACTTCTTAGTATCTAATATACTTATGCCACTTGGTTGCTTAGCATTATCAATATTCACTGGATATGTACTAGACAAAAAAGTCGCACAGGAGCAATTACATATCAACGAGAATAACAAATCAAGCCTAGTCTTATTTAAAACTTGGTTATTCTTATTAAGATATATACTACCAATTATTATTCTTATCGTTTGTTTAGCACAATTTTTATAATATAGTTTAAAATTATCAGAAGTGATTCAAAATAATGATTTCATATTGAATCACTCTTATTTTTTATTATAATGTTTTAAATATTTTTTATAAATAAACTTTAATCATTGACATACGTTTTCAATAGTGCTATTATTAAGTCATGAATTAAATATTTCTTCGGGGTCGGGTGTAATTCCCAACCGGCGGTGACTAGTTTTCTAGAAGTCCGTGAGCGCAAGCTGATCTGGTGAGATTCCAGAACCGACAGTATAGTCTGGATGGGAGAAGAAATTATAGCATTATGATAAATATATCTAATACTACTGATAATATATAACCTAGAGTATATAAAAACTATACATTCAGGTCTCTTTATCGAATAAAAAACAAACCATCAATCCCGATTATTTGAATCATCAAATATAATCGGGTTTTTATTTTTATAAAGGAGTTGATACTATGCATGAATATTTTATGAATCTTGCTCTATTAGAGGCTAAGCGTGGTGCAAAATATACATATACCAATCCTCTAGTCGGTGCAATTATAGTAAAAGATAATAAAATTGTCGCAAGAGGTTCACACCTCCGTTACGGTTGTGAACATGCTGAAAAAAATGCTATTTCTACTTGCAAAACTCCTGAGAAAATATTTAATTCAACTCTATATGTCACATTAGAACCATGTAACCACAAGGGAAAACAACCACCTTGTACAGAGGCCATATTAAAAATGGGAATCTCTAAAGTTGTTGTTGCTCAATTAGATCCTAATCCAATAGTTAGTGGAAAGGGAATTAAATTCTTACGTGATAATGGAATTGAAGTTACAACTGGTGTCTTGGAAAAAGAAGCTTATAATCTGAATTACGCTTATAATTTATTTCATACCCAAAATAGACCATATGTAGCCTTAAAACAAGCTACCAGTCTTGATGGAAAATTAGCCTTTACTAATGAAAGAACTCAAATAACAGGAAAAGAAGTATATGACTTCGTCAGAAAAGAACGAGATAATTATCAAGCTATTCTTGTTGGGGCAAAAACTGTGTTAATAGATAATCCAAAATTAACTGGAGCCGACACTTCATTATACCCACCGAAAAGAATCATATTAGATAAAGAAGGTTCAATTTTCCAACATAAAGAACTAAATCTCTTTAAAGACGATTCTTCTGAAGTTATAGTTTTTTCAAAATACAAAAAGGAAAACTTACCTTCACATGTAACTATCGTTACACCTAACGAATTTACAATAAAAGAAATTCTTACTGAAATTGCAAAACTTGGTATACAATCAGTATATGTAGAAGGTGGCCCTTGTATCCACGATCAATTCCTTGCTAGTGGTTATTGGGATGAAGTGATTTCATATATTTCCCCTACACTCTTAGGAGGAAGCAATACTTCATCATTTAGCAGTGATAGAACTACTAATGAAAAAATCACTTTACACGATATTAATGTAACAAAACTCGGTGAAGATATAAGAATCTCAGGAAGGAAAGAAAGTCAATGTTTACAGGTTTAATAAAAGAACAAGGGAAAATAGTAAAAATTATAAAATCAAGTCACAGTATAAAATTAACAATACAAGCAACCAAAAACTTACTGGAAACATATAAAATCGGTGATAGTATGGCAGTAAATGGAGTATGCTTAACATGCGTCCAAAAAAGTTCATCACAATTCACCGTTGATATTATGCCCGAGACTTATAAGAGAACAACATTTAAAGACTTAAAAGTAAATGACTCTGTAAATCTTGAGCCCGCAATGGGACACTCAGATAGATTCGAAGGACATATAGTTTCAGGTCACAGTGATGGCTTAGCACAATTAGCAGCAAGACAAAAAGATGAAAATGCTATTCTTCTAACTTTTGCTTATCCAAGTAAATTCCAAGGAGAAATCATTAATCAAGGCTCAATTACTATAAACGGAATAAGTTTAACAGTAGTAACTTGTGACAATAATAAATTTACCGTTTCGTTAATTCCACATACTGCAAAACACACAAATCTAGAAAAATTGAAAATTGGTGACAATGTAAATATTGAGACCGATATTCTAGCAAAATATATAAAAGCTCAACTAAAACTATTTGGAGGAAAGTTAAATGATTAATAATGTACGACAAGCAATCGAAGATTTAAAAGCTGGAAAATTAATCGTTCTTATCGATGATGATGACAGAGAAGCAGAAGGAGATTTAGTCGGCTTAGCTGAACTAGTTACTGGTGAAAATGTAAACTTCATGACAAAACATGCCCGAGGTTTAATTTGCGCACCTGTTTCAACTGAAATAGCTAAGTACTTAAATCTACACTCAATGCTAGATAAAAATACAGATCCTCACGGTACAGCGTTCACAGTAAGTGTTGATTATAAAACATCAACTACAGGAATCTCGGCTTTTGAAAGAGCTACAACTATAAAAGAATTAGCAAATCCTAATTCTAGACCTGAAGATTTCAATAGACCTGGACATATGTTCCCCCTTGTAGGACGTGATGGTGGAATTAAAGTTCGTCGTGGCCACACCGAAGCAAGTTTAGATTTAGCAAGATTAGCTAACAGTACTGAAGCTACATATATCTGCGAAATTATGAACGAAGATGGAACTATGGCTAGAAGAGATGACCTGTATGAGTTCGCTAAAAAATGGGATTTAACAGTTGTTGATTTAGATGAGCTAACACGTTTTTTGTCATTTGAAGACAGCGTTAAAGTAAAACTTCCAACAGAATTCGGAGACTTTGATTTACAACTGTTTGAAGATGAATTTAATAAAGAACATTTAATTATTAGTAAAGGTGATTTAACTTCTGAAGAACCTTTACTAATACGAGTTCACTCAGAATGTTTAACAGGGGATATATTCGCTTCTCATAGATGTGATTGCGGTGAACAATTACACGCCGCACTTCAAAAAATCTCAGAACTTGGTCGAGGAGCAATTTTATATTTGAGACAAGAAGGTCGAGGAATCGGGCTTAGAAACAAACTCCTTGCATACCAATTGCAAGAACAAGGTGTAGATACTTACGATGCTAATGTTCAATTAGGTTTCGCTCCCGATGAGAGGGACTATAGTATTGCAGTAGATATATTAGATTACTTAGGAATAAAATCGGTAAAACTACTTACTAACAACCCTGACAAAGTAGAACAATTAAGTTCTTTAGGAATAAATATAGTTGACCGTGAACCAATTAAGATAAAACCACATAAAGAAAACAAACACTATTTACAAACAAAAAAAATAAGATTTAATCACTTTTTAGATATATAAGGAGAACATTATTATGACAACATTTGAAGGAAAATTTATAGGTAAAGATATTAAGGTAGCAATCGTAGTAGCACGTTTTAACGAGTTCATCACATCTAAATTATTAGGTGGAGCTAAAGATACATTAATTAGAAACGAAGTAAAAGAAGAAAACATCGATGTATACTGGGTTCCAGGAGCATTCGAAATTCCATTTATTACTAAAAAATTAGTAGCTACAAATAAATACGATGGTATCGTTACATTAGGAAGCATTATTCGTGGAAGCACTAGTCACTATGACTTAGTTTGTAACGAAGTAGCAAAAGGTGTAGGTCAAATCAATCTTAACAGCGAAATTCCTGTAATGTTCGGTGTTATAACTACTGAAGACATTGATCAAGCTATCGAAAGAGCGGGTTCAAAAGCTGGAAACAAAGGTAGCGAGTGTGCTCAAGGTCTTCTTGAAATGATAGACTTAACTAAACAAATTTAATAACTAAAACAGGTTGTATACTAAATCCGGGGCATGGAAAAAATTCCAGCCCCGGATTTCTATTTTTATATACAAAAAGACAAATATCCAATATAATTAAGGTGTACAAAAATAATTAACTA
>NZ_CAUTDQ010000020.1:0-34864 GCF_963537375.1 uncultured Gemella sp.
AAATTAACTAGATATATAAAACAGATTTATAAGGGGAGTTGATATTTTATGAAAATTTTAGTAGCAGTTAATGAATTCAAGGGTTCTTTATCTTCTTATGAAATTGGGAAAATAATTTCAAATAAAATAAATAATTCTATTTATAATCATAAAGTGACTATGGAGGTAGTTGCTGATGGTGGCGATGGTTTTTTAGGTTTATTTAAAAATTTTGAAAAAAGAAAATTTAAAACTTTAAATGTAGCTCTTCAAGAACACACGGTGAATTATTTAGTAAATAATAATACTAGGGAAGCTGTAATTGAAGTTGCAGAGGTTATCGGATTAAAACAACTCTCTGAAGATCAAAAAAATCCTTATAAGACTTCTACTGTTGGTCTAGGTAAACTGATTGCTTATTTATTAGATGAGGATATTGAAAGTTTCATTATTGGCTTAGGTGGTAGTGCAACTAATGATTGTGGTATTGGAATGCTCAGTGAATTAGGTATTAAGTTTACTACTATAAGTGGTGAAAACTGTAGCCATGGAATAGCTGATTTAAGTAAGATAGAGAATATAAATTTTTATAATAAGAATCAGAAACTTTCTAAGGCTAAATTTACAGTTATTAGTGATGTTAATAGTCCTTTGTATGGTAAAGATGGTGCTACATATATTTATTCAAAACAAAAAGGATTAAAGGAAGGTGATTTTTCAATTGTAGATGCCTATGTTGAAAACTTTTCAGAAAAAGTCTCTGCTGTTATCGGAAAAGACTATTCATATTATCCAGGTAGTGGAGCTGCAGGAGGGTTAGGATACGCCTTTTTATCTTTTTTAGATTCTACTATGCAATCTGGCTCTAATTTTATGATAAATTATCTAGATTTAGAGAAAAAAATTCAAGGTATAGATATAGTAATTACTGGAGAAGGAAAACTAGATAAGCAAAGTTATATGGGGAAAGCACCAATAGAAATTGCTAGAATAGCGAAGAAATTTAATAAAAAAGTTATTTTTCTAGCTGGTAGTATTCTCGATGAAGAGCTAAGGGAATTAAGTAGTAAAGATAAGGAACTTGTAGATGCTTCATTCTCAATTCAAAGAGAATTTCTTTCGTTGGAAAAGGCTATGAATAAGAGTGTAACTAAAAATAACATTGAACAAACAATTGAGCAAATATTAAGTATATTGGAGTTTAGAAATGGATAAAAAAAATAACATTTTAATGGGAATATTTTGCATAGTCGTAGCAGGATTTGGTTTTTCTCTTATGTCTCTATTTATAAAATTGGCTGGAGATCTTCCATCTATGCAAAAAGGTTTTTTCAGAAATATTATTGCGGTTGGAATCTCGTCAATTCCCTTAATAAAGCATTGGAAGGTAATCAATCTGCCAAAAGATAAAATTGAATGGAGTGTATTAATTTCACGTAGTGTTTTTGGAACAATAGGATTGGTATTTAATTTTTATGCAATAACTCATATAAGTCTAGCAGATTCAACGATAATACAAAAGTTATCGCCATTTGTAATTTTAATATTGTCGTTTATATTCTTTAAAGAAAAAATGACAGTATTTCAGCTAATATCTATAATTATTGCTTTTATAGGTGTAGGATTTATCGTAAGACCTACAGGTGATGGTTTTATTAGTATGGGGGCGTTGGCTGCCCTTCTAGGAGCCTTTTGTTCTGGTGTAGCTTACACTTGTGTTAGGTATCTAGGAACACATAATGTTTCAGGAGAATTTATAATTTTCTTCTTCTCGACATTATCTACCTTCATGTTGTTGCCATATCTTATTTTTGATTATAGAGATATGACAGTGTTTCAATTCTTAATGTTATTATTAGCTGGTGCATCAGCGACTATAGGGCAGTATGGTGTAACTTTTGCATATAAATACGCAGCCGCAAAAAATATATCGGTTTTTGATTATTCGCAAGTTTTATTTTCTGGAATTTTAGGATTTATATTCTTCAACGAGTTACCAGACTTGCAAAGTTTGATAGGATATATTATAGTTATTTCTGTAGGGATAATTTTAGTGAAAAAAAGTAAATAAAGAGGTGTTAAATGAAAAGAAAAAATATTGATATTTTGGTAGTTACTATTCTTGTTATTTGTACTGTAGTATTATATGTAGTTCAAAGTAATAAAGAGCTACTATTTAACTACGCGATTAAGAGCACTAATAACACTACTAATGTTGAATCAAAAAATGAAAATATTGCAAATGCTCGAGATGGAATTCAAGGTGTTGCTCAACCTTCACCATTTATAACTAGTCCTAATGGTGTAGAAGCTAATCTTCTTCAAAATGCTAATGGAAGCTTAATTGGTCAATTAATATATTTACAAAGAGAAAATCTTCCAGAAGCAGAACAAAAATTATTAGCAAATAATAAAGATGCTACTCAATATGTTCTTGGTTACTTGGCAGGTCAACAAGCTACACCTTTTGAACAGGGACAAACAGTAGATATAGATAGAAAGTACCCTTATTATATACAATGGGATAAACGATGGGCATATGATAGACTTGGTGGAACTAATATCGCTATTGGGGGATGTGGACCAACTTGTGTAGCTATGGCTTTAGGAGGAATATTAGACGATAAATCAATTACTCCAAAGAGTATTGCTGAAAAAGAAGATGCAAATGGTTACTTTGCTGAGGAAGGAACAAAATGGAGCTTTTTCGATTATATAGCTAAAGAATATGGCGTTAAATCAACAGGTGTTCCATTAAGTAAAGAAGCAATAAATGCAAGTTTAGATAAAGGAAATCCTATTATCGCTTCTGTACACCCTGGAAAATTCACAACAGTGGGTCATATAATATTAATCACAGCAAAAGATGAAGATGGTAAGTATATTATTAATGATCCAAATAGTTATACAAGAACTCTGAAAAAATGGTCATATGATGAATTGAAAACAGAGATTGTAGCTATGTGGGAATTTTCAAAATAGAATAAGTTATATTAAAGAATCTTCAATAATATTGTGTTGGAGATTCTTTTACTGTGTTAATTTAAAAGGAAGTTTGTAATATAATTATAATATGTATTTTAACTGAAAATAAATCAGTTAAAGTTTGCTTTGATTAAAAAATTTATCAAACTGATAATTTGATAATAATTATGAAAACCTTTATAATTAATATTATGAAAATAACGATTATCAGTATTAAATATCTTACTTATAAATCGTAAAATATAAAAGATGGAGGAAATAAAATGTCAGTTCTTGATATAAAAAATCTAGAAGTATCAATTAATGAAAAACAAATATTAAAAGGACTTAACTTAGAAATAAAATCTGGTGAAATTCATGCGGTAATGGGACCGAACGGAGCTGGTAAATCTACATTAGCTTCTGCAATTATGGGTCACCCAAAATATGAAGTAGATGGTGGAAGTATCTTATTAGATGATGAAGAAGTATTAGAGATGGAAGTTGATGAAAGAGCCCGCGCTGGACTATTTTTAGCTATGCAATATCCATCAGAAGTACCAGGAGTTCCAACTTCAGAGTTCATTAAATCAGCAATTAATGCTCAACGTGAAGATAGTATTCCTCTTATGCAATACATTAAAAAATTAGATAAAACAATGGAATTTTTAGATATGGATCTAAAAATGTCTCAACGTTATGTAAATGATGGTTTCTCTGGTGGAGAAAAGAAACGTAATGAAATCTTACAAATGATGATGTTAGAACCAAAATTTGCTATTCTAGATGAAATTGACTCAGGTTTAGATATCGATGCATTAAAAGTTGTATCAAAAGGTGTAAACAAAATGCGTGGAGAAAACTTTGGTTGCTTAATAATCACTCACTACCAAAGATTATTAGATTATATCGAACCTGATTTCGTTCACGTATTAATGGACGGAAAAATCGTAAAATCAGGTGGACCTGAACTAGCACTTCGTTTAGAAAAAGAAGGTTATGACTGGTTAAAAGAAGAGGTTTAATATGGAGAATAATAAATTAAAACTAAGTATTAAAACTTTACAAAGTATCTTTTCTAATACAAATGAACCTACATGGTTTTTAAATACTAGAAAATTAGCTTTATATAAAAGTTATACGCTACCTTTTCCAAAATTAGAGTCTATGGAGTTAGAAAGATGGAACTTATTTAATGTTGATTTTTCAACTCTAAGATTAGAAAATGAAGGAAATGTAGATATAGCTGAATATGGTATTAATAGTGATGATTTTGCTGTAGTTCAAAAGAACAATACTATTGTTCACATTAATATTCCAGAAAAATACGCTGATAAAGTAGTGATTAAAGATATTTTCACTGCAATGAATGATGATCACATTAAAGATAGTTTTATGAGTGTTGTTGACTATGCTGAAAGTAAAGTAACAGCTGTTCACTATACACTATTAAATGCTGGATTATTTATTGATGTTAAGGATAATGCTGTAATTGAAGAACCGCTTCAATATATTGTAATTTCGGATAAAGAACAAAGTTTATTTAACCATGTTACTATCCAAGTTGGTAAAAACGCCAAATTTAATTTCATTGAAAATTATGTAAATAATCAAAAAGAAGACAAAGCACCATTCAGCTTAGTATCTGAAGTTGTAGCTCATGAGGGAGCACAAATTAATTATAGCTCTATCACAAACCAACCAGGTGAGAAACGTGGAACTATTTTACGTCGTGGATTAACATACAGGGATTCATTAATTAACTGGAATGTTGCAGCGATGGATGAGGCAGATGTATATCACGATAATACAACGAATATTCTTGGTGATGGTTCTGAAGCTAACCTTAAGATTGTTACTTTAGGAGTTAAAGAACAAAAAACTTACTTCAACAGTGAAGTAGTTAACCAAGGACTAAGCAGTAAAGGTGATATTCTTCAACACGGTGTATTACTAGATAGATCACATATCGTATTTAACGGTGTAGGATTTATCGTTAAAGGAGCAACAGGCTCTAATGCTTATCAAAGTTCTCGAATGCTAACACTTTCATCTGAAGCAAAAGCTGATGCGAATCCAATGCTACTAATCGATGAGAATGACGTTATGGCAGGACACGGTGCTTCTCTAGGACGTATTGATGAAGAGCAATTATACTACTTACAAAGTAGAGGATTAACAAGAAAAGAATCAAGTAGATTACTAGTTCACGGATTCCTATCACCTGTAATCTCAGAATTAACAGTAGATAAAATTAAAGAACTTGTAACGATTCTTATTGATGAGAAAATTAACAATAATGAGAGTGAGTAATAATGATAGATTTTAGTAAATATAGAGAAGATTTTCCTATATTAAAAAGAAAGATATCGAATAATGATTTGATATTTTTTGATAACGGAGCTACTACTCAAAAACCAAACCAAGTAATTGATGCTATTTCAGATTACTACAGAAATTATAATTCGAATATTCATAGATCTGTTTACACATTAGGTGATGAATCTGAAAAAATTTATGAAGGTTCAAAGGAGCTTGTAAAAGAATTTATTAATGCTGGTAGCTACGAAGAAGTAATTTATACTAGTGGAACTACTGAGAGCTTAAATTTTGCGGCAAGAATTTTAGAACAAGATGTTAGTGAAGGTGATGAGATTATTCTTACCTTCATGGAGCATCATGCTAATATTATTCCATGGCAACAATTAGCAAAACGTAAAAATCTAGTTTTAAAATATTTAGAACTAGATGAAGAAGGAAGAATTAGTATTGAACAACTTAAAGAGTTTATCACAGAAAAAACTAAAATTGTTTCAATATGTCACGCTTCTAACGTATTAGGAAATATTAATCCAGTATATGAAATTGGTGAATTATTGAAAGATAAAGATATTTATTTTGTAGTAGATGCCGCTCAATCAGTACCTCATTTAAAAATTGATGTTCAAAAAATGAATTGTGACTTTTTAGCTTTTAGTGCACACAAGATGTGTGGACCTACTGGTATTGGTGTGCTTTATGGTAAAAAAAGCTTACTAGAAAAATTTGATCCAGTAGAATTTGGTGGAGGAATGATTGGTATTGTTGAAGATACTTCCGCAACGTGGGCTATACTTCCAGATAAGTTTGAAGCGGGAACACCACTTCTAGCTGAAGCTGCTGGACTAGCTGCAACTATTAAGTATTTAAATAGTATTGGCTTAGAAAATATAGAAAAGTATACAAAAGAACTTACAGAATATATGTATTCTGAGCTTTCTAAGATAGATAATATAGAGGTTTATGGAACAAAGAATATAGAAGAGAGAGTTTCGCTAGTAACTTTTAACTTGATAGGTGTTCATCCTCACGATTTAACAAGTTTTTTAGATGCTAAAGGTATCTGTATAAGAGCGGGGCATCAGTGTACACAACTATTATTAGGAAAGTTAGATACATATTCAGTAGCTAGAGCAAGTCTATATTTATATAATACGAAAGAAGAGATAGATTTCTTTATTCAAACTTTAAAAGAAACGAAGGAGTTTTTTGAAAATGAGTTTTAGTGATTTAAAAAGTTTATATAAACAAGTTATCTTAGACCATAGTAAACATCCAAGAAATAATGGAGCAATTGAAAATAGCTATAAACTGGAAATGCTAAATCCTTCATGTGGTGATAAAATAACTGTTAGTATGAAATTAGTAGATGATATTATTGAAGATATAAAATTCGTAGGAACTGGTTGTTCTATTTCACTAGCATCTGCATCGATGTTAACAGAAGAATTAAAAGGTTTATCAGTAGAAAAAGCTAATGCCAAAATTAAAGACTTTTTAAATATGATTATGGGAAATGAATTTAATGAAGAAAACTTAGAAGATAGTATTTCATTACAAAATATTTCTCAACTTCCAGCTAGGGTTAAATGTGCTACGTTAGCTTGGAAAATTACAGAAAAAATTTTAGAAGAAAATAAATAGAAGAAGGAGTGATTGCATTGAATAAAAATGAAGAAATGTTTACCGATTATCAGTATGGATTTTCAGATAAAGATGTATCTATATTCAAGACTGATAAAGGATTAACAAAAGAAATCGTTAAGACAATTTCTGAAAGAAAAGAAGAACCACAATGGATGTTAGAATATCGTCTAAATGCATTAAAAGAGTTCTACAGAATGCCTATGCCTACATGGGGTGGAGATCTATCAGAAATCGATTTTGAGGATTTAACATACTATGTAAAACCATCAGAAAAAACAGAACGTTCTTGGGATGAAGTACCAGAAGAAATTAAAAATACTTTTGAAAAACTTGGTATTCCAGAAGCTGAACAAAAATACTTAGCAGGTGTATCTGCACAATATGAATCAGAAGTAGTTTATCACAATATGCATAAACAATTTGAAGAAAAAGGAATTATCTTTGAAGATACTGATACTGCATTAAAAAATCATGAGGAAATTTTTAAAGAATATTTCTCAAAAGCTGTTGATTTTAATGATAATAAATTCGCTGCATTAAACTCTGCAGTTTGGTCAGGTGGATCATTCATCTACTGTCCAGAAAATGTATCAGTAGAAGCTCCACTTCAAGCGTACTTCAGAATTAACAGTGAGAAAATGGGGCAGTTTGAGCGTACATTAATTATTATTGAGAAAAACTCTTCTCTACACTACGTAGAAGGATGTACTGCTCCAACTTACTCAGCAAGCTCATTACACGCTGCTGTAGTAGAAATTTTTATTAAAGAGAATGCTCGTTTTAGATATACAACTATTCAAAACTGGTCAACGAACGTTTATAACTTAGTTACTAAGCGTGCGATTGTTGAGAAAAATGGTACTATGGAATGGGTTGATGGAAACTTAGGTTCTAAATTAACAATGAAATACCCAGCTTGTATATTAGTTGGTGAAGGAGCAAGTGGAAGTACATTATCTATTGCTATGGCTAGTGAAGGACAAGTACTTGATGCAGGTTCTAAGATGATTCACCTAGCACCTAGAACATCATCTACTGTCGTTTCTAAATCAATGTCTCGTCGTGGTGGGAAAGTTAACTACCGTGGATGGATTCACTTCGGTAAAAACTCAGAAGGATCTCGTTCGAACATTGAATGTGATACATTAATCTTAGATGAATACTCAACTTCAGATACTATTCCTTACAACATAGTTAAAAACTCTAATGTATCATTAGAGCATGAAGCAAAAGTATCTAAAGTATCAGAAGAACAACTGTTCTACTTAATGAGTAGAGGCCTTGATGAAGGACAAGCTACAGAAATGATAGTTATGGGATTCATCGAACCATTTACTAAAGAACTTCCAATGGAATACGCTGTTGAATTAAACAGATTAATTTCATTTGAGATGGAAGGATCAATAGGATAATAAAATTATATTTTGAACTCTGAAAATCTATTCATAGATTTTCAGAGTTTTTAAGGTTGTATAATAAAATCCAGGCATGAGAAAATTAGAAAACATAGATATGAAATTAACTCTGCAACAAGACAGTTAGAAAACTTATTTAACGAATAATAAATAAAAGGATTATAAAATATATTTGAAACAGGATTATTATTATGATAAAAGTTAATTTTATAATCTTTTTATTTTATGTCAAAATATAGTTGTTATAGAAAAATTGTTAGAGTTATGATAATATTATAAGTGAAATTAAATATATAAAGTATTTATAGAAATAGTAAAATGAATTATAGGAGTTTAGTTATGAGTAATAATAATCAAAGATATAATAATAACGAATCTAACAATGGTTATCAGGATCAGAATACAAATTATTATGATAATTACCAAAACCAGGAATTCTTGAATTATAATGAGAATAATTATGACCAAAGTCAAATCTATAACGATAATTATCAAAATCAAGAAATGTATAATGGTCAATATAGTCAAGATGTTAATTATAATGGTAACTTACAAAATCAAAATACTGAGTATAACGATCAATATAATCGAGGCTTAAATAGTTACGATATAAATTATAAAGATCAAAATATAAATTATAATACTCAGCAATATCAAGAAAATTATAATATGTATAATGATAATAATCAATTCCAAACTAATAACCAGGAGTATTATGAACAAAATGATAGTAATTTTAATCCAGTGTATGAAGAATACGCAAAACCTAAGAAAAGAACAGGTTTAATACTATTGGTAAGTTTTCTAATTATTGGACTTATAGCAATATCTGGATATTTTGCATATAATAAATATATTGTTAATAAAAAGGCGGTAGTTGATCTTAATCAGTATGAAATAGAGTTTAAGCCATACGGAACTGATGGTGATGGAACTGCAGCAGCAGATATTAAGAAAATTCCAACAGTAGAAAATGCAGACGGAAGTGTAACACAATTTCTACAAGAACCTACTATAACTTATAGTAAATCAAATAACTTAAAAAATGGAGAAAAAGTTGAGGTAACAATAAGTCTAAGTAAATCTTCTGCTGATGCAAAAAAACTAGAACTTAAAGGTGAATTCAAGCGTTCATATACAGTAAGAGGGTTAAGTGAAAAATCAAAAGATAATAATAGTAGCAAAGATAGTAAGTCTTCTTCAAGTAGTATAGTACTTAGAGAAGATAGTTCGGTGAATACTAAAGAACTTACAGACACTCAAGTTGGTGATTGGGCAAGGGCTATTTATATTAAAGAATTTTCTCGTAATTCTTCAACTTCTGATTTTTCATATGATGTTTGGTTAGGTAGCGATCATTTAGCCTATGTAAATCTGAAAAAAGACGGAAGTATAGTAGGAAAATATAGAGTAAACGCTAGAGGTGAACTTGAACATAGTGAAAATAGCGGATGGGTAGTAGTAAGTAGTACATTCACTTCTTAAATGGTGTAATCAAAATATTTTTATATTCAATAAAAAAACATAAAAACTTATAAAACTGATAACTAAAATATAGATAGCGTATTCTAGTTATCAGTTTTTTTGTAAATTTTTTATTATAAAGTTATAAATAACTCTTGTAATTAATTATAATTAATGAGATAATAGAGTATATAATGTAAATAGAGTAAGAGGAGATATATACTTATGACAAAGATTTTAGCTATTAACTCAGGAAGTTCATCTTTAAAATTTCAATTATTTGAAATGCCTGAAGAAAAAGTTATTACAAAAGGACTAGTTGAAAGAATCGGTATTGAAAATAGTGTATTCACTATCGAATTCAACGGTGAAAAAAATAAAGAAACATTAGATATTCCAAATCACGATGTAGCAATCGAAATGTTACTTGAAAAATTAACTAAATTAGGAATTGTAAAAGATGTTAAAGAAATCGAAGGAGTTGGACACCGTGTTGTTCATGGTGGAGAATTCTATGATGCTTCTGTATTAGTTAATGATGAAGAGTTAGCTAAAGTAGATTCAATCGAAGACTTAGCGCCTTTACACAACCCAGCGAATATTAAAGGTGTTCGTTCATTCCAAAAAGAATTACCAGGAGTTCCAAACGTATTAACATTCGATACAGCATTCCACCAAAGTATGCCAAAATCAACTTACATGTATGCTGTGCCAAGAGAATTTTATGTAAAACACGGAGTTCGTAAATACGGTGCTCACGGAACTAGCCACAGATACATTGGGGAAAAAGTTGCTGAAGTTTTAGGAAAAGATCCAAAAGAACTTAAAACTATTTCTTGTCACATTGGGAACGGAGCTTCAATTTGTGCAATTAAAAATGGTAAATCATTCGACACTTCTATGGGATTCACTCCACTATCAGGATTAGTAATGGGTACTAGAACTGGTGATATTGATCCAGCTACTATTCCTTACATTGCTCAAAAAACTGGATTATCTCTTGAAGAAATCGTGCGTATTTTCAACTTTGAATCAGGATTAAAAGGAGTTTCAGGATTATCTTCTGACTTACGTGATGTTGAATCTGTTAGAGATACTAATCCACATGCTGCTGAAGCAATCGATGTTTACATCAACAGAATTAAAGAGTATGTTGGAGCTTATGCTGCAGCTATGAACGGAGTAGATGCTATCGTATTTACTGCTGGTGTTGGTGAAAATGCTACATGGGTACGTGAAGAAGTATTAGAAGGTTTAACTTTCCTAGGTGTACAAGTTGATAAAGAAAGAAACAATGTACGCGGAAAAGTTGCAGAAATTTCTACAGCAGACTCTAAAGTTAAAGCATTTGTTATTCCAACAGATGAAGAAGTTATGATTGCTAGAGATACTTATAACTTATCTAAATAATATAAGAGATTAAAAGGGCTGGGGTTTCTCCAGTCCTTTACTATTTTGAAAGGATAATATGGATATAAATAACTTTAATAAGAAATTTAACAGTGCCATAAATGTACTGGAAAAATTCAATGAAGCAGGTTATGAGGCGTATTTTGTGGGTGGTTGCGTTAGAGATTACTTACTTAATGATGAATTTTCTGATATAGACATTACTACAAATGCTTTACCTGATGAAGTTAAACAAATCTTTAGAAAAAGTATAGATACAGGAATACAACACGGAACGGTTACAATATTAGTAGATGGTGATAGTTTTGAAGTAACAACTTTTAGAACTGAGGATGAGTATATTGATCATCGTACTCCAGAGAAGGTAAAGTTTGTCAGTGATTTAAAGGAAGATTTAGATAGACGAGATTTTACTATTAATGCTATGGCTCTAGATAGTAATGGGAAATTGTATGATTATCACTGTGGAGAGATAGATTTAAGAAATAAAGTAATAAAAACTGTTAATAATCCTAATGAAAGGTTCTTTGAAGATGCCCTAAGAATGTTAAGAGCCTTCCGTTTCTCCTCAAAACTTGGATTTGAAATTGAAGAAAATACTTTAAAGGCTATAAAAAATAATGCTGAGCTGATAAAATTTGTTTCAATTGAGCGGATAGTAAATGAATTTAAAAAGTTATTAACAGGAAGAGGAAATAAACGCAGTTTAGAATTATTATTAGATAGTAAATTAAATAATTATATTCCTTTTCTAGATGAAATTTCTAAAATAATTGACTTTTCAAATTATACATTTTGTCAAAGTTTATACATCCTATCTAAAATCAATGATATTTCTTTTGAAAAGTTAAAAGAACTAAAACTATCTAATAAAGAAATTAAACAGATTAAAATATATGATAAAATTAACGAGGACTTTAGTAGTAATGTTCCTTTAGAAATAATTTTATATAATTATGATATTAATGATGTTTCTTTTATTGCTAGTTATTCTAATTATTGTGATAAGGAAGATATAGAAAGAATTAATTTACCAATTAAATCTTTTAATGATATAGCTATAACTTCAATGGAAATCATTAGTATAATAGATAAGCCCGCAGGACCGTGGATAAAGGAAATCATTAAGAAACTAGAAGAAGCTATTATATTATATAAAATAGATAATACAAAAAAAGACATACTAGAATTTTTAATGAAAATAAGAGATAATAGATAGACATAATGAAAGAGAGGTGAGAGAATATATGAATAAATTATTTTGTGTAGTGGATATTGAATTAACTGAGGAAAAAGAAATAATTCAATTTTCTGCAACAAAACTGGATCAAAACTTTAAAGAGATAGAGTCTATTAATTATTATATTAAACCTAAAAAACAAGTCTCACCTTTTGTTACTGAGTTAACTGGTATTAATAACGATATGTTAAGCGAAAAATTATATTTTGAAGATGTTGCCAAAGAATTATATGACTTCATAAAAGAAGATATACTTGTTTGTCACGGCTTACCATCTGATTATGTAATTTTAAAGAAAAGGTTTCATGATGTAGGAATAAGATATCATGCTAAAATGTCTTTAGATACAGTTGAACTAGCTAGATTATTTATGCCAACTCAGGAAAGTTATAGATTATCTGATTTATCTAATTCTCTTGCTCTATACTCTGGTGATGGATATCATAATGCCGCAATTGATGTACAAGTAACAGTAGAATTACTAAAAGAAATTTCTAAGAGAATTGCAAATATAAATTCAAACAATTTTAAAAAGATTGAAGTACTTTTAGAAAAAATAGATTACAATACTCTTAAATTTGCTAGATATTGCAAAAGAATAATTAGAGGAAAGAAAATAAAAAAAGAAGACTTCATTAATTTTGATGGTGTAGATTTTAAAAAAGTATCATATAAAGTTAATGATAACAATTTTAAAGATAAGTTTATAATGTTTTCATCTATCAGTGAAAAGAAATATATAGAAAACTTTAAAATTAGGAATTATGTTATTTTAAAAGAAAAGAGTAATTATGTTCCATTGAATGTATTTAAACTATTCCCTAAAAAAGAAGATTTAAATTTAGATAAACTTTTAATAAAATTATATGTATGGATATTAGAAACAAATTCTGGGGACTTTTGTGAGTTAAATTTACTTTATCTTGAGAAATTGTATATTGATAATATAAGAAATGGTATTTTAATAAGCTCTAAATCTTACTATTTTGATGAAAAAAATAGGGTGGCTGATAGTTGTAAAAATATTGTTACAAATTATAGTTCAATCGAGTACTTGTTGGAAAATAATAACTTAAAAAATCATACTTTTATTTTTGAAAACAAAAAGATTTTAGGACGTGAACTCGATTCAAAAAATACAAAAGATTACTTCTATAAAAATGTTATTATTGAGTTAAATGTTGCTGTATCGAAAAATCTAAAAGATAAAAATATTAAAATGCTAAGAAATAATATAGATGGTCTAGTAAAGTTTTTACATGAAATGTATATATCAGAAAGTTTATTCTTGTATAATGATAGTTTGAGTTTTATCCTTCAAGATGTCGAGGCTATATTAAATGATATAAAATCTTATAAAGATATACTACCAGTTTCATACAAGTTTATGAGAAAATTAAAAGATGTACTTACAAACTCTAAAAACACATATAAGTTTGTTGTTCTTAATCAAGAAAATAGTTTAAAATTAACAGTTGTTGACGATAAGAAAGTAAAGGGATTAATTAATATAATTCATTCTAGAAACCATAAATATTTAAATCTAAAAGCTAAAGCACATTATATTTATAGTAATGGTGATGAGGAATTATTGAATTCAAAAGCTATAGGCTCAATACTATATGTATTTGAAAGTAATAAATATAAGGATTTATATTTTAACAAAAGAGAAAAAAGAAGTTATATAAAATATTATAATTTCTCAATAAAAGATAATTTTAACGAATTATATAATGAGGTTATAAAAAATAATAAAATATCTTATAGATGTTATGCGACGAAGGATATTCTGGAGTATCGATACTATCTTAAAGATATATTTGAAAGTATTATAGTTTTTCGTGATTTAGAACATTAGATGAGAAAAATAAAAACACATAATTAAAAAAATAGTAAATTTATGTTATAATATAAATAGTTTTTATATATAATATATGACAATTTTAAATTGAACAAAACATTAATTAAAAATAGGAGGGACTGTAAGTTGAACATTAATAATTTAAAAGAACAACTAGGTCAAAAAGTAACTCTTGGTGCATGGATTGCTAACAAGAGAAGCAGTGGTAAAATTGCATTTTTCCAATTAAGATATGGAGCTGGATTTATTCAAGCTATCGCTTTAAAAGAATCTTTAGGTGAAGAAAGATATCAACAATTACGTCACTTACCACAAGAAACTTCATTAAAAGTAACTGGGTTAATTAAAGAAAATGAAAGAGAACTTTCTGGAATTGAGTTAGAGATTGAAGATTTCGAAGTAATTTCTGAAGCAGTTGATTATCCTATTACTCCAAAAGAGCATGGAGTAGAATTTTTAGCTGACAATCGTCACATTTGGATTCGTTCTAAAAAACAACATGCTATTTTAACAATTAGAAATCAAATCATTAAATCAACTTATGATTTCTTTGAAAAAGAAGGTTTCTTAAAAACTGATCCACCAATTTTAACATCTTCAGCTCCTGAAGGAACAACAGAATTATTCAACACTAAATACTTTGACGAAGAAGCTTACCTTTCTCAGTCAGGTCAATTATACTTAGAAGCTACAGCAATGGCGTTTGGTAAAGTATTCTCATTTGGACCTACATTTAGAGCAGAAAAATCTAAAACTCGTCGTCACTTAATCGAGTTCTGGATGATTGAAGCTGAAATGGCATTCTGTAATCATGATGAAAGTTTAGCTTTACAAGAAGCTTTTGTTAATCATTTATTAACAGATGTATTAGAAAAATGTCAAGAACAGCTTAAAGTACTAGGTCGTGACATTGAAGCATTAGAAAATGCTAGAGGAGAATTCCCTCGTATTAAATATAAAGATGCAATCAAGTTATTAAAAGAAAATGGATTTGACGACATTGAATACGGGGACGATTTTGGATCACCACATGAAACGTTTATAGCTAATAGCTATAATAAACCAGTGTTTATTACTCACTGGCCATTAGATATTAAACCATTCTACATGATTGAAGATCCAAATGAACCTGGTGTAGTATTATGTGCCGATTTAATAGCTCCAGAAGGATATGGAGAAATTATTGGTGGTTCTCAACGTATTGACGATTATGATAAACTATTAGAAAACATTAAGAAACATGATTTAAATCTTGATGCTTATGGTTGGTATTTAGATTTACGTAAATATGGTTCTGTTGAACATGCAGGATTTGGTTTAGGATTGGAAAGAACAGTTGCTTGGATTACTGGTAACGGCCACGTTCGTGAAACTGTTCCATTCCCACGTTTATTAAACAGACTAACACCATAGGAGTTTAATATGATCAATATCAATATAAAAGGTCTTTTAGTTGATGCTGATTTTTTAATGAATTATACTTCTCATAACTTATCTGGAGAGGAAGCAATGTTTCTTCTTCAGATAAGTTATTTGACAAATCAAGGGAAGATACCTTTTTCAATAGAAGTTTTCAAGGAAAAATTAAGTTGTTCTGAAGATCAGATTTTTTCTCTCTTAGATATTTTAATTAAGAAAGAATTAATAGCACTTTTACCAGATAGTAGAATAGACTTTATAGTATTTAATAATAAAGATGATTATTATACATTACGTGAACTTTTAAGATTAGTTGAGAAAGTTACAGGAAAAATATTAACTTCAAAAGAGATGGATATAGTGTCTTCATGGTTCGAAAGAAAATATACAAAAACAGAAATCGATGAGGCATTAACTATCTCGAAAAATATTAGTTATGTTAATGGTATTTTAAACAATAAAGTTAGTAAAGAAATAAAAAAAGAAAGTGGAAGTAATTTAGGTTATGACTGGTTTAACAAATAGACAAAAAAAGATTAAAGCTAAAAAAGTAATGGATTATTTGGATAAAGTATTTCCTAATGTTGAATGTGAATTAGATTTTTCTAACCATTTAGAATTAATTATTGCTGTTCTGTTATCTGCCCAATGTAAAGATGAGTATGTTAATAGAGCTACAGTAGGATTATTCGAAAATTATAAAACTATTGATGACTATGCTGATGCTAAAGTAGAAGACATTGAAAAATATATTCGTACATTAGGTCTTTATAAAGCTAAGTCAAAAAATATTGTTGGAATGGCTAATATGCTTAGAGACGTCTATGACTATAAAATTCCACAAACTAGAGAGGAATTAGAAACTTTACCTGGTGTAGGTAGAAAGACGGCGAATGTTGTTCTTTCTGTTGGTTTTAATATACCTGCTATAGCAGTTGATACTCATGTAGAAAGAGTTGCAAAAATGTTTGGTCTTGCGGATATAAATGATAATCCGCTTCAAGTCGAAAAAAATCTGATGAGTGTATTTCCTATGGAAAGTTGGGGTAAAATACATCATCAATTAATTCATTTAGGTCGCTATAAACTCCCTGCAAGAGGGGAGCGTTCTATTGATCCTGAATTAGAAAAATTATTAGTATTAAAATAAGAGGAGAGGGACTATGCTAATTATATTTATACTGGCGTGTTTTCTAATATTGCTAGATCAACTTAGTAAAAATTTTATAGTTAATCATTTTACATTAGGTGAAAGTAAGGAAGTTATAGCTAATTTCTTTAGTATTTCATCTCATAGAAATAGAGGAGCAGCATGGGGAATTTTACAAGATAGCCGCATATTTTTTATAGTTGTTACGATAATTTTTATTGCTATTTTAACATATTATTTAGTTAAACAAAGAAATATATTATCGAGTTTTGATAAAGCTATTTTTTCTCTAATTTATGGAGGAGCAATTGGTAATTTTATTGATAGATTAACTAGACATGAAGTTGTTGATTTCCTAGATTTTAGAATTTTTGGCTATGATTTTCCTATATTCAACTTGGCTGATTGCTTTATTTGTGTAGGAGTTGTATTCTTATTATTTAAAATTTATAAGGAAGAAGATAAATAATAATAAATCGAGAGATGATTTTTTAATCATACTCTCTTTTTTGTTATAATAATTATAGTACAAATAATTAAAGGAGTTTTAAATGTATTATTGCACGTATAAAAGTAAGATAGGTCTTCTATATTTAATTTCTGATGGTATCCATCTATGTGGATGTTATTTAGAGGGGCAAAGGTATTTTCCTGATGATTTAGATATGTACGAATTTAATAATGGTTTAGAAATATTTAATAAAGCTAGATTATGGTTAGAGAGTTATTTTAATAATGAGAAACCTGATTTGGAAAATATACCTATAAAAATGATAGGAACAGATTTTAGAAAAAACATCTGGTCGTTACTAAAAGATATTCCGTATGGTGAAGTAGTTACTTATAAATATATTTCTAAGAAAATTGCGGAATTACAGTCTATAGAAACTATGTCAGCACAAGCAGTGGGTGGAGCAGTAGGACATAATCCATTGTTAATATTTATTCCTTGTCACAGGGTTATAGGTACAAATGGAAGTTTAACCGGTTATGCTGCTGGATTAGAAAACAAAAGGTTTTTATTGAACTTTGAATCTAATAATAATAATTATTAACTAGGATGCTAAAAACCGGCTAATAATAGAAGAATATAAAAAAATATGGTATAATTAGTAAGATTAAATTCTTTATTAGGAGAAATAAATGAACAAGAAAAAGATAGTATTTATGGGAACTCCAAAGTTTGCGGTTCCTGTTTTAGAAATGTTAATTGAAAATTATGGGGTAGATTTAGTAATTACCCAACCAGACAAAAAAGTTGGTAGAAAAAAAGTATTAACACCACCGCCAGTAAAAGTCATGGCATTAGATAATAATATCAAGGTATTACAACCTGAAAAAATATCTACAGATGAAGAGACATATAATACATTAAAAGAGCTGAATCCTGATATAATTATTACTGCTGCATATGGGCAGCTTGTACCTGAAAAAATATTAGAAATTCCAAAACATAAATGTATAAATGTTCACGGGTCTTTATTACCTAAATTACGAGGTGGAGCACCTATTCAATATTCGATATTAGAAGATCATAAGAAAACAGGTATCACTATTATGTATATGGTTAAAAAACTAGATGCAGGAGACATGATTTCAAAAGTTGAAGTTGATATTTTAGATAGCGATAACTATGAATCACTACATGATAAACTTTCAGTAGCTGGACGTGATTTACTAAATGAAACTTTACCAAAAATTTTTAGTGGTGACATAGCACCTGAAAAACAAGATGACAAGCAAGCTACTTTTGCAAGAAATATTTTAAGAGAAGATGAAAAAATCGATTGGAATACATCAGCAAGAGAGGTATTTAATAAAGTTCGTGCATTAGATCCTACACCAGGGGCGTTTACATACTTAGATGGTAATGTGTTAAAGATCTGGTCTAGTGAAGTTGTTGAATTAGAAGAACAATCTAGTTATACTAAAGTAGGAACAATAATTAAGCAAGATAAGAAAAACATCTATGTTTTATGTGGGAATGAAACAATACTAAAAGTACATGAACTTCAAGTATCTGGTAAAAAGCGTATGCCAGTGGTAAATTTCTTATCTAATAAGAAAGATTATGTAGGTACAATTTTAGGTGAAGAAAATGAGTAGCATTAATGCTAGACACATTACTTATGAAGTACTTTATACAATCATTCAAGAAAATGGTTATAGCAACATTACATTAAATAAGTACTTTAATCAATATAAGATTCAAGAGCAAGATAAAAGATTTATTAGCGAAGTAGTGTACGGCACTATAAAGAATAAAATATATCTTGAACATATTCTTAAAAGCTATTCAAAAGGTAGGGTTAAACCAAAGGTTAAAGTGATTTTATTAATGAGTATTTATCAATTACTGTATATGGATAAAACCCCGAATTTTGCAATTATTGATGAAGCTGTTAAACTAAGTAAGAAAGTTGCAGGTAATATCACAGGAAAATTCGTAAATGGTATTCTTAGAAATATTGAACGACATGCTAGTAATCTAGATCTAAAATATAAAAATAAAACAGAACAATTTTGTATAGAAAATAGCTGTCCTAACGAATTATACAATATACTTAAAAAACAATACGGAGTAGAAAAAGCTCAAAAAATTGTTGTATCTTTTAATGATAAGAGTAAAAATAGTATTAGATATAATCCTTTAAAAATCACTAAGAAAGAGCTAATAGAAAAATTAGGTGATGCTGTTAGCGAGAGTAAAATCTGTGAAGATAGTCTTGTTTTAAATAAATTAAACCTAGATAGTAGTTTATTCACAAAAGGATATTATATTATACAAGATGAGGCAAGTGCGTTAGTAGCTACATCAATTGGTTTACCATTGGATAATAAATACAAAATACTAGATACTTGTGCTGCTCCAGGAGGTAAAAGTCTTCATATAGCGAGTAAGTATTTTAATTCTAGTTTAATTTCATGTGATAAATATATACATAAGCTAAAATTAATAGAAGATAATAAAGAAAAACTTGGAATAACTAATATTCAAGTAAGAGAACAAGATGCAACATTAACGAACGATTCATTCACTGATAAATTTGATATAGTAGTTTGTGATGTCCCTTGTTCAGGAATTGGGGTTATTAAAAATAAACCCGAAATTAAATATAAAATCACAAATGCATATGTTGAAGATATCGTAAAACTTCAGTATGAGATTTTAGAAAATAGTAAACATTATGTAAAGCAAGGTGGAACACTTATGTATTCTACTTGTACAATTGATAAGAGAGAAAACATACAAAATATCGAGAAGTTTTTAAAAGAGAATAGAGATTTTATTTTAGAGAAAATAACTCTAAATAATAGTATAGTAAAAACAAGAGACAATGGTGTATTAGAAATACTACCCGATGAGTATAGTTGCGATGGATTCTTCATCGCAAAACTTAAAAAAATGGAGGCAAAATGTTAATTTCAGATTTTAAAGGTTATAAAAAGTCAAGATGGTTAAAAGATTTTGATAAAATGTCAATATATTCTTTAAGACTAGATCAATTAGAAGAATATATTGTAAGTATTGGTGAGAAAAAATTTAGAGCTAAGCAAATTTATGATTGGTTATATAAAAAGAGAGTTACAGATTTTTCAGAAATGAAAAATGTACCTAAATCTTTACAAGAAAAACTTGCTGAAGAGTTCGAAATTACAACTTTAAAAACAATAATTAAACAAGAATCAGCTGATGGTACTATGAAGTTCTTATTTGAGCTACAAGATAAATATACAATTGAAAGTGTACTTATGAAAAATAAATACGGAAATTCTCTTTGTGTAACAACACAAGTTGGATGTCGTATCGGCTGTACTTTCTGTGCTTCAACACTTGGTGGTTTAAAACGTAATTTAGAAGCTGGTGAAATTGTTTCTCAAGTGTTAAAAGTTCAACAAGAATTAGATAAAAAAGGTGAACGTATTTCTAGTATCGTAATCATGGGTATCGGTGAACCATTTGAAAACTACGATGAGATGATGGATTTTATTAGAATAGTAAATAGTGATGAAAGTTTCAATATTGGAGCTAGACACATTACTGTTTCAACTTCTGGTATTGTGCCGAAAATTTATGATTTTGCGAATGAAAAAGTTCAAATTAACTTCGCGGTTTCTTTACACGCACCTACCAATGAATTAAGAAGTAAAATCATGCCAGTAAACAGAGCTTATAATATTGACAAACTTATGGAAGCATTAAAATATTATCAAGAAACTACTAATCGTCGTATTACTTTTGAATATGGTCTAATGGGTAAAGTAAACGACCAAAAAGAACATGCAGAGAAATTATCGGAGATTATTAAAGGTCTAAACTGTCATGTTAACTTAATCCCAATTAACTATGTACCAGAACGTAACTACGTTAGAACTAGTAAGAGCGATATTTTTGCATTTGAAAAAATACTTAAGAAAAATAAAGTTAATGTTACAATTAGAAGAACTCAGGGTGATGATATTGATGCTGCGTGTGGACAACTTCGTGCTAAAGAACGTAAGGATGAGGTAAAAGGAGGAATTCCAGATGCCACTAGTATATTCGTATAATAGTAATAAAGGAAGAAAAGAAAAAAATGAGGATGCAATTGCTGTTATGAAAAATAAACAAGGTGAAGTTCTTGCCGTTGTTTGTGATGGTGTTGGTAGCCATAGTAATGCAGCATATTCGAGTAATTATATCGTGTCGATTCTAGAAAAAGAGTGGCAGAATTTAACATTTGCTAATTTTAATAATATGAAAAATTGGCTTTGTGATAAAATAGAAAAATTGAACTTAGAATTATTTAACAAATCACAAGAAAAGAATAAAAAAATGGGTACTACTATTGTCACAGTAGCTACATTTGACAATCAAGTTGTTGTTTATAATATTGGTGATAGTAGCGCGTATGGTTTGACTAAAGATAATGAGATGAGTGTTGTTACTGTGGAAGATTCATTTGTTGGTGCCTTAATAAGCGCTGGTGCTATAACACAAGAAGAAGCAAAAACTCATCCAGAACGCCATGTACTAACTCAAGCATTAGCTACAAGAGATAATATTAATTTACATACATTTATTGATGATTTAAGCAAATATGATTATTTTTTACTGTGTTCTGACGGTTTAACGAACATGATAGAAAATGAAGAAATTCAAGATATAGTTAGAAACAATGAATTATCAATATCTGTAGAAAAACTTATAGAATTGTGTGTAAATCGCGGAGGAGTAGATAATATATCTGTAGCTATAATAAAAAATCTAGGGGGTGTAAACCATGATAAATAAAATTATATGTAATAGATATAAAATTTTAGATCATCTAGGTACAGGTGGAATGGCCACTGTTTGGTTAGGTTATGATACGATTTTAGATAGACAAGTAGCTATTAAAACATTTAAAATTGATGCTAATGACGAAGATGCAGTAAAAAGATTCAATAGAGAGGCGAAAGCAGTAACAAGTCTTTCTCATCCTAATATAGTATCTATTTATGACGTTGAGAACGAAGGAGAATTTTACTATCTGATACTTGAGTATGTAGAAGGAATGACTTTAAAAGACTACATGATAAAAAATCCACGTATGCCAATCGAAACAATTGTTCATATAGCTAAACAAATTGCAGCTGGACTTAGTCATGCCCATCAGAATGGTATTATTCATAGAGACATTAAACCTCAAAATATATTAATGAAGGAGAATTTAACATGTAAGATTACTGATTTTGGTATCGCTAGAGCGTACGGAGATACTACATTAACTCAAACAAATCAAATGTTAGGGACTGTATATTATTTATCTCCAGAACAAGCTCGTGGGAATGTTGCTACAGCACAAAGTGATATATATTCTCTTGGTATTCTTATTTTTGAAATGATAACAGGACAGATACCTTTTAAAG
Source organism: uncultured Gemella sp. (assembly GCF_963537375.1). Classification (GTDB taxonomy): domain Bacteria; phylum Bacillota; class Bacilli; order Staphylococcales; family Gemellaceae; genus Gemella. Next base: position 22,761 of record NZ_CAUTDQ010000020.1, read on the forward strand.
GTGAGTCAGCGGTTGCTATTGCTTTAAAACACTTGCAAGAAGAGCTTCCTGATATCGATAAGTATAGAGAAAATGTACCTCAAAGTGTAAAAAATATCGTACTTCAAGCTACAATGAAAAACCCTAACGAACGATACATAAGTTCGAAGGAGTTATTTGAAGATTTAAGTACTGTATTAAATCCAGAACGATTACATGAAAATAAATACACTGGATTTAAAATACCAACTGAACCAATTCAAAATAACAACTATAATCAAACTCAATATATTGATAGAAATCCTATTGATGTTCCTCATGGTTATTCAGATTATAATAACTATAATGAAGAAGATGATTATTATGATTATGAAGAGGATCAACGTCAAAATAACAATAACAATAGGGGATATCAGAATAAACAGTACAAAAATAGTTATAATAGTGTAAGTAAGAAAAATGATAAGGAGCAAACTTCTAAGGCTAAACACATATTCTTCGCAATACTAGCAATGGTAGTAATTATTGTTGGAGCATTTTTCACATATAACTATTTAATAGGTGCTAATAGTGTCTCTGCCCCTGATGTCCGTAATAAGACTTTAGAAGAAGCAAAAGTTACTATTGTTAAGGCTGGCTTAGAAGTTGGAGATATTACTGAAGTAGCTAGTGATGATGTTAAAGAAAAAACAGTAATTGATAGTGATCCTAAGGCTGGTAAAAAAGTAAGAAAAGGTTCAAAAGTCGACTTACGAGTATCTTCTGGTAAGAAAACTGTCGACATGCCTAACTTTGTTGGTATAGACGAAGAAAATGTTAGAAGAAACGCATCAAAACTAGGATTTAAAAATATTACTGTTGAAAAAGTTGAAAGCGACAAATATGATACAGGTAAAGTAGTTTCTCAAAATATCCCAGCGGGTACAGAAATTGTTCCAAAGGAAAAAGAACTAATTATCCAAGTTTCAAGTGGTAAGAAAAAAGTTTCTATGCCTAATTTAGTCGGTGAAGAAAGTAGTAGAGCTGAAAGTGTAATTGCTTCTTATGGATTCAAAAATGTTTCATATAAAGAAGAATACTCAGACAAAGAAGCTGGTACAGTAATTTCTCAAAGTATAAGAAGTGGATCTAGTATAATTCCTAGTGAGGAATCACTTGAAATTATAATTTCTAAAGGAAAAGAGAAGAAAACTTCAAGAGACGATTCTGATATTGATCCTAGAACAAATAATGATAATAACTCTAATAATTCATCTTCAAGAAATACAAACTCTTCAACTAATGTTAATAATAATGACAGAAGAAATAATAGCTAGATTATGATAATGAAAGGGTCTGACCCGAAAGTACTAGATTTTAAAAATAGTTTACATGAGAACTCATAGACGCAGTGGTTTATTGATATCTAAATTCGCTTTGGGTAAGCTTTTTAGATATCTAATAAACTGTGCGGGGGTGACTCGACAAAATCGATTTCTATGAAATCACGATTTTTGAGTCACTCCCTTTTTTAAAAAGTTAACATACAATTAAATGGTGATAATAATGAATTTAACATTACAAAAAAAATTAGAATTACTTCCAGATAATCCTGGTTGTTATCTATATAAAGATAATATTGGAGAAATAATCTATGTAGGTAAAGCTAAAAATTTAAAGAATAGAGTAAAAAGTTACTTTACTGGAACTCACAATAAAAAAACACAAACTTTAGTTTCAAAAATTGAAGATCTTGAATACATTATAGTAAACTCAGAGAAGGAAGCATTATTACTTGAGAATAACTTAATAAAAAAATATAGACCGTACTTTAATATTCGATTAAAAGATGATAAGAGTTACCCTTATTTGATGGTTACTAAGGAAGAACATCCAAGGTTATTAATGACTAGAAAATATAAAAAGAGTAATAAAAATATTTATTTTGGTCCATATGTTGATATCAAATCTGCTATGGAAGTAAAAAAGATTCTTGATAAAATTTATCCACTTAGAAAGTGTAATCCTGTAGAAAAACGTCCATGTATGTATTATCAAATAGGTGAATGTATAGGTCCATGTGCTAAAAAAATTACACCTGATGAATATAAAACTCAGATTAATAAAATAAAATCATTTCTAACTGGTAATACTAAAGAAATTTTAGAAGACTTAAATAATAAAATGCAAGATCATGTTAAAAATCTTGAATTTGAAGCTGCAGGTCAGATTCATAGTTATATAAAATCGATTGAGGTTTCAGTGCAGAATCAAGTTGTTGCAGATAGCAATAATATTGATCGTGATTACATAGGATATAGTTTTAATAATGATTATATCTGTATTCAAATATTTTTATCTAGATTAGGTAATATTATTGAACGTAAAGTTGAATATTTTAATCTATACGACAGTCCAGATCAAATTTTATATTCTTATTTAATTCAATACTATGCCATGAATAAATTACCTAAAGAAATCTATATTGATGAAGTTGATGACAATTTATTATCAAATGTAGTTGATTGTAAGGTTATAATTCCTAAAAGAGGAAATCATAGGAAAATACTGGACACTGTAAAAGAAAATGCTTCTCATTATTTAAACAATAATTTAGCCATTGAAGAGCTAAAAGAACGTAAATTGCAAGTAACTTTAAATAATATAGCTGAGAAACTAGGTGTTAAATCAATAGATAGTATTGATGCATTTGATAACTCTAATATTATGGGTGTAGATGCCGTATCGGTAAAAGTAAATTTTACAAATGGTAAAAAAAATACATATAACTATAGGAAATTTAAAATTGATGAATCTATGGGAATAAATGATGTTCAGACAATGAAAGAAGTTTTGTATAGAAACTATAAAGATAAGAAAACTAATACAGAATTATTAATTGTCGATGGAGGAAAAAATCATCTCAATGCTGCGATAGAAGTTGTTCATGAGAAGCTTGGTTTGACTCAAGTTAAGATTATTGGTTTAGCAAAAAATGATAAGCATATTACTGAATATATAATTACAGATGATTATGAAATAATTGAGTTTCCTAAAACATCAGCAGAATATTTATTCTTAAAACAAATACAAGATGAAGTACATAGATTTGCTATTACTTATCATAGAGCAATTAAAACTAAAAATATGTACAATTCTAGTTTAGACAATATTCAAGGTATTGGAAAAGTGAGAAAGAATCTCTTACTAAAAACATTTTCTTCAATCGAAGAAATTAAAGAAGCATCTGAAGAAAGACTATTAAAATTAGGTATTCCAAAAGATGTAATAAATAATTTGAAAAATAATTTATAAATTATTAAGTTATCCTTATTTTATATAAATAATTGTACGGATAACTTAATTTTTTTTGAATTATTCTATAGTAATATTACTAAAAGTATGGTATAATAACTTAAAGAAATTATAACAGTCGAGGAGGCAACTATGAAATTTTTATCATTCAGTTATAACGATAATGAATTATATGGAGTAAAAGTAAAACGTGAAGAAAGTGCATGGAATCTAATTAAAGTACTAGAAGATTTTGATAATACTGATAAAATACCTGCGACTTTAAGAGAAGCAATTGAAGTATATGGAGTTTCTTTCATTGAAAAAATTAGAAAAGTACTAAAATTAGTTGAAGAAAGTGGTAAAGCTGAAAGTTATAAAGTACCATTTGATAAAATAATTTGGCGTTCACCAATTACAAGAACACCAAAAAATATTCTTTGTGTTGGACACAATTATGAGGCTCATGTTAATGAACTTGGAGATGAGCTTGCTAAAACTCCTAAAGATGTTCTTATCTTTACGAAAGCAACAACAGCTCTAGCTGGAAATAATGAAGTAGTTCCATCTCATAAAAATATTACAGATAGCTTAGACTTCGGAGGAGAACTTGCTGTAGTAATAGCTAAACCAGGTAAAAACATACTAAGACCATTAGTTTTAGATTATATTTTCGGTTACACAATCATGAATGATATTACTGCTACAGATTTACAATATAAACACGGACAATTTTTCTTAGGTAAATCATTAGAAAAATCAGCAGTAGTAGGACCTTATTTAGTAACTAAAGATGAAGTTAGTTCACCTGAATCAATGAGTATCGTAACAAAAATTAATGGAGAAATTAAACAAAATGCTATGACATCTGAAATGTTATTTAGAGTTGATGATGTATTGGCAGAAATTAGTAAAATTGTTCCATTAGAAGCTGGTGATATTATTGCTACTGGTACTCCAGCAGGAGTAGGTGCAGCACAAAATCCACCAAGATTCTTACAAACAGGTGATGAAATTAAAATCACTGTTGAAGGTATTGGAACTTTAACTACAGTAATTGGAGAATAAGCAGAAAGGAAAAACAATGGCAAAAAAATCAAAAGATAAACAAGTCACTCATATTGAAAAAGACGATTTAAAAGCCCGTCAAGCCGCTATTAACGAAGCCATAAAAGTAATTGAAAAAGAATACGGTAAAGGTGCTATCATGGATATTTCATCAGAAAATCCTATCAAAGTAGAAGCCGTATCTTCAGGTTCATTAGCAATAGATTCAGCATTAGGGATTGGAGGATATCCAAAAGGACGTATTGTTGAAGTATACGGTCCAGAATCTTCAGGTAAGACTACAATAGCTTTACACGCAATTGCGGAAGTACAAAAAACAGGTGGTATTGCAGCGTTTATAGATGCTGAAAATGCACTTGACATTGAATATGCAAAAGCTCTAGGTGTAGATTTTACACCAGGTAAATTCTTCTTATCTCAACCAGATAGTGGTGAACAGGCACTTGATATAGCTGAAAAATTAATTTTATCAGGAGCTATTGATATTATCGTTATCGACTCAGTTGCAGCGTTAGTACCAAAAGCTGAAATCGATGGAGTCATGGGAGCTAACCATATTGGTTTACAAGCTCGTCTTATGTCACAAGCTTTACGTAAATTAACAGGTCAAATAAATAAAGCAAATACTATTGCGTTATTTATTAACCAACTTCGTGAAAAAGTAGGGGTAATGTTTGGTAGTCCAGAAGTTACAACTGGTGGACGTGCACTGAAATTCTATTCTACAGTTCGTATTGATGTACGTAAAGGGGAAGCAATTAAGGGTGCTGATAGTGAAATTTTAGGTAACAGAACAAAAATTAAAATTGTTAAAAATAAAGTAGCTCCACCATTTAAAATTGCTGAAGTAGATATTATGTTTGGTGAAGGGATTTCTAAAATCGGAGAAACTCTTGATTTTGCAGTTGATTTAGATATTATTAATAAATCTGGATCATGGTTCTCTTATAATGGAGAGCGTTTAGGACAAGGTCGTGAAAACGTGAAGAAAGTTTTCGAAGAAAATGAAGAACTTTACAATGAAATTTATGGTCTTGTTAGGGAAGAAATGATGAATAAAACTGGGAAAAAAACTGACTCAGTTGTAGAAAATGATGAAAATGATGACATCGATGAACTTGACTTAGGGATAGAAACATTAGGTGAGGTAGAATAATATATATGAATAAAAAATTATTTAAAATTGTATTATGGTTAATGATTTTTATTATATTAGCTAGTGGATTTATCTCTGCTATAGCAATATTCTTATAATCTATATACAAACTAAATAAAAATAGAGGGACTGACTCGGCAAAATTGATTTCCTTGGAATCTAGTTTTTAGAGTCACTCCCTTTTATTTTGAAAGTATGATAAAATATAATTAGAGAAAATATAGGAGAAATAACTGTGAATTTTGTACAAAATATGAATGATAATCAGCTAAAAGCTATTTTAAAAACTGACGGTGCAGTAATGGTAATAGCTGGTGCTGGTAGTGGAAAAACACGTGTATTAACTAATAGAATTGCATATTTAATTGCAGAAAAAAATGTATTAGAAAGTAATATACTAGCGATAACTTTTACTAATAAAGCTGCAAAAGAAATGAAAGAAAGAATTTATGCATTAGTAGGGGAAACTTCTAAATACATTTGGATAAACACTTTCCACTCAATGTGTGTAAGAATTCTACGTCAACACATAGAACTGCTAGGATATAATAAAAACTTTACAATTTTGGATACTAGTGAACAGAAAAGTATTATAAAAACAATTGTTAAAAATCTTAATCTTTCAGAAGATTCATATCAACCAGCTAATATACTAAAAATAATTTCAAATGCAAAAAATAGTATGACTACTGTAAAGGCTATGAGGGAACAATCACGTTATGGATATATGAAAAATGTAGCTGAAATATATGCTCATTACCAAAGATATTTAAAGAAAAATAGTGTACTTGATTTTGATGACCTTATGTTAAAAACTATTATACTATTTAAAAAGTTCCCTGAAGTACTAGCTATTTATCAAAATAAATTTGAATATATTCATGTTGATGAGTATCAAGATACTAACGTAATTCAATATAGATTGATTAAAATGTTGTCAGAAGTCCATAAAAACGTATGTGTTGTTGGGGATGATGATCAAAGTATTTATAGTTGGCGTGGAGCATGTAGTGATAATATTATTAACTTTGAAAAAGATTATAAAGATGTTGAGCTGATTTTCTTAGACCAAAACTATCGTTCTAATTCAACAATTTTAGATGCTGCAAATGCAGTAATTAAAAATAATACTGATAGAAAAGAAAAGGCTCTATGGTCTGAAAACAAAGGTGGAGGTAAAATCTCCGTATACGCTGCTTCAAACGATAAAGATGAAACAGATGATATCGCTAAAAAAATTCTAGAATTGAAAAAAGAAGGTATATCGTATAAGGATATTGCTATTTTATACCGAGCTAACTATCTTTCTCGTCAGATGGAGAATTCTTGTTTAGCTTTTGGAATACCATATAAATTAATTGGATCACTTAAATTCTTGCAACGTCAAGAGGTGCGTGATTTACTTGCCTATCTTAACGTTATTGTTAATAGAGATGATGAATTTAGTTTAAGAAGAATTATAAATGTTCCTAAACGTGGAATAGGCGCAAGTTCAATGGAAAAAATTGACAACTATGCAACACAATATGGTATATCGTTATTCGATGCTTTGAAAAATATAGAGGCAGTAGGGGTATCTAAGAAAATTACAACTAATGTTCATTTGCTAACAAATCTTATAGAGAAATATTCAGAAACTGATAAATATTCAATTGATGAATTAATTATTGGTATTTATAAAGATTCTGGATATGAAAATATGCTAAAAGGATCAAATGATGCTTATGCTGAAAATAGGATAGAGAATATTTCTGAGTTAGTATCTTCTGCTAAACAATTCTCAAGTATGAATGATAGTCTTATTGACTTTATTTCTGAGATGTCACTTACATCAGATGCTGATGATGAAAATGAAGAAGATTCTGTTGTTTTATCTACTGTTCATGCCGCAAAAGGATTAGAATATAAAGTAGTGTTTATTATGGGGTTAGAAGAAAATTTATTCCCTTCAATTCGTGATGCGGAAAGTAGTGCTGATGAGAAAAATAAGATGGAAGAAGAGCGTCGTTTAGCATATGTTGCAATTACACGTGCTAAAGAAAAACTATTTATGTCATATGCCAATAGACGTATGCAATTTGGTTCTATTAAGATGAATAAACGTTCTAGATTTTTAGATGAAGTACCAAATAAACTTATGCACTTTGAATCATCTTTTGGATCTTCTGCATTTGAGTCTAATAATTCAAACGTAGAAGATGCTAATAAATTTATTAGTAAACTTAGTCCAAAAATCAAAATTTCGGATAAACCTAAGAATGCTATCAGTACCAATTATGGCATTGGCGATACTGTTATTCATAAGAAATTTGGAGAGGGTAAAGTAATAGATATTACAAGTGATAGTGTTAAAGTTGAATTTAGTGAAGTTGGTATGAAAACATTACTAATCGAATATGCCAACTTAACTAGAAAGGATTAATTTTTTATGAAACAAGTTCAAGAAGAAATTTCGAAATTAGTTTCTTTATTAAATAAATATTCTTATGATTATTATGTTGAAGATAATCCACAGATATCTGATACAGAATATGATACATTATATAAACAATTAGAAAAACTAGAAGAAAATCATCCTGAGTATATATTAGAGAACTCACCTACTCAACGAGTAGGCGATAGGGTATTAGATGAATTTGAAAAAATAACACATAAAGTTCCAATGTTAAGTTTATCTAATACGTTCTCAATCGAAGATTTAAGAGATTTTGATGCAAGAATTTCAAAATTAGTACCAGATCATAGTGTTGAATATATATGTGAATTAAAAATTGATGGTTTAGCAATTTCAATTAAGTATGAAGATGGAAGATTGGTAAGTGCTGCTACACGTGGAGATGGTAGCGTTGGTGAAGACGTTACTGAAAATATTAAAACTATTTTCTCAATTCCAAAAGTATTAAAAGATAATAGAACATTTGAAGTAAGAGGTGAAGTTTACTTGCCGAGAAAATCATTTGAACTATTAAATTCTGAACGTGAGAGCAACAATGAAGTATTATTTGCTAATCCAAGGAATGCAGCCGCTGGTTCATTAAGACAACTCGATTCTAAAATAACTGCAAAAAGAAGATTATCAGCATTTATTTATTCAATAGTTGGAGATGACAGCATTGTATCACAGGAGAATGCTTTAAATACAGCTAAAGAATATGATTTGCCAGTTAATCCTAACTTCAAATTATGCAAAAATATCGATGATGTTATAGATTATATAAATTATTGGACAGAGCACAAGAAAGATCTACCGTATGATATCGATGGAATAGTTATAAAAGTAAATTCGTACTCAACACAAGAAGAAGTAGGCTACACTCAAAAAAGTCCAAGATGGGCTACCGCATATAAATTTCCTGAAGAGGAATTAGCCACTAAATTGCTTGATGTAGAACTAAGTGTTGGTAGAACAGGTATTATCACTCCAGTAGCTATTCTTGATCCTATCGTAATTTCTGGATCAACCGTATCTAAAGCTTCTTTACACAATAAAGATATTATTGAGGAACTGGATATTCACATAGGCGATATGGTCGTTGTAAAAAAAGCAGGTGAGATAATTCCAAAAGTAGTACGTGTAGTTAGAGAACTAAGGACTGAGGGTTCAACAAAATATAAAATGCCTAATACATGTCCATCTTGCGGACAACAAACTTACACAAAAGAAAATGATCCATTTACGAGATGTAAAAATCCAGATTGTCCTGATCAAAATATTAGAAGAATAATACACTTTGCTTCAAGAGATGCTTTAAATATTGAAGGATTAGGAGATAAAGTTGTAGCTACTCTTTATGAAAAAGGTATTATTGCTCATACTATTGATTTATTTTCATTAGAAAGAGAAAAATTAATATCATTAGATAGAATGGGTGAAAAATCAGTTGATAATCTTCTAAATGCAATTGAAAATTCAAAACAAAGTAGTTTAGACAAAGTTATCTTTGCACTTGGTATTCTTAATGTAGGAAAAAAAGCAGGGAAAATATTGGCAGAAAAGTATTTTAATCTGTCTAATTTAATGAATGCTACACTAGATGAACTTGTTAATCTAGATGATGTAGGTCAAATTACTGCTGAGTCTATTTTAGATTATTTATCTGATGAAAATAACATAAAATTCATAAATGATTTAATTAAAGTTGGAATGAATCCTCAGTATGAAATTCAAGAAGTTAATACAAATAATATTTTTGCTGGGAAAACTGTAGTTCTAACTGGTAAATTAGTTGAATTAACAAGAAATGAAGCTAAAGATTATTTAGAAAAATATGGAGCAAAAGTCACAGGAAGTGTGACTTCAAAAACTGATTTAGTAATAGCTGGAGAAAAGGCTGGTTCAAAACTAGCTAAAGCTGAACAATTAGGAATAAAAGTAATAAATGAAGAAGAATTTGCTAATATGGTTAGAGAGGTGAAATAATGGATAATAAATTACCTTATAAAGTATTTGGTATAGTAATAGCCTTTGTATCAATAATAACATTCTTTATAATGAATTATAATTCTGTACCTGTTTCATTTATTTTCTTTACGGTGAAATTACCATTAACAATTCTATTTTTTGTATGTTTCTTCATAGGGATGATACTTGCTAGTTTGTATTGGCGTCAAAAATATAAAACTCTTTCGAAGAAATACGAAAGAACAGAAAAGTTATTATTTACCAAAGAACAATTAGAAGAAGATAAAAAAGAATAAATATAGTGAAATTAAAAGAAGTGAGGTGAGAAAATGGGGATTAAATACAATTGGATATATCCAACATATGACGAAAGTTTTTTAAAAGAAATAGAATCGTATAATATTTCAAAAAACGTTGCTAAAATATTAAATGCTCGATCAATTACTGATATGTCATCGGTAAAAAAATATTTTTCAGATGAATATGAAGAAGGATATGATCCGTTTCTAATGCATGATATGCAAAAAGCTGTTGATAGAATTAATGAAGCGATCGAAAATGAGGAGAAGATTCTAGTATATGGGGATTATGATGCAGATGGTATAACTTCAACAGTTTTATTAGTTGAAACACTGATTTCTTTAGGTGCAAATGTCTCATCATACATACCTAATAGATTCGAAGAGGGGTATGGACCGAATAAAGAAGCATTTACTAAAATTATTGAATCGGGTATTTCATTAATTATTACAGTCGATAATGGGATTGCAGGTGTAGAAGAAGTAGATTTAGCTAATGAATTAGGATGTGATGTTATTATTACAGACCACCATAAGATTCAAGATACAATTCCAAATGCATATGCAATTATTCATCCCGAGCATCCAGAAGGAAATTATCCTTTCAAAAAACTTGCAGGGGTAGGTGTAGCATTTAAACTTGCACATGCTCTCCTAGAGATTTTTCCGGATTTTCTTTTAGATCTAGTTGCTATTGGAACTATCGCTGATATGGTTTCAATTACAGATGAGAATAGAATATTTGTTAAACAGGGATTAGAACTAATAAATGAAGATCCACGTATTGGTTTGAAAATGTTACTTGAATTATCAAATATTGATACAAAAGTAGATGAACAAACAATAGGCTTTTACATAGGACCAAAACTAAACTCTATTGGTAGAATGGATAGTGCTAAATTAGGCCTTTCATTCCTAATGGCAGAAGATACTAAAACCGCTAGAGTATTAGCAGAACAAATTGAAAAATACAATATTGAACGTAAACAAGTTACTGAAGAAATTGTTAAAGATGTTATTGATCAAATAGAGAATTCTAGTAAGAAAGATAATAATGTACTTATGATATCTGGAGACTATCATGAAGGCGTTCTAGGAATAGTAGCATCCAATATTGTAGAAAAATATCAAAGACCTGTATTTATTATGAATAATAAAGATGGTATTTTAAAAGGATCAGCTAGAAGCATTTTTGATTTTAACATCTACACAGCTATGAATAAAATTTCTGATTTATTTTTAGCATTTGGTGGACATACACTTGCTGCTGGTTTTTCGTTTGATGAAATTAATCTAGATAAAATACAAGACTTTCTTAATAGTGAATATGAAGAGTTTAAGAAGAATAATGAATTAAAATCAACTAAAAAAATAGATATAGTTACTAGCTTAGAAGAAATTAGCTATCAATTTCTTAATTCACTTGAAATATTAAAACCATTTGGTATGGACTTTGAAAAACCAACGGTATTATTAGAGAATGCAATGGTACTAAATAAATCCTATTTCGGATCAGATAAACAGTATCTAAGACTAACAATTGCTGATGAAGTAGGAAACCTAGAATGTATCACTTTTAAAGATAATGTTGCATTTGAAAAAGTTGAGAAGAATGATATCATTGATTTATTATGTACAATCGATAAAAATAACTTTAACGGTCGTACAAAATTACAAGCTCATATAATTGATATAGATATTAAAGAATTCTTATTTGAAGACTTAAGATTTATTAATTATGATGTTTCAAAAATTGATAATAAAGCAATAAAGATTTCTAAAAAAATTGATGACAGAGATAACAATTACTATCTATATAAAGATATTGAAAAATTTTTTAAAATTGTAATATATGAAGTAATATAAAGAAATAGGAAAAAAAAATCAATTCGATAAAATAAAAAAAAAATTTTACATGAAATGTGTA
>NZ_CAUTDQ010000021.1:0-34593 GCF_963537375.1 uncultured Gemella sp.
ACTGCACTTTCTTCTGCATTTACTCCGCCTTCATATTCTGGTAGTGTTACTGTCGGTACTGGTTCGTCTCCTACTGTTCCAATTGCTTCATTGTATTCTGGTAGATTATGCACTGCACTTTCTTCTGCATTCACTCCACCTGTGTATTCTAGAAGAGTTTCTCTTGTTGCTACTTCGTCTCCTGCTGTTCCAATAGCATCTGTATAATCTTTTATATCATTTATCGCACTCTCTACAGCACTTATTCCACCAGGAATAGCTGCTCCTGCTAGATTTACTGTTAAATTATGTATACTTTCGATACTTCCTTCTACTACACCGGTAACCTCTTGTCCGACATCTTTCTTATCCACTTCAAATAAAAGAGTCTTAGAATTATACTGTGTTAAGAACTTAGCTGTATTTCCATTAGTTAGTTTCAATGTAGGCGCTTGGTTTACTAATACTTCCAAATCAAATTCTAAACCAATAACACCCTCTCCCTGCTCAGTAACTTTCTTAACTTTTACCTCTGTTGGAGATATCATATCCTTACTCACGAAATCCCAATTAAATTTCTTATAAGAAAGTGTATAGTAGTTTTGACCATTTTCTCGATGCTCATAAAACAGTCCATACTCTCCATTTCCTAACTCTTGAAGCGAATTATAAGCAAATTCTCCATCTTGAATCATATTATGTTTAAGCCATGTAAGTTCCCCATTACTCTCAACACGAGCTAAATGAATTAGACCATCTTTACGCTGACGTCCTGGTCCAGCTGCGTTACTTAATAGTATGTATTCTTTTCCATCATGCATAGTATGAATAGCTGACATTTGGACATAAGCATCTTTTACTTCTGTATAACGTTTTATAGTTTTTTCCCAAGTAACTCCACCATCTTTACTGGTAGCAACTTGAAGATCTCCAGTCAATCCACGCATAAATGGTTTTACATCACCATTATTCAATTGCAGAACTGTTGCTTCTGTATTTTGTGCACCATTATTATTCATAGTAGATGAATGGATAACACTGTTTCCAACAGGTCTATTATCATTTGGTGCTTCTCCTGCGTGCCAAGTTTTCCCGTGATCATCTGAGTAAATTAGACGAGAAGACTGTGAACCACCTAAATGTGAAACATTATTAGTTGTGTAAACCGGTACTAAAATACGACCTTGGTGAGGACCAGTGTGAAGAACAATTCCCGTTCCAGGACCTGTCCCAAGGAATTTCATCCAATCTTGACGAATTCCCGGTGTAATATCAGTTGGGGCTGACCATGTTTTACCGTCATTATCACTATATGACATCCATAAGTAACTTGTATTCGCAACTCTAAATGGGTTTTTAGTACTTTGCGAGAAGTAAACATTACCTATTAAATCTTTCCCTTTATACATATCACCTTTGTCACTATATCCTGGATTTTTAGGATCTACCACAACATGATATTCTGTTTTTTGATTTTGTGAATTGTAAACTTCACCATTTTCTCGAATTGTGTAATATCCTTTTTCACCAGATTTATATAAAATTTGATAAGATTTATCCCCTATCTTCTCATAAGCCTTCTCTAGTTTATCAGGCATAGCAAACACTGCTTTCCCTTCTGGGAACATATCATAAATTGAGAATATTCTCTTCGTTTCTGGATCTTGTACCAGAACCATATCTATATTTACTGGTGACGGAGCACCTGAATCCTTAGCTTCACTATTATCACGAGGATTTGAAATTACAATTTTATTCCCCCATGTTTTCCCTTTATCTTCACTACGACGAACTACCATACCAATATCTCCCCAGTCTAAATGGTGCAATCGTCTCTCATCTGCTCCCGCAATTAGAGTTCCTTTATCTGTTCTTAATAAGGCTGGGATTCTGTAACTATTTATACCTTCTTTATTAGGTTTTCCATTCACTCCACTTTCAAAAATATCTTTTTTATCAGTGACTTGAGCACCCTCAGGTAATTTTTTCACTAAATCTTCTCTCTCGAATAATTGACTACGTGTTTTAACTTCTTGAGGTATTAAAGCACGATTATATATTGTTAAATTTCGAACTTGAAGATTTGACCCCCACATTGTTTGGTTTACTCTTCTAGTCGCCCCAATTTGTACTTTATTAACATCAGGCATATCTTTAATAAAACGACCAGACTTTGTACTTGTTCTAGATAACACACCATTTACGTATAATCGAACTTGTCCATTCGGTTGGTCTGCTTTCGATCTTTCCACCGTAAAAGTAACAGAATTCCATTGTCCTGGTTTTATCTTAAGTGGCGCATCTGAATAACTTCCATAGTAATGACTTCCATCTACTCCTCGAGCTTCTACCATAACAGTACCTTTATTAACAGACATGCTGAAATATTCATCTCTCTTCTTATCACTCGATACTGAAAATAGATTATAGAATTGTGGAGCATTTGCATCTGGTTTGAATTCCATGTGGATAGTAGCATTTTGTAATTGTTTTAACTTATCTAATTCTTCTGTTAAATCAACTCTTTGTCCATTCCCAGCATTAGTAACAAGATCTTCTTTTTCAAATACTGTTTCAACATTCTTCAAGTCTCTAGCAAAATAATCACGTGGAGGAATAACATTGCTCTCTGATGATCCTGCTTTATCAGGAGTATTTGTTCCTTCTGGAGTATCTGTCTTCTCTGGAAGTTTTTTATTTTCAACTTCAGGCGCTGTTCCCTCTTTTGATTTCTTATCATTAGAACCTGCTACATTACCTGGTGTTGCATCTAATTTCCCAGTTGTATTTTTATCTGCATCATCTTTTGGTAATTCCGCTTCTTTATCTTTCACATAAACAGGGTCTTTGGGTTGACCTTCGATATACGAACGTACCCAGTCTAATTGTTCTTTTGATAAGACTAAACCACCGCTACGATTATCAATAACTCCATTTTGATGAACTCCAATTAATACACCTTTATCATTATATAGTCCACCACCAGATGCCCCAGGTTTAGTACCTCCGTAACTAATACCTTCTATTCCAGAACCGAAGTCAGTAGTTCCTACTACTTTACTATCTAATACTGGACTTAGCTTGTTATCTGGGAAGCCATAAACTGAAACCGAATTTCCTTCTACAACTTTTGAAGATTGTTTAACAACTTCTACCGGCATTACTCCTTTTACCGCTTCTTTTAATCTAACTAGAGCTAAATCATTTTTAAATCCAAAAACAGACTCTGCTTTGTTCCAATACGAAATATCTTCATCAGAGAAATTGATAGAAATTCCATTTGGTAGCGTAGCTTTATATACAGTATTTTCCTTTCCAGACTTTGTAACTACATTAGAGCCATTTACTGTTAAAAAGTTATGCGCTACAGTTAATAACAAATTAGGTGTAATTAATGTTGCCGAACCTGTTCCATCCGGTGTTAAAATATGTGTAGTAGCTTGGAAGTTTTGTTCACCATTTGGAGCATTTTTTACTATCTCACTTGGTTTTGGTAAGTTCGCAGACCCACTCAAATCAACTTTTCCAACCTCAGTACGAGCAAAATCAGCTTTAGGAGATACTGCATCTAGCACTGCTTTAATAACTGTATTCCCTAAAGATAATTTACTTACATACTCACCAGACCAACTAGTATCACTAACTAACTTATTAATAGAAAGATTATTAAATGACACTATCTTAGCATTTGATAGACCACTTACTAAACTATTGAAATCCGAGTCTTGACGTAAATTAAATACAAGAGGAGAGCCAACCTCACCTGTTTGCACAACTTTATCCGCAATTAATCGATTACCATTCACATCTTCCAATCGAAGAATAACACGACCTTTTTCAACACCATTTAGCAATGTAGCTTGTCCTCTATCGTTAAAACGGTATAGTGCTCCATCAATCTCCTTATCTACACTCTTTAATGCTTTATGTTTTTCATCGTAATAATAACGAGTAGTACCATCTACATACCAACCTGTGATCGCATATCTATCTATCATAGAACGAATCCACTCTTTATGTTTTTCCGTAAAGACAGTTCCTCCTCCGATACGATTAGCTTCTATTTCACTTGAAGTGTTTGTTCCATGTTGATGGATACCAACTACCTCACCTTTATCATTGAATAAAGGTGCTCCAGAGAAACCTCCTAAAGCAGACGTATGGTAAGTAACGGCTCCATTTTCATTATTAATAGTACTTACTTTACCTGCAACTTCATAAGGTTTTCCATCTTTTAGTCGTTTTCTATTTTCTTCACTTAAATTAGAAGTTGTGAAGTCGTTAGGATAGCCGACCATACGAATCGAATCACCTGTTGATACCTCAGTTTTACTCAGTTCTCTTGGCGAATCTTCTCCATTTGTCATAGCTTCTACTGTTTTTTTAGTAACTACAACAGCTAAATCATTGCTATAAGATGTCCCAAAATCCTTTTTATTATATGCATAGATAGAACCTTTATCTACAGCTTCAGTACTACCAGAAGTAGGTACCTTATTCATTTTTTCAGTATCTGAATTCATTACAACATAACTTTTAGCAGAATCTCCACCACGTAAAACCGCAGATTTATCATCTAACTTCTTATCATAGTAATTATGAGCAACTGTCACCATCACATTTGGTGCAACAAACACACCACTACCTGATGCTGTTTGCTTACCACTATTACCACTATCATAAGTTGTATACGTCATAGCTACACCATTCGCAGTAGCACCATGAGTGTCCACATCTTTTATGTCATTACCACCCTGAACTACATCAGCATAGGCTACACCACCACCGATTACTGGTAGTTCCGAGGAAGCCAATCCAAATATAGCGGCTAGCGTCAAACAACCAACCAAACCGTAAGCTTTTGATTTACGGAATTTTCCTAAACCTTTTAAACATACAAACATATATTACCTCACTTTATTTTTTTTAATAATATTTCTCCAAGTTCACACTTCTATGAACTTTAAATAAATTACCTTCTATTTAGTAAAAGTTCTATGAACTTTTTATGATGTAAATAACTATAATTCACACATCTCTTACTAAACTCTGATAAATATTTTTTATTTTATAAACAAAACTTAATTTTCCTCTAGATTAATTTACTAATGAGTTAATAAAAAATCTAGTAAACTTTCCCTTTTCCTAACCTTAATAACATTTTTAAGTATTTTTTTAATATATGTATAATCTGCCCAAACTTCGAACTATAATCTATAACTTTCGATTATAATGTATTATGTTAACTAATTTGGTCTCTTAATTATACCATACTTGCACTGACCTTTAAAATAATATAATATAATTCGAATCACCGACAAACAGTTAAAAATAAACATAATTTAATATCTAAGTTATATCCTTGTAAATTTAATTTTAACATTTAAGATAATATTTTCTGTAAAATAAAAAAGACGGAAATAGTCCTCAAAATACAAATAAATTTTGGGAATATTTCCTAACTTACTTACCTCAACAATTAATGAAATCATCAATAAATTTTCTAGAAGTTACACTCTCTATCTACTTCACTTCTTCCTTTTTTCTATAATATTCTTTCGCAAAATCTACGCAACTTTTTAAATCTATACAAAGAATAGATGTCTTCTGTATTTCTTTTATTTGATAACTTCCCTTACAATTCTCCATGAATTCTTTCTGAACTGTTAAAAAATCATCATATATATCTAACTCAATATTAGAAAATTCTAACCACTCTCCATCTACATTCGCACTTTCTTTTATTGTTTTTCTATTTAGTGAATACTCTGCAAGATGCAATACTGTATTGGATTCAAAATCAGTTCCTAATAATAAAATTTTGGCATTTTGATCATATAATCTCCCTAACGGTGAATTATATCCTAAGCCATCATCTAATGGATGCTCTTTTATTATTTCCTGTGCTTTTTCTCCTACTGCTGAAAAAGAATATAGTGGATGAGAACTTCTAACTGAGTGTGTTAGATTCATAACAAACTCGCTAAATTTCCCCATACCTCGTGTACTAGATAGATTAACATCATAAGATAAACTCTCTCGTTTTATTTTTTCTATCCACTCCTCGGGAACTTTAGGATATTCCCAAAACTCTGGAGACATATTTTCTAAAGATTGCGTTGGGACAACAAGCGTTCCGCTTTCTCCTAATCTTTCCATAAGTGCTTCATAAATACATCTTGCACCTCCAATTATATAGCCGCATTTGCTAAGAGAAACATGTGCAATCAGGATATCGCCTTCTCCTATTCCTAAGTCTTTAAATAAATTTAAAAAATCACTTTTACCTATAGGCATTAAATTATTATCTAATGCATCACTCATAAACTTATAACTCATAGTTGTCCTCCTTATTAAATTAGGGAATAACTAAAAATCTTATTTCCAGAGAAATCGATTTTTGAGCCACTCCCCAGTTTTCATTCTTATATATGAATCTAAATCTTTATTTTATAAATTTTCACTTACATCACAATTTTATAATATTATCAAATTTATCTCTTAATTCATCACTTATATCATGGCTAATCATTATTATCGTTAATTCTTTATTTCCTAACAGCATCTCCACTAAACTTTTCGCTGATTCTTTGTCTAAAGCCGATGTTCCTTCATCAATTAAAAGTATTTTTTTACCATTAAATAACGCTCTAGCTATAGCCAATCTTTGGCGTTGTCCTCCTGAAAGATTCTTTCCATGAACCTCTACTTCTGAATATAAAAAGTCCTTCTGTGTTAAGCCCACTCTTTCTAAATACTTAGTTACTTCACTATCCTCTACTACTTCTCCCATAGTTATATTATCTTTGACAGTACCTGAAAATACAAAATTTTCTTGTTGAATTATAGTAAGTTTTTCTAGTATTTGTTTAGTAGATAATTTTTTTAAATCAACGCTACAATACTCTACGCTACCTTCATAATTTCTTAGTTGTCCTGTAATAATTTTAAACAATGTTGATTTACCAACTCCACTATCTCCGCTTATTAAATATTTATTCCCTTCTTTTATATCAAGGTTCAAATTATTTAAGATTTCTTTGTCACCATAACTGAAATATAAATTTTTAATTTTAAATAATGTTTCTCTTAAAGAATATTCAACAGGTGAGTAAGTATCTTTATTTTTTAACATGAATTCATCATGTTTAGAGAAAATAGGGTTTGCCCCTTTAATAAATGCTATTCTATAACCTATTTGGCTCATACCATCAAATACAAGATTAGCAAACATTCCTACAGCCGCAACAGCCCCAATTTCCAAATTATCTTTAACGACTAAATATCCTGTAACAAATACTAATAACACTTGGAAAAAGACATTTAAACCGAAGTTAAGCATATAATAATTACTTTCCAATTTACTTTGTTTAACAAATACATTTTTTAAAATCCTACTTATATTAGCTATTCTTTTAGGAATTATTTGTAATTTATTAAGAGAGAAATAAGTATCATAGCCTAAAATCGTCTCCTCTAACGAAGCAACATAGTTCTCATTTTCTTTAGTAACCTCTGTTCCCATATTATGAAGTTTTTTATTAAAAATTTTCGGAAGATAAATTAATATTCCTGTTCCTATAATAGTAATTAAAGAAATGATCCAGTGATATTTCAATAGAGCATAAAGTGAAAATACAACACCAGAAAGACTGTATATTATAGCGAATATATTCCTCAAACCTTTTTCTTGAATCATTTGAATATCATTATTAAACCAAGATTGATAAACACCAGATGAGTTATCTTTATACTTTTCAATATCTAATTCTACAAGACTAGTAGATAAGTTATCCTTAACATCTATTCCAATATCTTGAATAAAAATCTCCTCTCTTACCTTTACCACCCTATCAATTACTATAATAACTAACCACGTAACCGATAAGAATAAGATGATTTCAAAGAAACTATGTAGATTTCTATTGGTAAGCACAGTTATAGCATCTGCATTTAAAAAGTTACTTTTCATAAGAAATAACTGCCTTAACAATATAAGAAAACAAATTAATAAGAACCTATATTTAAATTTTAAAATATATCTTTTCATAAATACCTCCTACTTTTATTCCACTTAATTTAATAACACTCTATTAAGGGGAATTTCAAGGAACATATATAATACCACCTTATATTTATACTTTTATTATAGTATGAAAAAAAGATGATAACAATATAAAATTATAATTTTCAGAAAACTTACTCAAATTATCTTGACACGAAAAAAAAAGTCAGTATAATAAAAGTTACATAAAGCTTGTAACTCAAATACAAACAACATTTATGTAATCTATACAAAGGAGAGCAATATGATTAAAAATATTTTAGAAGTTATAACATTGAACAAATTAAAGTTATCCATTATGTTTATTTTGACACTAATAGTATCAATAGGGACTGTTTATGTTGTATACGCTCGTGTTGATATTGTTGATTCTGTAATATACAAAACAGGATCTCTATGGACAAAAGTTGGCGTTATTATTTGTATTTTAATAATAGTAGAATTGCTTAGAGCGTGGCTAAAAATAATAATTGCACAATTAGTTAAACAATGGAAAATATATCTAGGTGATAGAATTAGTAAAAATATAGAAACTATGCCTCAATCAGAATTTAATAAGGTTGACTCTGGTGAACATATGACTAAATACACTTATCAACTTGAATTATTATCTACGTATTTATTCTCGCCATTAACTGGTTTACTTAGTGCTATTGTATTATTTATCTCATCAGTCGTATTTTTATGGTTAATTAATTGGAAATTTGTTGTATTTGCCCTATTATCATCAATCGCTATGTTCTTAATAAGCGGTAAGTTTGGTAATAAAATCAGCGTAGGATATACAAATTTATCAATTTTATCAGGGAAATTTTCTGGAGTTTTAAAGGAATATTTAACAGGTTATGAAGATCTGAAGAATATCGGTAAGATAAATTTATTTTCAAAAAATGTTAAGGCTAGTCAGATCCAAAAAGAAGACCAACAGTATAGCATTTCTAAATTAATGGCATTCGGTGAATTAACTTTACAAAGTATCGAGAAATTACTTGAATTATTAATTTTTATCTTTGCGATTTACTTAGTTTTAAAAAATGAATTAACTATAGGTACAATAGCTTCTGTATCTACTATACTAGGCATATACCTTACTTCTATCAATCAATTAGTTGATCTATATATTAAAGTAATCGGTACAAAAGAAATATTAAATAGCGTTATAACTAAAGCCACTGCTAAAGAAACTATTTATCCTCACGTTAAAGAAAATATTGAATTTAAAGACTTTAATTATAGTTTCGGAGATAACCATGTCATTAAAAATTTCAACTTTTATATAAATAAAGGTGGAAAATATGCCATAATCGGTAAAAGTGGTTCTGGAAAATCCACTATAATCAAGTTGCTACTAGGGAAATTACAACCCAATCAAGATAAAGTTTTAATCGATGGAAATCCCCTTGAAATACAGGATGATATTAACTTCTCGAAAGAAATCGGATATGTAAGTCAACAAACATCTATTTTTAGCGGTTCAATCCGATATAACATCACTTTAGATGATAGTTATTCAGATGAAGAAATATGGAGCATATTGGAAAAAGTTTGTTTAGCTGATAGAGTTAGAGCTTTACCTGATGGCTTAGATCATACCTTATCTAATATGGGAGAAATCCTATCAGGAGGAGAAAAACAGAGGTTAGTTCTTGCGAGAGTATTAATTAGAAATTATCCAATTTTAATTCTTGATGAAGCAACCTCAGCATTAGATGAAAAAACAGCAGTACATATAGAAAACAATATCTTAGCTGACAATAAATTAACTTTAATAATGATTTCTCACCATATACAAGAAGAAATCAAAAAACAACTAACAGAATGTGTAGAATTGAAAGTGCAGTAATGCGATTTATTAAACCAACACAAAAATGCCAAGCAATAAAAATTACTTGGCATTTTTTATTTTTTCCCCTATATAATCCAACAACAATAGTACAACAATTATATTGAATACTTACTTTCCAAATTAAAATTTTAAACTAAAAATTTCTACACTTTGAACAGTGTTTTCCTCCTGTAATTGTTCAAAAATATAAACTTATGCAAATTTCTTATAAAAGTATAAATATCTCATTACGAATAGAAATGAAACTAACACGAATAGAAATGCGAACTTAGCTAGATTATCTATAAATTGTAAATAGATAAATACTAGTAAAACTCCTGCTACTTCTACGAAGTATTCAATTACACTCGCTTTTTTCCAGTTGATTTTCTCATATAAGTCAACCACATAATATTGAGCAATACCTAATATCATAAACGCCAATGCAGCTAAACTATATGCCTTAATATCTGTTTTATCCTGAGTAAAAGCTTCAGGTAAAAAGCTTGTAGTGTTAGTTAAATATTTATTCATTGCTATAAATAAGAAACCTACTACTTCAACTTGCAATACCAACAAACCTAAATCTTTAAGCTTATTCATTTTTCTCCTCCTCCCTTTTAAAATTATTTTATTAACTATTACAATATAATTATTTATACTTATTCGATTATATTATACCATTTTTTTAAACGCATTCAAAGTATTTGTGATGTAATGTTACGTGTATTTTTTATGATAGTGACTAAAAAGTTCTAAAATCTAACGAAGTTCATATAAAAATTCATAGACGCAGTGGTTTATCGATATCTAAATTCGCTTTATAAAAACTTTTTATATATCTAATAAACTTTGCAAGGATGACTCGACAAAATCGATTTCTATGAAATCACGATTTTTAAATCACTCCTCATTACATATACCTCATCATACATATTCAACGTTTCTGGATATGATCTGTGTGATATATGAATTAAAGTTTTATCTTTCATACTTAATAGTAATTTTTCAACTAAGATGTATGTATCTTTATCCAATCCTGATAATGTTTCATCTAAAACTATAACCTGTTTTTCCTGTAATATAGCCCTAATTAAAGCCAGTCTTTGTTTTTGTCCACCAGATAAATTTGATTTTCTCTTATCGTACGTAGTATTTATTAAATCAGAAGCTTCTTTAATTTTGTCATCTAATCTAATTTCCCTTATTAAAGTCATTATTTTATCCGTTTCTATGTTTTTATAAAAAGTAAGATTATCGATAACCTTACCTGCAAATATAAAGCTATCTTGAGGAACATAAGTTATTATTTTCTGAATTGTGTTGTATTCGTAACTGTTAATATTTTTTCCGTTTAAAAAAATATTACATCCTTCAAGGTTTTTTGTTAATAGTAATGCTAACGTCGATTTCCCACTACCACTATCTCCTTGAATTAAATACTTTTTACCTTTTTCAAAACTAGCTGAAAAATTACTAAAAATTTCTCTATTATTAATTCTATAACTTTCATTTCGAACTTCTATGTTTTCAAAATCGATAATATCATGACTATCTAGATATTCAAATTTCTCTTTAGAATTTAATTCTCTCTTTATATCTTTTACCGATGTTATATTAGCTATAGAAGCTGTTATCAAATTAATAGGCATTACTAATTCTGCAGAAATAGTAAAAATAGATACTATATCACCTACACTAGTATTTCCTAATAGAGCTTGACGACCTCCTATATATAAAATAGCAATAATAGTAACATAGAATACTAATCCTGTTAAGACATTTACAAGTGATACTAAAACATTTTTCCTATTAACAAGTTTATTTATTTTATTATATTCATTAAGTAATTTTTCATAAAATATATTAGCCGAATCACTGTTCTTAATAACTAATAATCCCTCTAAAAAATCTTCAAGTTTATCATTATATCTAGCCTTTTGTTTTGAAATACTATTTTGGATATTTTTCAAATATGCTTTGAAAATATTAGGAATTACTATCGGAAATAGTGACAATCCTATAACCCAAAAAGCTGTTGTTACATCTAATTTGAACAACGCTATAGTAGCAAAAATAAAATAAACTATACCTTGATACAGAGAGAAAATCGTATTATAATGTTGATCTTTTACCATTTCAATGTCATTGTTTACAGTAGATAATAAATTTTTATTCTTTGCATCAAGTTTATTTCTAAGTAAACTACCCACAAGCGTTCTATGAATATTGAATCCAATTTTATTTAGATAAACGGTATCTAAAATCTGACGTAAATATTCACATATAAGCATTAGTATAATAATTACAGATAAATATATAATTTGATTATAGAATAATTGCTCATTTTCAGTAGTAAGGGCATCAACAACATATTTAATTTGATAAGAAAAATAAATATTAATTCCCGAAACTACTGTAATAAGAAATAAAACTACCGCAAATAAAAGTTTCCTCATATTTCTCACCCCTTAATTGAGTCCCTCTATTTAAAAGTTCAATCCTCATTTTATAAATAACCATTGAAAATCTAAATATAATAAAAAGAAATCAATTGCTCATTAAAGCTAATCAATTTCTTTCTTAATATATAATACTGTAAAATAATTCAATCTATAGATTAACTTTCCACTCAACATAAAATCTAATTAACTTTTTGTTAAATTATAGAAATTATATCAAATAAAAAATTGCTAGTCAATGTTATTTCTGAAAATTCAAGGTTGTTTTTAGAATCGTAAATTCTCAAAATAAATTCCAGTTCAAATATAAAACTGGAATTTAACCAGAAACTCGTCTTTTGAATGAAACTAAAAATCCGTGTCTCCAATTTTCTCGTACATTAAAGTATTCCATACAAAAAAGCTAGGAAAAATTCCTAGCTTAACGTTCACATTTGAAATATAGGTAGTGAATCACCTTCTATTATATTACTTTATTTCCACTAGAAAATCAATTATTATATCTCATTTTAGGCCTTCTACTTTTTTAATACTCCCCTACAACCTTATATTTTCTCAGTATATAATTCAATTGTTCGCTTGTAACATCTTCGTATTTATAATCTATATTTTCTACTGCCAGATAATTCAATACTTTTCTAATGCTAACGTATCCTTTTTTTGCTACTACAATATGATCTAGCATTTCTATACCAACTATTTCACCAACTTTCATTAGATTTATCGTCGTTTTAATATCTTCTATAGAAGGTGTAGCATCTCCACTTGGGTGATTATGCACACAGACGATACTTGAAGCGCTGTTTTTTATCGCTAGTTTAAATACTTCTCTTGGATGCACTACTGACATAGATAAGCTTCCTTTGAATACTTCTCTTTTTTCGATTATTTTACCTTTCGTATCAATATCTAATACTACGAAGACTTCTTGTGTTAAATTCTCTAAAGATGATTTTAGATAATTGGCTATTGACTGTGGGCTATCACACTTCACATCTAGGACATTCGTCGCATATATTCTTCTTGCAAATTCTATGTTAGCAAGAATATGTATCGCCTTTTCCTGACCTATCCCCTTATGTTTCATAAGTTCTGTTAAGGTTGCATCACATAGTTTTGTAATACCTCCCATATCTTTTAGAATCATGTCAGAAAGCTCAATTACATTTTGATTTTTTGTACCTGTTCTTAATAATATTGCTAGAATCTCTTTATCACTGAGAGCTAAAGCCCCTAATTTTTTAAATTTCTCCCTCGGACGATCTTCCTCACTAAACTCTTTAATAGTATATGCTACCATAATAATCCCTCCCTTATTAATATTATTGTTAAATAGCTAAGTGCTATAAATGGCACTAGCGGTAGTTTTGTTTTTCTTTTAACTTTTTTCAAAATAATTAACCAAATAGCAAAGAACCCTGCATATAAAAATGTAAATATTAACAAATACACTCCTTCAAATAAGTTTAAATTTAAAGCTAATACACAAAAAACTTTTATGTCGCCATAACCTAAACCACCTCTTGTGAAAATATATAGTATATGAAAGATAATAATAAGATAAATAAAATCTAAAAAATTGAATAAATAATAGCGTATATATATAGAAGAAAAATTTAAAATAATTAGAAGATAAAACAACTCATCATTCACTTCAAATAATTTCACATCTTCTATTCCTAAAAAAATGAGAATAATAAATATACTAACTTCAAGATAACTAATAAAAATAAAATAATTTTGAAAAATAATAAATAATACTATAGTAATAAAAGTAAATACTTCATATAAAAATACATCTAATGGAATTTTTTGATTACAGTAACTACATCGTCCTTTTTTATATAAATAGCTAAAGATAGGAATCAAGTCAGAACCCCTTAATTCTTTCTGACAACTAGAACAACAACTTCGTCTAAATAGGAACTCTCTCTTATTCTCACTATCTACTAAACACTTAATGGCACTAGCAAAAATTAGACTTAATATGATAATAAAAATATAACTTTCCATAAGTATCTCCCCCTACTGTATAACCCTTCAATTATATTCTATCACAATTATATATACAGAACTACATTTATCATTGTTGTATATATAATCACCTAATAATATTTTCTCATTTTTCCTATACAAAGAATTAACTTATATTACAATAGGATTTTATTTCTATTCAAATTATTTTCAATATATTTTAAACTTTTTTCATCTTATACTAATAATAAACTAATATCATGATGATATCTATTTTCAAAAGAATTTACATTTTTTCATTTTTGTAGTATAATATTGTTTATAGTTTTCCGAAGGCAAGATTTCTGCCTTAAGGAAAGTAGTTTTATATTCTTATTCTACACTATTATTTTTAGAGAAGGTGATTAAATGATTTTTAAAAAATTTTTGAGAAAAAGTCAAGAAGAGTTAGAAGCTGCGAATCAGCTTTCTCTTCAAGAAATTAACAATACAGTTGATGTTCCAAAAGAAGGAAGCTTTTTAAAGAAAGTCCTGGCTTATAGTGGACCGGGAGCATTAGTAGCAGTCGGTTATATGGATCCTGGTAACTGGATTACCTCTATCGCTGGTGGTGCTCAATATGCGTATAGCTTACTATTCGTTATACTTATATCGAATCTTATCGCGATGTTGCTTCAATCAATGTCTGTAAGATTAGGTATTGTAACTGGTATGGACCTAGCTCAAGCAACTAGAAAACATACTGGTAAGAAACTAGGTGTTGTCCTTTGGATTATTACAGAACTAGCTATTATGGCTACTGATATTGCAGAAATTATCGGAAGTGCCGTAGCTTTAAAATTGTTATTCGGTATTCCATTACTATTAGGAGTTATAATAACTATCTTCGATGTATTTTTACTATTATTATTAGCGCATTTTGGATTTAGAAAAATTGAGGCAATTGTGGCTGCACTTATTTTTACAATTCTTATAATATTCTTCTATGAAGTTTTATTATCTAATCCTAATACCGGAGAATTAATTAAAGGATTTATTCCAAACAAAGAAGTAATTAGTAATAAAGGCGCATTATTTATCGCCCTTGGTATCGTAGGTGCAACAGTTATGCCACATAATTTATACCTACATTCTTCTATTGTTCAAGCAAGACGATACGATAGAAAAGATAATAAAGTTAAAAGAGAAGCAATTCGATTTTCTACAATAGATTCTAATATTCAACTTACTATTGCATTCGTAGTAAACTGTCTACTATTAGTTCTTGGGGCAGCATTATTCCATGGTCATGGTGACAGCCTTGGACGTTTTACAGATTTATACAATGCTTTACAAGATAGTAATATTGTTGGATCTATTGCTTCGCCACTTCTTAGTATATTATTCGCAGTTGCTCTTTTAGCATCTGGACAAAATTCTACTATTACTGGTACATTATCAGGGCAAATAGTTATGGAAGGTTTCATCCATTTAAGGCTTCCTATGTGGCTTAGAAGAATGTTAACACGTGTAATTGCAGTATTACCTGTTGTTATCTGTTTAATAATTTTCGGAGATAGCGAACAAGCAATAGAAAGCTTACTAATTTATACACAAGTATTCTTAAGTATTGCTCTTCCAATATCAATTATCCCACTAACACTTTATACATCAAATAAAAAACTTATGGGAGAATTTGTTATTAAACCATGGATGAAGATTCTTGCATGGATCTGTACAGTAATATTAATAATCTTAAATTTCTGGTTGATAATATCAACATTCATATAAACTAAAAGGACTGATTTTTGTCAGTCCGTTTTTTTATTTTCCATTATATAGATTAAATTCACACTTTCTTTACTTTGAAGTAATAAAAAAACAGCTCTTACGAACTGCTTTTTTATTTATTTAATGAAATTATTTAACAGGTAATACTGCTCCATTCCATTTTTCTTTAATGAATTTTTGAGTATCTTCAGATTTTAAAGCTTCAACAAGTTTTTTAACAACAAGTTTGTTTTTATCTCCTTCGCGAACAACGATGATGTTAGCGTATGGGTTGTCGTCTGTAGCTTTTTCTACTAAAACTGGTTCAGTTGCTGCATTTAATCCTGCATCTACTGCGAAGTTAGCGTTGATTGAAACTAGGTCACCTTCACCATTTTGGTAGAATTTAACCATTAATGCTGGATCATTTTCATAGCTGAATTGTAATTTTTTAGGGTTTTCAGCGATATCATCAAAAGTAGCTGTTACTGGATCTACACCATCTTTAACTTTTACTAATCCTTCAGAAGCTAGTAATTTAATTACACGTCCCCATTCAGATTTGTTGTTACTTACTAATACTTTAGCACCTTCTTTAAGGTCTTTAACGTTTTTAACTTTTTTAGAGTATAATCCGATTGGCTCTAAGTGAATTGCACCAGCGTCTTCAATTTTGTATCCATTTTCTTTAATAGCATTTTTTAAGAATGGTACGTGTTGGAAGTAGTTAATGTCGATATCTTTATCGTTTAACGTTTTGTTTGGTACATAGTAGTCTTGATATGTAACGATGTCTAATTTGATTCCTTCTTTTTCAAGTTGAGGAGCAACATGCTCTAATAATACAGCATGAGGTACATTAGTAGCTCCAACTTTTACTGTTACAGGTTTGCTAGGATCTAGTTTATCAACATCGATACCTTTTTTCTCAGTTTTTGATGCGCTTGAGCATCCAATTAATACGATTCCAAGTATGAAACTTGTTACTAAAAATAATAATTTCTTCATTATATAATTTTCTCCTTTTGATTTTTTATTATTAATATTTAGGTTTTGTGAATTTTATGTAAAAAAAATCACCCTTACTCTCCTAAGAGAATAAGGGCGAAAACTAATTTCACGGTACCACCTTACTTTTTCGTAAACTACGAACTTTACCACTACATCGGCTATGCATCTAGAATATATCCGAGATAGTGTGCGTTTGTAACGTAACGCCTACGAAAAAAGCTTGTGTTTTAAAACTCACTTTTTTTACCATTCAAACCATTTTCCTTTATCATCTGCATTGTGTGCTTTCACCCATCCACACTCTCTGTAAAAGTTCCTATAAAGTACTTATTTGAATATTGGTAATTTTTAACTTGACTCTATGTTATCATTCAGAATTAAAAATGTCAACACTTTTTTTTGTATTTTTTTAAAAAGTTTTTTGAAAACTCATGATTATTTACTTTTTCATTTACATAAAATACTATTTCTTTCAAAAAATCACTAGTTAAGATTGTTATTTTTTAGCCATTTCTCTATTGCTTCTACAGTTTTGTCTCTATATTTCGGAGCTTCATACATATGATCTGAACCTTGTAATATTGTTAATGTAGCGTTTTTGTATCTTTTCGCTGTTGCTTTTGCTATATTTGGATGCACCATTTTATCTTCACTTCCAGTTATTACTAATACAGGTTCAGTTACTATTTTAAAATCAATATATGCACCTTTTTGCTTATCTAAAAAAGGTAGTGCCATTTGGAAATATGTAAAACCAGATTCTGGAACTAATTTAGAAAATTCTTTCTCCTTATCCGCTTCATCTTGATTATTCATACAATAATCATAAAATGCATGTTTATAAGGTGGCATAGATTTTTTCCAAAATCCCCAACGTAGAAAATGTTTATAGAAACAAATTACCATACTTGGGTAAAAAGCGAAAATTCCTGCTGCTGGTGCAGTCCCCATTAAAATAAGCCCCTTAGTCATTGTCTTCATAGCAACTTTCTGAGCAAGAAGACCTCCTAACGAGTGTCCCAATACTATCGGAGCTTCATCTAGCGTTTCTATTAGATCTACAATATCATCGGCAAATTCATCTAAACTAACATCTGCTACCTTTTTTTCGACTTCTTCATAAGGTAAATCATGATATCTCAATGTTGGAGTATATACATTTAAACCTAATTTTTCTAGTTCATCTGCGAATTCTCCCCACACAGTTCCATCACACCATGTCCCATGAATCAATACTATATTCGTCATAAAATTTTCCTCCTACCAATATTTTAGTATTCTTTTTTTCACACTAATTATATAACTTATCAATTTATTTATCAATTGATAATGTAAAAAGAGCAGAATAAAAAACCGGTAAAAATTTTTTCTTCTACTCTTAGTACCATCACTTGAAAAATATCAAGGGATGATTTTCCTTTGGAGGGCTAATTTTAAAATTGTTCGTTCATTTCACGAACTGTTTTTTCTATATTATCTGAATATGAAATTGCTGAAATAATAGACACACCATCGACATTTGTTTTCATTATATCTTTAATATGTTGTGTCTGTATTCCACCGATTGCGACTAGTGGCATCTGAGGTAATAATTTTCTCATTAATTCTAGTCCTTCATATCCTATTGCACCACCTGCATCATCTTTTGACTGAGTGACATATACAGGTCCTACACCAACATAATCTACATATTCAACTTTGGATTGTTTAAATTCTTCTTCATTTCCTATAGAAAGACCGATTATTTTATTTGGCATCAATTTTCTAATTTCATCAACACCAAGGTCATCTTGTCCTACGTGGACTCCATCAGCATCTATTTCTAATGCCAATTCTATATCATCATTTACGATAAACGGTACATTGTATTTTTTACAAAGATTTTGAAGTTTTATTGCTAATTCTACTTTTTCCTTACCTTCTAAGGCACCCGTACCTTTTTCACGGAATTGAAATATAGTTATACCACCTTTTAAAGCATCCTCAACAACTGTATATAAATCCTTACCTAAGCAAGTTGTCGTTCCACAAATAAAATATAATTTTAACAATTCTTTATTAAACATCTTATTTCACCTTTTTAAATGTTTCTATATCTTTATCGGTAACTTCATATAACGCATTAATAAATTCAACTTTGAATGTTCCTGGTAGGTGTCCATTAGGACGTTTTTCTGCCATTTCCCCGGCAATATTATATGCTAACATCGCTGTTTCTAAAGATTTTAATTCTTGTCCTTTTTCTAGTCCTATAAAGCTCGCTAATACAGCTCCTAATAAACATCCTGTTCCAATAACTTTCGGCATCATTGCACTTCCGTTATAGATAGTCACTACCTCGCCGTTAACAGCAATAGCATCAACTTCTCCAGTCA
Organism: uncultured Gemella sp.; assembly: GCF_963537375.1. GTDB lineage: Bacteria > Bacillota > Bacilli > Staphylococcales > Gemellaceae > Gemella. The sequence continues at coordinate 19,441 of NZ_CAUTDQ010000021.1, forward strand.
CTATTATAGGAATATTAAATTTCTCATTTGCTGCTAAGGCAATTTCATCAATATTATCTACCCCTGCACTGTCTACTCCCTTAGAAGCTACATTTATTCCAACTAAAGAAGCAATCTCTCCAGCATTTCCCCTAATCGCTGCTAGTTTGTAATTGTTTATTAAATCATCTGATACTTTTTTTCTATATGCTCCCGCGCCACATGCTACGGGATCTAATACAGCAGGAACATCATACTTCTCAGCAATTTTCAATGCTTCTTGGTATAATTTCCAAGTTTCATCAGTTAATGTACCTATATTTATTAATAATCCTCCAGCATATTTTAGTAAATCTTCTAAATCTTCTGGATACTCACTCATCGCTGGTGATGCTCCTAATGCTACTAATCCATTTGCTGTGAAATTCTTAACTACATCATTAGTAATGCAGATCACTAATGGTGCTTTCTCTTTTAATAATTTTAAACTTGTCATATTTATAAATCCCCTTTAAATACTATATGATTCACAGGTCCATTTCCATGGCCTATTTCTGGTGTATATTTTATCGCTGCGGTAATAAATTTTTTCCCGATATCTACAGCTTCAACTATACTTTTACCTTTTGCTAATTCAGCGGTAATGACAGCTGAGAATGTACATCCTGTTCCATGTGTATGATTAGTTTTAAATCTTTCACTAGTCCACACTTTCTTAGTTCCATCATTTAAGAATAAATAATCTTTCGCTTCTCCTGTTAGATGTCCACCTTTTATAACTACAGACTTACATCCAACTTCATCAATAATGAATTTTCCTGCACGATTCACATCATCTTCAGTTACTATTTTAAAATCGACTATTTCTTCTGCTTCCGGAACATTCGGTGTAATTATAGTAGCAAGTGGTAATATCTCTTCTTTTAGATGTTTTCTAGCAACATCATCTATCAATTTATCCCCGCTTGTCGCAACCATTACTGGATCAACAACATACGGAACATCTTTTGGTAAATATTTTTTTATCAGCTTCATCATGTCAGCATTTGCTATCATTCCAGTTTTTATACTATTAGGAGTTATATCATCAAAAACACTTTTCAATTGAGCTTCTAGTATATCTAAGTCTAAGTTTCTAATCATTTGAACCCCTAGAGTGTTTTGTGCAACAACGCTTGTAACTACAGCCATCCCATACACTTCACGAGCCTGGAAACTTTTCAGGTCAGCCATAATTCCAGCCCCACCAGTTGGATCCGTTCCTGCAATAGTTAAAGCAATATTAAGTTTACTCATATTCTACACCTCAAATCCCCAATGTTCTTGTGTATAAGCCATATTGAAGAAGCGTCGTTCATGTTCACAACTTTCTAAAAAGTTTTTAATTAATCGTTGTTTCCCTTCCTCACTCATAAATTCTGCTTCACGATTAATTATTTTATGATAATCATAAAGTACTTCATCAACTAAACCATCAGCATAAAACTCTACCCAGAATTTTAATGGATGATCTTCAGCTAAATTATGATTAGCTAAAATTTTTCTCGCAACCATTTGATAAATCCATGGACATGGTGCCATAGCACTTAACGCTTCTGCCATACCAAAAGCAAATACATTATAATACATGTGTTTAATATAGTGATCTGCAGACGGATACCATTCTCCACCTTTTATTATTTCTTGATAATCTCTCCCTACATAATCTGCTAAATTTTTATGCGCAGCAATTTCTTCATTCAATACAAAATTTATTTGATTTAAGAAAAAGTTTTTTTCAGCTTTATCATTACTTTTCGCTAAAAGCATTGCATAAATATCGCTGAAATTTTCTAAGTATAAAGCATCAGCTTTTAAATAGTGTTCCACAGCTTCCTTAGATAAATCAGCACGAATCAAACCTTGAATAAAGCCATCATTATATATCTTGTCAACAATCGGCAATGCCTTCTCTTCCATAATTTCAGTAATAAGTTTCATAGGTATATCCCCCTAGTATTATATATATTTAGTATAAAATATCACCACTTTAGGAAAAGAAAAAATCCCCTACTAACGCAGGAGATTTATGTAAATTTATGTACTTATAGTATATTTTACTCTTTTAAAAAATAAACCTATTTCATATCATTTCACATTTCCTCCGCTAGTATTATCTAGATCAGGTCAAAGGGTCTAACTATGTTATCTCAGCCAAAAGGCTCCCCCAGTGGTTATATTTCATTAACTTTTTAAATCGTAACACATAAAATTACAAATGTCAATAAATTGGTTTAAGGGCTTACAATATTCTATTTGCATTATTTCGTATTCTAAATCAAAATATTTTATAATAATATCTTTTTATATCTCAAACTTAACATCTTTATTTTTATGGCGAAAGTGTGAACGAATAATGAAGTTTTATTGTAAAATTCGACTATTTCAGGTTGTAAATGAAATTGGTTATCACTTTTTTCTTTATTAATTAACCTCTTTGTATTATAATAGTAATGATAATTTTCACAATCACAAAAATATAATTTTTAAGGAGAAATTTTTATAATTATGAAGAATACAACATTATTAAAAGTTCTTTCTGCTTCTGCAATTTTCACTGCAATAGCAGCAATAGAATCTTATGATCACAATGCATTCGCTACAGAAGTTACAGCAACTGCTACTGATAATCAAAGCGATGTAGAAACAAAAAAAGTTCCTCAAGATGTTAAGAACTTAGCGGATGGTACATATAATATTACATCAGAAGCTCTGAACTTCTCAGAAGAAGGTAGAGGATCAATGGCTGCGGGGGCATTAGATAAAGAAAAAACAAAGCTAGTAGTTAATAATGGACAATACTCTGTTAATGTTACTTTTAAACCGATTGATAAATTTGGATTAAAGGGATATTTAGGAGATTTAAAATACTATGATGGAGATAAGACTCATGCTAATCGTTCTGAAATAAAAGATAGTGATTTCAAAGATACAACTATCATTGAAAATTATTCAGAAAATGAAAAAGATGATTTCGTTAATGTATACAAGAAAAAATTCCCTGGACGTACTGTATATCCTAAAACTTTCTCTTACAATGTAGATAAAAATAAAATCGATGCTAACAATAAGCTGGAAACATTCACTCAAGTATTCGTACCGGTTATGGAGTCTATAGTCTCAGGGGCAGGTACTCAGCGTATGATTCTTAAATACGATTTAAGTTCATTAGCTACAAAAACTATAACTGTACCTAAAGTAGATACAAAAAAACTAGCTAAAGAAAAAGCTGAAAAAGAACGCCTTGAGAAAGAAAAACCAATCGTTACTGCTAAAGGTGAAGCGGCAATACTAAAAGTAACTGAGTTTGACTTAGAAGGATATATTAAAAATCACCAAGGTCCTATTACTGCTAAAGGCGAAGCAGCAATCTTAGATAAACCTGAATTTGATTTAGAAGAATATATTAGAAGTCAAAAAGGATCTGTAGGTAAAGTTCCTTCAAATGCTAAAGTTCCTTATAATTCTAAAGAAGAATTCACTAACAAAAACAAAGAAAATGCAGACTTTAAAGATTCTACAGATGTAAAAGATTCACAAGATAAAAAAGAAACTACTTCTACTCCTAAACCACTTATTAACGATATATTTGGTCAATCTGAGGTTAAAGATACTTTTGTAGCTACTCCAGTAAGCAATAAAGAAAATACTAAAAACACTTTAGATATTAAAAAATCATTAGCAAACACTGGTACAACAGCGGCAACTACAGGTTTCTTCGGATTAATTACATTACTTACTGCTTTTGTATTACGTAGAAAAGTTAATAAATAATAATCATTATCAAAATGAGTTTGGAATTTCTCCAAGCTCATTTCTTTTTAAATTGTGTCAGAATTGTGACTTATCTTTGAATCTTTAAAGAAAAAAACGTCTATTTTTGACGTTAAATGATACTAATTATCATTTTTTTCTTTATTTTTTAGTGCTTTTGTATTATAATAGTGATAACGATTTAATATCTAAATAATGATTTAATATCTAATAATATATAAAATAAAGGAGAAAATTCCTAATATGAAAAATACAACATTATTAAAAGTTTTGTCAGCAACTGCTATCTTTTCTGCTGTTGCAGCAATTGAAGCATATGATCAAGACAACTTTGCATTCGCAGCAGATGAGACACCTGTAGTAACAAACGCTACAACGGCTCCTACTACGAATTCATCAAACACTGCAAAACCTACTGCAACACCAGCTACTCCAGCTGCAAGCTCTACTACAACACCTGCTACTACTCCAGCTACAGCAACACCTACACCTGTAACACCTAAAGCTGAAGAACCAGCTACTGTAGCTCAAGATGTTAAAGCTTTAAAAGATGGAGAATACAAGATTACTGCTGAAGCCTTAAAATTCCATGAAGAAGGTAACCCTTCTATGGCCGCAGCTGCAATCGACAATGAAAAAACAAAATTAATTGTAAAAAATGGAGAATACTCTGTAAATGTTTCATTTAAACCTATCACATTTGGTGGTCTTACTGGGTACTTAGGGGATTTAAAATACTATGATGGAGATAAGACTCACGCAAATCGTAAAGAAATTAAAGATCCTGAGTTTAAAGACTCAACTATAGTTGAAAATTATGGTACTAATGATACTGACAACTTCATTGAGGCTTATAAGAAAAAATTCCCTAATCGTACTGTTTACCCTAAAACTGTTAATTACCATGTAGACAAAAATAAAATCGATTCAAAAAATAAACTAGAAACATATACTGAAGTATTTGTTCCTGTTATGGCTTCATTTGGCCAAAGTTTTGGAACTCAAAAAATGACTTTAAAATTTGACTTATCATCTTTAGCTAGAAAAAAAGTAACAGCTGATAACTATGAAGCTGCAACTTACGAAAATCCTAACAAAGATGTTGAATACAAAGGAACTATTAAAAAAGACTTCCCTATTCACGTTCAAGGACATTTAAGAAATGCTAACAACAATGATGAAGAATCATTATATGGTTCTGCATTAGATAGTTATGTTAAAGTTGAAAAAGTTGGAGATAAATACAAATATACTCTAAGATTCAAAAAAGGTCTTGCTGATGTAGGTGGAGAATTCTATCCATTCGAGTTACATAAAGTAGCATATCAAGGTAAAGACATTCCATTAACTACTTTAGCATCAAACGGTAATTCTTCAGTAAAAGAAGGATCTATCACTACTGATAAACTATTAGAAAAAATTCAATTAGACGGTACTGCTCCATATCCTAACGGTGCTTTAATGTCACACTTTGTTACATTAAAACTATACTATGAAACAGCTACTGACTATAAGGAAAGACCTGTAAAATTAGAGGATGTAGTTGCACCTGCTAAACCAAAACCAGTTAAGCCTGCACCAACTACACCAAAAGAAGAACCAAAACCAGCTACACCAACAGCTGCTGATCATACTGTTGATGCTGAGAAAGTTCCTAACACTTTCCCTACTACAGTAAAAGCTGAATTAAATGGTAGAACAACTGGTACTGCTTCAATCTATGAAAATGCATTTGTTAAAGATGTAAAAGTAGAAAAAGTTGGAGATAAATATCAATATACTATCCAAGTTAAAGAAGGTAAATCTACTAACTTCTTATTACGTAACAAACCTTTCACAGTTTCTAAACTTACATACAAAGGAAATGAAGTTAACTTTACTGAAGTTGATGCAGCTACTAAGCTAAAAGAAGGTAAGATCTTAACTGATTCTCTTCTAGACAAAATTCAAGTAGATGCTGTATTAAATGTTCAAACAAAAGGTGGAGCTAAACCTAGATTTGAAGAACGTGCTGCTGAAAGTACAATAGCATTAGACTTCCCTAAAGTGGAAAAACCTAAAGAAGTTACACCTGCTAAACCTTCAGTACCTGATCATGAAGTAGATGCTGATAAAGTTCCTACTACATTCCCAGCTACTGTTAAAGGTGAATTAAATGGTAGAACAACTAATTCAAGTTCAATCTATGAAAATGCGTTTGTTAAAGATGTAAAAGTAGAAAAAGTTGGAGATAAATACCAATACACTATTCAAGTAAAAGAAGGTAACTCTTCTACTTACTTACTACGTAATAAACCATTTACAGTATCTAAACTTACTTATAAAGGAACTGAAATTAACTTTACTGAAGTTGATGCAGCAACTAAACTAAAAGAAGGTAAAATCTTAACTGATTCTCTTTTAGATAAAATCCAAGTTGATACTGTAGTTAGCGTACAAACTAGAGGTGGAGCTAAACCTAGATTTGAAGAACGCGCTGCTGAAAGTACAATAGCATTAGACTTCTCTACTGTAGAAAAAGCTAAAGAAGAAGCTACTAATAACTTAGTTCCAGCTATAATTAATAATGCCCATGAATCTAATAGAACTTCAATGGCAGATGGTGCTTTAGTACATGAAAAAACTCGTGTTGAAAAAGTAAATGATACTTACAACTACTATTTAACATTTAAAGACTTAGATGTCAATACTCTAGTAGGAACTGTAGATACTATAACTGTTGATGGTACTGCAGCTGAAAGAACTGATCTTGGTGGTGAAGGTCATGAAAAAGTATTCCACTTTACAAGTCCTGAAAAATTAACTGAAAAAACTATTACATTCTCAGTATCAGTAAATGGAAAACCATTAAAAGGTCATTCAAATGTTGCAGCAACACTTAAATTTAACTGGGATGCTGCTACTCCACTGACAGCTGATCAAGTAACATCATTACACAATGATGAAACTACAAAAGCTCAAGCCGAAAAAGAAAGATTAGAAAAAGAAACTGCTAAAGCCCAAGCTGAAAAAGAAAGATTAGAGAAAGAAGAAGCTGCTAGAGTTCAAGCTGAAAAAGAAAGACTTGAAAAAGAGAAAGCTCAAAAAACTGAAGCTGATCGTCTTGAAAAAGAAAGATTAGAGAAAGAAGAAGCTGCTAGAGTTCAAGCCGAAAAAGAAAGACTTGAAAAAGAGAAAGCTCAAAAAGCTGAAGCTGATCGTCTTGAAAAAGAAAGATTAGAAAAAGAAGCTGCTGCTAAAGCTCAAGCCGAAAAAGAAAGACTTGAAAAAGAAAAAGCTGAAGCTGCTCGTCTTGAAAAAGAAAGATTAGATAAAGAAGCTGCTGCTAAAGCTCAAGCTGAAAAAGAAAGACTTGAAAAAGAAAAAGCTCAAAAAGCTGAAGCTGACCGTCTTGAAAAAGAAAGATTAGATAAAGAAGCTGCTGCTAAAGCCCAAGCTGAAAAAGAAAGACTTGAAAAAGAGAAAGCTCTAAAAGAAGCTATTGAAAAAGTTCAAGCTGAAAACAAAACAGCTGAAGAACAAGCTAAAGCTGCTAAAGATGCAGTAACTAATTTAGAAACTGCTAAAGCTCAATTAGAAAAACTAGTTAAAGAGAAAGAAGCAGCAATAAACAACACTACAAACAAAGCTGAAAAAGAAAAATTAGCTTTAGAAAAAGCTACAGCTGAAAAAGAACTTGCAACAAAAGTAACAGAACTAAAAACTGAATCTGATAAAGCTGCTAAACTTGAAAATAAAGTTAATGAAATTAAAAAATTAGAGGAAGTTAAAAAAGCTGCTGTAGAAAGCATCACTAATGATAAGTCTTTAAGTAATACTGAAGCTAAACAATTAGAAGCGATTGTAAAAACTGCATCTCTTAAAGATACTTTAGTAGCGAAAGTAGTTAATAATGGTTCTTCTGAAGAAGTTAAAGTTACATTCGATAATACTGCTGTAAAAGCTGCTAACTTAGTTGTAGAAAAAGCTGATAAAGAAACTGTAGCTAAAGTGGAAGACCTTGTTAAAAAAGCTGATGAAAATCTAAGTGTTGTTAAAACAATTGATCTTCACTTCGCTGATTCTAATGGTAAAGAAATCAAAAAACAAGGTGAAACACGTGCCGTTACAGTAGCTGTAGTAGCAAATGAAAACGAAAAATTAGAAGTTTACTATGTAAATGGTGATAAATTAGAAAAAGTTCCAAGTGTTTATAAAGATGGAAAACTTACATTCTTTACAAACCACTTCAGTCTTTACACTATAGTAAAATTTAACCCTGAAAACCCTTCTACATCAGATACTTCTAGTACTTCTACAAATGAAAATACTTCAGCAGGTACAGAAACTCCAAAATCTTCTGAAGTAAATCCTAATAAAGCACCAGCTCAATCAGAAAAACAAACTTCTCAAGATAAAGCTTTAAACAATGAAAATAAAGCTACAAGTACTGAAGATAAAAAAGATAACACTAACGTTTTTGGGCAAGAAAACAACAGAGTTGAAAATAACGATAATAAACTAGATGTTGTTAAAACTAATAACACACCTACTCCTCAAAATGCAGAACAAAATGCAAAAGCATCACTTGCTAAAACAGGAATTTCTACAACAGCTACTGCTGGTTTAGGTGCACTACTATTACTTTCTGCCCTAGTACTACGTAGAAAATCTATCAAATAAAATAAACAAAATTATTATACAAAGGGATAATTTATCCCTTTGTATATAGTCATGTATAAAGAAATTAAGGAGGATAAATAAAACATGAAAACTAATAAATTATTAAAAGTTCTATCAGCAGCAACAATCATCTCTACTCTTGCTGTAGTAGATTATTCAACAACTGCACAAAACAATAACAAAGTTTTATTAGCAGCTGATACTCAAAATCCAGAAGTAGAAGTACCAACAACAGCTTTAAACGCATACGAAGCTGGAAAAACATCAATGGCAGCTTCTTCTATAGTTAAATTAACTGTTCAAAAAGTAGCTAATGGCTATAAGTACAAATTAATATTAAAAGATATCAAAGTAGGGTCTTTAACTGATGGAGTATCTAAACTTTGGATAGAAGGTAAAGAAATACCATTACAATCAATAGAGTATACAGAAGATCCAACGGTTATAAATCCTAAATTAGCTGAATTTACTTTATCAGAACTAAAACCACAAATAAATGCTACTGTCTTTGTTAAAGTAATGGAAGATCTTGGATTATTAGCTAAAAATCCTGGTCAAGGTAAAAAAGATACAATTCTTAGTCTAGATTTAACTGGAGTTCAAGAAAAACTTACTCCTAAACCTGTTGATAAACCTGCAGCGAATCCTAAGCCTGCAGCTGAAACACCAGCTAAACCTACTCCAAAACGTGAAACACCAAAAAACACTCAACCTACGAATAACCCTACAGAACCAACAGCTACAAAACCTGCTGAAACTGTTACACCTGTAGTAACTCCTAAACCTACAGAACCAACTAAACCTGTTACACCTGTAGTAACTACACCTACTCCAAAACCTACTCCTTCAGCAAGTGCAACATACTATAATGGAGTGACTGCTGCATTATTAAACGCACACCGTCCTGGACAAAAATCAATGGGAGATGCTGCTTTAGAAAATAGTAATGTTACTGTATTTAAAGAAGGAAGTACTTATCACTATATCGTAAGATTCCACGATTTATCTACTCAAGGCTTCACTGGTGGAATCTCTAAATTCTGGGTAAATGGTACAGAATACGCTGTTAACCCTACAGGAGGAGGAAGCAACCAAGTAGAAGTTCACTTCACATCTACTGAAAAACTAAGATCAGTTCCTGTTTCTGTATTTGTTCAAGCAATGGAAGAAATAATGCCAGGTGGTGGTAAACAAGATGCTACATTAGCATTCGATTGGTCTAGCGTAAGTGAACAACAAGGTCAACCAATAGCTGGTGGAACTCCAGGATCTAGTGGATACACTCCACAACCTAAAAAATCTGGTAAAACTCCAGCGAAAAAAGCAAATCCAGCTTCACCTATCAAATCAGCAGCTAACCCTAACCTTCTAACTCAAGCCCAAGGTCAAGGTCAAGGTGAAGAAAAAACAGTTACATACTTTGATAATGTATCTGCAACACTATTAAATGCCTATGAAGCAGGACGTGCTTCTATGGGTAATGCTGCATTAGATGGTATTACTGTTTATAAAGATGGATCTACATATCACTATATTGTTCGCTTCCATGATATTAAAGTGGGAACTCTTACAGATGGTATTACTCGTTTCTGGGTTAATGGTACTGAATATCCTGTTACAAGTACAGGTGGCGCTATGAACCAAGTACAAGTTCACTTCACTTCTAATCAACAATTAACTAACATTCCTGTTTCTGTATTCGTTCCAACAATGGAAAGCATTATGCCTGGTGCTGGTAAAAAAGATGCTATCCTTAGCCTAGATTGGTCTAATGCTAGTGAAAGACAAGGTACTGCTTTTGTAGATGGTGGTCAACCAGGATCAAGTGCTAACGGTAATCGTGCACTAACTTCAAGAGGTGGACGTCTAAACAACGGTAGACTTTCTAACACTGGTTTAGAAACATCTTCATCAATTCTTGCAGGAGCTCTTACTTTAATGAGTGCAGTTCTTGTTGGAAGAAGAAAACAAAAATAAAATAGTAAGATAATATCTCGCTAAATATTAATAATATTATCTACTCCGAAAGGCGGAAGAATTTCCCGCCTTTCTTAATTAAAAATTAAATAATACAAAAGAAAGTGAGTTTTTATAATGAAACGAGTTTTAAAACTGTTAACGATAGTTATTGCTACATTAACATTTATCGTTACATCTAGCAATGTACCTTTCGTTAAAACTGTACACGCGGCTGATAGAGTATACAGCGTACCTGTTGAACTATGGCATGCTGAAAATAGCGGTCGTCTTTCTATGGGGAATAATGCATTAGCTACTCATGCTACTGTAAATGTTCATGATAATAACACCTCTACTATTTCTGTGCAATTTACTCCAATGGATTTCAGTAATATGCACGGTCACTTATTATCACTTAGCATCTACTCATCTCCAATTTTTTCTGGTAACCTAACTGCCGCTTCAGTAACAAGTACTTATAACGATACTAACTTAGATGGTGGTACTAGTACATATCCAGGAACTCTAAGCTTTAATTTTGGTGAAGCTAAACCTGATAAAATTGGTGTTAGAGTTGCCGTTGATGCCATGAACCAAATTATGGGTGGAGATGCATCACAAAATGCTATTATTAAATTTAACTGGTCAGCAGCTAACCTAGTATCTGGTTCTGAAGATTCTTCTAAAGATAAAGAGAAAAAAGCTGAAGATAAGAAAAAAGAAGAAGAAAACAAAGATAAAAAAGACGAAAATAAAGCACCAGAAGGATTTGTTGCTAAAAAATTAGAAGATTACTTCAAAGATGATCAAAAAACAAAAAATCCTGGTCTTTATAACCTTGATATCACAGGTTCATATCTAAACCCTCTTACTGGTGTTACAGCTGATGGTGGTACTAAAAATACAGCTATCGGTGAAGGTATGGTACAAGGAGTAATCTCACCTATTAACGCAGGTGGAGACCTTAATGAAGCTCTTAAAAACCAAAAATCTAACGGTGAAAAACGTTGGTCTAAAGCTATGCTTCAACGTACAAAAGATGGTAAATTATACGCAACTGTCCGTATTCACCTAATGAACTGGGTTCAACGTAGTAAAGAACAAGGTCCTTTCATTAAAGTTCTTCAAAAAGATGGAGAGTTCAAACAAGTAGAAGCTACTGAAACAAAAGTTAACATTGAACAATATAAAGATAGCTATGTCGACTATCGATTCGAAGTACCAAATGAAAACTTCTTAGCTATGGTACAAATGTATGTAGAACCTATGAATCGTCCTGTTCGTTATTTCGTAGAAGTTAATACTGATACTATTAAAAACGGAAATGATGGCTTAGATATGGAAGCTATTAAAGAAACAAACTACACACCTTACTATTTAGGTGGTATTGGAGTTCTTGCAATAGCTGCTGGACTTTACTTTCCTCGTAAAAAAAGAAAAAGTAACTAGGAGATAATTCATGAAAAGAAAACTATCCCTACTATTTACACTACTATTAGCGAGTATTCTAGTTCTTACTGCTTGTTCATCACAAAATAAAGCTGGTAACACAACTGGAACTGACCCTAATTTAGCTGATAAAGCATTTAATGAGACGATAGATCTAACCGGTGTAAATAAAGACAAAAAATCTGAAGAAGAAAATGGAAAACGTGTAGTAATGGACTCTGTAGCCCTAGCTCAAATTGCTAATGTTCTTGATATCAAATTAGCAGGTGTCCCTACTACGAAATTAGGTCGTATGCCTAAAAGATACGACAATACTGTTCAAATCGGGCTTCCAATGAATCCAAATATGGAAGTTATCAAATCTATTAATCCTTCTATCGTATATGCTCCAGATAGTTTACAAGACTGGATAAAAGAAGGATTCGAAAAAAATAAAATACCTTATAAATTTGTAGATGTTCGTAGTGTTAACGGATTATATACAGTAACAGAAGATCTTGCAAAAGAATTTGGTAAAACAGAAAAATTCAAAGAATTAAAGAAAGAACATGATGAGTTCTTCGCTAAATTCAATGAAAAAATCGCTAATAAAAAGAAACCAAAAGTATTAGTTCTTATGGGACTACCAGGAAGTTACATGGCTGCCACTGAAAAATCTTATGTTGGTAACTTAGTAAAATTAGCTGGTGGTGAAAATATCGTTAAAGGTAATGAAGAGTTTAAAAATCTAAACTTAGAAACAGCTTTAAACGATAAACCAGATTTCATTTTACGTACTGCTCACGCAATGCCTGAGACAGTTACTGAAATGTTTAAAAAAGAATTTGAAAACAATAAGAGTTGGTCTCATTTTGATGCGGTTAAAAATAATAAAGTTATCGATTTAGATAGCTCAATGTTTGGTATGACAGCTACATACGATTACCAAAAAGGATTAGAAAGTCTGTACAGCATTTTCTATAGTAATTAAACTAGTATCCAGAAGTGGCAGGTAGCTACTTCTGGATTTTTCATAATTTGAATTATAAACTACATATGTTATACTAAACATATAACTATATAAGGAGGTTCTTAATGTTTAAAAACAAAAAAGCAATCACTTTTTCTGTTCTTATTTTACTCTTATTAAGTACAATATTTTTTGCAGCGAACAGTGGTAGTATAAAAGCTAGTGTCGGACAATTAGCTATTGGTATCTTTACCGGAGAATATGCCAATGTAAATGCAATTATCGACGTTCGTTTCCCAAGAATTATCATCACCTTACTAGTAGGTGCTGCTCTTGGAGTTAGTGGTCTATTATTACAAACAGTATTAAAGAACCCGCTTGTCGATCCTAGTATTATTGGTGTTTCTAGTGGAGCAAACCTATTTTTATACTTAGGATTAGGGATATTCCCACAATTTATGATATTTAAATCTGTATTTTCTATCATCGGTGGTGTCCTTGGTTTCTTAATCATTTATTACCTAGCAGGTAGAACAAAAAACAATGTTAAAATTATTTTAATCGGTATTGCAATAAGTTATTTCTTCACAGGAATACTGAGTTCTATGCAGTACTTGAATGCAGCTAACTCTACTACGTCATCTACATTCAAAACTGTTGGTTTAGGAACTAAAAACTGGGATGATGTTTCATTATTACTAAGTTGGATTCCTGTATTACTAATTATTAGCTTCTTCTTAGCTAAACTATGTAATATCTTCGCTTTAGATGATAATATTATTAGTTCACTTGGTATTAATATTAATGTGATTCGTTTATTAATTTCATTTGTTGCAGTAGCTCTTGCTTCTGTTTCTACAGCAGTGGCAGGTGTAATGGTGTTCTTAGCTCTTATTACACCTCATATCGCTAAGATTATAATTGGACGAAATCATATTTACACCATCCCATTTAGTGCTCTATTAGGTGCCTTTATCTTACTTTTATTCGATACAATCGGTCGTGTTATTTTCGCGCCAATCGAAATACCTGCTGATTTAATAATGATGATTATCGGTGGGCCTGCATTTATTATTTTAGTTAAGAAAGGAGTAAGTTAATGGAAAATATTATAGAAATTAATAACCTTACGTTTAAGTATAATAATAAAAATGCTCTTTTCGAAAATCTTAATGTAGATATTGAAAAAGGTAAAATTACTACCCTACTTGGTAAAAATGGATGTGGTAAGAGTACACTAATAAAAATATTAGCCAAAAATTTAAACTATAATTCTGGAAGTATCAAACTCGAAGGAAAAGAATTAAATTCATATTCATTAAAAGAACTTGCGAGTATTCTTGCAATTGTTTATCAAAAGAATGAAACTCCAAGAGAGATTACTGTTTATGATATGGTTAGTTTCGCTCGTCTTCCTTATCAAAATATTTTCTTTTACAAACCTAACGCTAGTGATGTTGAAAAAATTGAATTTGCACTTGAAAAAACTAATTTACAGGCTTATAAAGATAAACGTGTAGACGAATTATCTGGTGGTCAACTTCAACGTGTTTACATCGCAATGGCATTAGCACAAAGTACGGATATTATTATACTAGACGAGCCTACTACTTTCCTTGATATAAAATACCAAAAATCTATAATGCAACTTGTTAGAGATCTTAATAAATCTCTAGGAATTACTATTATCATGGTATTACATGATATAAATCAAGCACTAGCATACAGTGATAATATTATTGCTCTTCTTGATGGAAAAGTTATAAAGAATGATAAAGCAGAGAACTTCTTTGATGAAGAGCTTCTAAATAAACTTTATGACGCTGATATTAAAATAGAAGATGGAAAAGTAATTAGTTGGTAGTTTTACTAACAATATATATATAAATTAAATCAATCGCTGTATCTAAATATTAATATTTAGATACAGCGATAATTTTATTTCTGTAAGGGTTAAGTATTTCTATTTCAGTGAGTATAAACACTGTTATATCAATGTTTATGATAGTTAGATTTTCAAAAGTTAATGAGTTAATTCAGAAATCTTATCTAAATAAATGCCGACTGCTTCTAGCTTTGTTTGAAGATTATAATTTCAAACAAGGTCAACGAATTCATAAAATGTTTGACCAATGTTATGACACACTCGAAGGCTTATTTGATTAATACTCCGTAGCTCTACTTGAGTGTTTACACATACTTATTGACAATACGAATAGGTATTTCTTGTGAGTAAATTTCATCAAAAAATTTCATAGATAAGTCCTATATATAATCATGGTAAAGCAGTAAAAATAGTTGTTATCCTAGTTGATTAAAAAAATCTCTGATTTCCTCATCTT
>NZ_CAUTDQ010000022.1:0-33635 GCF_963537375.1 uncultured Gemella sp.
TAATAAGTAAGTCTACGGCTGTCCCAGAATACAGGATTATTGAAGTAACAACATTGTGAATCATAAAACACCTCATTCAAATATATTTTTGAATATATTATAACATTCAACTTTGTAGATGTCAACTTCAACTCCACCAAAATATAGATAAGAAGTTAGTGTATCAAATATTAAAAAGCCCTGCCATCAAAATGATAGCAGGGATTAACTTCAATATCCAACTGATATATTTATCTAAAAAAGGTAGAGTTTTTATTGATTTATAGTGCGATGTAATGAGTTTCAAAAAATCAAAAATCATTTAAAATCAATATTTTGACGTCTATTGACGTGTACTGAAGCCCTTACTTAACCTCTAAAAAATAGAAAATAACATCTCTTCTAAAACTACTAAAATTAATGTTTTAATATATTCATTATTATCTTCTTACAGATTGTATAATCATTGATTTTAGTGCTGAATAATTGTAAAATATATTGGTACAAATAAATAATAAAATAATTACAAAGGAGTTTTCTATGGAAATACTAACTACTCTTGGAATACTGATAGTTATTGTTATTCTTGGTTCTTTTCTTAACAATATTATTCCTCGTATTCCAGCAGCTTTATTCCAAATAATACTTGGTGCTGCGGTGACATTTATTCCTAATCTACCACTTCATTTTGAATTTGAATCAGAAATGTTTATGATGTTAATTATCGCACCCTTACTATTTACCGACGGTTTCAACGCATCCTTAAAGAATATCTGGTTATACAAACGACCAATAATATATATGGCAATATTTTTAGTTCTTGTGACAGTAATTGTCGTCGGTAGCATAATTCATTTATTGCTTCCAATGATTCCATGGGCAGCATGTTTTGTTTTAGCCGCTATCTTATCGCCTACAGATGCTGTTGCTGTTAAATCAATAACTAAAGGAATGAAACTACCTAAAGGCCTTATGGCTATATTAGAAGGGGAATCTCTTCTTAATGATGCTTCTGGCCTTGTGTCATTTAATATAGCTCTAGCCGCTGTTCTTACTAATACATTTTCTGTTACAAATGCTAGCTATAAATTTTTAGTAGTTGCAGGAGGTGGAGCAATTTTTGGACTTATTATTGGTATAGCATTCTCTTATATTAAGTTTACATTCTTAACAAAGTTTGCTGATGAATCTAATATTTTAGTTATTTTTCAATTAATAACACCAGTTATAGTATTCTATCTAGCAGAGCATATCGGTGTCTCTGGTATCGTTGCTGTCGTAATTACAGCTCTAGTTTACAACTACCAGAGAAAACTTCACTTACTCACTATTGTAAGTAGTGATGCTGCAGTAACTATAGATAGTACTCAACAAATAGCAAGTTATGTACTAAATGGTTTCGTATTTACATTTTTAGGATATTTACTCCCAGAGATATATCATACAATGTTTAACAACAGAGAAATTGATATTGTCCATGGTTTTATTATCTCTTTAGTAATCGTTTTAGGTTTAATGATTGTTAGATTAGGTTTCGTATATTTTTACTACATATCATTCCAACCTCATCTTTTTACTACTGCTAGAAAAACAGCAAAAATAATATTAAATAGAAAATTCGACAAAGGTGACTATTCTAGATTTAGCTACTCTTTAATTGCTAGTTTATGTGGTATTCATGGTACAGTAACACTTGCTACAGCCCTTATGATTCCAGTTGTAACGGCTACTGGGGATAACTTCCCACTTAGAAATACCATCCTATTCATTGCGAGTAATGTTGTGTTACTAAGTATTGTTATTGGTACAATCGCCCTTCCACTTGCTGTTAAAGGAGAAGATGAAGAAAAAGAATATACTCAATATTCTCTTCGTGAAAAAAACCCTAGAAGGAACACTTGAAGAACTAAAAGAACGTGATATTTCTAAGAAATCTGTCGAAGAAAAAGTTGCTTATGCTTTTGAAATAAAAATTTTACACGAACTAAAAACATACTTTAGAAATATACAAACTGGAAAATTTAAGAATATAAACGAAGCATTGTCACTACATAAGAAAATAATGAAAGCACAAGACAAAGCTCTTCCTGAAATACTTAAGGACAATCCTAACATTGAACAAATCTTGGAAATTTCTAAAATTATGCAACTTAGAAAATCTTTATTGTTCACATATTCGATGCCAAAAAACTTATTACTTAATTTAAGAATATATGTAAAAGAATCCAATCTAAAACGTCGTTTAACTCGTCATTTGGTTGCTAAAGATTTAACTCCAGAATTCTATGAGAAACTTAGAGAAAAAGTTCCAAAAAGAAGAAAAGGAAACTTCGTCAATAAATTAGATGAAATTAAACAAAGAGCCGAAGCTTCTTCTAGTCAAATTCAAGCTATTATTGATTGTTCGCCTACAGTAAGAGACGCACTTCTTGATATAGCTTATAAGGTTATTGATGAAAAGTGTTCAGATGAAAATACTGCAGAATTCGTTAAAGATGTATATAGATACTACTCATTCACCTTGTTTGAAGTATTTTTAGAAGATATCGATTTTGAAGAAGAACTTAAAGAACTTCAAATGGAAGCAGTTCGACTTTTAAAATACAGAATATTAACGATGAGAAAATTGAATTATATTTCTCTAGAAGATTCTTACACCGCTCTTCGCGACTTAAACTTCAGCGAATCTATGATTTTTCCTCGTGAGACTGAAGAAGAATAAAATTAAAAAGCTGACCTCAAGTTAGATTATTATCTAAACTATGAGGTCAGTTTTTATTTAGGTTATTTTTTATTTTTTAAATTCTACGACAAAATCGTAACCATGTTCTGTTTTTGCTCCGAAGTATGCATCAGTTACTTTATATCCTCGTTTTTCTACTTTCGCAATTTTCCCTTGAATAGCTGCTTTTACTTGCTCTTCTGTAGCATTTTTTGGAAGTTTTATAGTAGTGTCACCATCTACATCCAATGCTCCGGCTATTCCTGGTAAAGTTTTTAAGTTAAAGTAAATATTAACATCTACAGTTTCTTGTACTTCTGCTGATCTTTTAGCTCTTTTCTGAATTAATGGTGCTTTTCTAAAACCTGAATTATTAGCTGATGTAGACTTAGATTCTTTTGTGAATTCTACAACATAATCGTAGCTATCTCCACCTTCAACGATTTTATCTAAGTCAGTAGTTGAAACGACTTTAAAACCTTGTTTTTTCAATTTTTCAATTTGGGCTTTTGTTTTTTCTTCAATAGCTCGTTTTAATTCTTCTTTAGGTGTATTTCCTGGGAAAGTAAGCATATTCTCTCCCCCTAATTCTCCTAATGCTCCCGCAATATCTTTAAGAGCTGTTAGATTATAATAGATGTTTATTTTTTTAGTTTTATTAGATAAATCTCTTTTTACAACTTTTTTAGTTCTAACTTGAACTTCTGGAGCGATTCTGAAGCCTGTAGTTCCTGTTTTCTCTTTAGTGAAAGTAATTACATAATTAAAGTTCTTCACATCAGTATCTTGCTCAAATACTATTTCTTCTTTTACTTTATATCCATGTTTAGCTAATTCTTGAGCCTTAGCTTGAATTTTTGCTTTAACTAATTCTTTCACTTCATCTTCAGTTGCTGAATTTGAAATAGCTACTGTATTATTTTCTCCCGGATCAGATAAAAATCCATTGATATCTGGCATTCCGTCATAATTATAACTTATGTTTACCGTACCGTCTGGTTGATTTGCTGCACGTGCTACTCTTCTTGCTCTAACTTGAACTTCTGGAGCATTTCTGAAACTAGAAGTTCCCTCTGAAGTTGAAGCAGGTTGTGTTGGATTTACTGGTGAAGTTGGTCTTTCTTCAGTGGTAGGCTGTGTCGGAGTTGTTGATGTAGCTTCACCTGATCCATGTCCAATCGCTGTGCTTCCATTTTCAATAGTAGTACCTTCATTACGACCATTTGTTAGATTGTCTTTGTTATAGTTTGGTGTTGGTAATTCTTCACCTGGAACATTAATTTCATCAATTTTAGTTTGATATTCATCCGTCGCATTTACTGCTGCTTCATGACTTTCAGCATTATTTATTGCTTCTAATCCTGCTTCTTTTAATTCTTTTAATTTAGTTTCTAACTTAGCTTTTTCTACTTCATCTTTAATTTTTTCAATTTCACTAAGTTTTGAAGCTGAAATTTTTTCAATAATATCTTTTCCATCTTTTTTCGCTTCCTCAAGTTTTTCATCTTTAGGTGCCACTTCTTCAGAAGGAGTATCTGCTTTTGGTGCTGGTGTCGCTGGCTCTTCCGCTTTCGGTGCTGGAGTCGCTGGTTCCTCTGCTTTTGGCGCTGGTGTCGCTGGCTCCTCTGCTTTTGGCACTGGAGTCACTGGCTCTTCCGCTTTCGGTGCTGGAATCACTGGCTCTTCTGCTTTTGGTGCTGGTGTCGCTGGCTCCTCTGCTTTTGGCGTTGGAGTCGCTGGCTCTTCTGCTTTCGGTACTGGAGCCACTGATTTCTCCACTTTTGGTGCTGGAGTCGCTGGCTCCTCTGCTTTTGGCTCTGGTGTCGCTGGCTCCTCTGCTTTTGGTGCTGGAGTCGCTGGTTCCTCTGCTTTTGGCTCTGGTGTCGCTGGCTCTTCCGCTTTTGATGCTGGAGCTACTGGTTCCTCTGCCTTTGGTGCTGGGGTCGCTGGCTCCTCTGCTTTTGGCGTTGGAGTCGCTGGCTCTTCTGCTTTCGGTACTGGAGCCACTGGTTTCTCCACTTTTGGTGCTGGTGTCGTTGGTTCCTCTGCTTTTGGTGCTGGAGTCGCTGGCTCTTCTGCTTTTGGCGCTGGAGTCACTGGCTCTTCCGCTTTTAGCGCTGGTGTCACTGGTTCCTCTGCTTTTGGCGCTGGTGTCGCTGGCTCTTCCGCTTTTGGCGCTGGAGATGCTGGCTTCTCTACTTTTGGTGCTGGAGTCGCTGGCTCTTCCGCTTTCGGTGCTGGAGTCACTGGTTTCTCAACTTTCGGTGCTGGAGTTGCTGGTTCCTCCGCTTTCGGTACTGGAGTCACTGGTTTCTCTTCTTTTGGTGCTGGAGTCACTGGTTTCTCCACTTTCGGTGCTGGAGTCGCTGGTTCCTCCGCTTTTGGCGCTGGAGTCACTGGTTTCTCCGCTTTCGGTGCTGGAGTCACTGGTTTCTCTGCTTTTGGCGCTGAAGTTGTTGGTTTCTCCACTTTCGGTGCTGGAGTCGCTGGCTCCTCCGCTTTCGGTGCTGGAGTCACTGGTTTCTCTGCTTTTGATGCTAGAGATGCTGGTTTCTCTGCTTTTGGTGCTAGAGTCGCTGGCTCCTCTGCTTTTGGTGCTGGAGCCACTGGTTTCTCAACTTTTGGTGATGGAGTCACTGGTTTCTCCTCTTTTGATGCTGGAGATACTGGTTTCTCCTCTTTTGATGCTGGAGATACTGGTTTCTCCGCTTTCGGTGCTGGAGTCGCTGGCTCTTCTGCTTTCGGTGCTGGAGCCACTGGTTTCTCCACTTTCGGTGCTGGAGAGGCTGGTTCCTCCGCTTTCGGTGCTGGAGCCACTGGTTTCTCCACTTTCGGTGCTGGAGTTGCTGGTTCCTCCGCTTTCGGTGCTGGAGTCACTGGTTTCTCAACTTTCGGTGCTGGAGATGCTGGTTCCTCCGCTTTCGGTACTGGAGTCACTGGTTTCTCTGCTTTTGGCGCTGGAGTCACTGGTTTCTCCGCTTTCGGTGCTGGAATCACTGGTTTCTCTGCTTTTGGCGCTGAAGTTGTTGGTTTCTCCACTTTCGGTGCTGGAGTCGCTGGCTCCTCCGCTTTCGGTGCTGGAGTCACTGGTTTCTCTGCTTTTGATGCTAGAGATGCTGGTTTCTCTGCTTTTGGTGCTAGAGTCGCTGGCTCCTCTGCTTTTGGTGCTGGAGCCACTGGTTTCTCAACTTTTGGTGATGGAGTCACTGGTTTCTCTGCTTTTGGCGCTGGAGATACTGGTTTCTTCGCTTTCGGTGCTGGAGTCGCTGGCTCTTCTGCTTTCGGTAACTCTGGTTGTACTTCTGGTTTTACAATCGCACCTTCTTTAACATTTCTTTCTGAAATATATTCTCTTCCTTCATTTTGAATTGAATTTTTTTCTACTAACTCATATACTTTATATACAATTTTTGCTTCAACTACATTTCCTTTTATTTCATTATTGTATACAACTGTTTTTTGTACTAATTCTCTTACAGCACTTGTATTTGGCAGTAATCTTCCTCTATTACTTTCTTTAGAAATAGAAGCATTATTGTTATTTATACTCACATCTGGTTGAACTATCTTAGATACTTGACCTTTTTTTAAATTACCTAAATTATAAGTATAATTTTTCCCATTAATTTTTGCATATACAATCGCTTCATAAGTATCTCTCTGTGCAGTTACATGAAATACTATATCACCATTGATTTCTTCCGAAGTAATTGTAAGATCTTGTGTTGTTTTATTACTACTTGTTTCTGAAACATTTCCTACTTTATTCTCAGCAAATACAGCTAATGGATTTGCTAATGTAAATAATAATACACTAGCAGTAGCTACTTTTGATATTTTTTTCATTTAATTTCCTCCTTAATTGTTGGTTGTTTTTTATAAAAATGAAGGTCGCTTCCTTTTCCATTATTCTCCTATTTTTCTTATTTGTCAAGTATATAACATCCAAATATTTGAAAATTTATTTTCAGCAATAATTTTCATTTTTTCATCTTATTATCCTTATAAGATTTTTTATTTATAATAATTTACTTTTTTTAAATTTTAATTGTATTTTATTTGTAACTAATTAATCTTAATGTATAAAATCAAATCAATTTTTTGACAAATCTTCTATTTCATGGTTTAATATACCCCATAAGGGTATATTAGGAGGTACAATAATGTTTTTCTTATTCACAAAAGTAGATAGTATTTCTACTATCGAGCTAGAACAAAAACTTAAAGAAAATATTCAATTAATAGACGTAAGAACACCTGGAGAATTTCGAAGAGGACATATAAAAAATGCAAAAAATGTTCCACTTAATGAGATTGGTCAATTTACTCCAATAACAGATAAAACAGTATATGTTATTTGTCACTCTGGAGCTAGAAGCAAACTTGCAGCCAAAAAACTAAAAAAGAAAGGCTACGATGTTATTAATATCCAAGGCGGTATGCATGCATGGAGAGGAAAAATAGTCTAAAATTACTAATATTGAAAGGAAGAGATCATGAAAAATAATATTTCAATGCAAGATTTTTATGAAAAGTATAATAATGAGGAACTTACGATTCTTGATGTAAGAGAAAATCACGAGTATGAAGCAGGGCATATTCCTTCTGCTAAAAATTTTCCTTTGAGTAGTCTTGGTATAGAATTCACTAAATTAGATAAAAATCAAAAATACTATGTAATATGTCAAGCAGGTGGACGTTCAGCTAGGGCATATGATTTTTTAGAGGCTCAAGGATTCGATATAATAAATATCGAAGGTGGTATGAATAATTGGCCTGGAGAAACAAAGTAAAATATTAAATAATAAAAACAACCAATTTTTACTATATTAAATTCTCTTTAATATAAAATTAATACACCATCAAAAAAGCCATATTCCTAAGATTATTTAGAAATAAGGCTTTTTTATTATTTTTTTAACTATTTACTCTTTACTATATATTTTATAGCTTTTTCTATTTTTTCTTTCTGTTCTACAGGATTTTCTAAAGGATTATTAATACATTCCATAAGATTTTCTGTTATTAGTAACTCAATAACACGATCAACACTTGAACGAACTGCGCTTAATTGAGTTATTATATCAATACAATCTCTCTCTTCTTCTATCATTTTCTGAATCCCTCTTAGTTGCCCTTCTGAGCGCTTAAGACGTGTAATATACTTTGAATTTGCCATATTTATTTTCCTCAGTAGATTTTTTTTCATTATACCGTGAAAAATTTATTTTGTCAAAATTTAAAAAATTTGTATGTTTTTATATTGAAAATTCCTAAAAATCTAATTCCAATTATTCTTTCAAAATAATAAATCTGATTCAAAGATTTCCTTGTATACTCAGTGTATTAACAATTAATTTTTAAAGTAAATTTACTTCCTTTACCATATTCACTTTCTACTAATATGTCTCCATTTATTTGTAAGGCTAACTGTTTCGCTATTGCCAAACCTAAGCCATAACCACCTGTTTTCATATTTCTTGATGCTTCAACACGATATAATCTTTTAAAAATATTATCAATCTCTTCTTCTTTTATACCGCAACCTTCATCAATTATAGAAATAGATAATTCTTGATTTTGTATTTCAGCAACTATTTCTATTTTTGTCCCACTTGGTGAATATTTAAATGCATTACCTATTAAATTCACGATAATTCTTTGTATTTTATTGTAATTACTTACTATTTTAGCATTCTCAGGAATAACTTTAATATAGATATCCCTTTTTTCTTTTTCTGCTCGCAACTTAAATTCTGACATACAGTCAATCAATAATTTATCTAAAAATATTGTTTCATTTTTATCATCTTCACTAGTGTTTTTCACACTTAATGTTAAATAATTTAATTCTTCAACAAGTTTATTCAATCTTGTTGTTTGTCGGCAAATCGTTTCTAGATAATATTTAAATTCTTCTTCTTTTATTATTCCATCTAACATTCCTTCTGCAGTTGATTGAATTGAAGTTATAGGAGTTTTTATATCATGAGATAACTGGGCTATCATAAGAGATTTTTCTTTTTCACTTTCTTCCAATGATTCAAAACTTTCTTTTAAATGTTTTGCCATTTCATTGAATGATAATGATAATTCTCTAAACTCAGTAGGACCTTCTACAGTATTGCTAATATCAAAATTTTTCTCACTTATACTAATCGTTTGTCTTTTTAGTACACGTAATGACTTAAATACACCTTTCAGTAATATAATACTAATTGTAGCTCCAATTAGCCCCGCAATTATTGTAATCACAACTATAAAATATGTATCTTTTTTTTCAATTAACATTAAATTTGAAGCCCAAAAAACAGCCATAATAGTTATTAAAAATGATAAAATATATCCAACAATAATATAATCTCTTAATTTCATACTATATTTCCTTTCCATTTTTAACCTTGTTTTTCCATTTTGTATCCTAGACCCCATACTGTTTTTATGCTAGGTGTTTTTTCTGTTGAATATTTTGTTAAGATTCTTCTTAATGAGTGTATATGCACATTTAGTGTGTTTGCATCTTCAACATATTCATCTTGCCAAATTTTTTCATACAATTCTGTTTTAGAAAAAACACGATCTGGATTATTAGCCAGTAGCCATAATAATTCAAAAGATTTCACGGTTAGTTCTAATTGTCTATCATTTACCATAGCAATTCTACTATTATAGTTAATTTTCAAATCACCTAAAGTTAAAATATTCTCACTACTTTTTTTCTCGATTCTACGTAGTATATTTCTAACTCTTAAAACTAATTCTCTTGGACTAAATGGTTTTACTATATAGTCATCTGCCCCCAAACTTAAAGCGTAGATTTTATCTGGTTCTGTTGTTTTCGCTGTTATAAATAAAAATGGTTGCTCATCATCTAAATACTGTACCTCGCTGATTAAATCATAACCATCCATATTGGGCATCATTATATCTGTAATTATTAAAGAATATTTATTTTTCTTGTATTTCTCTAAAGCTTCTTTACCATCATTAGCGATATCAACATCATATCCACCTTGCTCTAAATATCGTTTATTTATCTCCGTTATTTCTATTTCATCATCTACTAATAAAATTTTATTGACCATATTTAACTCCTCTTATCAAAATAGTACTATACAATAAAAGTATAGCACTATTTCGATAAAATCTACAAGTTTATTTTATTTATTAATTATTTTTTCTTCTTAATCCTAATAGACCTAAGAAGCTTGCAATGATTAATCCTAGTATTCCAGTATTTGATGAATTTGTTGAACTCATTGTTCCTTCAGGTACCGCACTTGTTTTTGGTAGCATACCTTTTTTCATCATTCCATTACTCATATGAGTATTCATAGTCATATTATCTTGCATCATATCTTTATTCATACTAGATTTCATAGACATATTGTCAGATTTACTCATATTCATTATTTTTCCACTTACATTTGAATCCATTGAACCAGTAGCTGTATTATTTTGCATCATATCTTCACCTGGTTTCATATCCATTTGCATAGTTTCTTTATGTAGATTTACAGTCACTTCTTTTGTCGCTACTACGTTTGTTGGATCCGCTTTCCCGTCTTTTTCACCATATACTTTGATTGTTACTTTGTAGCTTTGTGTTCCATTTACTTTTAATAAATCTAGTAATTCTTTATCTGATTTTCCTTGTGTTCCTTCTAGATCAACTTCATAAAAGTATAATCCTTTTCCTAGTTTTTCTAATGGTAATAATGCTGGATTTTTAGCTGTTCCGTTATCTGACCATGGTGCTTTGTCTGATGATTTCAAGATTAATCTTGTTAACATTCCATCTCCACCGAAGAATTCGTAAGGAATTACTTGGTTAACTCCTGCTGTAAATGGTCCTGGGAAGTTTGCTTTATCTAAATATTTAGCTGGTACATCTACTGTATCTTTTGTATTATCCATTACTGCTTTTTTAACTTCGTTGACACTTGTTAATCCATTTAGATTTACATTTACATCTTTTGTTGCTACTACGTTTGTTAAATCTGCTTTTCCGTCTTTTTCACCATACACTTTAATTGTTGCTTTATAGCTTTGTGTTCCATTTACTTTAAGTAAATCTAGTAATTCTTTATCTGATTTTCCTTGTGTTCCTTCTAGATCAACTTCATAAAAGTATAATCCTTTTCCTAGTTTTTCTAATGGTAATAATGCTGGATTTTTAGCTGTTCCGTTATCTGACCATGGTGCTTTGTCTGATGATTTCAAGATTAATCTTGTTAACATTCCATCTCCACCGAAGAATTCATAAGGAATTACTTGGTTTACTCCCGCTGTGAATGGCCCAGGGAAGTTTGCTTTATCTAAATATTTAGCTGGTACATCGATTGTATCTTTTGTATTATCCATTACTGCTTTTTTAACTTCGTTAACAGTTGTTAATCCATTTAGATTTACATTTACATCTTTTGTCGCTACTACGTTTGTTAAATCCGCTTTCCCGTCTTTTTCACCGTATACTTTAATTGTTGCTTTGTAGCTTTGTGTTCCATTTGCTTTTAATAAATCTAGTAATTCTTTATCTGATTTTCCTTTTGTTCCTGCTAAGTCTACTTCATAGAAGTATAATCCTTTTCCTAATTTTTCTAATGGTAATAACGCTGGATTTTTCGCTGATCCGTTGTCTGACCATGGTGCTTTGTCTGATGATTTCAAGATTAATCTTGTTAACATTCCATCTCCACCAAAGAATTCGTAAGGAATTACTTGGTTCACTCCCGCTGTGAATGGTCCTGGGAAGTTCGCTTTATCTAAATATTTAGCTGGTACATCGACTGTATCTTTTGTATTATCCATTACTGCTTTTTTAACTTCAACTGGAGTTGTTTGTGGTTCTGCTACATCTTTTGCTTGTTTTATTAAATTATTCACATCAGCTTCTTTAGAGTCAACACTCACTTCTTTTTCTGCTTTTACCTCAGATTGTTTCTCAGAACTTACAACATCTTTTGCTTCAACTGTATTTTTCTCAACTAGTTTTGTTTCTTTTTCTACAGTATTTGCTTTGTTTTCAATTGCTTTAGATTCAACAGCTGTATCAGTTTGTTTATTATCTACATTTTGAACTACAGGAGCTTTATCTTGTAAATCACTTGCGTGAGCTTCTCCACCTCCTACAATTACAAAAATACCACTTGCAATTGCTGCTGATACTACTCCAACACTAACTTTTCTTATTGCCCATTTCGTAAAATTTTCTGATTTAATAAAGTTGTTTTTCATTTGTATTTCTCTCCTCTTACTTTAATACTTTATTACCAAAACTTTTTGTTTGATGAATACAGTATACCTTATAGATATTAACTAACTATTAGTAAAAGTTAAAATATTTCTTAAATAGTTATTATTAAAATATTATCTTTAAAATATATTAATATATATGGTCTATCTTAGATTTCTGACAATTTCGAAAAAAGTTTTTAATTTTTTTAATAAAAAGTGTTGACAAAGAAAAAATCTTATGTTAATATTTCTTTAACAGTTTTAAAAGCGAAGAAGTGAAGAGCAATATTACTTATTTATTAGAGACCTTTTGGTTGGTGAAAAAAAGGATTTGGGTGTATTGTAAATGGTCACAGAGCTGAACTAATGACTATTAATGAGTTAGTTCCGGTTGATTACCGTTAATAATCATTGAGGTAAGATTAAATTTATTTTAAGATTATAAAATTGGGTGGTAACACGGTCATTTCGTCCCTTGTGTTACCACCCTTTTGTCGTATTTAAGACTGAGTAAAAATTATTTTTATAAATTAATATAATATAACATTGATAAGATGAGTAGAAAAAAGGAGTTACACCAGAGAATCTCGGTAGCTGAAAAGAGATTAATGAATTTTTTTGAAGATGGTCTTTGAGTTTTAATTATCGAGCAGTAGTTAGATAATTACGCATAAAATAGCGTTAAAATTTTAATGAGGTGGAAAACTAAAAAATTCAATTCACAATTTTAGATTTTCCATAAAATAAGGTGGTACCACGTATGAAACGCACGTCCTTAGACAATATTTTTAATATTGTTTAAGGGCGTTTTTATTTTTATAATTCAATATACAAAAAAGAGAAAATTTCAGGAGGAAAGAAATAATGACAAAAATTTCAAGTTTAGGATACCCACGTTTAGGGGAAAAAAGAGAATGGAAAAAATTAATTGAAGGATATTGGGCTCGTACAGTTCGTCAAAACGAATTATTTGAAGAAGCAGAAAAACTTCGTCGTCTTTATATCGAAAAACAATTCAACGCTGGTTTAGATTTCATCCCAGTTGGTGATTTCTCACTATATGACCACATTTTAGATTTATCTGTACAATTCAACGTTATTCCACAACGTTTTGAAGGAAGAGAAGTTGATGTAGACTTATTCTTCGATATCGCTCGTGGTAACAAAGATAACGTTGCATCTGCACTTAAAAAATGGTTTAACACTAACTACCACTACATCGTACCAGAATGGGAAAATGTTAACCCTAAATTAAACAACACTCGTCTATTAGACTTATATAAAGAAGCTAAAGAAATCGTAGGAGATAAAGCTAAACCAGTTATTACTGGACCAATTACATATGTTGCTTTATCAAGTGGATTAGCTGAAGGTGAATTTGAAAAAGCTGTAGATAAATTATTACCATTATACACTCAAGTATTCAAAGAATTAGCTGAAGCTGGTGCTTCTTACATCCAAGTAGATGAGCCAATTTTCGTTACTGATGAAGGTAAAAACTATGTAGAATTAGCTCACAAAGTGTACAACCACTTCAACAATGAAGTAGATGCTAAATTTATCTTCCAAACTTACTTCGAAGCTTTAGTAGAAGCTGAAAAACTTGCTGATTTACCTGTAGCATTCGGATTAGACTTCGTTCACGGTAGAGAAGAAAACTTAGCTAATGTAAAAGCTGGTCTATTCAAAGATAAAGAAGTATTCGCAGGTGTTGTAGATGGACGTAACGTATGGAGCAACGATTTCGAAGATAGTTCTGCATTATTAGAGGAAATCAAAGCTAATGTTGCTGAATTAGTAATCCAACCATCTTGTTCATTACTACACGTACCAGTAACAACTAAAAATGAAACTGAATTAGAAGAAACTTTACTTAATGGTTTAGCATTCGCTGATCAAAAATTAGAAGAACTTAACTTACTAGCTAACAAACTAGATGGCAAAGAAGAAGCTGCGTACCAAAAACACGTAGAAGACTTCAACAAATTACAAAATGCTGATTTCAGAAACCTTGAATTAGAATCAAGTGAAAATGTTCGTTCAACTCGTCCATCTGATTACAAAGTTCGTCGTGAAGTTCAAAACAAAAAATACAACTTACCAGTATTGCCAACTACTACAATCGGATCATTCCCTCAATCTAAACAAGTACGTTTACAACGTGCACTATGGAAAAAAGGTGAATTATCTAATGAAGCTTATGAAAAATTCATCGAAGAAGAAATCGCTCGTTGGATTAAAATTCAAGAAGACCTTGATATCGATGTATTAGTTCACGGTGAATTCGAACGTACAGACATGGTTGAATTCTTCGGTCAACGTTTCGCTGGTTTTGCATCAACTAAATTCGGTTGGGTTCAATCATACGGTTCTCGTGGGGTTAAACCACCAATCATCTACGGAGATGTAAAACACGTTGAAGCTGTAACAGTTAAAGAAACTGCTTATGCTCAAAGCTTAACTAACCGTCCTGTTAAAGGTATGTTAACTGGACCAGTTACAATTCTAAACTGGTCATTCGAAAGAACTGATATTTCTAAAGCAGAAATCTTCAACCAAATCGCTATTGCACTTAAAAATGAAATTGAACTTTTAGAAAAAGCTGGAATTACAATTATCCAAGTTGATGAACCTGCTATCCGTGAAGGATTACCTCTAAGAGACAGCAAAAAAGAAAAATATCTTGAAGAAGCAGTATTCTCATTCCGTTTAGCTACTTCATCAGTTCAAGATGATACACAAATCCACACACACATGTGTTATTCTAACTTCGATGAAATTATCGATTCTATCCGTGCATTAGATGCTGACGTTATTTCTATCGAAACTAGTAGAAGTCACGGAGAATTAATCTCTGCTTTCGAGACTGCAATCTACCCATTAGGTATCGGTCTTGGAGTTTACGATATCCACTCTCCTCGTGTACCAACAAAAGAAGAAGTACGTACTAATATCTTACGTCCACTTCAAAAACTATCTACAGAACAATTCTGGATTAACCCTGACTGTGGATTAAAAACACGTGCTGAAAAAGAAACTATCGAAGCTTTAGAAGTTTTAGTTGAAGTTACTAAAGAAATCAGAAATGAACTTGCCGCTAAATAGGAGGTTCATATGAGAAACTTATTAGAGAGATTAGAACAAAATGTACTCGTAGCCGATGGAGCTATGGGTACAGCTCTCTATAGTAATGGATTGGAAAGTTGTCATGAATATAATAATATCTCTAATCCAGATTCTGTGGAGAAAATTCATAAAGCTTATATCGAAGCTGGAGCGGATATAATTCAAACAAACACTTATGCGGCAAAAAAATGCCAACTTAAGACGTATGGCTATGACGATAAATTTGAAGAAATTAACATTCGCGCTGCTGAAATAGCACGTAAGGCTGCTGGAGAAGATACTATTGTTTTCGGAACAATCGGAGCTATTCGCGGTCTTCGTGAATGTGAACTTTCATTAGAAACTATTGTTAATGAAACACTTGATCAAGTAAAAGTACTACTATCTACTAATAAAATAGATGCGTTGCTATTTGAAACTTATTATGATCAAGAAGAAATTCGCGCTGTATTAACTGAAGCAAGAAAATTAACTGACTTACCTATTATCACTAATATTTCATTATTAGAAGCAGGTATTACTCAAAACGGAGAAAAAGTAACTGATGCTTTAAGTGCGCTTGTTAATCTAGGTGCTGATATTGTTGGTTTAAACTGTCATCTAGGTCCTTATCACATGATTAAAAGTTTAAAACAAGTACCTTTATTTGCACAAAGTTACCTATCTGCTTATCCTAATGCCAGCTTATTACAACTGACACAAACAATTAATGGTAATGAATATCGTTTCAGAAAAAATTCATCTTACTTTGAACAGAGTGCTAAACTTCTTGTTGAAGAAGGTGTAAGATTAATCGGTGGATGCTGTGGTACTACTCCAGAACATATTCGTGCTATTAAAAAAGGAATAAAAGGTCTTAAACCAGTTAAAAGAAAAGTAATAACACCGCTACCTGCAGAAGAAGAACTAGTCAGAGTAGCAAATAATAAACCAACAATTGTTGATAAAGTCAAAAAACAAGTAACTATAATTGCCGAATTAGATCCACCAAAACATTTAAATGTTGATAAATTTATTGAAGGGGCTAAAGCAATAGACAAGAAAAACATTGAAGCTATTACACTAGCAGATAATTCTCTTGCTAGTACTCGTATTTGTAACTTGTCTGCTGCAACTTTACTTAAAGAACATATTACTACCCCAACACTACTTCATTTGACATGTCGTGATCATAATCTTATCGGACTGCAATCTCGTTTAATGGGATTTGATCTTCTTGGAATTAATAACGTCCTTGCTCTTACTGGAGATCCAAGTAAACTTGGTGATTTCCCAGGGGCTACTAGTGTCTATGATATGACTAGTCTAAAATTAATTCCTTTTATTAAACAACTTAATGAAGGACTTGGATATAACGGAGCTTCCCTGAAAAAGACTACAAACTTTACAGTAGCAGCTGCTTATAATCCAAATGTTCGTGACCTAAGTAAAACAAAACGTTTAGTTGAGAAAAAAATTAAAGCAGGTACTGACTACTTTATTACGCAACCTGTCTTTGAAGCTGAAAAAATTGAACAATTAGCAGAACTTGCCGCTGATTATCCAGATACACCATTCTTCGTTGGTATTATGCCAATTACTAGCTACAACAACGCTGTCTTCCTACACAATGAGGTTCCTGGAATTAAATTATCAGAAGAATTCTTAGCTAAGTTAGAAGAAGTAAAAGATGATAAAGAACTTTGCCAAAAAGTTGCTTTAGAAGAAAGTAAAAAACTACTTGATGTTGCTTTAAAACACTTCAAGGGAATTTACTTAATCACACCATTTTTAAGATATGATCTAACACTAGAATTAATAGATTATGTTGAGGAAAATAAAGATAAATAAAATTGAATGTGTATATAAAAATCACGGTGTTAGAATCATTCTAACACCGTGATTTACTATTTTTCTTCTATTTTATTTGTTTCCGTATTTTTCAAAAAGTTCATCTAATGGTTTGTACATTACTTTATTTAAATCTTCGATTAAAAATTGAAGTTTTTGTTGAGCTTGTACAAAGTCTAAAAACTTAGCATTTTCCATTAATTTTTGTTGGATTTCTTCTAATGCTGTTAAATCTTCTTCTGAAGGCTCATTTCCTGATTGAGCTGCTTCCATTAAATCTTTTTGTTTTGATACGAATTGTGTGTAAAGTTCATTAGCTTCTTCATCAGAATATAATCCTTCAGATGCTGCTAATGATGCTTTGTATTCATCAGATTCTCTTAATGCTCTTTCAAATTCATTTGCTTTATCATAAATATTTACCATAGTTATTTGCTCCTTTTATGTTGTAATTTTATTATAACATAGTTTTACCTTCTTTGACAATAAATCGTTTACACTTATTAAGGTTTCTATATTATATGGAGTTATGAGGAGTGACTTAAAAATCATGATTCCAGAAAAATCGATTTTGCACCCCCGCTTAGGACTTTTAGATTAGTCCTTTTATTCTTAACAAACCCCTATAATTAAGATTTGTTATAATTATATTATATACTAGATACTTTATGTTAACCTTATACTATAACTAAACTTGAATTAAAATACACAAAATAAAAAGGACCTATCCGAAGATAAGCCCCATTATTAATTTAAGAGTTCTCTATTATTATTAATACCACCAAAGTTTTTGGTATCTATGACCTATTTGTAATGATAGATCTTTTTTATTTTGATCTGCTCCATTAATATATAATTTTCCTGCTTCATACATGTCTACCATTTCATTAGGTACACTTGAAATTACTATGCTACCATTATTATCACTTTCTATTTGTGAGAATTTCACACTGTAATCTCCAGCAGGAAGATCATCAAAATACCAGCGTAATGTATATGTTTGTAAAGGAATTTCCCAATACAATTCACGATATACAAATTCATGTTCTCTTACAACTTTATTATCTTTTTTATCGATAATTTCTACTTTATATTTTGAATTATTTTTCTCATCGTATGATGAAATATAACCACGAACGTAATTAAAACTTCGATTTGCTTTAAACGTTTGTTCTACTTCAGTATCTTTATTAACTCTAACTATTCCATCACGCAGATAATTATCTGTTGCATATATACTAATACCATTAATTACACGTGAATCATAGTCTAAGTTCATTGAATATGATGGTCTTAAGAAACTATCACTACCTACTTGAAGTGCAAAAACTATTCCAAAAGCAATATAAAGTTTTTTCTTGTATTTATCAAATATTATAGTCTCATATCTTTCAGCAAATAAGATTAAACCTTTGGCTCCTAAAATAAAGATTATTGGCATCCATGCATAAACATATCTAGGTTTTGCTTCCCAAATTAAATGGAACATGAATACTCCAAAAATAATAATTTGGAATAAGAAACAAGATGTTATATACTCTTTTCTACGTTTATAAATGTAATAAACCATTCCGAATAAGATTACTACATACATCATTTGAGAAATATAGATAAAAAAGCTATTGTCACTTCCATAGAACAATTGCCATAAGAATCCATCTCCATCTCGTAATGCACGTGTACCATTCGTATAATTTATCGTACCATCACTCCAATTACCTCTTATTTTTAATACTACCATAAGAAGATTAAGGAAAATTGGTCTATGAGTTATCCTATTAAAAAATAAACCTAAATCATCTGTCATTTTATTTTGACTAAGATATGTAAATTGGAAATCCTGCCAGTTATAACTTCCACCTTGAATACTCATTCCCATCATTACCCAGTGTAACATAGGAAATCTATAACCATCATCTTTCCAGAATCCATAGTGTGCCCAAAGCATATCGAACCCTTTTCCAAAGAAAACAAATGCAATTCCAAAGGTTACCAGTAATAAAATTAAATTCTTATACCATTTGAAAAATAGTAAGTATACAACTAATGCCGGTAAGATAATAATGATATTTGATCTAAGATTCCAAGCAAATGCTACTAATATTGCCACAGCGACAATATGCTTCGTTCTAAAGATAAAGCTACCATCTGATGGAATAAGAACATATATTATTAATGCTACCATAATTACCATCAAAGTATCAGAATAGTAGAATAAACTGTACATTTGAAATGGTATGTATAAAATCATTAAGCCAAGAATTATTGTTTGTTTTTGTTTTGTTAATAATTTTCCAGCTGTTTTATACGTTAAGAATATAGTTGCTGTTGTTACTAAGAAACAGAATATATGTAACATCCAAACTTCAGAAATATGTAGAAATGCTGCTATACGATATATCCAATAAAGAATAATAGTAGGTGTAATATTATTAGGATAAACTAAGAAATATCTCTCACCTGAAAATTTCCCATAGTTTAACATATAGTGCGCTTCATTTTCTATCTCTGCACCGTCTGAAAAGTTTAAGGTATCCATCGATAATATTATAGCTTGGAATACTAAGTATACTAATATTATAATTCTATTATATTTTTTTAATCCTACTTCATCAGTTGCTAAAATTTTTTTTACTGCATAAATAAATAATATGAATACAACAGGAACTCCTAAGAGTAGCGCAAGTGGATTCAATATTCGTTCATATACAAACGGTGCTACATAAGCCCAAGTTAAAGCAACTGTGAAAAGCGCTATAAACGCATATGAAAATACATTATGAAGTATTCGCCTCATATTTATCTCCTATCCTTTCTATTAAGATGATTAGCAAACATAATCGGAGACATTGCTATCATTGTTTTGTTAACAAATGTATCACTTTCAAAATAATTTTTTCTTGATTTTATCAATTCTAAAATTTCTATTTCCTCGGACATATTTTCATGCATTCTTAACACATCAAAAAGTAAGTATCCGCATAGAAGATTTAAACTTTCTTCATATTTTTTATTTTGTTTAAACTCTTCTATTTTATTTACTGCAATCATTATTCTTCTAGTAGAAGCGTCTATCATTGCATTGTTTCTCACTGATTTTTTTTCTAATAAATCCTTATATCCAACTTTTCCAATTTGACTAACCTTTCCTGCTATGTCAAAAGTTTTTAGTTTGAAATATAAGTTCTCTAAAGCTAACATATCTTCTTGAAATCTTAAATTATAGATATCTAAAAATTTTCTTTTAAACATGCAAGCAGTGATATTATAGTTTAAATCACTTTTTAATCTTTTTATTTCTTCTACTAAATATTCTTGACCAGATGAAATTTTTTCATCTAATATACTAGGATATCCATTTCTAGTTAACATAGCAATATCAAGATTATTTTTAGAAATCTCATTATATAAAGTCTCTAAGTAATTTTGTTTTAATTTAGAGTTTTCTTCTACAAAAACTACATATTCTCCTTTAGCATAATCTAATGCACAGTTTTTCGCTGATGAATTAGAGCCTAGTTGTTTTTTTATATAATTTATTTTACTACTGTCGACTACAGCAACCGCTTCTTCTATTTCTGAACTAGAAAGATCATCGACTACTATCACTTCGAAATCTTGGAAGCTTTGATTAAATAAATCATTAATTATTTCCTGTAATCTTTTTACACTTCTATAAGCGGCTAAGACTACAGTAATTTTCGTTTTATTTGTTGTTTTTATTTTTTTTATTAAAATTTCATTTCCCAAAAGCATTGTATCTAAAAAGATATCTTTTGTTCTATCTAATGTTCTAACCATAATCTATCCTCTATATTTTAAGGTTTTATCTTTTAATTATATCACAAAAAACACTATTTTTCATTTACTATGAGAAAAGTAGAGATTAAGTAATATTACAAAACTACATTATATTGTAACTACTTAATCTCTACTGTAAATTATATTCTATAAGAATAACTTAGAACGTTCTCTTTCTCTACTTAACTTAGCTGAACGTGCTTTTAGACTGACTAGAATCGCTCCACCTACAAGAACGATAATTAGATAGATAAATAATATTTTTATATCACGGTGCACAGCTGGAGCATATACACCACCTACCGCTTCACGTAGTAATCCTATTGAATATGTGAACGGTACTTTTGGATATAATGTTTGGAAGAATTTTGAAGTCATCTGAATCGGGAATGTTCCCCCTGAACTACCTAATTGCAGTACTAATAATATAATACAAACTGCTTTCCCTACATTTCCTAAAATACATACTATTGTATAAATAATTGATGAAAATAGTAAAGATATTAATAATGCAAATATAACAAATCTAAATGGTGATGTCGCCTGTGTACCTAGAACATACATATCACCTAAAGTTATAATTAATGTCTGGAATAAAGAAATTATTACAAACAATAATCCTCTTCCAAAGTATTTTTGATACGGTTTATATTTATTTTCTTCATCTTCTACCTTAGTAGTTAATAACGATGACATTAATAATGATCCAACCCAAATAGATAAAACTGTATAAAATGGAGTCATCGCTGATCCATAGTTTTCTATATGATAAAGTTTATTCTCTTGAAGTTTTACCGGATTTGCGAAAAATTCTGCTTGTTGTTTATAATCGACTTTCAATAAATTAAACAATTGGTTTTTATCTACTTCTCCATCAGCTTTTTTTATTTCATCCGTTAGTTTTTGTATTTTACTTTTTGCTGTTGGCATATACGCTTGTAACGTTAATAATTTACCATGTGCATTACTTATTTTCGCTTCAGTTTCTGATAATTTTCTTTCTACAGCTGGAAGTTCTCCTTGAGCCTGTGCTATTATTCCACTCACTTTATCAATATTAACATCCGCCCTACTAAGAACCTGTGATATTAATGGAGAAACTTCATCATTTAACTTAGTATTCATATCTGTTGAAAGTTCATTTATTCTAGCTGATTTATTTACAAACTCTTCTTTCAAAGTATCTGTAATTTCATCATAGTGATCCATCTTATTATAAATATTAATATTAATCTCTTTTACTTTATTAATATCATTTTCTAGATTTGTCACTTTGGCTAGTTGATTATTAAATAATCTTTCATTAGATAGGTTATTAAAATATTCGAAGATATTCTTTACAAGTTGTAGTCTTTCACCACTAGCTTGGAGTCTACTATCTAAAGCTTTCTGTCTAGCTTTAATCTCTTCTATTTTATCTGCTTTTTGTTGAATCTCTTTCGCTATAATATTTGCTTCTTTTGATACTTCTTCAACTACAGTCAAATGATTGCTAATAATAGGTAACATTCTATCATTAAACCCTTGAATATTGTTAATTGTTACACCTGCTTTGTCAGCTAACATAATACTATTAGTTGCTGCTTTATCTATTTCAGGTAGTGTGTTTTGAACTGTATTTAATATACTATAACCATGCTCTACTTTTCCTATTAATTCATTTAAACTAGATTCATATGTAGAAAAGTTTTCATTCAATTTTAAAATTTCTTGTTTAGCTTTTTCTATTGATGGTAAATTTTCTTCGTATTTAATACCAGCTTCATGTAGTTTTTCAAAAATTACTCCATTTGCCGTCTCAACGAAACTCTTGCTAATATTATTAGCAATTGCTGAAGCTCCACTATTAGTTATTTTTGGACTAATAGCATTAATCTTCTCATTTACCGTGTACTCAATTGTCGCCCTTTGAGGTTCTGTTCTACTGACAGAAGTCATATCTTTACTAAAGTTTTTTGGAACGACTATACTAGCATAATAGTCACCTATTCTTACTCCGTCCTCAGCTTCTTGTTTATTAGATACAAACTGCCAATCAAGATTTTTATTATTTTTCAATCCTTCAACTAAACTATTACCTAAGTTTAGCTCTTTACCATCGACAGTAGCCCCATCATCTTCAGATGTAACAGCAACTTTAATATTATTTGTATGACCATATGGATCCCA
This sequence comes from uncultured Gemella sp., assembly GCF_963537375.1. Lineage (GTDB taxonomy): Bacteria > Bacillota > Bacilli > Staphylococcales > Gemellaceae > Gemella. The sequence continues at coordinate 22,865 of NZ_CAUTDQ010000022.1, forward strand.
TGAAGATAAAATGTTTGGCCATGCATACATCGATGGTAAAAATATTAATCCTACTATAATTATCCACGTATTAGTTTTTCTAAATACTTCTTTTATATCCTTTCGAAAAATCTCTATAATATTTTTCAACTTTTAATCTCCTCTCTATAAACTAATTAACAAAAACAATCAGAGATATTATATATCCCTAATTGTTAACTTAAATATTATAACACGAAAAACTTTCTATTAAAAGTAATTTCATTTCGAGTATTACTACTCTAAATATAGCACTACATTATCCTTAGAAGAATTTTTTAAATCTATAATTCTTTGGTTACTACTCCCTCTAAATCTTAAACTTAGATCTTTTAGAAAAATCATAAATGGTCCATCTACCAATACATCACATAGATTTAATAATTCTTTTTTATCCTCGCTACCATTTAAGAGTTGTTCATACGTGTAACCACTATATACCCAGATATCTTTTGTTGAACCAAATTCATCTCTTACTCTTCTCGCTAAAGATTTAGCTACCTGAGTATTAAGAAACGGCTCTCCTCCCAAAATCGTTAATCCTTGAACATATGAATTGCTTAGATCTTGTATGATTTGGTCTTCTATTTCTTTTGTATATAATTGTCCAGCATTAAAGTTTTGGATACTCTCATTAAAGCACTCTTTGCAAGCGAATAGACAACCACTTAGATATATAGAGCATCTTACTCCCTCACCATCAACGAATTGAAATGGTTTATAATCAGCATATTTTTTCTTTGAAAAAGCTTCAGCTAACCAAGTGTCATCAGCCTCTTTAAATGTTCTCATCATACACTTATTAGTAACATTTTTCTTAGTAGCACTATATTCTGAATTATCTATCGTACTAATAATTGTTCTTAATTTTTCTTCTCTAGACAAAATCCTCACCCCTTATATTTTAATAATATCACTTTTAACAATCAATTACAATTTATCTTATTAAAAGAAGTAACTAGAAAAACTTAATTTTTGAAAAATCGATTTTATCAAGTAACCACAACAAAGTTTGTTAAATATCTAAAAAGTTTTTTTAAAACAAAATTAGATATCAATAAAGTACTATATCTAAAATTCTCATATAAACTTTCTAAAATTTTAAACTTTTGATTCAGCATCTTCAAAATATATCTTATATAAAAAAACAAAGAAAGACTTAGGAAAATTAATTTTTATAAAATCAAAATCCTAAGTCACTAGTATCTAACTTCATGTATAAGTATTACTTATCAGCAGTAATTTTTTATAATATTATTCTTAATTCTATTTAATTTCTATAATATCTGTAGCAAATTTATCAAATTCCTTACTATGAGTTATTATCAAACTTGTAATATTATGTTCTTTTAAGTAGGTAAAAATATTTTCTACTATTACTTCACTCAAATTCGTATTCATAGCACTTGTTGGTTCATCCAAAATAATGAACTCAGGTCTCCTTATTAATATTCTAGCCAACTCTAATCTTTGCTTTTCTCCACCACTTAAGTTTTTTCCATTTTCTTTCAATAAATAATTATACCCTAGTTTATCAATCAATTCTTGCAGATGTAATAATCTAACTATCTCATCAAGTCTATCATCATATGAGTCCCCTAAGAGAATATTATCTCTTATTGTAGCTTCATATATGTATGGTTCTTGATTTACTTTTAGAAATTCTCCTAAAATTCGTATATTATTCTTATATATATCTTTTTCATTAATTAAGACTTCTCCCTCTAGTTTATATGCACCCTCTTGCAAGTTTCTTAATATAAGATTAGATACCGTCGTTTTTCCTACACCACTTCTTCCTTTTAATACTAGAAAATCACCCTTATTAATTTCTAATCTAAAATCAGATAAAATCAGATTATCTTTAAAATAAAAATTAGATATATTGACATTTACACTGTTAAATTCACTTAATTTTAATAACTCTTTCTCTTCATTGCTTTTATTATTGAAAGTCTTAGACAACTCACTTTCTATCTTATGAGCAGTCTGCCTAACAGTTATTTTATCTGATATAGAATTAATAGGTTCATCTAACATTCTAACTGTAGAAAATATTGCAATAGCCGAACCTACGGAAAAATCTTTATATATTATAAAATACACTGAAAGTAATAGAGAGACAATAGGTAGTATAAATGCAACAGTAGCGGATATACCTACATATAGCGAGAAATACTTTGCTAAATCAGTATTGACCTTTATTCTTTTATTTATAATATTCTCTTTAAGGTAATCTATAAAGTACTGTTCTTTGTTTAATTGTTTTAAATCAAAATAACCTAATATTGACTGAAGTATATATTGATTAGTTTCACCTAATAATTTCTGTTCGCTCTTCATACAATTCGAAAGTTTCTTACTTATTTGTTTTATAATAAAAAAACATACCAATATTACAGAGAATAATATAAGTGTTATCGAAACATTATACCTACACATAAACATCAATATAGAAAACAAAATAAAAGACTGCGTTACTAAAATAACTTTACCTTGAGAATACCAATCTGATATCTTTATACTATCTGACGTTAACTTAGATAATATTTCACCACTTTTTGCTTCTTTAAAATCATTATATTCACTTTTTAAAAACTTATCATAAAAATACTCTAAAACAGAAAAATTTCCAAGAAAGAAAAGTTTTCTTAAAAAATATTGAGAAAGAAATAACAATAAAAAATAAAATACTAATACTACTATCAAGTATTTAACAAAATGATAAACTCTCTCAAAATCTTTAGATATCAAACTATCTAAGATAACTTGAATAATAAAAATTGATGTTAAATTTACTATAGTTCTTAGTAATATAGAAATTATAGTAATAAGTTGAACGATATACAACTTATTATCATAGTATTTTTTTGTACGATACATAAACTTCTCCTCCCCATTTGTTACACATTACTTCACATATCCTTGTTTTACTAACTAACAATAAAGTAAAACTTATCTTTTTACAAAATACATCTTAGATAATAAATAGATTATATCATTTTTTCAGAATAATGTAAATTTAATTCTTAAAAATCTGAAAATTAAATTTAAAGAATTAATGATTTATTTTACTACGAATTACAATTTATCTCCTAAAATTTCAAAAATACTATTTTCAAATTATCTAAACTGTTTTATAATTAGTATAATTTAAAAATTTAATTAATTGAGATGTAATACTTACCTTAGCATATTATTAAGTTAATTATTACAATATATTTTTTATAAATATTACGAGGTGCCTTATGAGAGTATTGATAACTGGTTTTGATAAATTTGGTGGCGAGAGTATTAATCCTTCTAGTTTATGTGTTAATAGCTTACCAGATGTAATAGATAATATAGAAATAAAAAAAATTACCCTACCTACAGTCTTCAAAGATAGCTCACGTGTTTTAGAAGAAAATATAGACTCATTTTCTCCTAATATAGTTATCTGTGTTGGTCAAGCTGGCGGAAGAAGTAAAATTACACCTGAACGTATCGCTATTAATATTGATGATGCTAGAATTCCAGATAATATTGGAAATAGTCCTATTGATGAAGCTATACGAAAAGATGGAGAAAATGCATATTTTTCTACACTACCAATAAAAGCAATTGTTGATGAATTGAATAAAAACAATATCCCTTCTGCAATTTCTAATACTGCTGGTACTTTTGTATGTAATCATATTATGTATGAAGCTTTATACCTATCTTCAAAAAAATATCCAAATATTAAAGCTGGATTTATTCATATACCATATATTAAAGAACAGGTTATAGATAAACCCAACATGCCTTTTATGAAAAAGGAAGAAATAATCCAAGCTTTAAAAATTATTATAAAAACTTCTGTAAATTACTTTGATAAAGAAGATACAAAGATAACGGGAGGTTTAGAGCATTAACTATCTCTATGTATTTATAGTAGTTCAAACAGAATCTAATTTTCAATAATAACAAGAAAACACTGAAAAGAAAGTATGAAACATATTATTTTCAGTGTTTCCTTTTTTATATTGACAAAATAGTATACCAGGTATATAATATATTAGCTATATTATTTTAGGTGGTGAATTTATGTTAAAAGATGCGTTAGGTTATAAACTTATCACACTCTTAGAAAATATGAGAAATTATACAAAACAACCTTTATCTGAGATTGGTATTACACATGGGCATTTCATTACTCTTATTTACGTTTCAGAAAATGAAGGTGTTACTCAAGCACAACTTGCTGAAATACATAGAAAAGACAGAAATATTGTTGGGCGTAATATCGATGTACTGGAAAAACAGAACTTTGTTATTAGAAAACGTGGAGTAAAAGATAGACGTTCTTATACTTTACATTTAACTGAAGGAGGAAAAGAAGTTTTATCAACGTACTCTCATCTGTTAAACACAGCTGAAAAAGAAGTTCTTAAAAACTTAACTGAAGAAGAAATTACTATTTTCTTCTCTTTATTGAATAAGATAACTTAAGGAGGATATTGTATGGTAAACAAACAAAACAACATTGAAAATCCATTAGGAACAAAACCACTAAAAAAATTACTTATATCATTTGCATGGCCTGCTATTACAGCGAATATTATTAATGCGATGTATAGTGTAATTGACCAGATTTTTATAGGGCAAGGTGTTGGTTACTTAGGTAACGCTGCAACAAATGTCGCCTTCCCTCTTACTACTATTTGCTTAGCGATAGGATTAATGATAGGAATTGGTGCAGCATCTAATTTTAATCTTGAATTAGGGAGAGGCAATCCTGAAAAAGCTAAATCAGTTGTTGGTACTGCGGTTTCTTCATTATTTATTATAGGTATTATCATCACAATTCTAGTACATATATTTTTAAAACCTCTAATGTACGCATTCGGGTCTACAGATGAAATTTTAGAATATGCGATGACATTTGCTGGAATTACTTCTTTAGGTATTCCGTTCTTGCTAATTTCTATTAGTACTAACCCTATTGTTCGTTCAGATAATAGTCCAAAATACTCAATGTTTGCTATAATTTTTGGTGCTGTCCTTAACACTATTCTTAATCCAATTTTTATTTTTGGATTCGGTTGGGGAATTGCTGGTTCAGCTTGGGCTACAGTAATAAGTCAATTTTTATCTGCGATGATACTTGTATTTTATTTTCCAAGATTTAAAAGTGTTAAATTTAATAAACAAGATTTCATACCTAAGCTACCTTTATTAAAAGTAGCTGCAGGATTTGGGATGCCATCATTTGTTTTCCAAGGATCTAATATGATTGCTCAAATTGTAACAAATAACCTATTAAACATTCACGGTACAAATTCTGTATACGGTAACGATATTCCTATAGCAGTTGCTGGTATTGTAGCTAAAATTAATATAATATTTATAGCTATTATTATTGGATTAATTCAAGGGGCTCAACCTATTTTTGGATACAATTATGGTGCACAAAAATATGAACGTGTTCGTACTACTATGAGATATACTATGAAATACGCGATGATTATTTCAATAACGTTCTTCCTGATTTTTGAGATTTTCCCTAAACAAATTGTTAGTCTATTTGGAAATGGTGATGCACTTTACTTTGAATTTGCAGTTAAATATATGAGATTCTTCTTGCTATTTACATTTATAAATGGTGTTCAAATTTCAAGTTCAACATTCTTCTCTGCAATAGGAAAACCAAAAATTGGTGTTACTATTGCTTTAACTAAACAACTTATAGTGCTAATACCAATGTTATTTATTCTCTCACACTATTTTGGGTTAAGTGGAATAATTTATGCAACTCCTGTTACTGATTTTTGTGCAATTTCTATTTCTTTATTCTTCTTAATTAGAGAATTTAGAATGATGCCTAAACATAATATTACTAAATAGAAAAAAGCAATCTAGTGATTAAAATCACTGGATTGCTTTTTATTGCATATTATCTTTTAGCTACATATTTTAATTCATCTTTATGTTTAGCTTCAAAATCACTCATCTCATTATCTGGGATTTGACGTAAGTACAGATTAGATCTGATTGTTTCATCTTCCTCACGGCAAGTAGATAATACTAAGTATTTGTCTGTTGCTTTAAGTTGAACACTATCATTCTTAGTTGTAGCGTCTTTTTTAACATTAGTTAATTGATTTAAGAAATCTTCATCACTTTCAAAATCTAAACGATAGAATGAGGTTGTTTCTGGTACGATTGTTAAGAATGCTGCTTCATAGTAGTATTTTCTCTCTGGAGTTTCGATTACTACGTATTTGTGTTTATCCATATATTCTTGTTTATCATAATAGTTAACATCGTTAAACATACGGTGATCTCCAACTTTACTTCCACGAGCGTGTCCAAATAACCAAGTTAATCTATCGTGGAAATCTTTTTTGTTGTCCATATCCATAAATACAGTACCAAGGTAAGGTACGTTCCCACCTTCGAATGTTTTATTTAAGTATGTTTCATTGTCATTAGTTTGCACTACAGGCTCATCTAAATCTGTACCTGGTGCATAAACATATCCCACAGTCTCATTATTCGTCTTAGTTAAATCTGCAAAACGTTTTGATAAATAATCTTTATCTTCTTTACTTACTTTATAAGTCGAATCTGATGAACTAGAACTCTTATCACTGCTACATCCAGCTACAAATACAGCTGATGCTACTAGAGCGATTGTTAAAAGTAAAATAGAGAAAATCTTTTTAAAATTAAATATTTTTTTCATTATATTTTTCCTCTCTATTGAAATTTTAATAACTGTCTAATATTATACAATATCTTATAAAATATTGCTATTAATTTTATTTTTAATATTTATATATTTTATCTTACTACAACTGCTGTTCCTGTAGCAGTAACTAAAAGCATATTATTACCGTCGCCTCCTATGGCATCAAAATCAATTCTAACTCCAATAACAGCGTTGGCTCCCATGGCAGCTGCTCGAGCTTCTAACTCTTTTAAAGCTTCAGCCCTCGCTTGAATAATTTCATCTTCATACCCTTTAACTCTTCCACCAAAAAGGTTTCGAATTCCTGCTCCTATATCTTTGATAACATTAATTCCAGCTACTACTTCACCTGTAGTTAAACCTTTATATTCTACTACTTCCATTCCTGGAATATAGTTTGTCGTTGCAATTATCATAATACTTCACTCCATTATTATTTATTAGTCTACTAAGATATCTACTACTTCTTCTAATGTAGCTCCTAAGAAGTATGAATTAATATCAATTTGTTCTAAAACTTTTTGAACATCTTCTTTTTGATATTTTACACCTACTAATTTTTTAGCGATATCTTCAACGTCCATTACTCCGAAAAAGTCTCCGTAGAATTTGATATTAGTAATAACCCCTTGTTCTACCATGATATTAGCTTCAATTTTACCAGTTTTAAGTCTTCTATTACGTTTAATGTTGAAATCAGGATTTTTACCATATACCCAGTCCCAAGAGTTATTTTTTTCTTCTTGGATAGCTAAGATTGCAGCTTCATCTTCTTCAGTTGCTACAAAATCAGTCATTTCATATTTTTCACTCATATATTTTTTAAGTGCAGCTACGAAATCTTGAACTGTCATATCTTGATTTGGAAGGTGGTCTTTAATGTTTGTAACACGTGAACGTACAGATTTAATACCTTTTGATTCAATTTTATCTTTAGAAACTTTTAAAGCATCTGCTAAAACTGAAGTATTAACATCAAACATTAAGCAACCATGGTGCATAATACGACCATTGCGTACATATTGTGCGTTACCACAGAATTTTTGTCCATCGATTTCTAGGTCATTACGTCCAGTAAATTCTGCTTTAACTCCTAATGAATCTAACGCATCAAGTACAGGTTGTGAGAATGATTTGAAGTCGAATTCTTCTCCGCTTCTTCCATTAGAGATAATTGTATAGTTTAGGTTATTTAAATCGTGATAAACTGCACCACCACCACTTACACGACGAACAATTTTAATTCCATTATCATCACAGAACTTTTGGTTTACTTCTTCAGTTGTGTTTTGGTTTTTACCTACAACGATACATGGTGAATTAATCCATAACATAAATACATCATCTTTTTCTGCAAGTTCATTAAAAGCATATAACTCTAATGCTGTATTGTATCGTGGATCATTACTTTTTGATTCTATATATATCATATTAATCTCCTTAATAATTAACTATTTCTTTATCTTTTATTATATCATCTTTTCCTAACTAAAACACTAAATTTTTATTCAAAATAATATTTTTTATACTAATTCAAACAAACTTTCTCTAGATTATGGTATAATTATAAACAACTATTAAAATTATTTTAAAGGAGTTACCATTTTATGACAAAAATTATTTTAACTGGAGATAGACCTACTGGTAAACTTCACTTAGGGCACTATGTTGGCTCTTTAAAAAATCGTATAGCTTTACAAAATGAAGATGATACTGAAGTATTTATTATGATCGCCGATCAACAGGCACTTACTGACAATGCTGATAATCCTGGGAAAGTTATTGAAAATATAACAGAAGTTGCACTTGATTACCTTGCTGTAGGAATTGATCCTAGTAAAACAACTATTTTCATTCAATCACAAATTCCACAACTTGCTGAATTATACATGTATTATATGAATTTAGTTTCAGTTTCAAGATTACACCGTAACCCTACTGTTAAACAAGAAATTAACGATAAGAAATTTGGTGAAAGTATCCCTGCTGGATTCTTCACATATCCTGTGAGTCAAGCTGCTGATATTACAGCGTTTAAAGCAACACACGTTCCTGTTGGAGAAGATCAAAAACCAATGCTTGAACAAACTCGTGAAATTGTACGTGATTTCAATAGAACTTATAATAAAGAAGTTCTTGTATTACCTGAGATTGTTTTACCGCCAAAAAATCATGCTCGACTTGTCGGTATTGACGGACAAGGAAAAATGAGTAAAAGTTTAAATAATGGTATTTACTTAGGGGACAGTGAAGAAAACATTAAAGCTAAGATCATGAAAATGTACACTGATCCAAATCACATTAAAATTGAAGATCCAGGTCAAGTAGAAGGAAATGTGGTATTCACATACCTTGATATTTTTGATTCTCGTACAGATGAAGTTGCCGAGTTAAAAGAACACTACTCTCGTGGAGGACTTGGTGATATGAAACTAAAACGTCGTTTAAATGATGTAATGCAAGATTACCTACGTCCTATCAGAGAATGCCGCGAAGAGTTTGCAAAAGATAAAGCAGAAGTTTATAGAATGCTTAAAGCTGGAAGTGAAAAAGCTGAAAGAGTTGCAGCAGCTACTTTAGATGAAGTAAAAGATGCAATGGGTATTAATTATTTCAAATAATAAAATTAATTTTTGGGGAAGAGCTTAACTCTTCCTCTTAGTTATTTAACATACTATAAAAATAAGGAGGCCATATGGCAAAGAGAAAAAAACAACAATTTTCATTATTTTCAATTATTTCTATCGCTATAGTTGTTCTAGCTGCATTAGCTATAACTTACTATACTAATAAACCATCAAATAAAAATTCAAATACTACAACATTTACAAGTGTTTCAAAAATACCCGATGATGTAATAAACTCTTTAACTGCTCCAAAAGAAAGCGAAGCAACTGATAATAATAAATATAAGGTATTAAACAACAATAATCCGTATTTTGCTAAAGAAGATCTTTCTACAACATCTTTTGAAAATTACAGTCCACTTGATAAACTTGGTCGTGTTGGCCAAGCAAACGGAATTATCGGTGTTGATTTAATGCCAACTGATAAACGTGAAGAGATTGCACACGTTCGTCCTAGCGGATGGCAAAGTAACCATGGAACTCACGTTTACGATAGATCTCATCTTATCGCTTTCCAACTTGCTGGAGAAAATGATAATGATAAAAACTTAATGACTGGTACAAGATTTATGAATCTTAATATGATTCCTTTTGAAAATGAAGTTGCTGACTACGTTAAAAAGACCAAAAAACATGTTCGTTACCGTGTAACTCCAGTATTCAAAGGTGATGATCTTGTAGCACAAGGAGTAATAATGGAAGCAATGTCTGTTGAAGATAACGGTAAGAGTGTAAAATATAATGTATTTTTACCAAACTTCCAAAAAGGAGTAACTATAGACTACAAAACAGGTAAATACACTGTGAAATAAAACTAAGACTTCGAACAGATTTTGTTCGAAGTCTTTTCTTAATCTTTTTTTATAAATTTCTCGGCAATAGCTAAACTAATTACTAACAGTAATATTGCTGCTGCCCATATCAATGCACTTTTCGGATCATCGTGCTGAACAATAATCAATCTTATAATTGCGGTGATTCCAATATAGATAAAATATCTAAGTGGGAAATGATAATTATTTTTAAAGTATTTAACTATTAAAGCAACAAACTCGAAATATAAGAAAAATACTAATATTCCTTCTACAAAGTGTTGATAATTACCTTGATCGGATAAAAATTTTGTACCTTCAAAAAATATTTCCTTAGCTTCCATTATTAAACCAAATGATAATAGTACCCCTATAATCAACAATCCGATATTCATAATCCAAAGAAAAATATCAGATATAATCTTACTAAATTTTTCCATTTTTCACCTCTCTAATTTTCTACATGACATATTATATCATAATCCTCTTTAATATAGGAATAAGACTGCTTAAGTTAATTCATTTATATATTTTTCAATTTTTCTTATGTTATAATATTAAAAAGGAGATTTTTATGATTACACTAAAAAAGATAAAAG
>NZ_CAUTDQ010000023.1:0-31826 GCF_963537375.1 uncultured Gemella sp.
TAGGCAGACGCAGTTGCTTTCCGACAAAATGAGCAATGACAAAAAACTAATTCCAATAATTCCTCATCTAAAGTGTAGGTCACTGTTTTACATAAACAAGATCCTTTAAGCATTATGAATGCTCCTTTCTACCACCTTATTTTGACATCCTTGACACATAATATCTTTTCTCCGTTTATTTAACTAATTTACTTTCTCTTTTTGTTTTATTCTTCTGACTTTATTATTTTGACCTTATTATAAACTTCTAATTACTTTTCTCTTCAAACTTTTCTTCTTTTCTCTTTTCTAATATCTATTCTTTTCATAAACTAAAACTTTTTTATAAAGACCGTACTATTCGTCTTCTGGTAGTATCGCTACCACTCTTACCGGTGACCCAGTTGCTTCTGTCCAGTTTGGATAAGCAATTGAAATTAATGATCCAGTTGCAGGTACTTGATCAAGATTTGCTAAAACTTCGATTTGATAAATATCTTGTTCTAGTAAGTAATACTCTTGAATAAGTCCTTCAGCAGCTGCTGTAACTCCTGAATCAGTATCTAGAGTTTCATGTCCGACAGCTTTAACTTTTCTTTCTTTAATTAAGAATTCTAATGCATCTCTTCCCCAACCTGGAGTGTGTTGAACATCATTTTCGTCTAGATTTCTAATTTCATCATAGCTAGGCCAACGTTTAGACCAGTCACTTCTGAATGCTACGAATGATTCTGGTAATATTTCACCATGCTCAGCTTCAAAATCAAGGATATCTTGTTTAGAAATCACATAGTCATTATTTTCTGCTACTTCTTTACTTTTATCAATTACGTATAAAGGTAATAGTAAATCTTTAAGTTCAATTTCATCTAACCAACGTCCACCTTCTACGAAGTGAATTGGTGCATCAATGTGTGTTCCATATTGACCTACTACTGAGAATTTTTGAACATAGAAACCATCTTTTAAAGTAAAGACATTTTCTTTTTCTAGTGCTGGAAGTGCAGGGAACTTAGGTGAATTTTCATCAATCTTGTGGCTTAAGTTCACCCATTTTTTATTTTTTAAAGTTTTGTAAATATTTAGTAATTCTGACATGTTACTTTCCTCCGAAATTTTGTATTATTTTGTAAGTTAAGTATCCTTGTGATTATTTTGAGAAATAAAAAAATCCTCACAGAAGCTTACGCTTCTGCAAGGACGTCTATAATTTACGTGTTACCACCTTACTTTATGATATTCTCACAAATATCAACTCAAGAAGTACGTATCAATATATATTGATATTATACCCTGAAGCTATAACGGGCTCACCCGTAAAGGCCTAATTATTCGACCATTAACACTCAAAGACCATTTTCAAAGTTTCCAATACGATCTCTTTTCACCAACCGAGACTCTCTTTACCATCTTTCACTCTTACTTATCTTATCAACGTGTGAATCATTAACTTGATACTAAGTATATCAGTAAATTTTTCATGTGTCAACAGTTTTTTAAAAAAATTGTGTATTTTCTCTTGAAAACTTTTTATAATTGTATAAAATTATCGGAAAATAAAGGGTAATTTCTGATTATTTAAAACTCATTATCCCTCTTTATTTAAGCACTCAGTATTGTAAAATATAGATTTCCGATTTCTTAATCATTGAAATATAAAAGACATAATAATAAATTTTTTAATTAATTATTATGTCTAATTTTTTTATTTATTTTTTTTCTGTAATAATGGGTTTAACACTACTCTAAAAATTGAATCAGCGATTATTATTCCTACTGCAAGTCCTACTGCTCCGTAAAAACTATTTAGGAAAATTTTTGCAGAGTTTCCGTATTCATCTAATAATAATGTTCTAAATGCATCGTAAATCGTAACCCCTGGTACTACTGGAACTAGCCCAGGTACGAAGTATACTGTTAAAGGATTTTTAAATTTAATCGCACAGATTTGACTTATATTTGCTAAAAGTAGTGAACACACTAAGCTCGACATGAATACACTTTGCCCATGGCTCCACATTTCCCAATATCCACACCAACCTATTGCACCAATTACACCACCTGTTACTAAAGTTTTTTTCGGTACATCACAAACAATAGCAAATGAAACTGATGATATAAAACTAAAAACGAAGTGATATAGTAATAATAAGGCATGACTTAAAACTGCAATCATTATACCACACCTCCTAATAATCTAACTAGATAATAGACTGTTACAATACCTGCACCTAATGCGAATGCTACACAGAATGTTTCAATAAATCGAATAGATCCAGAGATGAATTGTTTAGCGATTATATCCCTCATGGAGTTCGTTATTGTAATACCGGGTACAAGCGGTACTACAGCACCTATCATAGCTAACCTTAACGACTGCCCATTCAATAATGCAAAACCTAAATAACCTGCTATCCCTCCTGCAAAGGTGCTAATATACTCTGATATAAACGGTGCCTTTAGATATCCTATAACTTTTACATAGACATAAAATGCTACTGCTCCAGCTATACTTCCAGGAATTACATCCCAAAAACTTCCTTCGAAAATTAATACGATACTTCCGCTAAGAATACCTGAACAGAGAACTTTAAACCAATTTTTTATCGGACTCTTTTCTGCTTGAACTCTTTTAAGTGCATCATACATATCTAGTAAGCTGATCTGTCCAGATGTATATGCTCTAGATAGTGTATTGACCGCTATTGTTTTCGTTAAATTATACGTTCTATCATTAACCCTTCTAAAATCAGTACCTAGTCCTTCAATCCTTATAAAAATACCCGTTAAGGTTACATGTGTGTAATATTCATCCGTCCTAACTTCCCCTACACCTTTTCTTATAATTCTTTCTAGTGTATCTTCTGTTCTATATACTTCAGCACCATTTTCCATTAAGATTTTTCCCGCAAGTAAGGCTGTTTTCATCAATAATTTTTCATACATCACTTTTTCCTAATTATGATTAGTACGGTAGTCAAAATAAAAAAACTATATATAATTACACAGTTTTAATAAAAATCTTCTCTAAAATCATTTGTACTACTTTTTTCTAATCTTCCAACCTTTCTTTAATCGTTTCCAAGGTTATTATATCATAAAAAATTGAATAAAAACACACTTTTATTGTTTTATTTTTCTATTTTTTCATCTTCGATAATTTTTACTTTTTATAATGTTTTTAATTTATTATTATTCTTTTTCTTTTTAATAAAATCTTTATTTTCTTTAAAAAATTTATTTTTTTACGATTCTTCCTCAATTCTCTTGAATAAAAAGTATATAAGTACTACAATAAAATTAGAGAATATTTCAGATAAGGGGGAAATATTGTGAAAGTTATATTTTTAAAAACTCTACGAGAATAAACTTTTTTACATATCATATATAAAGTCAAATATTTAAAAATTAGGAGGAGAATTATTATGGGATGTACAACTATTCTTGTAGGAAAAAATGCTAGTTACGACGGTTCAACTATGGTGGCTCGTACTGAAGACTCACCATCAGGAGTATTTAGATCGAAAAAATTCATAAACGTAAGTCCGGAGGAACAACCTCGTAAATATAAATCTGTTATTTCAAAAGTAGAAATCGAATTACCTAATAATCCGGTACGTTATACTGCAGTGCCTAACGCAATTTTAGATAATGGTATTTGGGGACAATGTGGTGCTAATGAATACAATGTTTCAATGAGTGCTACTGAAACTATTACATCTAATGAACGTGTTCTTGGAGCTGATCCATTAGTAGAATACAGAGTTGCCGTTGGTAATCCAGGAGACGTTGATTATGTACCTGAACAAGTAGGTGGAATCGGTGAAGAGGATATTTATACAATAGTAATGCCATATATTGCAACTGCACGTGAAGGTGTTGAATTTCTAGGGAAACTTTTAGAAAAATATGGTACTTATGAAATGAACGGAATTACATTTCAAGATGAAGATGAGATTTGGTGGTTTGAAACTATAGGTGGACATCATTGGATGGCACGTCGTGTTCCTGATGATAGTTATGTTATTATGCCAAACCAACTTGGTATCGATAAATTTGATTTTGAAGATGCTTTTGGAGCGAAAAAAGAATATATGTGCTCTGCTGATTTAAAAGAATTTGTTGATAAATATCACCTAGACTTATCAATCGATGGAAACTTTAATCCACGTCATGCTTTTGGTAGCCGAAGTGATGCCGACCATACATATAATACACCACGTGCTTGGATTCTTCAACGTTATTTCAATCCAACATCTAACACTTATGATGGTATAAATGCTGATTATCGCCCAGATTCTGATAATTTACCTTGGGCTAGAGTACCTGAGAAAAAAATAACTGTTGAAGATATTAAATATGGATTGTCTCACCACTACCAAGGAACTGAATATGATTCATATTCTAAAAATATTAATTCTGTTAAAAAAGGAACTTTACGTCCAATTGGTATAAATCGTACTAACTTCTTAGGATTGGTTCAAATAAGACCATATATGCCTGATGAACTTAAATCTATTCAATGGTTAGCTGTTGGTTCTTGTGTGTTCAATGCTATTGTTCCATTCTATACTAACATTAATCGCACTCCTGAATACCTAGCTAATACAACTAACCAAGTAACAACTGAAAACTTCTATTGGACTAATCGCTTAATTGCAGCCCTTTGCGATGCTCATTTTGCAGATACTGCTTCACATATTGAACGTTATCAATTAAAAGTTCAATCACAATCAAGAGAACTTCTTAATAAATATGATGAAGAGTTTATAGAAACTAAGGTATCAAAAGAAGCTGCTAAAGATTATCTAGAAAAAGCTAACGATAAAATTGCTGAAGAACTTAAAGTTCAAACAGATGATTTATTAGATAAAGCATTATTTACAGCAAGCTGTAATATGAAAAATAAATTCGCTAGATCTGATGCGTAATATTAAAGAAGAGCCATGTGGTTCTTTAATTTTATTTTGTCACTTCGCAGTAGACCTATTCCAATCAGCTTCAGCTATCGCTTTGCTTCTTGGTACGTCCTTGCGTACTTTGTACCTAACCTAGGCTAATTCATAATTTCAAATTCTACATTGCCACTTCGCAGTTGGAACTAAAAATTTCTTTCGTCTCTTCGTTCCTTAGAAATTCAGTTCCTTTTGCGTACTTTGTACGTAAGGATTATATTACCTAGTTATAAGACCAAAATTTGTCACTTCGCAGTGGTTGCTTTCCAATCACTACGTTCTTGGAGCAACTGTGCGTATTTTGCACGTAATGATTTTTACGAATCAAAGATTCTAAAAATCTTAACGTGCAAAATAAAAAAGACTACCTTGCCTGGTAATCTTTTAAAGTATAATTAGATTTAATTTTTAAAGGGACAAAAGGGTATCCTAGCGAGAAGCTAGGATACGTTAGAGCTAGACGACGTAGCCTTTTCCTACGCATTTCAAGCACTCTTTTGCCAAAAAAATTAGTTTAAATTCTTGTTGTATGTGTTGTTTAGTTGTGTGTGTATGTAGTATGTTATTGTTGTATGAAAAATTTTTATTAAACTAATTCTATAATAGCTGTTTCTGCACCATCACCTTTACGTGGTCCAACACGTAGAATACGAGTGTATCCACCGTTACGGTCTGCATATTTAGGTGCTACTTCTTCAAATAATTTTTTAAGAGCTAATTGACTCTTACCTTCTTCAGTTGCTACTGCAACAGGTTGGATGAATTTAGCTGCATTACGTCTTGCTGCTAGATCACCTTTTTTACCTAATGTAATCATTTTTTCTGCTAATGAACGAACTTCTTTCGCTCTTGTAACAGTTGTTTCAATTCTACCGTGTACTAGTAGAGCAGTTACTAAGTTTCTTAACATCGCTTTACGGTGAGCTGATGTACGTCCTAATTTTCTGTAACCCATTAGTGTGCCTCCTTGTTAGTATTATTCTTCTTTGAATCCTAGTTCTAACTCTTGAAGTTTAATTTTAACTTCCTCTAGAGATTTACGACCTAAGTTTCTTACTTTAATCATTTCTTGTTCTGTTTTGTTAGCTAATTCTTGTACTGTGTTAATTCCTGCACGTTTTAAGCAGTTGTAACTACGTACTGATAAGTCTAATTCTTCAATTGTCATTTCTAACATTTGAACTTTATTATCTTCTTCTTTAGCTACCAATATTTCAGCAGCTTTTGCTTCTTCAGACATTTCCATAAATAATTCTAAGTGCGAGATTAGAATTTTTGATGCTAATGCTAAAGCGTCGTTAGCTGTAATTGAACCATTAGTAGTAACATCTAAGATTAGTTTATCAAAGTCAGTGCTTTGACCTACCCTAGTTTTTTCTACTGTATAGTTAACTTTTGATACTGGTGTGTAAATTGAATCGATTGGAATAACTCCGATTGGTAAGTCACGTTTTTTGTTTCCATCAGCTGGTACAAATCCACGTCCTTTTCCAACGTAAATAATCATTTCAAATTGTCCACCTTCTGATACTGTTGCAATGTGTTGATCAGTATTTACTACTTCGATATCAGAATCGATAGCGATGTCTGCTGCAGTAACAACCGCAGGACCTTTAACACTGATTGAAACTTGTTTTTCTTCTTCAGAATGAACTACAAACGCAATGTTTTTAACGTTCATAATAATTTCAGTAACATCTTCTACAACACCTTTAATTGCTTGGAATTCGTGTTGAACTCCTTCAATATCGATGCTTCTTGCTGCTGCTCCTGGTAATGATGAGATTAACATTCTTCTCAATGAATTACCTAATGTAGTTCCATATCCACGTTCAAGTGGTTCAACTACAAAGCGACCAAATCTCTTATCTGATGATTCTTCAATGATTTGAATTTTTGGTTTTTCTATTGCTAACATTATGTTAAACCTCCTAAATTTTGTCTATGTTATTATTATACACGACGACGTTTAGGTGGGCGACATCCATTGTGAGGAACTGGAGTTACGTCTTTGATTGATGTAACTTCTAATCCAGCAGATTGTAATGCACGAATTGCTGCTTCACGTCCTGCACCTGGACCTTTAACTGTTACATCTACATATTTCATTCCGTGTTCCATAGCTTGTTTAGCTGCTGCTTCACTTGCCATTTGTGCTGCGAATGGAGTAGATTTTCTAGAACCTTTGAATCCTAGCGCTCCTGCACTTGACCATGATACTGCATTACCATGTTCATCTGTAATTGTTACGATTGAGTTGTTGAATGTAGAACGAATGTGTGCAACACCATTTTGTATATTTTTTTTCACACGACGTTTACGTGATTGTTGTTTACGAGCCATAGTTGTGTTTCTCCTCCTATCCTAATTATTTTTTCTTGTTCGCAACTGTTTTCTTAGGACCTTTACGAGTACGAGAGTTGTTCTTAGTATTTTGTCCTCTTACTGGTAGTCCACGACGGTGACGGATTCCTCTGTAACATCCGATTTCCATTAGACGTTTGATGTTTAATGAAACTTCACGACGTAAGTCACCTTCTGTTTTGTAGTTATCTACGATTTCACGAATTTTATCTAGTTGTTCACCTGT
The DNA here is from genome assembly GCF_963537375.1 of uncultured Gemella sp. GTDB lineage: Bacteria > Bacillota > Bacilli > Staphylococcales > Gemellaceae > Gemella. The sequence goes on from NZ_CAUTDQ010000023.1 coordinate 7,525, forward strand.
TAAGTCTTTAACTCTCACATCTTCAGAAACTCCAGCTTCTTTTAAGATTTTTTGAGAAGTTTTTAAACCTATACCATATACATAAGTTAGTGATATAACAACGCGTTTTTCACGTGGAATATCGACTCCTGCTATACGTGCCATTAAGTTTGCACCTCCTAATTAATTATCCTTGTTTTTGTTTATGTTTTGCGTTTTCGCAAATCACTAATACTTTACCACCACGACGAATTACTTTACATTTGTCACAGATTTTTTTTACTGATGGTCTTACTTTCATCGTTATTTCCTCCTTGAGTTTATAACTTACTTGAATCTATAAGTTATTCTACCTTTTGTCAGGTCATACGGACTCATTTCTACTGTAACTTTATCACCTGGTAAAATTCTTATATAATTCATTCTGATTTTTCCAGAAACATGAGCTAAAATAATATGACCATTTTCTAATTCTACTTTAAACATTGCATTCGGCAAGTTTTCTACTACTAAACCTTCTACTTCAATGACATCTTTTGCCATACTTTTCCTCCCTGACTATTTCAGTTTGTCTAATATATTTTGTACGTCTTGGAAAACTACTTTGATGTCTTGGTCACCATTAACATTTTCAACTACACCTTCTTTTTGACTGTAGAAGTCTAAAAGAGGTTTTGTTTGTTTAATATTAACTTCTAAGCGATTCCCAACTGTTTCTTCGTTGTCATCACTTCTTTGGTATAGTTCACCACCATCATTATCACAAACACCTTCAACTTTTGTAGGGTTGAAAATCAAGTGATAAGTGTTTCCACATTGTTTACAGATTCTTCTACCTGTTAAACGAGGTAACAGAATAGCTGGATCTACATCGATGTTTAATACTTTATCGATTTTTCTATTAGTTTTTGCTAAAATTTGATCAAGGGCTTCAGCTTGTTCTACTGTTCTTGGAAAACCGTCAAGTAAAAAGCCTTCTTTTGCATCTTCTTGATTCAATCTTTCTTCAACTAATCCTATAGTTACACTGTCAGGAACAAGTTGTCCTTTATCAATATAACTTTTTGCTTCTTTTCCAAGCGGAGTCTCATTTTTAATAGCAGCTCTAAACATATCTCCAGTTGAAATATGCGGAATTGGATAATTCGCTTTAATTTGCTCTGCTTGAGTACCTTTACCCGCTCCTGGTAATCCCATTAAAATAATATTCATCATAATTATTTACCACCTTTTCGTCCTGTAATAAAACTTCTATAGTTCTTCTCTGTTAATTGAGTATTAAGTTGTTTAACTGTCTCTAGCGCTACACTGACAACAATTATTAAACTTGTACCACCAATTTGAACAGATGCTGGTAATTTTGCAATGCTGGTGAATATTGTCGGAAGAACCGAAACAGCTGCTAGGAATATTGAACCTACAAACGTTAGTCTGTATAAAATACCTGTAATGTATTGTTCAGTTTTTTTACCTGGTCTAACCCCTGGAACAAAACTTCCTTGTTTTCTTAAATTATCAGCCATTTTTTCTGGGTTAACTTGCACCATTACATAGAAGTAACAGAACGCAATAATTAATACTACGTATAATGTTAATCCTAGAACATGACTGAAATCGAAATATGATACAATTCTTTGTAACTTTTCGTTATTAGGTGCGAATATCGCAATAGTTCTAGGTAATTGTAAGAATGCGATAGCGAAGATTACTGGGATAACCCCTGCACTATTCACTTTAAGAGGCAAGTAAGTTGATCTTGCTCCTAACATTCTACGACCTGCTCTCGCTTGAGAGTATTGAATAGGAATTTTACGATTTGCTTCTTGTATATATACTACAGCAGCAACAATACCTATTACAATAATTGCTACAATAACAATTTTTAAAATTGCTAATGTTAAGTTCTCAGCATCTTTAATTTGAGATTCATAAACTTGTATGAATTCCATTGGTAAACGAGCAATAATACCCGCTAAGATAATGATAGATACACCATTACCAACACCATATTGAGATATCTGATCACCAATCCATAATAATAAAGCTGTACCAGCTGTTAATACTACAGCTACTGTAATGAATCCTAGAATTGAAGTATCTTTAATTAATCCTTGATATGCATTATTAAATCCATAAGACATAATAAGCGATTGGATAAATGCTAAGATAATTGCTAAGACTCTTGTTAATTTTTGAGTTTTTTTGTGTCCAACTTCACCTTGTTTAGACCACTCTGTTAATGAAGGAATAACATCCATTTGCATAAGTTGAATTACGATAGATGCTGTAATGTAGGGCATAATACCCATAGCGAATACAGAAAACTGTTGTAAAGCCCCTCCTGCAAATGTATTAAATATTCCGAATAATCCAGATGCGTCTTGGTTTTTTAGGACGTCTGCATCTACCCCAGGTACCGGTAAATAAGAACCGATACGGAATAATAATATACCAAATAGGGTAAATAAGATTTTGTTACGAGTTTCTTTAACTTTAAATAAATTTAGTGATGCACTAAACATATATTATAGCACCTCGCAAACTCCTCCAGCTGCTTCGATAGCTTCTTTTGCTGAAGATGAGAATTTGTGAGCTTGTACAGTTAATTTTTTCTCTAATTTACCGTTAGCTAATACTTTAACACCTGAAAGTTCTTTTTTAATAACTTTAGTTTCTAATAATAGAGCAGGTGATACTACAGTACCATCTTCAAATTTATTTAAGTCGTTAAGATTTACAACTGCAAATTCTTTTCTGTTTACATTGTTAAATCCACGTTTTGGAATACGTCTGAATAATGGGTTTTGTCCACCTTCAAATCCTGGGCGAACTCCACCACCACTACGTGCTTTTTGTCCTTTTTGACCACGTCCTGAAGTTTTACCATTTCCTGATCCAATCCCACGACCTACTCTGTTACGCTCTTTACGAGAACCTTCAACTGGTTGTAATTCATGTAATTTCATTTAGACTAGCACCTCCTTGTATTAATAATTCTTATTTTTCTTCTACTGTTACTAAGTGTGAAACTTTGTTGATCATACCACGAATCGCAGCGTTGTCTTTGTGTTCAACTGTTTGGTGCATTTTTTTAAGACCAAGAGCTTCAACTACTTTTCTTTGATTCTTTGGACGACCAATAGTACTACGAGTTAGGGTTACTTTTAATGTCATGTTCTTTTCCCTCCTCTTATCCTAATAATTCTTCCACAGATTTACCACGTAAAGCTGCTACGTGTTCAACTGTTTGTAATCTTGTTAATCCTTCGATTGTAGCACGAACCATGTTTACTGGTGTGTTTGAACCTAGAGATTTTGATAAGATATTTGAAATACCTGATAATTCTAATACGGCACGAACTGGTCCACCAGCGATAACCCCTGTACCAGGCGCAGCTGGTTTGATTAATACTGAACCTGCTCCAAATTGTCCGATGATTTCGTGAGGTATTGTTCCGTTAACTACTGGTACAGTAATTAAGTTGTGTTTTGCAGCTTCAACTGCTTTTCTGATTGCATCTGGTACCTCTTGAGCTTTACCAGTACCAAATCCTACGCGACCATTTTTGTCACCTACTACTACTAAAGCAGAGAAACGGAAACGACGTCCACCTTTAACAACTTTAGCTACACGACGAATGGCAACTACGCGTTCTTCAAATTCTTTTTTGATTTCTTCTTGACGCATCTACTTATTTCCCTCCTTTATTAGAATACAAGTCCGTTTTCACGTGCTGCTTCAGCTAATGCTTTAACACGTCCGTGATATAGGTATCCTCCACGGTCGAAAACAACTTTTTCAATTCCTTTAGTTTTAGCTACTTCTGCGATTAATTTTCCAACTTCTTTAGCTGCTTCTACACTTGATTTAGAAACATTTTCAAGTTTTAATGAAGAAGCTGATGCTAATGTAACACCTTTAGTGTCATCAATAATTTGTGCGTAAATGTTTGTGTTTGAACGGTATACGTTTAAACGTGGAACTTCTGTAGTTCCTTGAACTTTAACACGTACTCTTGCGTGTCTTTTTTTACGAACTTTATTTTTATCAAGTTTCGTAATCATATTTGAAACACTCCTTTCTGTTATCTATTATTTACCAGTTTTTCCTTCTTTACGGCGAACATATTCACCAACGTAGCGAATACCTTTACCTTTGTAAGGTTCTGGAGGACGTACTGCACGAACTTTAGCTGCGTATTGTCCTACTACTTCTTTGTTAATACCTTCGATACTAACTTTAGTGTTTCCTTCAACACCTAATTTAATTCCATCGATTTCTTCGAATTCAACTGGGTGAGAGTATCCAACACTTAGTACTAATTTTTTACCTTGCATTTGAGCACGGTATCCAACCCCGATTAATTCAAGTTCTTTTTTGAATCCAGTTGATACACCTTCAACCATGTTTGCTAAGATAGCACGAGTTGTTCCGTGTACTGTACGGTGACGTTTTGAGTCAGATGGACGTACTACTGTGATTTCACTTCCTTCAATGTTGAAAGTCATGTCTTTATCAAATTGTTGTTTTAATTCACCTTTAGGTCCTTTAACTGTTGCGAAGTTATCAACGATGTTAACTTCAACCCCTGCAGGTACTGTAATAACTTTATTACCTATACGTGACATTTAATTGGCACCTCCTTATAATATTACCAGATGTAAGCTAATACTTCTCCACCTGTGTTATTTTTACGAGCAACTTTATCAGTTACAACTCCAGTTGAAGTTGATACGATTGCTATTCCTAGTCCGTTTAATACTCTTGGCAGTTCATCTGCTTTAGCGTATACACGTAAACCAGGTTTTGAAATTCTTTTAATTCCTTTAATTACTCTTTCACCTTTTGAGTATTTAAGAGTAAGTTTAAGTTTTCCTTGTTTGTTATCTTCGATGTATTCTACATCATTGATGAAACCTTCTTGTTTTAAGATTTCTGCAATTTGCTTTTTAATATTTGACGCAGGTAATTCTAATGTTTCGTGTTTAACCATGTTAGCATTACGAATACGTGTTAGCATATCTGCGATAGGATCTGTCATTGTCATTAGGATAAATCCTCCTTTCTTCTACTAATATATTACCAACTTGCTTTTTTAACTCCAGGAATTTGTCCTTTGTAAGCTAATTCACGGAATTTAATACGGCTGATTCCAAATTTTCCAATGTATCCGTGAGGACGTCCAGTTATGCTACAACGATTGTGTAGACGAGCTGGAGCTGAGTTTTTTGGAAGTTTGCTAAGTCCGATGTAATCACCTTTAGCTTTTAATTCCGCTCTTTTAGCTGCATACTTGTCAACTAATTTTTGGCGTTTTAATTCACGCTCTACCATTGCTTTTTTAGCCATGTGTCTTTTACCTCACCTTTCTTATTTTGCGAATGGCATTCCACATTGTGTTAATAACTCACGAGCTTCTTCATCAGTGTTAGCTGTAGTTACTATAACGATGTCCATACCACGTACTTTACTTACTTTATCGTAATCAATTTCAGGGAAAATTAATTGTTCTTTAACACCTAGTGTGTAGTTACCACGACCATCGAATGCTTTTTTAGAAACACCGTGGAAGTCACGTACACGTGGAAGTGCTACAGTTACTAATTTATCGAAGAATTCATACATTCTTTCTCCACGTAAAGTAACTTTAGCCCCGATAGGCATACCTTCACGAAGTCTGTAAGTAGCGATTGATTTTTTAGCTCTTGTTACTAATGGTTTTTGACCAGAAATTAAAGCTAATTCTGCTACTGCGTTGTCTAGGGCTTTAGAGTTTTGCACAGCATCACCTACACCCATGTTAATTACGATTTTTTCAATTTTTGGTACTTGCATTACACTGCTGTACTCAAATTTTGTCATTAATTCTTTTGTTATCTCAGATTTAAATTTATCTTCTAAACGAGCCATCTAAAATAGTGCCTCCTTTCTTCAACTATTATTATATTTCTTTTCCTGATTTTACTGCGATACGTACTTTCTTACCATCTTTTGTTTCGAAACGTACTCTTGTCGCTTTTCCAGTTTCAGGATCTTGTAACATTACGTTTGATACGTGAATTGCTGCTTCTTTTTCAACGATTCCACCTTGAGGTGCATCTTGAGAATTTTTAACGTGTTTTTTAATGATGTTAACACCTTCTACAACAACACGATCTTTTTTAGGTTGAGCTTCGATTACTGTACCAACTTTACCTTTGTCTTTACCAGTAATTACTACAACTTTATCACCTTTTTTAATGAACATTTCTTGTTAACCTCCTTCTTTACTGTACTTTTTTTATATTATAATACTTCTGGAGCTAGTGATACGATTTTCATGTAGTTACCGTCTCTTAATTCACGAGCAACTGGTCCGAAAATACGTGTACCACGTGGGCTCTTATCATCACGGATAATTACACAAGCATTTTCATCAAATTTAATATATGAACCGTCGTTACGACGAGCTCCTGTTTTTGTACGAACGATTACGGCTTTAACTACTTCACCTTTTTTAACAACTCCACCTGGTGTTGCTTTTTTAACAGAACATACAATTACGTCACCAATGTTAGCAACTTTACGTCCTGAACCACCTAGAACTTTAATTGTTAAAACTTCTTTTGCTCCTGAGTTATCAGCCACTTTTAAGCGTGTTTCTTGTTGAATCATGCGCTTTTTGCCTCCTTCTTAGGGTTTATCCTAGTTTTATTAGATTATAACTGCTTCTTCTACTACTTCTACTAAACGGAAGTTTTTTGTTGCAGATAATGGACGAGTTTCCATTATTTTAACGATATCATTTAATTTAGCAACATTGTTTTCATCATGTGCTTTGAATTTTTTAGAATATTTTACACGTTTACCGTATAGAGGATGTTTTTTGTAAGTTTCTACTAAAACTGTGATTGTTTTGTCCATTTTATCAGAAACTACTTTTCCAACGTAAACTTTTCTATCATTTCTCTCAGTCATGTTTGCCTCCTATTATTATTTATTCGCTAATTCTCTTTCGCGAATAACAGTTTTCATACGAGCGATTGATTTTCTAACTTGACTAATACGAGCTGTATTTTCTAATTGACCAGTTGCCAATTGGAAGCGTAAGTTGAAAAGCTCTTCTTTTAATTCTTTGATTTTTGCTTCTAACTCTTGTGAAGTTAATTCTCTAATCATTGATTTGAATTCATTTGTTTTCATTATGCTTCACCACCTGTTTCTTCACGTTTTACAAATTTACATTTAACAGGTAACTTGTGAGATGCAAGTCTTAGAGCTTCACGTGCAACTTCTTCACTTACTCCAGCAACTTCGAACATCACTCTACCTGGTTTAACGATTGCAACCCATCCTTCTACTGCACCTTTACCAGATCCCATACGTACTTCTAATGGTTTTTTAGTGTAAGGCATGTGAGGGAAGATCTTAATCCAAACTTTACCACCACGTTTCATATAACGAGTCATCGCTATACGAGCAGCTTCTATTTGACGAGAAGTAACTCTTGCTGCAGTAGTCGCTTGTAATCCATATTCACCGAAATCTACTACGTTTCCGCCTTTAGATTTACCTTTTGTTGATTGTCTGTGTTGACGACGATATTTAACACGTTTAGGCATTAACATAAATTAGTTACCTCCTTTTTCAGATTTTCTAGTTGGTAATACTTCACCACGGTTAATCCAAACTTTAACTCCAAGTTTACCATAAGTTGTATCTGCTTCTTCGTGAGCGTAGTCGATGTCTGCTCTTAATGTGTGTAGTGGCACTGAACCTTCTGAGTAGTGTTCTGCACGAGCGATATCTGCTCCACCAAGACGTCCTGATACTTGAGTTTTAATTCCTTTAGCTCCTGCTCTCATAGCTCTTTGGATAGCTTGTTTTTGAGCACGACGGAATGATACACGAGCTTCTAATTGACGAGCAATGTTTTCAGCTACTAATTTAGCGTCGATATCAACTTTTTTGATTTCAACTACATTAATGTGTACTCTTTTTCCAGTTAATTTGTTTAATTCTAATCTTAATTTATCGATTTCAGAACCACCTTTACCGATAACCATACCTGGTTTACCAGTGTGTACTGAAATATTTACTTTCTTATCAAATCTTTCAATTTCTACTTTAGAAACTGAAGCGTCTTTTAATTGTTTACTGATGAACTCACGGATTTTGAAATCTTCGTGTAAGTTAGCAGCGAAATCTTTTTCCGCATACCATTTTGAATCCCAATCACGAATAACTCCAACACGTAAGCCTATTGGATGTACTTTTTGACCCACAGTTTGTAGCCTCCTTTAACTAGTTTAGCTTTTATAATTTCTTAATTTTTATTATTTGTTGTCACTTAAAACGATAGTGATGTGACTTGTTCTTTTGTTGATTGAACTTGCAGCACCTTTTGCTCTAGGACGGAATCTTTTAAGAGTTGGTCCTTCATTTGCAAATGCTTGTGATACTACTAAGTCTTCTACATTCATTCCATAGTTGTGTTCAGCGTTAGCAGCAGCTGATTTAATAACTTTAGCTACTGGTAAAGAAGCTGATTTAGTTGTGAATTCTAAAATTCCTAATGCTTCGCCCACTTTTTTCCCACGTACTAAGTCTAATACTAGTCTTACTTTACGAGGAGCAATGCGGACTGTCTTAGCCATTGCTTTTGACTCCATGAATGTGCCTCCTTGATTTTACTAATTTCTATAATTATCTTCTTGTTTTTCTGTCGTCTGCTACGTGACCTTTGTAAGTTCTTGTTGGTGCAAACTCACCTAATTTGTGTCCTACCATATCTTCAGTCACATATACAGGTACATGTTTTCTTCCGTCATATACTGCAAAAGTAAGTCCTATGAATGTTGGGAAGATTGTTGAACGACGAGACCAAGTTTTAATTACTTGTTTCTTTTCTTGTTCGTTCATTTTTTCAACTTTTGCTAATAAGTGGTGATCAGCGAATGGTCCTTTTTTTAAACTACGAGCCATTGTGTTATCTCCTTTCCGATACTTTGCATACTTAAGGGTGTGGCAAAGAGCACTTGCTCCTCACCAACTAACCTTTGATTAATTTTATTATTTAGTTCTAGCACGTACGATAAATTTGTTTGAACGAGCTTTTTTAGAACGAGTTTTCTTACCAAGAGTAGGTTTACCCCATGGTGACATTGGTGATTTACGTCCGATTGAAGTACGTCCTTCACCACCACCGTGTGGGTGATCGTTCGGGTTCATAACAGATCCACGTACAGTTGGTCTTTTACCTAACCAACGAGTTCTACCGGCTTTACCGATATTTACTAGTCCGTGTTGTTCGTTACCAACTTCACCGATTGTAGCACGGCAAGTTGCTAAGATCATTCTAACTTCTCCTGATTTAAGACGTACTAATACGTATTTACCTTCTTTACCAAGTACTTGAGCACTTGCTCCAGCTGAACGTACTAATTGTCCACCTTTACCAGGTTTAAGTTCGATGTTGTGAATTAATGTCCCTACAGGGATGTTTGCTAGTGGTAATGCATTACCAACTTTAATATCAGCAGTTTCACCAGATACTAAGATTTGTCCTACTTTTAATTCTTTAGGAGCGATGATGTATCTTTTTTCTCCATCTACATAGTGTAATAGAGCGATGTTCGCTGAACGGTTTGGATCGTACTCGATAGTAGCAACTTTTGCTGGTACGTTGTCTTTATTTCTCTTGAAGTCAATAATACGGTATTGTTTTTTGTGTCCTCCACCGTGGTGACGAACTGTAATTTTACCTTGGTTATTTCTTCCCGCTTTTTTCGGTAGCGGCGCTAATAATGACTTTTCTGGTTTGTTAGTTGTAATTTCTGCAAAATCTAATGATGTCATGTTACGACGACCGTTAGTTATAGCTTTATATACTTTAATTGCCATTTGTCATTTTTCCTCCTTAGTGGTATTTGTTATTCTTAAGCGAATAATCCTTCGATTGTTTGTCCTTCTGCTAACTTAACGATAGCTTTTCTACGTTTGTTAGTGTAACCACCGTATCTTCCAACACGACGGAATTTTGGTTTGTAGTTCATTACGTTTACTTTCTCAACTTTAACTCCGAAGATTTCTTCGATAGCTTGTTTAATTTGAGTTTTGTGAGCGCGTGTGTCTACTAGGAAAGTGTATTTATTTTCTTGCATTAATAAATAACTTTTTTCAGTTAGTACTGGGCGTTTGATAATATCGCGTGCTTCCATTATGCTAATACCTCCCCAACTTTTTCTACTGCATCTTTAGTGAATACAACTTTGTTGCTTCCTAAGATGTCTAATACGTTAAGACCAGTTGTTTCAACGAATTCAACTCCTGGAATATTTCTTCCTGATAAAACAGTATTTTCTTCTAGTTCAGTAACTACGAATAATACTTTTTTCTCTAGGCTAAGGTTTGATAACATTTCTTTAAAGTTTTTAGTTTTAATTGTATCAAATGATAAGCTTTCTAATGCAAATACTTCGTTAGCTGCTACTTTAGAAGATAAAGCAGAACGTAATGCTAAACGACGCATTTTACGTGGCATTTTGAAGCTGTAGCTACGTGGTGTAGGTCCGAATACAATTCCACCTCCACGCCATTGTGGTGAACGGATAGATCCTTGACGAGCACGACCTGTCCCTTTTTGACGCCATGGTTTGCGACCACCACCTGAAACTTCAGAACGTCCTTTTGTTTTGTGTGTACCTTGACGAAGTGATGCTCTTTGTAATGTTACAGCTTGGAATAAAACGTGTTGATTTGGTTCAATCCCGAATACTGCTTCACTAGCTTCAACTGCACCAACTTTAGTACCGTCTTGTTTAAATAAATCTAATTGTGGCATTATCTATTTTCCTCCTTCCGTATATTTTCCGATTATTTACCAGATTTAACTGCTGATTGGATTTTTACGAAGCTTTTCTTAGATCCTGGAATACATCCTTTAACTAGGATTAATCCATTTTCTACATCTACGCTTACGATTTCTAAGTTTTGAGTAGTAACTGTAACTCCACCCATTTGACCTGGTAATGCTTTACCTTTGAATACACGGTTAGGTGCTACAGGTCCCATTGACCCAGGACGACGGTGGTAACGAGAACCGTGAGCCATTGGTCCGCGGCTTTGTCCATGACGCTTGATTGCCCCTTGGAATCCTTTACCTTTACTTACTCCTGTTACGTCAACTAAGTCCCCTGCTGCAAAAATATCAACTTGGACTTCTTGACCTACTTCATAATTAGCAACTTCTGCATCTCTGATTTCGCGTACGAAACGTTTTGGAGCAGTGTTAGCTTTATCTGCGTGACCTTGTTCAGGTTTGTTCGCAACTTTTACTAAACGGTCTTTACGTTCTTTATCGTAAGGACGTTTGTCGTCGAATCCTAATTGGATTGCGTTGTATCCTTCAACTTCTTCTGTTTTCTTTTGTAATACGACGTTACCTTTCGCTTCAACTACTGTTACTGGGATTAATTCTCCATTTTCAGCGAAGATTTGAGTCATACCTACTTTTCTTCCTAAGATACCTTTGGTCATCGAAAGTCACCTCCTATAATTATAATTTTAATTCGATGTCAACACCTGATGGTAAGTTTAAGCTGATTAAAGCGTCAACTGTTTTTTGTGTTGGTTCAATAATATCGATTAGGCGTTTGTGTGTACGTTGTTCGAATTGTTCACGGCTATCTTTGTAAATGTGAACTGAACGTAAGATTGTGTAAACTGCTTTTTCTGTTGGTAATGGAATTGGTCCAGAAACTTTTGCTCCAGAACGTTTTGCAGTTTCAACAATTTTCTCTGCACTTTGATCTACTAATCTGTGATCATATCCTTTAAGACGAATACGAATTTTTTGTTTTGCCATCATTTCTCCTCCTATACATTTATTCGCTGCCATCTAGTAGCAACTTCTCCACGAAAGTTCTCCAGCACGCCATGCCATGGCAAAGCGGCCGGGCGTGTCAGTAACCTTTCGCTTCAACGCAAGTCTTTTGCAAGACCAACATTTATTATTATACATGGTAAAAGCATATATTGCAAGTATTTTAACAAAAAATTTTTAAAAAAATTTATGAATATGTTTTCTATTTTTTACTTTCTTTTTAACCTTTAATTTACTTTCTAATTTTATCTATATTATATAGAAGAAAAAATTTATTTTTCTTTAGAATAATTAAAAATACTTAGAGTTTTTGCACCCTAAGTATTTTTAATTTCTAATTTATTTCAAAGGTAAAATATTATATTGAATTTCTAAGTCTGAAGACAATAAATGTGAAACTTTACAACGAAGTTTAATATTATCTAATACCCCTTGTCTATCTCCTGCAGTAAGTTGTTCCTCAGTTCGATCTACATGAACATTAGCTACAATTTTTTTATTATCATAATCTACAACTAGTTCAGTTTCAATTGCTAGATCTACTAATTCATATGCTCTGAAGAAATATCCTTTAGCACACATACTAACACATCCATTGTATGCAGTAGCAAATAAATCCATAGGACCATCTTTACTTTCTTCTATAAACATTTTATATTCTCCACCAAGTGGTGTAGTTGCGTATGAAGTAAAACCTTCTTTAATTTTTAAATTAGACGTATACATAACAGTCTCCCTTTGTATATATGATTTTAAGATTACTCTTAATAAGTTTATTATACTCTTACACTAAATATTTGTACACTATTTTTTCTCGACAATGTTTTTTATAGTTTCCACTAAATCTACATCTTTGTATTTATAATTAACACCATCGAAATCCATATATTTAGTAATATCATTTGTCTGAAGTATTAATGTTGCACCTGAAGCAGCAGCTCCTAACGCTCCCGGTCGTGAATCTTCAACTGCAATTGTATTATTAATATCTGCACCTAGTTTTTTTGCCGCTAGTAAATAAATATCTGGTGCAGGTTTAGGATTCTTCACTTCTTCTTTCGTTGCAATTTCTGAGATATATTTCTCAAAACCTTTTCTTTGAAGTCCTGTCTCAATATGTTCTCTCTTCCCATTTGAAGCAACAGCCATCTTTATTCCATGATTATATAGATACTCCATTACCTCAGCAATCCCTGGTAATACTGGTGCATTGTGATAATTATCTAATATACGCTTTGTAATCTCTGCCTCAAATTTATCATAATCTTCACTAGACATCCCATATGTATCATTATAATATTTTCTACTCGTTTCTTCATTCGTTCCAGAAACGTTTTTTATATAGTCCATCTTATCTAACTTTTCATTTAACACTTCTTTTGTTAAATCACGCATATTTTCATAGTAAACTTTCTCTGTATCTACTATCGTTCCATCAAAATCAAAAATAACCGCCTCTAGTTTTTCCACTTTATTTCTCCTTTTATTATTTATACATATATTTACTATTTTATAATGTAACTAACAAAATTCAAAATAATTTGGACAAAAAAGAGCACCATAACCACAAATAATTATGATTAAGCACTCTTTCTGTGTATTTTTATTTATCTAAGTTTAACTTTAGCACACCAAACATTAGTTGCCTCAGTTGAGAACTATTATTCAAATCTTACAAGATTCCCTGCCTTCATTCTTACAGTTGGTCTTGCATCTTTTTCTTTTTTACCTAGAGCTATTAGCATCACAGGAATTAAGTTTTCTTCTAATTCAAATAATTCAGCTACTTTTTCTCTAATAAATCCGCCAATAATATTAGTGTCGTATCCTTTAGCATAAGCAATGTTTGCGAACTGCATAGTCCACAATCCACAATCAAAATATACACCTTCTCTATTTTTATCAATTGGCAAGTTTTCTAATTGAGGTCCCATTCCTTTTTCAAAACCATCTTTTACCTCTTCAGTCATATAACCTTTTTCGACAGCTTCTCCATAAATTTCATCAAATTTACTATAGTTATTTAAATCACCTAAGACTATAATCATAGCAGCTGATGTATCATTTTGAATCTTATTATAATTAGCACTTCCTAATTTTTCTTTTCCTTCCGGTGTATCTACAACAATGTATCTCCAAGGTTGTAAATTGCATGATGATGGAGCAAGATTAGCTTCATTCAACATTTCTATTATTTCTTCACGTTTAATTTTGACATTCGGATCAAAATACTTAACTGATTTTCTTCCTTTTATCACTTCAAAAAACTCTGGCCTTTTCTTACCTAATAGAGTACCAAAAAATTTCCTCACTAGATTTCCTCCTTCTTCAAGTAATTAACTCAATAATTTTACTATACTTGAGAATTATTATCAAACAAAAGGCTCTAACAGAAATAATTTATAAAAATCATTATTTGCTACACGCTCCATATAGCATTCTATTCCCATTTTAAATTAACATGTTCTGTTATTTCTTTATATGAGATATCTACTTTTTCCTTCATCTTATCATCAAGCTGATCTCTAAGTTTTCCACCATTAATGAAATCTTCTAATACCATAATTTTATAGTCATACAACGGAGCTCCATTTATATTTCTACCGTTTAGTTTAGAATAAACTAGTGTTGGATGAGCTTTTACAGTTTTAACTGTAGTTTTATCTTTTGATTTTTCGAATGTAACATCCATCAATAAACCTCTCTCCGGCCACTTATTTTCCATTCTTTCCATACGTTGGTTAGAAACAAAGTTCCCCATTGAGTATATTATAAATTTCTTATCTCCATCTTTTTCTAGAGTCTCAGCAGGCTCTATAACATGAGGATGTCCTCCAAATACTACATCAGCACCCCATTCTATCATTTTGTGATAAAGAGCTTTTTGTTCTTCTGTAGGTTCTAACTTATACTCGACTCCCATCTGAGGCATCACTACTGTAACATCCGCTTCTTTCTCAGCTCTTTGGATTTCTTCTTTCATCTTCTCTTCATCAAGGTCCGATAAATGGTTATTTCTATCCTCCGCAGTTAAATTAGCATCCATTCCATTATAACCATAAGCATAGGCTAAAATCGCTATTTTAATTCCATTAACTTCCTTAATAAGGATTCTATCTTCCGAACGTTTTTTATCAGCGTGAACTCCAACAGTATCAAGACCTCTATCTTTAAAAACTTTATCCGTATACTTCAACCCATACAAACCTGTATCCAATATATGGTTATGAGCTAAATCAACAACATCATACCCTACTTCTTTCATTGTATCTGCAATTTGAACAGGAGCATTAAACAATGGATATCCTCCTAGTGGAGAACGATCACTAATAGTACCTTCGAAGTCACCTATCGCAAGGTCAGCCCCTTCAATCCAAGGCTTAACATATTCAAAAAATGGATTGAAATCATAACTTCCATCTTCCTTTTTAGCAGTATAGTACAAGGCATCATGAATAAGGATATCCCCATTAGCTACCACTCGCGCAGTTTTCACACCCGAGTCACTTTCCTTTTTTTGAGTTCCCCCTTCTTTATCCGATGCTGTTAAAAAATAAATACACGAAAAAATAATACCGCTAATACTCAGCACCCCTAATAAATATACTAATACTTTCCTCAATATAATATTCCTCCTAATTAAATACTTTATCTATCTATAATAACAAGTAGCCAATAATATTTCAATCAGCTACTTGCCTTATATAATTATTTTATATCTTAATAATGTGTTCCTCTTACATATTATTAAACTTTCCATTATAAAATATGTCATTATTCTCTATTTCCCTAATAATATATCCAAGATCATCTGCGGTTTAGTAACCATAAGAAGATGATCCGACTCCTCTATTTGTGTATAATTCATCCCTACTAACTTGAAGTAAGAAAAAACTGAAAGTTTATTAAAAATATTTCTACTTCTTTTTAATAGTTCTAAATTATCTACCCCCGCATATAAAGATAAGTAATTATACTCTATTTGCGAGTTCGGCCTTACCATATATTCACTACCTTCTTTTTTGAGTTTTCTTAGAATTAACTCCACTAAAAACTCATCTTGCATCTCTTCTACACTAAGTATCTTTGATAGATATTCTTCTTTACTAGTGAACTTTATCTCTGGTTCAAAATATGTTTTTAACACCGATTCAGGAGGTATAGGTTCCAAGCCCTCGATGATAATCAAATTAACACCATCAAGGTACTCACTAAAAATCTCTAAACCGTTAAGTAAAACGACCGTACCGTAAGAAGCAGCAACTATAAAGCCCCCTCTTCTTACTTTTGTCATTTTATTTAATAGTACCTTCTCAATTTCTTTTTTTGATATAGATTTAAAACTCTCTTCGGTAAATTCAATAAAATCAAAGGTTTGGTCTGGCATATTTTCTAAGACTCTCGCCCAAATACATCTATCCCAACCTAGTGGATTAATAAATAAGATATCTGTCATATTAATTCATCCTCTCAAATATCTACACTAAAATCCTAATTCGTTACCAAAATCCTCTAATTTATTTACAAGTATCGCCCCCTCTTTAATGTATTCATTCATAGCATAACTCATCTTATCGTCGAATTTCCCCGGTAGGCAGAATACATCAGAGCCTACATCCAAAGCAAAATCCACCGTCCTTTGCGTTCCACTTCTTCTTGCCGCTTCCGTTACTAATAATGCACTAGAAAGACCAGCGACAATCCTATTTCTTTCTAAAAATTTATATTTTCTTATAGGCGAAGTTGGAAAATACTCAGATATAATAAGATGGTTTCGTTCTAATTCCTTATAAAGTTTATAACTTTTTTCCGGATAAATAATATTGTGCCCATGAGCTATTACACCGATGGTGTATCCCTTACTTTTTAGAGCGCCCTCATGAGCAAGACTATCGACACCAGTCGCAAGGCCACTAACTATAACAAAATTATTCATAGTCAAATATGGTACTATGCTTTCTAAGGCATCTTTTGAATACGCGGTATTATTTCTACTTCCTACTATAGATATCTTCCTTCTAAATAGAAGCAAATCTTTATTTCCCCTGTAAAATATAACAAATGGATAATCATAAATCCTAAATAATTCTTTCGGATAATAAATATCATCACAAAACATATACTTTACATTATAAAACTCAAAATAATCCTCAAAATCAAACTCCATATTATTATGAAGTTTAGTATAAACCTCCTCAGCATTATCACCAAAATATACAGCTAACTCTGGTATAGATAATTCGAGAATTTTTTCTATACTATTTAAATCCTTAAAAACTCTATGCAACTTGAGTGTTGTAATTCTCTCAATCGCTATTAACGAAAGTAATACCTTTTTTTCTTTTTCTGTAAAACTACCTTTATACTCCCCCATAGTTTTATCCTCTTACTTCTCATTCTCAACCAATAAAGCATAGTACGCTTTGAATACTTTTAAGAAAATCTCTCCTTGTTGAACATTATTAATATAAATACTATCTTTAAACTCTATAATATTACTCATTATTCTTATAAGTTCAGAATAACTCTTACCTTCTTTATAGAATCTATACATCAACCCTTGCCAATAGACAAGTGGGGTTCTAATAAGAACTTGTTCCAACATATTCACACCTATTACTTCAGGTATATTATTCAACTCTATATGTTGATTATAAAACATACTCAAAACTTTATTTTTTACAGTTTTATCATATTTTATTTGTTCGTAGACATAGTTTTCAACATCCTCTGGATATAACTTAGACGTTAAATCTTTATCCAGCAGTTTCAAATCAAGTGGTACATCAAACTCATCAATGCTCAAACTAGTTTTTATACAAACAGCATTTCGTTTTTTCAAATTATGAGCCCAAATTTGGTAAAATTCAAATTTTTTATTTATATTATCCCAGCCGTAAAAGAATACTTTCCCTTGATAATAATTTAAAAAATTATCGATGAATGGCGCATATCTAATATAACTTATACCATCATAACTCTTCAATTCTTTTATAAATTTGTTTGTATCAATTAACCAGATTAATTTTAATCCGGCTTTCATATATCCTCTCGTTCTTGCCTTAATAAGTTCAAAAGGAATAACCGATCTTTGATATTCAAAAGCGATACTATTATCTTTAATAAATACATCAGCTATCTGAATATCATTTTCCCCTGTTTTAAAAATATGTTCGACTTCCACATTACGATATCTTTTTCTAAAATGTTCATAAAGATCCTTCTTCGCTTCAAGGTGTTCATTACTCTCTTTTTTATAAGTCTCAAACTCGCACGAACAATTTTTTGCATGTGCAAAATGCGACTGAATCTTTACTCCCTTTTTAAAAATTACTCTTCCCCCACATATAGGACAATGATACTCTCTATTTTTTTCTATATCTTTATCCAATGCATTAAAAACTTCATCCTTACTATCGTATGCCACGTACATAATGTTTCTCCTCTTTTTTCCTGTACTACACTTACAAACTATAACTAACGTCTACTTATTCAATTGTCAATTTACTTTAATACCCTATATCTTCTATAGGTTGCATCACCTTCTTCTATTTCAACAAACTTATCTAGATTTACCCAGCTTATTTCATCTTTATGGTTATCACTATCCACTAGATATACTTTGTCATCTTTTTTACATAAATAATAATTTGTCTGACGAATACTAGCTTCTCTCATAAGATATGTATTTTCATCCTTTATAGAAAAATCAAGACAACTTGTTGTCCATGGTTTTTTTACATATTTTTTTACTTCAACAACTTGATCGTATTTTGCAAGATTCATACTTCTATCCTCCTTCACAATTTTCCTTTTTTGCAACTTGATCTACTTTTTACAAACTAAAAGCTCTAAATCTATCGTGATTTCTTTTAATCTACTAATATCCGAATCTGTAATTTCTTTAGAAAATGTTAAAGGTGTCATCTTCAGAAAACTTGCAGCTTGTTCCTTAGTCAATTGGAATGTATCATTTACAGTTAATCTTTCTACGATGGTACAATTTTCCTCAATCAATTTTACAGTATCGCTATTAGTATATTCCTTCCCACCGATCAACTCTCTAATCTCTCTTAAGTAATTTGCGTTTGGAATAACCTTTATCAAATATCCTTCATCGCCTAACACTCTAAAAAACTCCTCATAATTGGCAGGAGTTAATATATTAAGAATGCATGAGACACTTCCGTCTTTAAACGTAAGATTAGCTAAGTTAGCCACCATATAAGGATTCAATTTATCCTCTTTAACAGCTAACTCTATCGCATCTTTACTATTATCCAAACCATAAAAATATTTCTCAGGAAATACTGTTTTCAATTTCTTAATATAATATCCTTCTCCACAACCAATATCCAACACAACATCTTTAGCATACTTTTCAATCAAATTTTGAATATTCTTTAATACATTTTCATAAAAACCATTACTAAAGACTTTGCTACGAGCTTTAAATAAATCCTCACTGTATTTCGTCGGTTTATAATTATTTATCAGATGAATATAGCCTTTTTTTGAAAAATCATAACGATGATTTTCATTACAAACAAGACTGATACCCTCTATGTGAGATTCTGATAAACACTTTGGACAAAGGTATATTTCCTCTTGATTAAACTTTTTTATTACATTTTCTATTTTCATTAAAACGCCTCTATACTTTCTAAGTTAATTGTATCAAATTTTATTTAATAATGGTAGCAAAAAACGACTTAAATATTAGAAAATTTCATCTTTTTCAGTTTCTTTCTAAAGTTTATTTTTATTAAGTAATTACCGATTCCATCCCACTATTTTAAAATAAAAAATGACGACATCTCCTAATAAAATGTTTTTATCGTCATTATATTTATATATTAATATTTTTTATTATTTTATATGGAAACGACTCAAAAATCACGATTTCAGAAAAATCGACTTTATCGAGTTACCCTCACAAAATTTATTAGATATCTAAAAATCTTCTATAAACCGAATTTACATATCAATACCCTATTACACCTATGTGATTTAATATAAACTTTTATAAAATTTAAGATCTTTGGACTAACCATAATATATTAAATCACTGTTTCTTTTTCTTTTCCCTAAGTTCTTTAAAAAAGTTTTTCATAAGCATCGAACACTCTTCTTCTAACACTCCTGAAATAACTTCTGCCTGATGATTAAACTTGTTCTCACCTACTAGATCAATGCAACTCCCACAGCACCCGTATTTAGGATCACTTGCACCATAAATAACATTTTCAACTCTAGCTTGGACAATAGCTCCACTGCACATAACGCACGGTTCTACCGTAGTATATAAATAACTATTATCCAGTCTCCAAAAACCTTGTTTTTCACACGCTTCTTTTATAGCTAACATCTCCGCATGATTTAAAGCCTGTTGATGCTCCTCACGAGTATTGTGAGCTTTTGCAATAACCTCACCATCAGCAACCAACACAGCACCAATCGGAACTTCTCCTTTAGCATACGCTCTCCGCGCTTCTTCTAGCGCCATCTCCATATAATAAGAATGATCTTTCACACCACTACATCCTTCCACAAATTCTTTTTCAATTAATTATATCATATATAGGAATTATTAGGGGTAAAAAGAGATAGTATAGAAATTGTTTTATCATCTGAATTTCAAAAAGTCAACCTCTCTATAATTCTACTTTCTAATATCTGTGAATGAAAAGTGATAATATCTTAAATAGAGAAAAGGGAAAATGTCCCAATGCAATAAAAATATATTATAATAAAATCATAATATTCGGAGGAAATAAAATGACAGATGTTATCACAAAACAACGTGCGGCTTCTCTTCTCAATATAACTGAAAAACAAATTAATCGGTTAATAAAAGTGGCTGAAACAGAAAGGGCTACTGGTTTTATTCATAAAAACACTGGCATCTCACCTAGTAATAAAATCCCTGATTCTATCAAACATCAAATAGTCTCTTGGTATAAAGATACTTACTATGATTTTTCTTTCTCACATTTTTGTGAAATACTTCATGATGAAAAAAATATTAAAATTAGTCGAACTTCTGTAGCTAAAATCTTATTTGATGCTGATATTGTCTCTCCTAAAGCTACTAAAAAAATTAAAGCTTTAATGAAACGTAGAATTAAACAAAAGAATACTCCTTCTATTCACTCTACTCAAAGGGATAAACTCTACTTCTATAGAAACTATCCATGATTTATCTAATGTTCATCCTAGTAGACCTAGAAAAAAATATTTTGGAGAACTTCTTCAAATGGATGCGAGTATTCATAAATGGTTCGACAATAAAACAACTTCTCTTCATATCGCTATCGATGATTCTACTGGTATGATTGTCGGTGCTTACTTTGATGAACAGGAGACTCTAAAAATATATATCTAAAATTGATAATTCGATAGCTAAAGGTGATTTCGATAATCTTTAGTATAGTCAAAAAGAATGATTAAAATAAGGCTTCGCCTTTTTTATCATTCTCTTTTGGCTCATCCAAGCGATAGCGCGGAAGGGCTTCTACATATTTTTATTTTTAAGGATTTTTTTTCTCTATTTTTAATTGATAATTTAGGACATTTTCCCTTTTGCTTGACAGGAAGCTACTATATATATAAATAAAGTAAGGAGTGTTGAGAAATGAGACTATTACTAGCAGAAGATGAAAGAGACTTAGCAGATGCTCTAGAAGCGATGCTAAAGCATAATAATTATTCGATAGATACAGTTGATAATGGTCAGGATGCATTAGATTATCCGGTGCTTGATGACTATGATGGAGCTATATTGGATGTTATGATGCCGAAGATGGATGGAGTAACAGTAGTTAAAAAATTGAGAGAAAATAAAAAAATACATCTGTACTACTATTAACGACGAAATCAGAAGTAGAAGATAAAGTATATGGTCTTGACAGCGGGGCTGACGATTATTTAACAAAACCATTTGTTATTAAAGAATTACTAGCACGTGTAAGAGCTATGACAAGAAGACAGGCAACATTTACGAGTAATGTTCTTGAATTAGGAAATATTAGTTTGAGTAAATATACTTTCGAGTTATCTACTGATAAAGATAAAGTAAGACTATCAAATAAAGAATATCAAATGATGGAAATGCTAATGCGTAATCCGGGGAATGTTATTCAAACAGAACAATTTCTAGAAAGAATTTGGGGTTATGATAGTGATTCAGAGATTAATGTAGTTTGGGTTAACATTTCTTACTTAAGAAAAAACTGAAAGCATTAGATGCTAATATTCAAATTAAAGCAACTAGAAATGTTGGATATACATTGGAGATAGTCTATGTTCAAGCGTCTTAGAAGAAAATTTGTTGCTTCAGCAGTAATTAGTGGTGCAGTAGTTATAACCTTAATGGCAGTAACTCTAAATTTTATTAACTATTATAAGTTGGAGCAACGAATAGATAAAACACTACATGAAACGGCAAAATCACAAACATTAGTTGCCCTGTTCAAAGAAGGTGCAGAAAATGATTTAGTGATAACTAAAAATACATCTAGCACTACTGATTCAACAGGTTTTTCTGTAGCGAAAGTAAATTCTGAAGGGAAGATCGAAAATTCTTATCGAGATGATGCTTTGATTTCGTCGCAGAAAGATTTGCAAAGTTATATTGATAAAATATATACTAATGGACAAGAGAGTGGTTTTATAGGAAGTTATCGATATTTAAAAGCAGAAACTAAGACTGGAAATGTTATATTGTTTTTAAATTGTCAAAGAGACTTAGAGCCTTATTATTCATTTGTTAGAAATACAATAATCATATCTTCTATAGTTATCTTATCTGTACTTATAATTATTGTAATGGTATCAAAAAAAGTAATAGCACCAATCCAACAGAGTTATGTAAAGCAAAAGCAATTTATTACAGATGCTAGTCATGAATTAAAAACACCATTAGCTATTATTAGTTCCAATACCGATGTATTAGAATTTGAGCATGGCAATTCTAAATGGACTAAAAATATTCAAAATCAAGTAGAACGTCTAACTAGTCTTGTTAATAGCTTAGTCGCTTTTAGTAGAATGGAAGAAAAAGATACAGTAGAAAGAGTGAAGTTCGACTTGACAAATACGTTAAAATCTCGTATAAATGATTTTAATGAATTAGCTAATTTCCAAAAGAAATTCATTGCTACAGATATTGACAGTAATCTTTATTATAACGGAGATCAACAAGCAATAATTCAACTAATAAAGCTAATGTAAAAAAAGGAGATTTACGAAAAGTATTCGATAGATTTTATCGTTTAGATGAATCAAGAAATAGCCACGTTAAAGGATACGGTATTGGTTTATCTATGGCTCAAGTAATTGCTGAAAAACATAAAGAAGTAATAAAAGCTTATGCTCCAGAAGATGGAATTTTCAGTATAGAAACGCGTTTTATGCTAGATGAGAAGAAATAATATAAAAAGTAAAACTGATTTTAAAAAAGTTTTTAAGTCAGTTTTATTTTTTAAGATAAAATTTAAAAAATTGACCGTTCAAGTAAAAAAATTGACCATTTAGGAAAAAAACAACAAAAAATATTTAAATAGTCTATAATAAAAAGTGTAAGCTTACAGAATAAAGTTTAAGGAGAATACTACATGAAATTAGTACAAATAAATACAGATGAATTAGAAAAAATAAATGGAGGAGCGATTCCAGCAATTATATTACGCGGATTAGCTATATATGGAACAACAGAAGCGGTATTTGGTTTATATGATAGGGTAAAATTAGCATATAATAGTTATAGAAATGGATATTATGGAGGAAGATAGAAATGAATAAGGGAACAAAAATTTACAGATTATCAGAAAAAGAACTTTTGGATATTTCAGGAGGGGAAGGGAGTTTTGATAATTTTATCGTATGGTTTTTTACAGGATTAGGAAATATTGATAGAATGCATGATGATAGATGTGCTACTCATGGCTATAGATTTTGTCAACCAGTATAAGAAAAGAAGTGAATAATATGTATGATAGGATAGTGATTAAATATAAAAAATCTGTAACAATATTACTTGTTATAGGAATTATCGTAACTTTAGCAAGTCTAATGGATAAGGTAGAACTAGCTTATTCGAGTTATAAGACGGGTTATTATACAGAGAAAGTTAAGTAAATATATAATTTTATAGCTATAAAATAAGGTATTAGTAACTCTATAAAAGAAAATAATATTAAAAGTAAAGAGTCTAAGATAGGGGATATTTCAGATATTATGTGAAATATATCCTTGAAAATCTTATTTGCTACAGCAATAAAAAATAAAGTAAAGTATATTTAAGAATTTTAAATGTAGATTAAATGAATTATAAAAGTTTTAATAAATAATATAAAAGTAAGAGTAAGAGGGAGTGTGAATAAAACTCTGTAAATTCTTTATGTGGTTGTATACTAAATCCGGGGCATGGAAAAAATTCCAGCCCCGGATTTCTATTTT
>NZ_CAUTDQ010000024.1:0-31280 GCF_963537375.1 uncultured Gemella sp.
TCTAAACTAAATATATATGTGTCCAGAATTCTGGGTACATATCAAAATCGATTTTTCAGAGGCACCCTCGCACAGTTTATTAGATATCTAAATAGCTTTTATAAAGTTAATTTAGCTATCAATAAACCGCTGAGTCTATGAATATTCATATGAACTTTGTTAAAATTTAGGACTTTTGGATTAGCCTCATTTAGATTGAGAAAAATCGGGATATTTGATATAATAAAGAGATATTCTATAGAAATTAGGTAATAAAATGATAAAATTTGAAGATGTTTTTTTTCAGTATTCTAGTTCTAAAAAGACTGCATTATCAAATATAAATTTAGAAATAAAAGAAGGGCATTGGTTAAGTGTCTTAGGAAAAAATGGAAGTGGAAAATCAACGTTAATGAAGTTGATTTACGGTCAAAATTTAGCAACTTCTGGGAAGGTTCTATTTAATAATACAGAATACAGTAAAGAAATTTATGACGGTATAAAAAATAAAATAGCTATAGTATTTCAAAATCCTGACAACCAATTTGTAGGTTCTACTGTAGAAGAAGACATTGCTTTTGGGCTTGAAAATAGGAATGTACCACAAGAAGATATGGATAAAATAATAGATGAGGTTTTAGAGATTGTAGATATGAGTGACTACAGAAAATATGAGCCATCATCACTGTCAGGAGGACAAAAACAAAGGGTTGCGATAGCATCTTCTCTTGCTTTAAATCCTGAGATTTTAATACTCGATGAGGCGACGAGTATGCTTGATCCGAAGGCAAGAAAGTCCATTTTAGGATATATAAAAAAAATTAATAGAGAAAAAGGAATAACTATAATATCAATTACTCATGATGCAGAAGAGAGTATTTATTCGGATGACATTGTTATATTAGAGGGTGGAGAAATAGTTTATCATGGAGACTATAGTACACTATATTCTGATATGACAATACTGGAAAAATATAGTTTAGAAGTTCCTTTTGTAGAAAGAGTAAAAAAAGATCTAAATAATTACCTAAATCAAGATATATTTGAAATAGAAGAAGACGAGGAGAGTGTAGTGAAAAAAATATGCAAATTAGTTTAAAAAATGTAAGCTATACTTATAATTATAAAACCCCTTATGCAAGAGAAGTGTTGAAAGATATTAACTTGAACGTAGAAGAAGGAAGTTATACAGTTATAATAGGTAAGACTGGGAGTGGAAAATCTACTCTTATAGAGCATATTAATGGTTTATTATTACCTACACATGGAGAAGTATTAGTAAATAATGTACTAATTACTAATCCGAAAAGTAAAAAAGAAAAGCGTGAACTGGCTAAAAAATTAAAAGTATTAAGACAAGATGTTGCCGTATTATTCCAATTTTCTGAGCAACAGTTATTTGAAACAAGTGTATTAAAAGATATTATCTTTGCACCGTTAAACTACGGTATATCAGAAGAAAGTGCCATTTCTAAGGCTAAAGAATTAATAAAGTTAGTCGGATTAGATAAGAGTTACTTGGATAAATCACCATTTGAACTTTCTGGTGGAGAGATGAGAAAAGTCGCTCTATGTGGAGTGCTTGCTCTTGAACCGAAAGTATTGATATTAGATGAGCCAACAGTAGCTTTAGATTATAAGAGTCGTGAAGAAATCATGACCATGGTGAAAAAACTTAAAGACGAACTCAATATGACAATAGTTCTTATATCTCATAATATGAACTACGTATTAGAGTATGCAGATAAAGTTTTTGTTTTAAAAAATGGAAAAATTAATTTCGAAGGAACGGTGGAGGAACTTTTTGCTGATGAAAAACTGCTTAAAGAAAATTCACTGGAACAACCAGAATTACTAAAATTTTATAATAAGCTGCAAGAAAATAATATTAAGTTAAATGTATTTCCTAGGAAATACGAAGATTTAATAGATGCTTTAAAAAATAAGATAGGAAGTAGTGTAAATGAATAATTCATTAATAAGTAAATATATTCCATTGAATACAATTATTCATAATCTAGATCCTAGAGCAAAAATATTTTTTGTAATTTTGTACTTAATAGATGTCTTTATTGCTTATAATGTTCTAGAGTTTTCTATCTTGTTTTTAATGTTGATAATGATAGTTATATTATCAAAAACAAGTCTAGCATTTTTAATAAATAGTGTAAAAGCAATTAGTATATTAATTATATTTACTTCTTTTATTCATCTTGTTTTTAATAAAAAAGGTGAAGTATTGTTAGAGGTGTTGGGCTGGAAGATTTATAGTGGAGCACTTTTTGGAATAGCATTGATAACTGTTAGATTTATCTTAGTCGTTATGATAATGGTAGTTTTTATGGCTACTACTTCACCAACTGAGATAACGAATGCTATAGAAAAGAGTCTTGGATTTTTACAGAAAGTAGGAATTCCAATTTCAACTTTTGCATTAGTATTATCAATTTCACTAAGATTTATTCCAACTATATTAGAAGAAACTAATCGAATAATAAATGCACAGGTTTCTCGTGGTTCAGATTTTAATGAGGGAAATCTAGCGCAGAAAGTAAGAAAGTTTATTCCAATATTAATCCCCTTATTTATAGCTACTCTAAAAAGAGCTGATGAACTTGCTACTGCAATGGAAGTAAGAGGGTATTCTACAACTGGAATAAGAAGTAAGTATAAAGTATTGAAATATAGTAATCTAGATTATTTAAGTTATATATTAATAATAGTCATTACAATATTAATAATATTGTAGTGCTAAATTAAAGAAAGGAGATAGGATGGAAACAGAAATAATTAATATTTCTAAAAGTGAAAATAAAGAAGAAATATATAGTAAATTAACTACATATTATAAAGACGGGAAGTTAGTAGCTATTCCAACAGAAACGGTATATGGACTTAGTGCTAATGCTATGGACGATGAAGCGGTAAGTAAGATATATGAAGCTAAAGGACGGCCTAGTGACAATCCATTAATTGTTCATTTTTATGAAATGAACCAATTGGATAGCATAGTCGATTATAACGATGAAAATGTAAAAAAACTAATAAATAATTTTTGGCCAGGACCTATGACGTTAATTTTAAATGCTAAAGATAACAATGGCGTTTCTAAAAAGGTTACTGCAGGATTAAATACATTAGCTGTTAGGATGCCTTCTAATATTACTGCTCGAGAAATATTAAAGGAAACTGAAGTTTTATTAGCAGCACCAAGTGCTAATACAAGTGGTAAACCATCTCCAACAAAATTTGAACATGTTTACCATGATTTGAATGGGAAAATTGATGTAATAATCGAAGATGAGCAATCTGATATTGGTTTGGAAAGTACAGTTATTGATTGTACGAGGTATCCTCTTGTTATTGCACGTCCTGGAGAAATTACAAAAGAAGATATAGAAGGTGTACTAGGAGAAGGCAGTGTAAAATATAATGAAGAAATATTAACAAAAAATGAGACTCCTATCGCCCCTGGAATGAAATATAGACATTATTCTCCCGAAGCGGAATTAGTGCTGTTTAATGATTCATTTGAGAAATTAATAAGTATTTTAAAAGAAAGAGATAAAAAAACTGGCTTCATTACATATAAAGAAATGGAATCAGAAGTTGGCTTTTTAAATGTTTCTGTAAAATATTTAGCGGATAATGAGAAAAGTGTTGAACAATCTAATAAAAATTTATATAATATTCTAAGGGAGTTTGATGAAGAAGAGGTAGAAGAGATTTTTATACTACCGATTGAAGAGACAAAAGAGAATAAAGCTTTATTAAATAGACTTAATAAAGCGATAAGTAAAAAATAAAATAGGAGATTTGTAATGAAAAAGTTATACGTAGTTATACCTTGTTACAATGAAGAAGAGGTATTAAACGAAACTGCAAAAAGATTAGAAGTTAAAATGAATTCTATGATAGAAGAAGATTTAATTTCAAAAGATAGCCATGTTGTTTTAGTGAACGATGGTTCAAAAGATAAAACATGGAAGATGATAGAAGAACTTCATAAAAAAAATCCATTATTCAGTGGTATTAACTTAAGTAGAAATAGAGGTCACCAAAACGCTCTATTAGCAGGACTTATGACTGTTAAGGATTACTGTGATGTAAGTATTTCAATGGATGCTGATTTACAAGATGATATTAACGCTATGGATGAAATGATGAAAAAATATCTTGAAGGTGCTGATGTAGTTTACGGTGTTCGTTCAGCAAGAACTACAGATACATTCTTTAAACGTTTCACAGCAGAGGCATTCTATAAAGTAATGGAAAAACTAGGAGCTAATACAGTATTCAACCATGCAGACTATCGTTTAATGAGTAAACGTGCATTAGAAGGATTAGCTCAATTTAAAGAAGTAAACTTATTCCTACGTGGTATTGTTCCTATGATAGGATATCCAAGTGATATTGTAACATACGAACGTGCAGAAAGATTTGCTGGAGAAAGTAAATATCCATTATCTAAGATGTTAGCATTTGCTTTTGAAGGAATTACTTCTTTATCTGTAAAATTAATTAGATTTATTACTATAGGTGGAGCATTAATGATATTTATTGCTGCGATAGTATTTTTCTACACTTTATATAGTTATTTTGCAGGATTTGCAAGACCGGGGTGGTCAAGCTTAATGATATCGATGTGGTTCATCGGTGGAATGATTATGATTTCATTAGGTATTGTAGGTGAATATGTAGGTAAAATTTACTTAGAAACAAAAGGTCGCCCAAGATTCATTGTTGAACAATTCTTAAACGAAGAAAAAAACGAAGAGGAATAATTGGCAATGAATAAGGAAATATTAAATAAATTTTCTAACTTTTTAGTAAAAGTCATAGCTGTGATTTTTATGGTGCTTATGGGGATGAATTCACTATTAGTGTTAACAAAAACAGCGATATTTCCGAAAGATTATCAAGAAACTTTATATTATGAAAATGATAGTGCTATACTAAATATTATATTTCTTATAATATTTAGTATAGTTATCTTAATATTAGCAAGATATTTGAAAAAAATAATAAGTGTTCAAAGATTAGTTTTAGTTGTAATGATTTACATATTTATTATTAGTATATTATTTGCGATATTGAGACGTGATTATGTGCAATTTGATCCATTTAATGTAATAGATCAAGCTAATAATTTCATAAGAGAGAACTATAGTGGTCTTGATAAAGGAAATAACTATTTATATATATATTCACACCAAATTACAACAGTATTTCTTTTCCAAATAATACTATCATTATTTGGTAGAGCAACATTTATTTTATATATAATGCAAAGCTTTTCGATAAGTTATATAATTTTTATGTTATATAAAATATCTAATATAATGTTTGACGATGAAGATACAAACTATTTAGTTGTAATTCTTAGTGGACTATGTTTTCCATTAATATTTTATGTTGCATTTGTCTACGGATTGCTACCAGGTATGTTTTTAACATTAGTCGCTTATTATTATTTTATAAAGTATATTAAGTATAAAAAATGGTATACGTTGGTAATAAGTGCTTTAAGTATTAATATTGCAATTCTATTTATAGGTAATAACTTAATACATATGCTAGCAATATTCTCAGCAGCCATAATTTATCTTATTAGAGTTAGAGATAAAAAGGTAATAGCTTTTATAGTCAGCTGTTTATTTTTAATGAGTGCGTCTAAGAGTCTAATTTATAATTATTATGAAGTTAAGAGTCAAAAGACAATCGCTGAGGGTGTTCCGAAAATTACATGGATAGCGATGGGGATGCAAGAAGGAGATCGTGAAGCAGGTTGGTGGAATAGATTCAATTATGACATAATGCCAGAAGAAGATTATGATGCAAAACGTATAACGGATATTTCAAAAGATTCTATAAAACAAAGAGTAGAGGTATTTAAGAAAAATCCTAGATATGCTGTAGATTTTTATCAAAGAAAGTATGAAAATCAATTTATAGAACCAACATTCCAAAGTTTATTGGTAACAGCACCACAGAGAAACTTTGATAATGAGACTAAGTTGGAAAAAGTAAAAGACTTTTTTATAAAACAAATTTACTTTGATGGAACTCATCATGTACTTACTTTTATTATGAAGGTATTTCAAGTATTTGTGTATGTATTTTCTGTAGTTTTTGCAGTGAATGTTTATAGAAAGAAAAAAGAAGTACTAACGATAATCCCGGTTGCATTTATTGGTGGAACATTATTTCATATGATTTGGGAAGCGAAAAGTAGATATGTATTCCCGTATTTCGTATTTTTAATTCCACTTGCTGCATATGGATTAATAATTGTGCAAAATAAAATAACTGAGTATAAAAAAAATAAAGAGGACAAAGATGAAAAAGGTAATATATAAAGCTTTTGTCATAACATTATTGGGACTAGCTGTATCTACTCCAACGATAAAAGCTAATGATGTTTATGTACCCTTTGGAGAAAAGAAATTTACAGAAATTGAAAATAGTCAAAAAATAGATTTCGATGATCTTAATCTTAAAGAAGCGTTACTAGAATATTATAAGTTTCATATTAATAAAGACTATAAAGGTGAAGAAGTAACGATAGGAATGATGGAACAATTTACAAGTCTATCATTACCTTGGAAAAATATTTTTTCTCTAAAAGGTTTAGAATATGCTGTTAATTTGAAAAATTTAAATCTATCAAATAACTTTATTGAAGATATTACACCTTTAGAAAAACTAGTAGAATTGGAAGATTTAAATCTAACAAATAATAAAATAAAAGATCCAAAGAGTTTAGCGAAATTAACTAAATTAAGACAATTAGTGCTTAGAAAAAATCTAATGAATAACTTAGATTTTCTAAATGATTTAAAAGTAGAATCATTAGACGTTTCGATGAATAATGTTTTAAAAGATTATATTCCAAATAATTTGAAACTTGAAAATCTAAGGAGTCTAAATATTTCTGGTATAGGTTTAGACAATATTTCATTTATAAAAAATGCTACAAAACTTGAGAGCTTAGTTGCTGAAGAAAATGCTATTAAGGATATAACACCATTAACTGAATTAAAATCATTAAGAGTATTATATTTAGATAGAAATAGTATTAGTGATATTACAGCACTTAAAGATTTATCAAGCTTAGAAGAATTACTATTATATAAAAACAATATTGAAAATATAGATGCGTTGAAAGATAAAAAGTATTTATATCGATTGATGCTGAACGAAAATATAGGTCTGAGAAATATAGATGCGTTAAAAGATGTACCAAATATTTCTAGTGTAGATATATCTGATACAGCGGTGACTGATATTTCAGCATTAAAGGATGCAAAATATCTTTATTATATAGCTTTAAAAAATACTGAAGTTAGTGAAACTGATATAACTACATTCGAAAAAAATAACTTAGAAGTTAAAAAATCTAATAACATAGATAAAAAACTAGAGGTAGTAAAAACAGAAGCTGCGAAATATTTCAGTGTAAAAAATTATATTTTCATGTTGTTAATATTAATTTTTACTTTTAGTGGTATAAGAAGTTATTGGAAAAAAAATAAATAAAATGAAAAAGATAGATGAGTTTCCCCTTGAAATTCATCTATCTTTGTGCTAGAATTACATTAATGAAATAAATCAACGTATACTTAGGACAAGATATATATTTAACTTATTTAAGAGAGGGTATGGTGCTGAAAATATCTATAAGCAATATATGTTACTACCTAGCTAATAGTATTAACATAGTTAGTGAGCTATATTCACAAAGAGGAAGTAAGATTACTTCGAATTTGGGTGGTACCACGGAAAGATTCGTCCCTTCTTTAGTTTCGGCTAGAGAAGGGGCTTTTTTAATTTCTAAGTAAGTTAGACTAAGTATATAAAAAAGAAGGAGACCTTAATATGGCTAAATTAGTTTTTCCAGATGGAAATGTAAGAGAATATGATAATAAAACACCTTTAGAAATTGCGGAAAGTATCAGTGTTAGTCTTAAGAAAAAAGTTATTTCTGCAAAATTAGATGAGGATTACATCGAAGTTAACAAACCAATAACAAAAGATGGTAACTTAAAACTTATCGTAGCAGATGATGAAGATAAAGATAGTTTATATGTATTACGTCACACTTGCGCACACGTATTAGCACAAGCATTAAGAAGACTATACGGTAAAGATGTGCACTTCGGAGTTGGTCCAGCTATTGATGGTGGATTCTACTATGACTTTGATGCTGAATACAAAGTTTCAGAAGAAGACTTCAAAGCAATCGAAAAAGAAGTTAAGAAAATTATTAGCGAAAATTACGCAATTGAAGGTCGTGAAGTAAGTAAAGAAGAAGCTTTAGAAATTTTCAAAGAAGATCCATATAAAGTAGAATTAATTAATGATCTTCCAGCTGATGAAGTAATTACAGTTTACACACAAGGTGAATTTACTGACCTTTGTCGTGGAGGACATGTAAGTGCAACTTCAAAAATTAAAGAATTTAAATTATTATCTGTAGCTGGTGCATACTGGAGAGGTAATAGTGATAATAAAATGTTACAACGTATTTACGGAACAGCTTACTTCACTAAAGACCATATGGAGCAACACTTAGTGAGATTACAAGAAGCACGTGAACGTGATCACAGAAAACTAGGTAAAGAACTAGGAATCTTCACAACAAGTCAAAAAGTTGGTGCTGGATTACCATTATGGTTACCAAATGGTGCTACTATCCGTCGTACAATCGAAAGATATATCGTTGATAAAGAAGTAGAATTAGGATACGACCACGTTTATACTCCAATTATGGGATCTAAAGATTTATATATCACAAGTGGACACTGGGAGCACTACCAAGAAGATATGTTCCCACCAATGGAGATGGACCACGAAACAATGGTACTTCGTCCAATGAACTGTCCTCACCACATGATGGTTTATAAAAATGAACGTCACTCATACCGTGAACTTCCAATCCGTATCGCAGAGCTTGGAATGATGCACCGTTATGAAGCAAGTGGAGCAGTGAGTGGATTACAACGTGTTCGTGGTATGACTCTAAACGATGCTCACATTTTCGTACGTCCAGATCAACTTAAAGATGAATTCAAACTTACAGTAGGACTTATCGAAGAAGCATACAAAGATTTAGGTATTAAAAACTTCAGTTACCGTCTATCGTATAGAGACCCTGAAAACACTGAGAAATACTTCGATGATGATGCAATGTGGAACAATGCTCAACAAATGTTAAAAGAAACTGCCGATGAATTAGGATTAGACTATGTTGAAGCTGAAGGAGAAGCAGCATTCTACGGACCAAAACTTGACGTTCAAGTAGAAACAGCAATCGGAAAACAAGAAACATTATCTACAATTCAATTAGACTTCTTATTACCAGAAAGATTCGAACTAGAATACATTGGTGAAGATGGAAAAGCTCACCGTCCAGTAGTTATCCACCGTGGTATTGTATCAACAATGGAAAGAATGGTTGCTTTCTTATTAGAAGAGTACAAAGGAGATTTACCAACATGGTTATCACCAAACCAAGTACGTATTATCCCAGTAAACAATGATTACCACTATGATTATTCTAAAGAAATCATGCAAGAACTTAAAAAAGCTGGTGTTAAAGTAGCTATCGATGACAGAGATGAAAAACTAGGATATAAAATCCGTGAAGCAGCAAGCAAAAAAATTCCATATACTTTAGTAATTGGAGATAAAGAAGTAGAAAACAGAAATGTTAACGTTAGAACATTTGGTTCATTAAACCAAAAAGAAGAAAGCTTTGCTGAATTCAAAGAAAATATCTTAAGAGAAATTAGCGAAAGATTAATCGAGAAAAACGCATAGTAAAATAAAAAGAGAAGGGGTGGAAGTTCATCCCTTCTCATAATAAGGAGAGATATAATGTTAACTCAATTAACAAAAAATGTAAAAAAAGGTCAAGTTAGAGTAAAAATTAAAACTACTCATGGAGATATGACTTTCAAATTATTTGAAAAAGATATTCCAAAAGCAGTAGAAAACTTTTTAACTCACGCAAGAAATGGATACTATAAAGGTATTATTTTCCACCGTGTAATTAAAGACTTTATGATTCAAGGTGGAGACCCAACTGGAACAGGTATGGGAGGAGAATCAATATGGGGACGTAGTTTCGAAGATGAATTCTCAATGGATTATTTCCACTTCTATGGTGCGTTAAGTATGGCGAATGCTGGACCAAATACAAATGGAAGTCAATTCTTTATAGTTCAAAATTCTCATGTAGATGCTAGAACTTTACAAGCACTTGAACAAGGTGGATGGCCAAAAGAGGCTGTTGAAGGTTATGCTAAACTAGGAGGAACTCCTCACTTAGATCACCGTCACACAGTGTTTGGACAACTTATTGCAGGTGCGAAAACTTTAGAAAAAATTGCAGCCGTAAAAACTGGAGCTCAAGATAAACCAGTTGAAGAAGTTGTAATTCTTGATGTAGAAGTTAAATAATTGTAAAACGCAAGGTTAATAGATTTAATCTTGCGTTTTTATATATTGTAGTAGAAAAAATCATTATATAATTTTAGAATTTAGATAATGAAAATTAATATAAACTAAAGAGCAGAGGAAACTTTTTCCCAATAATAAAATATTATTAATTATTTTAAATTTCTTCTCGAAAAAAATAAAAAAAAACACTTTCAAATTGACTATTCATGTGATATAATTATGAAAGTTTGAATATAAAAAAAGGAGAAAAAGAATGGCAGAAAAAACAAGAGTAAAACCAATTCTTGATGTTCATGAAAAGCCTAACTTAGCTCTATGGGTAACGTTAAGCTTACAACACTTATTCGCAATGTTTGGAGCGACTGTGTTAGTACCAATTTTAACAGGATTACCAGCAAGTACAGCTTTAACAACATCAGGTATTGGAACACTTACGTATTTATTAATAACTAGAGGTAAAATTCCTGCATACTTAGGATCTTCATTTGCCTTTATTAATCCTATTATTGTATTATCAACAACACACAATGTTGAAACAGCAATGCTTGGTGCATTTTTAGCCAGCTTAGTTTATGGAGTTGTAGCAATGTTAATTTACAAATTTGGTGTAAATTGGTTGCTTAAACTTTTACCACCGGTAGTAGTTGGACCTATTATCATTGTTATTGGACTTGGAATTGCTCCTACAGCAATTAACATGGCGATGTATAAAACAGTAGATGGAGCTAAAGTTTATGATTTGAAATACTTCTTAGTAGCTCTTATCACATTAGCAGCAACTATTTTCTGTTGCGTAGCTTTAAGAGGATTTGCTAAACAAATTCCTGTATTATTAGGAATTGTTTTTGGTTACATTGTAGCAGTATTCGCAGGATTAGTAGATTTCCAACCGGTTATCGATGCTCCTTGGTTTAGTTTACCGAAGTTCACAATTCCTTTTGTGATATACACACCTCATTGGAATGTAGCAGCATTAGCAATGGTACCTATTGCTATAGTTACTATTAACGAACACATCGGTCACCAAATGGTATTATCTGAAGTTGTAGGAAGAAACTTCCTAAAAGATCCAGGTTTACATCGTTCAATTTTAGCTGATGGAACGGCGATGATGTTCGCATCACTTTTAGGTGGGCCACCAAGTACAACATATGGTGAAAACATTGGGGTTCTTGCTATTACACGTATCTTCTCTGTATTCGTATTAGGGGGAGCAGCGGTATTCGCACTTATTTTAAGTTTTGTAGGTAAGTTCTCAGCTCTAATCTCTACGATTCCATCACCTGTTATGGGTGGTGTATCGATTTTACTATTCGGTATAATCGCTTCAAGTGGACTTAGAATGTTAGTAGATGAAAAAGTAGACTTAAGTATCAACAGAAACTTAGTAATTTCATCAGTAATCATCGTTTTAGGTGTAGGTGGAGCAATGCTTAAATTCGAAAGCATTAACTTCGAACTTCCAGCGATGGCACTTGCAGCAATCAGCGGTGTGTTATTAAATGCATTCTTACCAAAAGAAGATAAAAAATAGTATTTAACAAAATAGCTAGTAACTTTTAATACAAGTTACTGGCTATTTTTTTAGATAATCTAATAAATAAACTTCGTTATAGATGGGATTATAGACTATTATCTTCCTTTGTTAAGTTAGAAAAACTAGGTAATTTCCTAATATTATTATTGAATAACCAAAATAGAAAAACAGAAAAAATTAATAGCGAAGTAATAATTATAATAGTCTTCGTATTGTATTTTATACTTAATATCCCAGCTATTAGAGCACCTAGAGGAGTAAAAGCTATGGATAAACCAATCATAGTAGACATAGCAACATCTAATTTATCTTTACTTATAACACATTGAATCATTGTTTGAGAATATGTATTTAAAATCCCGATTAGTATCCAACCAAATAAAAATAATGAGAAATTAATTATTCTGTTTGTAATAGAATTATTGTTAAGTATGCTAAGTGTTCCCCAAGAAAGAGCTATGCCTAGTGTAAATGTAGTGTATAAAACGCTCAATCTTATATTTTTTAATATTTGGCTGTTAGAAAGAAAGGCTCCTATTAGTATCCCCAATCCAGATGCACTAAGTAAAATTCCATAAAAATAACTAGTTTCTGAATACTCAGGAAGTAGTGTTAGTAACGAACTGGTAGAAAAATTAATTATTATAATTCCAATTAATAATGGTTTTAATAATGGTGTATTCCAAATTTTTATACCGCTACTTAGTTTAGAAAAGTAGTTTTCTTGTATAGTATTAGTGTTTTTAGATAAATCATTTGATAGGAATATGAATATAGCACTATTGATAAAAAATGTAATGCTATTTATGATGAACGCATATATTGCCCCAAAAACTGTTATAATAAATCCACCTATTGAATTAAAGAGAGCGTCACTCCCTTGATAAGCTATGGAAAATAATGAATTTGCTTTAACTAAATCTTCTTGTTTAACTATTTTTGGTAGTAAGGCAAGTTGAACAGGATAAACTATTTGATTAATGAAACTAATACAAACGATAAAAATTATCAGCGTAGTAATCTGTAGCTTATTTACGTAAATTAGATAAGTAATAGCGAGTAATATTATAGCTTGAAATAACTGTGAAATAATTAAAAACCTCTTTACATTAAATTTACTGATTAGTGGCGATACAAATATTTGTAATATAGCGGTAAATGAAATTAGAAATAAAGTAATACCACTATAAAAAGTAGATTTAGTTAATGTGTAAATTAATGTTAGAGTAGCTATTGAATATATGCTATCACCAAAATTAGTGATTAATCTACCGAATAGTAAAATTGAAAAGTTTTTATTTTTAAACATAGAGTCCACATCCTTTATAAAAATTTTAACGATAAAAAATATTTGACGGTTAAAACATTATTCAACAGCTCTTAGCGAGCTGTTGAAATAATACTAATACTAACACTATTTTTATTATCTGAGGAGAATTTCTTTTCTAGTTTCTTGACTTCATTCCAGAAATCTTCCATGTCTTCTTTGTTTATATTAAAATTAACTGAAGTATTGTTAAATAAGTCGTTAAAGATACTAGGTGAAGGTACGAATGCTTGCGCAGTCGGTAGATAGTATTTTTGTATTATACCATTTATTGTATCTGTATCAACTACTTCGATAAAATTATTTTCCTCTAGGATATTAAGGTGATAGTGTATTTTAGTTCTATTAATTTTTAACAGTTTAGCAAGTTGTCTTGAGTTCTTTTTTTCTGTTCCAAGAGTTGTAAGGATACTTATTCTTAAAGGATCAGAAATAACTTTTAGCTTTTCGATGTCTGTAATGTATTGTATATCTTTGATAGTAATCCCCCCTTTCTTATTTATATTATATAGTAGGTACCTTAAACTGTCAATAAAATTTGAACGTTATAAGATAATTTTCTTAATTTTTTTAAAATTAACTGAAGTTTTGATTAAACAATAGTTTGACTACCACTTTTATATTTGATATAATTTACTAGGTATAATATTAGTAGAAATACTAAAACTACAAAGAAGAAATAAAATTTAAGGAGAATGAAATTGAAAAAACTATCAGCAATTTTATTAGGTTTGCTTGGGATGGTAACATTATCAGGCTGTTCAGCATATGACAGATCTGGAACGTTTTATGAAACATTCGTAAAACCGATGGATATATTCTTAGCAAAAATATATGAGTATACAGGAAGTTGGGGTTGGTCAATAGTTATTATTACTTTAGTAATCAGACTATTAGTTTTACCTTTCATGTTAAATAACTACAAAGTTCAAAACAAATCAAGAAAAGGACAAGAATTAGCTCGTCCAGAATTAGAAGTAGTTCAGAAGAAACAACAAGCAGCTAAAGAAAAAGAAGCTAGAGCAATTTCTAATGAAGAGAAAATGCAAGCTCGTAGTGAACTTATGGAATTACAAAGAGAACAAATGGCTATCATGAAAAAATATGATGCAATGCCATTAAGTTTAGGTGGATGTTTACCAATGCTTATTCCACTTCCATTCTTAACTGGTTTGTTCTATACACTATCTAATCCATTATACTCTGCTGGAATTATTGATTCTACATTCCTTGGAGTATTCAGTCTTGGTACTCGTTCATATACATTACCATTAATCGCGTTTGCTGTATATGCTATCCAAACAAAATTACAAATGAGTTTAATGCCGACACCAACTCAACCAGGTCAAGAGCAAATGCAAAGTCAAATGCAAATGATGCAATGGTTATCACCGATAATGATTACAGGGTTCTCATTTATCGTAGCTGGAGCAGTAGCTGTGTACTATATCGTAGGGGGATTATTCATGATATTCCAAACTTACTTAGGACACGCACTATATCCACCATATAAACCAGAAAAACAAAAGAAACAAGCTTTTGATCCAGAAAAAGTTACATTAGTTTCTAACAAGAAAAAACGTAAATAGTAAATTGAATGGGGTGACTCAAAAAAATCGATTTCTCTGAAATCAAGATTTTTGAGTCACTCCTTTTCTTGAAAAAAAAGTAATAAAAATTATCAATATAGTTGACGTTAGGGGATATATGTGTTAGAATTGTATTGTTGTGTAGCTCCTAAATAGCTACTACAACCGCACGTATAAGGTAAATAAGAGAGAAATCCACCTTATATGGCGAGTCTTAGTAAAAAAATATTTAAGGAGGTGCAGATATGTACGCAGTAATTAAAACAGGTGGGAAACAACTACGTGTTGAAGAAGGACAAACAATCTTAGTTGAGAAATTAGCAGCTGAAGTTGATTCTACAGTTACTTTTGACGAAGTAGTATTAGTAGGTGGAGAAACAACAAAAGTTGGTGCTCCTTTAGTAGCTGGTGCGACAGTAACAGCTAAAGTAGTTGCTCAAGGTAAAGGTAAAAAAATCACAGTATTTAAATACAAACCTAAAAAGAACAATCACCGTAAATTAGGTCATCGTCAACCTTTCACTAAATTAGTAGTTGAAAAAATTAACGCTTAATCATGATTAAGGTGGAAATCGTAAAAGAAGTTGAAGTTATTAAACAAGTAACAGTCGATGGGCATGCCGATTATGCTGAACACGGTTCAGATATAGTTTGTGCAGGGGCTTCTGCTGTAGTATTTGGTTTAATAAATGCAGTAGACGAACTAGATGAGGATGTACAGTTCGATATCTCCGCTAGCGAAGATGAAACTGGACATTTAACATATAGATCATTGAAATCTACAGATAAAGAGCAACTTCTACTAAATGCAATGTTAGTTGCATTAAAAACAATTGAAGAAAATTATTCAGATTATATAACTATTGAAGTAAGAGAGGTGAAATAGACATGATGTTACAATTAAATTTACAATTCTTCGCATCTAAAAAAGGGGTAGGTTCTACTAAAAACGGACGTGACTCTGAATCAAAACGTTTAGGTGCTAAAAGAGCTGATGGTCAGTACGTAACTGCAGGTTCTATCTTATACAGACAACGTGGGACAAAAATTTGGCCAGGAACTAACGTAGGAAAAGGTGGAGATGATACACTATTCTCACTAGTTGACGGAGTTGTACGTTTCGAAAGATACGGACGTAGCCGTAAAAAAGTTTCTGTTTATCCACAAGCTTAATAAGCATTTTTTAAAAGGTATTTACAAATTTGTAGATACCTTTTTTATTTTGGAAAAATATTAATGTGTTATCTACAAATTTTATGTAATTAATGTGAAAATTTGTAATAATATTTTAATATTTCTAGTTTTAGATTTTTGTTGTACTTTTAAAATATATATGGTAAAATTTATTTGTGTGTTTAAAGATACACGCAACATATACTAGGAGGACAAAAAAGTGTCAGCACTTTGGCAAGAAATTTTATTTTCTTTTTTAGGAGGTCTGGGATTATTCCTATTCAGTATTAAGTACATGGGGGACGGACTTCAATTAATAGCCGGGGAGAAAATGCGATATGTTTTAGATAAATACACATCTAAACCACTTATGGCTGTCTTAGCCGGGATTATTGTTACGATACTTATTCAATCAAGTACAGGAACTATCGTAATTACTATCAGTTTAGTAGGAGCAGGATTATTAAAAACGAAACAAGCAATTGCTATTGTTATGGGTTCTAATATTGGAACTACATTAACATCATTCATTATCGGGTTTAATATTTCTAAATATGCACTTCCTTTAATTTTCTTAGGAGCAGCATTTTTATTCTTTACTCGTGCTAAATTAGTAAACAATATCGGTCGTGTAATTTTTGGTTTTGGGGGAATTTTCTATGCCCTAAAAATGATGTCTACAGCAATGGGGCCAATGAGAGATATGGCATGGTTCCAAAACGTATTAGCGCACATTAATGATAGTGCGGTAGTAGGGGTAGGAGTAGGAACATTTTTAACTGTTTTAATTCAATCATCAGCAGCGACGATTGCTATTTTACAGAACCTGTATGCAGATGGTGCTTTAAGTTTACATGGAGCTTTACCTGTATTATTCGGGGATAATATCGGAACAGCGATTACAACTGCAGCATTAGCAATGATAGGAAGTAATATTGCTGCGAAACGTGTTGCAGCTTCTCACGTATTATTTAATGTTATTGGTACGATTATCTGTTTAATCGCTTTAGTTCCTTATGGAGCATTTATTCAGTATTTAGAAACTACGTTAGGTCTAGAACCTAAGATGACAATTGCATCAGCACACGGTACATTTAACATACTAAATACAATATTACAATTCCCATTTATTAGTGTATTAGTTGTGATTGTAACTAAGCTTATTCCAGGTGAAGATGAGCAAATCAAATATAGTACACAATATCTTGATAAATCGCTTATTACAAGTGCACCAGCAGTAGCTTTAGGGCAAGTTCAAAAAGAATTTGTGGAAATGTTAATCTTATCTAAGAAAAGCTTACGTAATGCTGTAGAGTACTTTATGAATCGTGAAGAACAATTACGTGAAAAAGGTGAGACTTACGAAGATGCGATAAATAATTTTGATGAACAAATGACTGATTACCTGACTTTATTATTTAGGGAAAAACTAAGTCCTAAAGAAGGTCTAATTGCTTCAACATTATTAGATGGAACTCGTGATGTTGAGAGAATTGGAGACCATGCTAGAGATATCGTACTATCAGTAGATTATCAAATTAGAAAAAAATTGAAATTCTCTGATGGAGCAAAAGAAGAAGTACAAGAAATGTTCGATCTTTGTAATGATATTATTTTGAAAACTATTAAGTCATTAGAAGAAAACAATATAGCTCTTGCAGGAGCAGCGTTAGCAGCATGTGAAAATATATATGCAATGGAAAAAGCTGCTCGTAAAAAACATACTCAACGTATGAAAGATGGAGATTGTGAAATCCCAGCAGGAGTAGTTTATATGGACTTAATTCAACACTTTACTCGTGTATGTGAACATACAAGAAACATACTTGAAAAAGAGATTCAAGGGAACATGTAATTATGTCTAATAAACAAAAAATTTATATTATATTGTTTATTATTATGCTGTTAATAATATTAGTTTTATATAAACTATATCAAATACAATTAGGATAAAAATTATAAACGAAAATGTAGAGAAATCAAAGCTATTTCTACTATGTTTTCGTTTTTTTCTTTGTAAATACTAGTATTCGTGATATAATAAAGTAGTCGATTTATATAAAGTTTAAGAAAAAATATTGAAAGGAAATAAACATGTTTCAAGATAAAAAAGTTTATACAACGCAATGGGCTGGAAAAACATTAACTGTTGAGTTAGGTGAAATGGCTCGTCAAGCTAATGCTGCAGTAGTAGTAAAATATGGAGATACTGTTGTGTTAACAACAGCAGTAGCTTCAAAAGAAGC
Source organism: uncultured Gemella sp. (assembly GCF_963537375.1). Taxonomy (GTDB): domain Bacteria; phylum Bacillota; class Bacilli; order Staphylococcales; family Gemellaceae; genus Gemella. Next base: position 18,316 of record NZ_CAUTDQ010000024.1, read on the forward strand.
AAAAGATGTTGATTTCTTCCCGTTAACAGTTAATTATGAAGAAAAAATGTATGCAGTAGGGAAAATTCCAGGAGGATTCTTACGTAGAGAAGGGCGTCCTGGAACTGAAGCGACATTAGCAGCACGTCTAATCGATAGACCAATTAGACCATTATTTGAAGATGGTTTCAGAAATGAAGTACAAGTAATTTCTACTGTATTATCAGTAGAGTATGATTGTGATCCAGTAATGGCAGCAATGCTAGGAAGCTCACTTTCACTATCAGTATCAAATATTCCATTCAAAGGACCAATCGCTGGTGTTACTGTAGGATATGTTGATGGAGAATACGTAATTAACCCAACAGTTGAACAAATGGAACGTTCTACAGTTGACTTAAAAGTAGCTGGAACAATAGATGCGATCAACATGGTTGAAGCAGGTGCAAAAGAAGTATCTGAAGAAATTATGTTAAATGCAATTATGTTCGGACATGAAGAAATCAAACGCTTAATTGCATTCCAACAACAAATTGTTGACGAAATTGGTCAAGAAAAAATGGCTGTAGAGTTAAAAGTTATTGATGAAACAATCTATAACGAAGTTCTTTCAATGGCATTAGCTCAAATGAAAGAAGCAATTGCTATTAAAGATAAACAAGAACGTGATGAAGCTATTTCAGCTGTTAAGGAAAAAGTTCTTGAAGTATTTGAAGAAAGAGCAACAGATGAAGATGAACTTAATATTGTGAAAGAAGCAAAATTATCATTAGATAAAATTGTAAAAGATGAAGTTCGTCGTGAAATCACTGAAGATAAAATTAGACCTGATGGACGTGCTTTAACAGAAATTAGACCTTTAGCTTCAAGAGTTGACGTACTTCCAAGAACACATGGATCTGCATTATTCACTCGTGGACAAACTCAATCTTTAGGAGTAGTAACATTAGGTAACTTATCAGATGAACAAATCATCGATGATTTAACTCAAGAAGAGAACAAGAGATTTATGTTACACTATAATTTCCCAGCATTCTCAGTTGGTGAAGTAGGATTTAGTCGTGCTCCAGGACGTCGTGAAATTGGTCACGGTGCATTGGGTGAGCGTGCATTAGCGCAAGTAATTCCATCAAAAGAAGACTTCCCATATACAATTCGTATTGTATCAGAAATTTTAGAATCAAACGGATCAAGTTCACAAGCTACAATTTGTTCTGGATCAATGGCTCTTATGGCAGCAGGGGTTCCTATAAAAGCTCAAGTAGCTGGTATTGCAATGGGATTAGTTAAAAAAGATGAACACTATACTATTTTAACTGATATTCAAGGTATGGAAGACCACCTTGGAGATATGGACTTTAAAGTCGCTGGGACATCTGAAGGTATAACAGCTCTTCAAATGGATATTAAAATTGATGGATTAAGTGAGCAAATCTTAAAAGAATCACTAGAACAAGCACGTGTTGGTAGATTACAAATTCTAGAGCACATGAATAGTGTTATCTCTGAACCTCGTCAAGAAGTTTCAACATTTGCACCAAAAATTAAAATTATTAAAATTAAACCTGAAAAAATTAAAGATGTTATTGGATCAGGTGGTAAAGTTATCAATGAAATCATTGAGAAAACTGGTGTTAAAATTGATATCGAACAAAATGGAGATGTATTCATTTCTTCACCTGAAATTGAAGGAATTAATAAAGCTATTGAAATTATCGAAAATATTACTCGTGAAGCAGAAGTTGGGGAAATCTACCTTGCTGAAGTTAAACGTATTGAAAAATTCGGTGCATTCGTTGAATTATTCCCAGGAGTAGATGCGTTAGTACATATTTCTAAGTTAGCTGAAGAAAGAGTAAATAAAGTTGAAGATGTTGTAAAAGTTGGAGACACTCTTAAAGTTAAAGTAATTAAAATTGATGAGAAAGGTCGCGTAGACGCAGCAGCTCATTTCTAGGAGAAATTTATGGAGTTATTTGAAAAAGAAAGACGTGGAATCTATGTCTATTTTAAAAGTTTTAAAGACTTAAATAAATTAGAAAAATATGGAAACTTTATTTCTTATTCTAAAAGAGGAAGGTATGCATGCATTTATGTGGATGAAACTAGAATAGATAGTATTGTTGCAGACCTTAAGAAGAAGAAATTTGTAAAAAAAGTAGAGTTATCAGAAATGTCAAATCTACACTTATGTTTTGAGCATTTAGATAGTAATTTACAAACAAAACAATAATATTATAATAAGGGGGAAGCGAAAGCTATATTCTCCCTTATTTTAAAGAAATCATTAATAAGTAATATATTAGATATTTATTGTGAGGAAACATGAGAGTTATAGCAGGAAAATATAGATCTATAAAATTAAATGCTGTTGACGGTATGAATACAAGGCCAACAACAGATAAAATAAAAGAAAATTTATTTAATATGATAGATTGCTATGATTGTAAAGTACTAGATCTTTTCGGTGGAACTGGTGGTTTAGGAATTGAGGCTTTAAGTCGTGGTGCTAAACATGCTACTTTCATTGATGGTAGTAATAATGCGATTAAGGTTATTAAAAGTAATATTGAAAAATGTAGAATTAGTAATGATGATTATTCTTTATATAGAAATGATTTCAAACGTGCTTTGAAGATTTTCGGCAAGAAGGAAGAAAAATTTGATTTGATTTTTCTAGATCCGCCATATGATAAAGGATTAATAGATGATGCATTGAAAAATATTTTTGATAATCAGTTATGTAATAATGGTGCATTAATTGTCTGTGAGAAGAGTAATACAGAAGAAATCACCATTATGAATGAAAATATCGAAGTAATAAAAGAAAAACAGTATGGAATTACAGACATAGTAATTTTTGAATATATGGAGAAATAAAATGAAAAGAAAAATAGCGATTGTACCTGGTAGTTTTGATCCTATTACTTATGGGCATATTGATATAATAAACAGAAGTGCTGAATTATTTGATGAAGTAATAGTAGCTATTTTGGTAAATCCTGACAAGAAATATTTATTTTCACTTGATGAGAGAGTGGAGATGATAAATGAAACAATTAAAGAAATTCCAAACGTTAAAGTTGATTCATTCTCAGGATTATTAGTAAATTATGCAAAGCAGGTAGGCTCAAATGTCATCGTAAGAGGATTAAGGGCGGTATCTGATTTTGAGTACGAGATGCAGTTAACGTTTATGAATAAGGCGTTAGACGAAAACATTGAAACATTTTATATGATGGCTAATAAACAATATTCATTCATTAGTTCTAGTATTGTAAAAGGTGTTTCAGGTTTTGGTGCAGATTTGTCGAAATTTGTACCTAAACATGTTGAAGAACGCTTAGAAAAAAAGACGAAAGAGAGAGGATAAAGGTGAAAAAAATCCTATTTACTGGAGGGGGTTCAGCAGGTCATGTATCTGTCAATGTTGCCTTAATTCCAGAATTCAAAAAAAATGGATATGAAATCTCGTATATTGGCAGTAAAATTGGTATAGAAAACGAGATGATTGGTAAAATTCCAGAGGTTAAGTACTATAAAATAAGTTCAGGAAAGTTACGAAGATATTTTTCATGGGAGAATTTTATTGATCCATTTAAAGTACTAAAAGGAATTGTAGATTCTTTATTAGTATTAAAAAAGGAGAAACCAAATTTTGTGTTTTCAAAAGGTGGATTTGTGAGTGTTCCAGTTTGTATCGCAGCTAGATTACTTAAGATTCCAGTTGTCTTACATGAGTCGGATCTTACACCAGGACTTGCAAATAAAATCAACATAAAGTTCTGTAATCATATTTTTACAACATTTGAAGATACACAAAAGTTCTTACCTAAAGGAAAAGCTAGTCTAATAGGTGCTATTGTAAGAGATGATATTTATACAGGTGATGCTAATCGTGCTTATGAACTAACAGGATTCACATCAGAAAAACCTGTGATGCTTGTTATGGGTGGATCATTAGGATCAAAAGTACTAAATGATTATATTTGGAATAATATTGATGAATTGACTAAAAAGTATCAGATAGTTCACCTTGTAGGTAAAGGATTATTAAATGATAGTGTTGAAAAAGAAGGTTATAAGCAATATGAATTTTTAGCTAAAGAACTATTTGATGTACTGAAAATTACAGATTTTGCAGTTTCGAGAGCTGGAGCTAATGCCTTGTATGAATTTTTAGCTTTAGATTTACCTCCAATCTTAGTACCACTTGGAACTAATCAGAGTAGAGGTGATCAAATAGAAAACGCGAAGTTCTTTGAAAAAAATGGTTTCGCGAAAGTTGTCGCTGAAGAAGATTTCACCAATTTACCTGTTGATCAAATCTTTGATTTTTATGATAAACTTGATGATTATAAAAATTCAATGAAAGATTATAAAAAAGAAAAACGTGTTATTAATGACGTAAGTGAATTTTATAATAAAATAATTGAAAAAATAGGAGGTGAAAAATAGTATGAACAGATTAAAAATTACTTTTTACTTGAAACTTCTGATTTTGATTCTTTTAGCATTTGTAGCAATTAAATTTCCGAATAATGATATTGATAGAATTATCGCTGATTTAATTGAGATTAAATCGTTGGCAACATTAGCGAAAATAATTTCATTAGTTTTTAATGATAAACTATTATTATTAATAATGGTTCTTTTATCAGTATTTTTAGTATGGATTAAAGAATTGAAAAAAGCTGTGTTTATTTTCTTTAGTGCAGGATTAGGTGGATTCTTCTTATCTGCATTAAAATACAGCATCCAAAGGGTTAGACCTCTTCCGGAGATTCATGATGGTTTTAGTTTCCCAAGTGGACATTCTACATTTGTAGCATTATTTTTCTTAGCATTATTGTTTGTAATAAATAAAAAAGAAATTTTAAAAGTAATTGCTACTTTTGCAATAATTGCAATACCAATTTCAAGAATGGTTTTAGGTGCACACTTTTTAAGTGATGTTATTGCAGGATTATTACTTGGAAGTTTAGTAGTAGACTTTATGAAAGTTTATTATGTAAATATTTATGATTTAGTAATGAGGGTTTTAGGAAAAACAAATGAATAGATTAAAAAATAAAGAGGGTATAGTTGCAATCATTATTGCAATAATTCATTTTGCTCTATGGTATTATTTTGCATATGTCAGATTTGATGTGAATAATGTGAAATCTTATAAGTATATTTTAGGATTACCAGAATGGTTTTTTTACAGTTCGATAGTAGTAAGTATTTTAATAATAATATTAGTTATTATTTGTACAAATCTTTTACTTAATGATGAAATAAAAGAGGAGGAAAAGTAATGACGAATACATTAGATTACAAAATACTAATTTTATTTGCAACAATATTTTTAGCAATAATTTTATTACCGCTAATGATGAACCGTATGAGTAAAGCAGAACAACATGGTGGTTTTTTTGAAAAGTACTATTTAGCAGATAGAAAAGTAAGTGGCATAGTACTTGCGATAACATTAATGTCAACTTACGGATCAGCTTCAACGTTTTTAGGTGGTCCAGGAGTAGCGTATAAACTTGGATATGGTTGGGTTCTTCTAGCTGTAATCCAAGTTGTAACTGGCTATTTTGTACTATTAGTCTTGGCGAAAAAATTTAAAAATGCTGCACAAAAAATTAATGCGATAACTATAAGCGATTATTTAAGAAATAGATATAATTCAAAATTAGTTGCATTTATTTCTACTTTAGCTATGATAGTATTTCTAATTGCCGCGATGAGTGCCCAATGGGTTGGGGGAGCAAAATTATTATCAGCATTTATGGGGATTGAATATAAGACCGGTATAGTTCTAATCTCAGTAATTATTATATTTTGTGTAGTATTCGGTGGATTAAAGAATATTTTAATTACCGATATGATTCAAGGTTTAATAATGATATTTTCTACAATAATTTTACTATTTGCAGTAATTAATTATGGTGGAGGAATTGATCAGATTACAGCGAATTTGGTTAATATTAATGAAAAGATATTAACGCCTTTTGGAGCTAATGGAAGTTTAACACCTAGTTATGTTAGTTCGTTTTGGGTATTAGTTGGAGTTGGGGTTATAGGTATCCCGCAGATTGCTATCAATTCAATGTTATATAAGAATAAAAGAAGTTTAAAACAATCTATTATCGTTGGATCAATAGTAATATTTATCGTAATGTTTGGAGTTCATCTAATTGGAGTTATGGCTAGAGGAGTTTTCCCAGACATAAAAGACTATGATTCAGTAATTCCAATAATTACATTAAAAGTACTTCCATGGTATCTTGCTGCGTTAGTACTTGCAGCACCTATGGCAGCTATAATAACAACAGTAAATGCTCAATTCTTATTAATATCATCAGCTTTGATAAAGGATTTATTATTTAATAACAAGTCTATAAAAGAAAAAATTACTGGTAAAAAAGTTCCTATATTTGTTTATGGGGTAAATATTTTAGTAATTTTACTTATAATGTTATTAAGTATGAGACCACCTAGTCTAATAGTTAATGTAAATCTATTTGCATTTGGTGGATTAGAAGCGACATTCTTATGGCCTATATTATTAGGATTATACTGGAAAAAAGCTGAAAAATATGGAGCATTAAGTTCGATAGTAGTAGGTCTACTTAGTTATATACTAATAAAAACAGTTTATGTAATTAAATTTATTGAACCTGTTGTGATATCATTATTAATCTCACTTGTGGTATTTATGATGGTTTCATTAATAGCCGGTAAAAAACAATTGAAAAAATAGTTATATTGTAATAAAATAAAAATGATAGAGTAAGGAGGTAGGACAATGTCAAAAAAAGTTATTGTAAAACATACAGATGCTGAAAAATTTACTGTAAGTAATATGCTTACTGTAGGAAAAGAATATGAAGTAGTAAATGAAACAGAAGAATATGTATTTGTAGTAGATAATAGCGGTAAAGTTGGTGGTTATTACCACGATTATTTCGAAGAAGTAAAATAATATAAGGGGTAATATTATGAAAAATAATACTATAAAGAATACAGTTCTAGTTGTTTTATTTATAATATTAGCACCACTTATTCTTGTAGGGGTAACAACCGTAGGAAATTCACTTGGTGGAAAATCTAAAGATAAGGTAGTTCAAACTACAGAACAACAAACAGCTAAAGTTCCAGAAGAAACTAAAGCTGAAAGTAATAATAATATACCTAAGGCTAGTAATTCTAAAGTAACAGAAGGAACTACTTCTAAAAAAGAGTCAACAAATAATAATAATAATAATAACAATACTGATACTGATACTAATACTGAAAAGAGTGAATCTTCAGGTGTAGTAAGTACAACTCCTGTAGCGGGTCAAGATTATGTGATCAAATCAGGTGATTCATTATTTGTTATCGCTTCTAAAGCATACGGAGAAGCGAATGCTCAAAATGGTGTAGAAAAAATAAAAGAAGCTAATAATATTAGTAATAATAATATTGCAGCTGGACAAAAAATTCAAATACCGAAAATATAAAAAAGAAATCATCTCATTAGGTTTTGAGATGATTTCTTTTTGTTAAAATGCTTTGCGTTTTGAAAAAATAGAATATATCACACTAATCACTAATCCAACAAGAACTAGAGCTATCGCTACATAAAATGCATCTGTAAAGTCACCGTTATGCTTTGCTGCAATTCCTGCAGCGTATTTTGGAGCAAAAAATGCAGCAGTAGAGAATCCTATAAATACAATTCCATAGTTTACCCCTTGGTTAATTGGACCAAATGTTTTCATCACTAATGGTGCGAAGACTCCCATAGTTCCTCCAAAACATAAACCAAGGAGAACAAGTCCAACTGTAAGACCAAGAGTAGTTCTTATATTAACTAGAATTAATAAAGATATAGAGATTACTGAGTAGATAGCAATAAGAGTTTTTTCATGACCTATTTTATCCGAAACTATTCCCCAGACGATACGTCCTAAACAGTTTGATAATGCATATATACTAACAAATGTTGCAGCAACAGAAGCAGTTAGTCCAAACATAGTTTGGCTAATAACTGATGCATTTGATGCTACCATAAGACCAGAGAATGCACCGATAGCAAACATTGAGATTATGAAGTAAAATGATAAACTCATTAGCATCTGTTTCCAGTTTTTATTAACAGCTTCTTGCTTAATTTCAGCCACAGGTTGAACCCAACCTTCAGGTTGATAATTTGCAGGAGCAACTTTAATAAAGAATAGCGCAACGATAATAATTAATAAGTATGCTGTTCCTAAGTAAATAAATGCACTATGAACCCCAAAATTTGCTATAAGACTGTGAGCTATTGGGGCAGCAATAACACTAGCCCCGCCCATAGCACCAGTTATTAGACCTGCAGCTAATCCTCTTTTATCTGGGAAGAATCTAAGAGCGTTACTTATACATCCAGAATAGGCGAATGCTTGTCCAACACCAGATAATACTCCATAGCTAAAATATAGCATTCCTTTTGTAGTAGCAAATCCAGTAAGAATAAATCCGACAGCAAATAGTATTCCTCCTAGAATTATAGAAATATTTGCTTTTCCTTTATCTGTAATAAATCCTCCAAGAATAGTAGGGATAGGAGCGATAGCAGCATTAATAGTAAATGCTAACATAACATCTGGCATACTCCATCCTTTTGAAACACTTAGAGGTTTTGCAAAAACACTAAAAGAATATAGTGATCCTGCACATAACAAAATTGCCATTGAGGCGAATAAGACAGTCCATCTCGTATTATTTTTCATTTAATCATCCTTTCAAAAATATTTATGTAAACTTATATGTTAACATTAAAAATTCGGCTAATCAATAGATTAGTCGAATATTAATGAAATTTAATAATGATATCAACATTTCTAATTATTCTTGAAATCATTATTTAGTATTTCTAATTTTTTTATTAATATGTCAATTTGTTCATCTGAAAGACTCAGACTTAATCTAATATAGTTTTCACCACCTTGACCAAATACATGTCCGGGCATAGTAACAATTCTATATTTTTTTAGTAATAATTCAAAGAAACTTTGGCTATTATATCCGTTTTTAACTTTTAACCAAATAAAAATTCCACCTTCTGGTTTAAAATATGAATATCCCAATTCGTCAAGTTTAGAAGTTATTTTGTCTATTCTTTTTGAATAAGTTTCTTTTATATGACTAGTTAAGGTTTTATAATTTTTTAATGCAGTTATTACTGTATCCTGAATTGCTCCATAGATATTAGCGTGGAAAATTGTGTTATATTCTTTTAGTCCACGAATAATTTCTTTGTTCCCAACAGCAAAACCAATTCTTAGACCAGAAATTGAGAAGTTCTTAGAAAACGAGAAAAATTCAATTCCTACTTCTTTAGCTCCTTCAGTTTGCATAAATGCTGGAGAGTATCCTTCTTTATAATAGAAATCAGAATATGCATGATCTTGAAGAACTACGATATTATTTTCTTTTGCCCACTTGACTGTTTGTTCATAAAACTCTTTCGTAGCTACTGCACCAATAGGATTAGATGGATAGTTTAAAAATATAAGTTTAGCATCTTTAAGCGCTTCTTCGGAAATATCAGAATAGTCTAGTAAATAATTATTTTCTTGTTTCAATTCTATCTCTTCATATTTAGCTTGGGCTAATGCAATTCCTTGAATGTAGTCAGGATAACTTGGCACTGGTAATAACACCGTATCATTTGGATTTAGTAGTACTGAAGGAATACTTGATAATCCAGATTTAGTACCAAATACTAAAGCAATTTCACTTTTAGGATCTGCGTCAATATTATAGTTTTCTTTCAACCACTGAGATATTTCATTTAATAATGTTACTTTTCCATCAAATGCTCCATATCTCATATTTTCAGGTTTTCTTATAGCTGTTTCCAATTCTTTAAGTAAAAGTTCAGGGGTATCAGAGTCTGGAACTCCGATACCCGCATTTAATAATGGATTACCATTTGAACTTTCCTCAGAGATTAATTTGAAAATAGGGTAGAATACATTTTCAGGAATATTTTTAATTGTATTTGATAATTCAATTTTCATAATTAATCACGTCCTTATTAATTATTTTCCAGGTTTGTCAAATCCTTTGAAATCTTTATTGATGATTTCATCAAATTCTTTAGATTGAACGATTTCTACTAAATCTTTAGCGAATTGTTTGTCTTTGTTTGCAGTAGTTACAACAACGTTGTTACGGTTGTTTTCGTTCATTTTTTCTAAGATTAATGCTTTTGTTAAATCAAATTTAGCAGCAAGTGCGAAGTTTCCTGGTACTGCAGCAAGTGTAGTACTACTTAATGATCTAGCAAGTTGACCAGCTTCTAATTCTGTAAATTTAAGTTTTTTAGGATTTTCTACTACATCGTTTTTAGTGATTTTTAGTACGTCAGTATTAGGTTTGATTTTGATTAAATCAGCAGCAGCTAATAATGCATAAGCACGAGCAGCGTTTGAAGGGTCATTTGGAAGAGTTACTTCAGCACCTTCTGGTAAATCTTTAAGATCTTTAACTTTATCAGAATATAATCCCATTGGTGCAGTTGGAACAGGAGCAAGTGCTGTTAAGTCCATTCCATTTTGTTCAGCAAATTTTTTCATGTAAATTTTGTGTTGGAATAAGTTTGCGTCTAATTCACCACTGTTTAAAGCTTTGTTAGGTTGGATGTAATCTGAGAATTCTGTTACTTTAACTGTATATCCTTTTTTCTCAAGAAGAGGTTTAAGTGCTTTGTTTACCATATCGGCATATGGACCAGATGTTGCACCTATTTTTACTTCTTTTTTCTCTCCACCACCATTATTGCTTGAGCTTGTAGCTCCACAAGCAGCTAGAGTAATAGCTAAAAATGCTGTAAAAACAACTGTTAATAATTTTTTTAGTTTGTTCATAAATATAAATCTCCTTTAAATTAATTTTTTTTGAATTTTTTTGAAATTGAATTTCCTATATATTGTGTAATTTGGACTAAGATAATTAATAGAATTACTGTAATCCACATTGTAAAGTTATCAAAACGATAATAACCATATCTAATCGCAAGGTCTCCAATTCCACCACCACCAACAACACCAGCCATTGCTGAAAAAGCAATTAGGTTGATTAAAGTTAGTGTAATAGATTGGATAATTCCAAACATAGCTTCAGGTATTAAAACTTCTTTAACTATTAATTTTAGAGAAGCTCCAGAAGCAACTGCTGACTCGATAACACCATAGTTTATTTCATTTAGAGAAGTATCAACTAATCTCGTAAATAGAGGTATAGCTGCAACTGTAAGTGGAACTATTGCTCCAGTAGGTCCAGTTGATTTTCCTAATAAAAATAGAGTAAATGGTATCAAGAATACCAAAAGAATAATAAATGGAATAGAACGAATTGTGTTAACAAGAAAATCTACCGTTTTATAAATAATAACATTTTTAAACAGAAGTCTATTACTAGTTAAGAATAAAACTACTCCTAAAAATAATCCGACAATTACTGTAATTATTATTGAAACACTTATCATGTATAATGAATCGGCAAATGATTTAATTAATTCTGGTTGAAGATTTTTCCATTGTTCTATTAAACTTAGATTATTTTCCATATACATTCACCTCCACATCATTAACTTGATCAATTAAGTGATTTACAAATTTCTCCGTGTTATCAGGTTCACCGACTACTGAAAAAGTTAAGCTTCCTAACTGTTTATTTTGAATGTATTCAATTCGACCAGCAAGTATGTTAGTAGTAACATTATATTTGTTAGCTAAAGTTTGAATTAGAGGCTCTTTAGTTGCTTCACCTTTAAAAATAACTCTTATTACAGTTTCATTTTTATAATGTTCAGCAAGATGTTCTTCAAAATCTTCATCATTGTGTAGATTAGCTATAAATTCTTGCATTAATTTCGTTTTTGGATTTGAGAAAATTTCATAAACAGAATTTAACTCGATAATTTCACCATTTTCCATTACTGCTACATTATCGCAAATTTGTTTTATTACTTCCATTTCATGAGTAACAAGAATAATTGTGATTCCTAATTTACGATTGATTTCTTTTAATAAAGACAATATTTGTTTAGTTGTAACAGGGTCTAATGCACTTGTTGCTTCATCACAAAGTAATAATTTTGGATTATTTGCCAAAGCTTTAGCAATACCGACACGTTGTTTTTGACCACCAGAAAGTTGGCTTGGATAAACATTCTTTTTATCAGAAAGTCCTACAAGTTCTAACAATTCATCTATTCTTTTTGGAATATCTTTCGGATCAACATCTCCAGCTTTTAAATTAAATGCAATATTTTCACCTACAGTTTTAGAACTAAGAAGATTAAACTGTTGGAAAATCATTCCAATTTTTTGCCTGTATGATCGTAAATCCTTTCTATTTAGTTTGTTAACAACTTGATTATCTACAATTACTTCACCTTCAGAAGGCGTTTCTAATAGGTTAAGACATCGTAGAAGGGTACTTTTTCCAGCACCTGAGTAACCGATAATTCCAAAAATTTCACCAGCTTTTACATGAAGGTTAGTAGGTTTTAACGCTTGGATTTCTTTACCTTTTTGATAAAAGGTTTTGCTAACATTATTAAGATTAATCATATATTTCTCCTTTCTTATAATAAAAAGACGTACTCTAGCTTTTGCTAAAGGACGTCTAAACGTGTTACCACCTTTATTTATACAATAATCACTTATTGTACCTCAGTAAGTTACAAACATAACTTTTGCTATAACGGGCAATACCGTAGTAAAAACTATATGCTCAAAGTCCATTTCTCTTACATCTAACTATTCTCTTTCAGCAACCGAGAACTCTCTAAAAGTAGATTGTAAAATTCTACTTATCAACGCATTAAATTGTTAATGAATATATTCTAGCATAAATTTTCTGACAATGCAACAAAAAAATTCAAAAGTTTATATAAAGAATTGTAGTGTTACAATTGATGTGAGACAAAATATAAAAAAAGAAGAGTAAATCCT